>NZ_QDAH01000056.1 GCF_003075415.1 Microvirga sp. KLBC 81
CCGAACGCCTTCGCCCAACAAACTCATCAAGCCCGGAAAGTTGCATAGGTCGTGGATCACATATGGCGGCAGGTCCACGGCAGGCCGCCCTCACGGCAAGGGTGGCTCCAGGGTTCGGGAGCCACCCTCGTGAGGTACTATTTAGACAATGAGGAAATCGGCGCTGCCGATCGTTTTGTTAGTGCCAATATTGGCGAAGACAACCCTGCCGCCTGCAGCGTTACCGTTGGAATCGTACCACAGATCGCCTGTGGTTGTGCTGTAGCCAACATAATCATTCGCGTCTTTGGCACCAGATCCTAGGGTGAAGTTGGCGGAACTCATCGCTCCTGTATATGTCAACGCCTTGAAGACATTGTTCTCTAGCTTGATAGTATCGGATACGGCATTGAAGTCGGTGATCGTGTCCTTGTTGTACCAGGTGCTTGGAGTCGTGTTGAATGAGAACGTATCACTCCCCGGTCCTCCGGTCAGGTTATCGTTACCCGCGCCACCGTTCAGCGTATCATTGCCGGCTCCACCTGCGAGTGTGTTTCGGGCTGCATTACCTGAGAGTACGTTGCTGAGGCTGTTGCCTGTCAGAGAGATCGCAGAACTGCCGGTGGCATAAAGCCTTTCGACATAGGCCGAGAGGCTATAGTCTACGCTTGTCCGAATGTAGTCGGAGCTACCCCCTGTCGAAGTTTCTATGACGATGTCGCCGATATTGTCGACGTAATAAAGGTCGTTGCCGCTGCCACCTTTCATCTGATCGGCGCCTCCAGCCCCGTTGAGAACGTTGTTGTAGACGTTGCCGGTCAGAATGTTAGACAAAGCGTTTCCTGTTCCACGTGCTGCTGATCCGGTCAGGATCAGGTTCTCAGCATTCGAGGTCAGGGTATAGTTGATGCTGCTGTATACGGTATCGATGCCACCCAAGCTCCCGGTGCTCTTCTCGACGACAAGATCGCCGATGATGCTGACATAATAAACGTCGTTGCCATCGCCCCCTTCCATGGAGTCAGCACCCGCACCACCATTGAGGGTATCGTGACCAGCTCCACCTTTAAGCGTATTTGAAGCGGAGTTGCCGGTGATCTTATTGTTGAACTCGTTGCCGGTCAGAATGAGGCTGCCTGTTCCTATCGCTCTGATGTTCTCAACATTTGCTGATAAAGTGTAGTTCACAGAGGTGAGGACCTGATCCGCAATGCCTCCTTCGGAAGCTTCCACAACAAGGTCGCCACTGTCGTCGACATAATAGCTGTCGTTGCCGAGACCTCCTTCCATTCGGTCTTCGCCAGCCAGTCCATCAAGAACATTGTTAAGATCGTTGCCGATCAGACTATTTCCTGATCCTGTATTGCCTTTGGCTGTGATAGCCGATCCCGTCAGGATAAGCCTCTCAACCGCGCTGGAAAGGGCATAATCAACGCTGCTGTAGACCGTATCGATGCCACCGAGGCCTTGATTGGTTTTCTCAACGACGACATCTTTGGTACTGCCTACGTAATAAGTATCGTCACCGTCGCCACCTTCAAGCGTGTCAGCGCCGGCGCCACCATAAAGCGTGTCATTCCCGCCATGGCTCTTGAGAACGTTGTTGGCGGTGTTGCCCGTCAGTCGGTTATTAGAGGCATTCCCGTAACCATTGATGACGTTAGTGCCCATCAAAGTCAGATGCTCGACGTTCTCGGCGAGCGTGTATGTGATGAAGGATTTGACATGATCGTCATCGCCTTCGCCAGCCTGTTCGACAACCTTATCGCCGGAGTGATTGACCGTGTAAGTGTCGTTTCCGGCGAGGCCTTGCATATTATCGCCATCTTTGGTTCCCTCGATGATGTCATCGCCAGAACCGCCATGCCGAATGTATCCGGGTACGGAAACATCCCCGGATTCCATCCCGGTGATCGTGTTGCCGCTTACGACTGTCCCCGTGGTCCCGCCGGCAAGGTTGCTGGATTCCTCGCGAACACCGAAGCGGGCGTTAACAGCGCCTTCGGAGTGGATATTGTTGTTCAGGATCTGCGTGTTTGTCGAATAATAGGTCTGGCCCGTAACGGCACTATCCACTCGGAGGCGGATCTGGATCTCGTCATAGGTGTTATGGGCTTCCTTCGAGTTGCCGTAGATATCGCTGTTCTGGACGATGGTATCGGTCGACCCCTCGATTCTGATGCCTTGGCGCAGATTGTCGTGAACCTTGACACCGTCGATCGTCACATCGTCCGAGAGTTTGACGAGAATGCCTTCCTTCGTATTACCGTAATACTCGCCTCCGATGACCTGAATATCGTTGACCCAAGAAAGGGGAGATCCATCCTCCGGTGGCACGTCGCCGCGTTGGATGGTCAGGCCAGCCGATCCGTTCAAATAGGCTTTGTTGTTCTCAAGAGTGAGCTGCGTCGTGGCGTTCTGGATGTTGAAGCCATGGCGATCATTGTCATAGGACACGTTGTTCCTGTAGGTGCCCCCGACAACAGCATCGGCCACAAAACCGTCGAGGCCGTTCCCATGAGCAACGCAGTTCTCAATTGTCACATTCGTAGTGACTTCGTGCGGATTGAAGCCGTATGCCGTGCAGTTCTTGATCTCAACGCTTGTGAGCGTAATGTCGGATTGGATCTTCCCTTCATCAGCCTTCGCACCGCAGATGAAGCCGGCTTGATGTCCAGTATTATTGGTGCGGTTGCCATCGATCGTGAGGTTGGAGACTGAAACGTCTGAAACGTCTGTCAGAGCGGTACGCACAATCCCATTGATTCTGTAATTGAACCCATCGACGAGCCGGATGACGGTCTCGCCCATCCCTTCGCCGACGAGCGCAACACCAGAAAGCAGTTCGATAGGACCTTTGGAGGGATTGGCTGGATCGCCTGTGACTGCATAAGTCCCGGCCGCTAGTTTGACGGTAACCTGGCCAGCTCCAGGATTCTTCATGTACTCGATGTTGGCGTCTCTGATGGCTGTAGCGATGGCAGCCATGTCCTTCTGAGCGTTTCCGGTAGGCGCGGCAACGGTGATAACTGTGGGCATTTATTACGATCCCTTGCTGAATACTCCTGATATAGCGAAGGACAATTTTCTATCGATTGCGCGTTGGAAGTAGCTCCTTAGTGCGGCTCGGCCACGGAGAGCTGAGGTGTGCTTGTCCTCGACACAAAAACACTGCTCTCAAAGATGTTATTGAGTGTGCAAATCTGTTCTTGAAAATTCTGCAAAAGCCAAGGAACTGCTGCTCGAAGGGTCGTTCTAAATTAAAATTCTGGAAAAATAATTTTTGTCTTTTCAATGCCTTGATTTTTCTACGAAAACGAAAAAGGCGCCGTCTATCGACTATAATCCGATAGGTAAAGTTTCTAAGAAACTTGTCGATGTTGCACTGCAGAAGGGTGGTAAGTTTTCCTCCTTCCCGTAAGCGACTCAGAATAAGAACATCTGCACAACGGGCGGGGGTCTTGCCTTATCGTGAGGCAATATGTGGCAAGGTTTAAGCATAGTTTTTCGAGAAATGCTTTGCCGAGAAAGGTTTCAAAATCTTTCGAGTTAAATCAATCCTTGGTGGGAGTAGTTCCCCAGTTAACCCCTCGGGGGTATCTCCACAGCCGAAATAGTGACGAGAAAACGCAGGTGCCGAGAGTATCTATTGGGCTGTGCCGGCGCCTCTTCTTGCGCCTCGATATCACTGTTGTTCATCGGGAACAGCCTAATGCAAATCAGTGTCTTTGGAATTGGCTATGTAGGAGCCGTATCGGCCGCATGCTTGGCCAATGATGGCCATAATGTCATTGCCGTTGATCCAAACCCGCAGAAAGTTGAACCTCTGAATGCAGGCGTCAGCCCGATTGTCGAACCGGGTCTTGACGGATTGATCCAGGATGGAATCCGCAACAAGCGTCTGAAAGCTACCAATGACGTCCGTGATGCTATTCAAAGCTCTGACCTCTCGTTTGTTTGCGTAGGCACGCCGTCTCGGCCGAATGGATCGCTCGATACAGGCTTTGTTACCGCGGCTGCGGAGGAGATCGGCGCTGCTATCCGAGAGAAGAATTCCTTCCACTCTGTCGTTATGCGCTCGACCATTCTGCCAGGTACGATGGAAAGCATCATCCTCCCGGCGCTGGAGCGGGCATCGGGGCGCCAGGCCGGTGTCGGCTTCGGTGTAGCTTATTATCCCGAGTTCTTGCGAGAGAGCACTGCGATTGCAGATTACTACGATCCCGGTGCCATCATTTTCGGACGCCACGACCAGGCAACAGTCGACCGTCTGTTGGAATTACATAAGATCTTCAAGGTGGAGCCAAGGATCGTATCGATCCGCACGGCCGAAGCGGTGAAGTATACGAACAATGCCTGGCATGCACTGAAGATCAGCTTTGCCAACGAGATCGGCAATATCTGCAAGGCGGCTGGTATCGATGGTCATACCGTCATGGATGTTCTGTGTGCGGATACGCGCCTCAACATTTCCAAGGCGTACCTCAAGCCTGGTTTCGCTTTTGGCGGATCGTGCCTGCCCAAGGATCTGCGGGCACTGCGCTTTGCGGCGCGCAGGCTCGAGGTGCCGACGCCTGTTCTCGATGCAACTATGGAGGCGAATGAAGAGCAGTTGCGCCGCGCCTATTCCATGGTGGTTGCGACAGGAAAGCGACGCATCGGCATCATAGGCTTAAGCTTCAAGCCGGAGACGGACGATCTGCGCGAGAGCCCGCTCGTGGAGCTTGCCGAGCGTCTCTTCGGCCGTGGCTACGACATTCGGATTTATGACCCGAATATTCAGGTCTCGAAGCTCACCGGTGCCAATCTGCAGTTTGTACGTTCTCATCTGCCGCATCTCGCGACACTGCTGACGGCGAACATCGATGAAGTGGTCGATCACGCCGAAGTCTTTGTTCTCGGAAATCGTGCTGAAGCGACGCGCTTGATGGACGTCGTTGATGACGGTCGTCCGCTCATCGACCTCGTTCGTATCAATCAGACAAGGTGTTCAGGTGATTTCTATCAGGGCATCTGCTGGTAGTCCCAGCAGTACCCGGCTCTCGGAGTCGGTATGGGCACATCTGCTCTATGTCGTTGCCGTAGCGGCCTTCGCTGCCGAATTGCCGGCGGAAGCCTACGGCATGATCGGCGGCGGCTTCATCGGTACGGTCGGCTTTCTGGCGATTTGGCGCTACGGGTGGGGAGGGCTGCACTTTGCCCGTGCGCTGGTCTACCGAAAGACGGTATTCCCGCATATGCGGGAGGCAGCGGATGCGCTCGTTACTCACGAAGCCCTTAACGCCTATCTGCTCGTGACGACCTTCCGGATCGACTCGGCCGTCACAAGGCGCGTCTATAAGGCAGCCTTCGAAGCTGCTCTTGCCGCTCCGGGAAAAGTGACCGTCGTTGCCTCTATTGTCGAGACAGCTGATCAGAGACTGGTGAAGGCAATTTTCCGCAGCCTCTGCTCGGACCAGGACAAAGTTGATTTGGTGGTGGTCAGAATTGCCGGTACAGGCAAGCGCGATGCACTTGCATATGGTTTCAGAGCCATTGCCCGTCGGTGCCCGTCCGAGGATGATGTTGTCGCTGTCATCGACGGTGACAGCATCATTCCACGGGATCTTATTCAGAAGTGTGCTGGCTTCTTTCAGCTAGATCCTCAAGTCGGCGCACTCACTACGGATGAGATCAGTGAAGTTCGAGGCCGACGCATTTTCCAGGAATGGTACGCGCTTCGCTTCGCCCAACGCCACACGCTCATGTCTTCCATGGGACTGTCGGAACGGGTTCTTACGTTGACCGGCCGTATGGCCATGTTCCGAGCCAGCATCGTCAGCGATCCAGATTTTATCCGCCAAGTGGAGCTGGACTACATCGATCATTGGCGGCTGGGACGCTTCAAATTTCTGACCGGCGACGACAAATCGAGCTGGTTCTGGTTGCTCCGGAACGGCTACAAGATGATCTACGTCCCCGATGTCGTGGTTCTGACTGTGGAAGATCCGCCGACTGACAACTTCATTTCGGCGGCCGCCATGCTCATGATACGTTGGTTCGGGAATATGCTGCGCACCAACGCGCGGGCCTTGGCGGTGGGACCGAAGAAAATCGGTTGGTTCACTTGGTGGGCCATCCTGGACCAGCGCATATCGATGTGGACATCCCTTGTTGGGTTTGCAGTGGCGATGATCGCCACCTTCTTTGTCAGCGGATATGCATTCCTCCTCTATGCACTCTGGATTCTCACGTCACGTTACGTGTTGACCCTTTCACTTCTCACGTCGCGCTCACGGGTATCCGTGTTCTACCCGTTTCTTCTCTACTTCAATCAGATCTTCGGATCGCTGATGAAGGTCCACATCACGTTTCGCTTGGATCGCCAGAAATGGACGCGTCAGAAGACGACCTCGGGAGCACGGAGCGCAAAGCGCCCTCTTGTCGCGAGCGACTTCATGTCGACCTACATGCACACTCTTTCTCTGGGCGCATTCCTCGCTCTTTTGGCGTGGAGCGTCGACGTGCTCCCAACACCTAGGGCCCTGCTGTTCTTCCCTTAAATCGCGCTTTCTTCATGGAGAAACACAATATGTCGACGATTACGCATGAAGCTGAGGTTCAACGCCAGCATCCGCGTTATCGCCTGCCCATGAGGTGCCTTCATGGTGGAACGCCCGTCTCTGTCATTGATCTATCGGTCGGCGGCATAGGCGTCAGAACTGGCGTAATCGATGCTCGCCCCGGTGACATTGTTGAGCTTGTATTGATCTTCCCGTTCAACGGGTATGAGTTGACTCTGCAGGTGAGGACAGAGGTTCGTTACGTGAACCAGGATCAGAGCCGGATCGGTATGCGGTTCGTGGATGTCTCTCCGCGCCAGCACAATCTCCTTCGCTTCGTTCTCGATGCATATCTCTCAGGCGAAGTAGTGGAGGCCGGGGACGTGCTCGATGTCGTCTCAAGGCGAAATGAGGGGAAGACACGCGAAGTGCCCCAGCGTCCCAAGCCCCAGGGCTTAGTTGCCAATGTTGCCTACCACGGACGCAGCATCGCAGGATACGGGGCCATTATGGGCGCCACGCTTTTGCTTCTCGGCTTCATTGGCATGGGCGTGTTCCAGAAGATGTACATGATCCCGGCGCAGTCGGCCTTGATCACAGCGGATCTTGTCACGGTTCCGGCTCCCTCGAGTGGCCAATTGACCTTCGTTGCCGCGGGCAATGAAGTGCAGGCAGGCGAACCGCTTCTGACGATCCAAGGCCCACAAGGCAGCAGCAGCATCGTTATTGACAGCCCCTGTGACTGCATCGTCCAAGCTCGTTACAACCGCCCGTCGAGCTTTGTTCGCGAGGGGGCACCAATCCTCGTCCTCCGTGAGAAAACAAGCACCCCCTATATCACGGCCAGCATTCCACAGAGCGACGTTCTGCGCTTCTACCGGGGCGCCAGAGCGGTTGTTGAATATGCTGATGGAACGCTTGTGCGCGACGTGGGAATTGAGCCCCTGCCAACCTACTCCGATGCGGACGCCAGCGCGGGTCGTTTCCTCGTGAAACTGTCTCCTGGGCGGGAGTTGGAAGATACGGCGATTGGGCAACCCGTCTCCGTCATCTTCGATACTTTCTCGGGATCTACGCTCGGCACGGCAGCCGGCAAGGTGAATGCCAGCGTGAGCTGGGCCGGAGCGAAAATCGCCTCGCTCTTCCGTTCGAGTGACAAGCAGGATGACGCACAGCAAGCGGCCAAAAAACCTGAGACTTCCGGCGACAAGCGCATCGCCACTCTCAAATGAGAGCTCGACTAATGCTGGGATAATGCCTGCGCAGCACAAGGAATATTCTGGAGATTGATCATGGATAACATCATTCCGGTTCTGATGTGTGGAGGTGCCGGAACTCGCCTTTGGCCGGTTTCGCGCGCCAGCGAGCCCAAACAGTTTCACGTGCTATCAGGTGAAAGAAGCCTCTTCCAGCAAACTGTTCAGCGGTTCAGCACTGAGCTTTATGCAGAGCCACTTATCATCGTGAACAACACTCACCGTGATCTTGCATTACGTGAGATCTGCGAGTTGAAATCTGGTCCCGTTCGTTTGCTCGTCGAGCCATCGGTCCGGAGCACGGCGCCGGCAATTGCTGCGGCCGCCGCCTTGATCGCGGAGGAAGATCCTGACCGCCTGATGCTGGTTGCTCCCAGTGATCACCTGATCGAACAGGCGGAAGTCTTCTCAGACGCCGTCGCTCAGGCTGCTCAGGCCGCCCGCCAAGGACAGATCGTTCTCTTCGGTATTCGGCCGACACATGCCGAGACAGGGTTTGGATACATCGAAGTCGGCGAGTTCTTCGATGACGTAAGCTGCCGGGTTGCTGGCTTTGTCGAGAAACCGAAGCGGACCATTGCTGAAGCGCTCCTCTCAGGAGGGCGCCACCTCTGGAACAGCGGCATCTTTATGTTCACTGCACGCACCATTATGGAAGAGCTGCAGGAATATGCTCCCGATGTGATTAATTGTGCTCGGCGAGCTGTGACGATGGCTCACCGCAGCAACGATACCATCCGTCTTTCTGCCGATTTCGAGACAGCCCCTGCGGTCTCGATCGATTATGCTGTGATGGAGAAGAGCGCACGCCTCGTCTGCGTGCCCGTGTCGCCTAACTGGCGCGATCTCGGTTCCTGGTCAGCTCTTTGGGATGTGGGCTCAAAGGACGGTAATGGAAATGTCGCCCGGGGTGACACTATTCTCCACGATGTGCGCAATAGCTATGTGCATGGTAACTCACGACTCGTTGCTGTCATGGGAGTCGAAAAGATCGTTGTCGTCGACACTGCGGATGCAGTTCTCGTAGGATCGCTCGATCAGGCGCAGAATGTGGGGCGCCTTGCGAGCGAACTGGCAGCGGTGCGGCGGCCCGAGGCCAACCTGCATCGCAAGGTCCGCAGGCCCTGGGGATCATACGAGTCTCTTCGCGTCGGTGAGGGGTTCCAGGTCAAGCACATCATTGTTGATGTCGCAGGGCGCTTGTCGCTTCAGTATCACCACCATCGCTCCGAACATTGGACGGTCGTCTCCGGAACGGCACGTGTCACGGTCGGCGATAGGATCTTCGTGATGACGGCGAATGAGTCCGTCTACATTCCAAAGGGAGACGTCCATCGTTTGGAGAATATCGGCGACGACGAACTGCATCTGATCGAAGTGCAGTGCGGAACGTATCTTGGCGAGGACGATATCGTGCGCCTGGAGGATCAGTATGATCGCATTATTGCGAGCTGATCGCTGCCTCTCGGTATCTGCCGCATTTATCTCATTGATTCTGAGCTCAGGAATCTGGGCTCAGGAGCCCAATGAGGTATCACGTCTCGCTGAAGAAGCCCGCCAAGCCTTTCTTTCTGCCGAGCAGGGGGCTGGACCGAAGAAGGCAGGGTTTTACCAGGTTGCTTTGGCCCGCATTCAGCTTCTCGAGAAGTTTGCAGGACCGGAGAATTCTGGTTCTGCCGATTTGCGGGACGGTGCGCGTGCGGAACTCGTTCGCCTTGCCGATGACGGGTTGAGCCATGACATGCTGGGTGCACTCCTGCTGCAGGCGTCCCTGGCTGATCTCACGGCCAACCAGACGAGCATCGACCGGATCGAACTCGGCGTGACGCTTCACCAGCTCGCCAGCGCACAGCGGGCTCCGGAGTACAGGTCTGCAGCCTTCATCGAGATCGGGCAGGCTTACAGCAGGATTGGTGTGCAGGATCGTGCTTTGCGCTATGCCACTCTTGCTCTCGATACAGCGAAAGCGATTTCTGGGGCGGGAGAGCAATCGGGAGCTTATAATGCGGTCTCCCGTCTTGCCGCCAATCTTGGTCCAACGGGGGTTTCGCTTGCGGAACGCGCCATCGCTCTTATCCCACGTCCTCGGGATCGGGCTTATGCCCGGCGTGATCTTGCTCTCGCAAAGCTGAAAGGCACTCCATGGCAGAAGGCCTCGAAAGATCAACTGGAGGCCGAGGTCCTCAAACGTCTTGGTGCAGGAGATCTCGGAGGAAGTCTGCACCTTGCCCTGACTCTTCCCAGCAGCGAGAGGCAAGAGAATCTTCTATCCGATCTCCTGACTGCTGCACTCGAGCGGCAGGATTTCGAGGCAGCTGCCGCGACCGCTCAGAGCTTCTTCAATCCCAGTGATCAGCAAAAGGCACTCGCCTTGATCGTGAAAGAGCAGATCATTAAGGGTGTTTCCTTGCAGTCGGCAAGTCTCCTCGAGACGATGCAGGACAGCGCAGCGAAAGTTACGGCACAGCTAACCGTGGCGAGTGAGATGGAGCGGGCCGGCTATGGCAACATGGCCGAGCAGATGTTCTCTCAAGCACTGCAAGGTGCTGACAAGGCGGATCAAGCCGCGCAAGCCATGATTTGGCCCGAAGCAGTCCGAGCCTTGACGCGCGCCGATCGATTTGACGATGCGTTGGACTACGCCAAGCGTTTAGAGCCTCGCTCGGAAACGTCCGCGGCCTTGGGAGATCTGGCCAAGCGCCTTGCCGAAAACAGCCGTTTCACGGATGCTGAGCGTTTGCTGCCTCAGATCCAGCACAAGGATGATCGTTCTCATGCACTGAGCGGAATCGGCCGGGCAAAGGCTCAAGCGGGCGATGTAGCTGGGGCTTTGCAGATCGTCGGAGAGCTCACTGATCCGGAAGACAGCGGACGTGTCCTTTCAGCCGTCGCCAAGGCCCATTCCCAATCAGGTAAGTTCGCTGATGCGGCTAATCTCACCAGACGGATCGAGGACAAGAAGTACCAAGTCGAATCCTGGGTTGAGATCGCGCGTCAGGCGAGCAAGAAAAAGGAAGCGGAGACTGGCGAACAGGCCCTCAGCGAGGCAATTCGGATTGCTGAGGCTCAGGAGAAGCTCGATCGGGACAGGGCATATTACACAATCGTAAAGTCTCTTGCTGATCTCGGGGACAAGGCTCGCGCGGGTGAACTGAAGCAACGTATCATTGATGACAAGTTCCGCGCACGCGCTGACGAAGCAATCGCCAAAGCGGATGCCAAACAGGCTGTTGAACAGAAGAAGCGGAGCAGCCTGCCAGACGCTGTTCTGAAGCGCAGCTTCAGTCAGGTGATGAGCGATCAGGATAAGCAGGAGATCGCGCTGGACCTCGTTAGTCTGCCGAGCGGCATCGTCCTCGCATCTGACCTGATCCGGTCCATCAGGGACGATCGGGTGCGTGGCGCCGCCTTCCGCCGTCTTGCCGAGGCGCAGGTGACCGCTGTGTCTAGCCCCGACAAGGACGATACGGGAGACGTTGTCGATCCCGTGGAGAGTTTGCCGCCGGACCCTTCCGCGGAGAATGAGCTCGGGCATGAGAGGCGAACCCGTCGAGGCCTCGTTCTTGCGCAGGTCGGGAATGAGTTAGACACCTCCAGTCGTTCTCCATTGCCGCAGAGTTTTGCTACGGCCGCTGACGTCCGCACCATTGTCCCTTGGCCTTCAGGGGCTGTCGCCGGTGTAACATTTGCGAACTACAATCTCTATATCTCCAAATTTCTGGACGAGGGCCCAAGCGGGGATGCCCGTATTGAACAAGCGGTTCGCTACCAGGGAACTCCGACGCCGCGCATCGTTGTGGTTCAATCCGGTATCGCAACTTTGGGGATGATCGCCCGCCAGCTGCGAGGGACACAGGATCAGGACCTGATTGCTATCGATGGCGATGTCCTCACTCTCCGCGCGCCGGTCTTCGTGGCCCCAGGGGCTCGCCTCGTTCTGTCGCGTCTGGATATGCCCACTTATCGCTTCAGCGCAAATGCAGGGGCGTTCATTGCCAGTGCAGGTGAGCTTCACGTCGTGGATGCAGATATTATAGGTTACGATGAAAAGACAGGTCAGCCCGCCTGGTCTGACATGGGCAAGGTTCACGAGTTTCGCCCCTTCCTCTTGAGCTGGGGCGACGGACGCATGAACGTGGCGGGGTCAGTGTTGACCGCGCTGGGGTACGAGAACTCCAAGTCCTTCGGGCTTTCCTTTTCATCGGGCCCAATCCGCGTTGCTGAACTACGCGACCAAGCACATGCGACCGGATATGTGGTCGACAATGTGTTCCGCAACTCACATTTCGGTTTCTACTCATATGAAGCCGAGAACATTCACATTATCGGCAACGAGTATGTCGACAACGTCATCTATGGCCTCGATCCTCACGACCGCACACGCAAGCTGATCATCGCCTTCAATACGACCTATGGGACAAAGGCCAAGCACGGCATCATTATCTCGCGTGAGGTGGATGAGAGCTGGATCATCGGCAACCTGACTTTCGACAACGTCGGATCCGGGATCATGCTCGATCGAGACAGCTCCAACAACGTCATTCACGCCAATGCTGCCTTCAACAATGCTCAGGACGGCATCACGCTTTTCGAGAGTTCCTGCAATCTGATGACCAACAACCATCTTCTCGCCAACAAGAGGGATGGCTTGAAGGTTCGAAATAGTTTCGACATTGGCGCCTATGACAATCGGATCGAGGAAAACGGAGGCGCAGGGGTCAATGCCTATGTGGCGAATCTCCTCGAAACGAAGAGTGGTGAAACGCGGGACTTCAGACTTGATCCCTATGACGCTGTAACGAGTATTTCCCTAAGGCGTAATCGGTTTTCGTCCAATAGGGTCGGCATCAATGCCCAGGGTGCTTCCGGCATTGCTATGTTCTCCAACAAGTTCGTGAAGCAATCCCGCCGTCTTTTCGGTGGCGACTTGCGTGGGTTGGAAGGACAGGTTCTGCAAACTTCCTCCAAGACCAGCACTTTAATTGCAAGCGCTTGCCGCCCCGTACGGCCTGCCGTTGCCTGTTTCCTGCGCGAGAAGGGATACTTCGAGGGCGGGGCTGACATACACATCTTCGACCCGCAGGGCAAAGCGGATTGCACGACGACGGATGGCAGTGTGCAGCAGCAGGCTTTCTCCAACACATCTCAAGGCACTTAGAGGCCGGCATGAAGCGCATTTTTGCCTTTCTGATTTTGAACCTTCTGGCTGCGGGGCCTTCCTATGCCCAAGTAAAACCGGTTGGTGTCTTTGACGTGGAGCAGCGTCGCGCCGCTCTCTCGCAGCCGGCCTTTGCCGGTATCCGCGCAGCCTGCCTTGCCATACCACGTGACGCGTCGTGGAATGGGCTCAAACCGATCATGGGCCTTAAAGCGACCGAAGGTTATGGGACGGATGGTGCTGCCAACGATTATGCCTGGGCCGTCATGGTGCTGACAGGTCGTGCACTTGCAGGCGACGCGGCCTCCGAAACTGCTTTGCGCGACCTATTGCTCACCTGGTCAAAGGCGAATGCCTTTGCGCAGACGGAAGTAGAAAACGATGCCTACTATGCTCTGAAGCGTGTGCTCCTGCCGACCGTGGTCGGTTACTCAGTCATCCAGCGCAGTCTGGACGATGAGCAACGGCGGGTTGTTGCCGGCTGGATCGATCCTCTTGTTCGCAAGGTCGATTACAATTTTGACGGGTCCGTTGACCATAACAATCATCGTTACCTAACTGATAGCGTGTTGATGACTTGGGGAGCGGTGACAGGCGATGACCGTCTCTATGCCAAAGGCATTGATCGGTATCGCACCATTCTGTCGGATGGACGGGCTGACGGGAGCCTGCCTCTTGAAACCCGTAGGGGTGCTCGCGCCCTGTGGTATATGCGTCAATCCCTCTCCAGCATGGCGGTCATGGCAGAAACTGCAGCGATGAGAGGAACGGATCTTTACGGATTGAATGAAGGCGGAATCACCTTCGACCGCATCCTTTCCTACACGCTCAACGGCATCACGGAACCAAATGTGGTTCTGGCCTATGCTTCGGAAAATTACATTCCGGGGGACGAGTCCGACTTCCGGAAGCCCGACCTCGGCTTCCTGGCAAAACGTAGCCATGGCCGCCACTACATGGCGTGGGCGGAGGCGATTGTTTCCCGCGATCGCGCAGGCCTTGCAACGCGCAGACTCAAAGCCCTGTTTATGCGGAGCCTCAAGAACGAGCGGCCACTCATCGATGAGTTTGCCGGCGGCAATGCGACATGCATTTGGGGGCGCGGATGACGAAAGGCTTCTGGCTCAGCACCCTTCTGACAGCCACCGCTCTTCTGGCCCTCGGGCCGGCATGGCCCCAGACTGCGCCCGATACGCAAATGCATCATGGCTTCCGGGCAAGCATGGAGCAGATTGAGAGATTACGCCAGCGCCAGGATCAGGAGGCCTTTGTCGAGCAGGCGAAGATCCTCCAATCTGGCCTGCCGATCAGCGAAACCAACCCCTTACGCAAAGCACAGCCGGATGAAGCCGAGCGCCTTCTGGAACGCGCCCTTGCCAATCCGGGTCCTCATTGGGCATCAGCTGCCGTCCGGCGCGCCAAGATGCTGCTGAATCGCGATAAGGGGAGAGCCTCGAGCGAACGTGCCGCCGAGCTCCTGCGCCGTGCGGCCGCCATGCAGAACCGCGAGGCGGCATATCTGTTGGCAGGGCTGATGGAAACCGGCACCGGCGTCCCTCAGGATATTGCAGCTGCAAAGGGCTTGTATCAGGTAGCACTGCGTTTGGGGCATGGTCCAGCGGGTCTGGCCCTCGCAAGGCTTGAGAGCGATGCCACAAAAGTAAATGTCTTCGCCAGCCAAGGGTTGAGACTTCTCTTCCAGGATGCGAGGCAGGGATCTGCGGATGCTGCCAGGACACTCGCGGATCATTATCGCGCAACCAGTGACAGTGAGCCTGATCGTCTGGGTGTCGCGCTTGAATGGTATCGACGTGCCTCGGATCTCGGCGATCCGGAGGCATCCCTGCGCCTGGGCCGGATGAGACTGGACTCCAAAACCGCTCTTTATCAGCCGCAGGAGGCGCGGTCTGCTTTCGAGAAGGCAGCCAATGGCGGTTTGGTGGAGGCAGCACTCGCGCTGGCGGAGGATTCATACAAGGGAGGTGCGCTCGGAGTTCCATCGAACGAGGGGGAGCTCTGGCTGAACAGGGCTCTCGAAACCAAGGAAGCGCGTGCGCTTTTGCTCGGGGCTGAAATCTACAGCCAGCAGGGGAGCGAGGGGCGCGAGAAGGCGAAAATGCTTCTGACTGAAGCCCTGCAGAATGTTGATGACGACCCCGGAGTGCTTGTTGGTCTCGGCAGGGAGCTTCGCAACGGTGACCTCATTGAGCGTGACCTGCCGCTGGCCATCACGCTGTTCGATCGAGCCGCGATGCAGGACAACACCACGGCGTCCTACGAATATGCGCGCACGGTTCTCTCTTATCCTGATGCCACCACTGAACCTATGCGCAAGACGGCCATAGCGCGACTTCAAGCTGCAGCAGAGTTTGGGCATGTGAAAGCAGCGATCAGTCTAGGTGACGCTCTTCTGAACGGGAATGGTGTTGCGCCCTCTGCTTCAGAGGCTGTGCGCTGGTACGAGAAGGCTGCCGCAGGTGGGGCCACGATGGCATTGATCCGCCTTGGCGATTATTACGCCTTGCATTCCGATGGCGTGGAAATTTCCCGTGCGCTGGAATGGTACCGGAAAGCTGCCGACGCGAACATCTCGACTGCAATGATACGCCTCGGCCGCATGTATAACGAGGGCCGGGGAGTTCCGCAGGATTATGCACTTGCCGCCACTTGGTTCAGCCGTGCCGCAGCGGCAGGCAGCGGCCCTGCCATGATGGAGCTGAGCGCCCTCTACTCTCGCGCGGGCGGACCGGGCCATTTCAATCTTGCTCGGGACGTTCTTGAAACGGCAGTGCGGGCCGGGGACATGCGTGCTTCCATTGCCTTGGCGAAACTCTATCTCGCACGGGGCGAGCGGGCCCTTGCGGAAACCGCCTTGAGAAAGATCGCGGATGCTGGGGATACCGAAGCTGCTCTGCAGCTTGCCGAGCTGTACCTAAGTGGAGGCGCTGATCAAATCCATCAGGCTCGCCGGTGGCTTTCGGCTGCGGAGAAGGCAGCTTCCGGAAACGACAGAATGATGGTCCGCATTGCGCTTCTGCAGATGAAGGATCTCGTCACGGCGCAGCACGGTGCTACTATTCTTGAGTCTCTCGCCCGCAAGAACAACACGGAGGCGATGACCAGCTTTGCTCAGGCCCTGATGGAAGGCGTAGGCATTCAGCCCGATGCAAACAGGGCTGAAGCCTTGCTCCAGCGGGCCATTCAGCTCGGAAACGACAATGCGCGCTTCGTGCTCGCGAAGGCTTACAGAGAAGGGAATGGAATCGAGAAGAATCCCGCGCGGGCCGTTGCTCTCTATCGTGAAATCTACAATGACGAGCCCGGCGACACGAAGGTCCTGCTTGCCTTGGGCGACGCCTACGTTCGAGGAGAGGGCGTTACCCGGGATAGAGCTCTGGCGACTCAGTTTTACGCCCTGGCTGCACAAAATGGCGATCCTGAAGGAAAGATGCACCTCGGCATGGCCTATCTGTATGGGGGCGGGGTTCCTCATGATGGTGCCAAGGCTGAGCGTCTTCTCGCGCAGGCAGGAGATGCCAATCTGGTAATGGCCAGGCTCCAGCTCGGAGATGCAAAGGCTTCGGGCATGGGAGCCGCAATCGACCCTGAAGGTGCTTTCGCTTCATACCTGCGCACTGCGGAAAGCGGATCGCCCGAGGCCATGATCGAAGTCGCGCGGGCACTCAAGAAAGGGTTCGGCACGCAAAGAGATCCGGCTCTTGCCCTGTCCTGGCTCGAACGGGCGGCCCGCATGGGATCGCAGGGGGCGATGTACGAGCTCTATCGCATGAATGCATTGGCGACAGACGCAAAGCCGCAGGAGGCTGAACGGTGGCTCCTTCAGGCTGCTCAGAATGGTCATCCTGCCGCCATGTACCATCTGGCCCTGCGCTACCGTCCGCCATCGCCTGACCAGAACAGCATTGATGGAAATGAGTGGCTCGCCAAGGCGGCGCAGGCCGGCCACTGGCAGGCCATCAAGGCGATCCGCAAAAAGAAGCTGCCCGAACCCGGGGAAAGTGATGACGATGAATAAGCAATACGAACGAAACGTCAGGCCCGGGCTGATGGGAGATTGCATGATGCGCAAGCTTGCTAGGTTCGCCGATCTTTGCCTCACGAGCCGAAACAGGGTCACTGCAGGAGTTGTCGTTGCTGTGTCCCTCACGGGTCTCATCGAATACCCAACTGCTGTTCATGCTCAAACGGTAGCACCACGCTCACTGGCCCCAACAACAGATTTCAGCAAGCTCTGCGTGGCTCCTCCGAAACTCTCTCTCAAGCGAGACTGGAAGAAGTGGGACAGGTCCCAAGGGACAGGCGATCTCGAGGAAATGTATGACGCCGCCCTGCTGTATGCGGACGGCGCACCGCAGATTCCGCGTGATCCGGCCACGGCGAGAAAGCTCCTTGAGGAATTGTCCGGACGGACTTGGCCCGGAAAGGGAAGGGCTCTCTATCGCTTAGGGAAATTGATGCTTGATCCTGCCGCGGGACCTGTGAACTCTGAGCGGGCGGCATCACTGTTCGCGTCTGCCGCCTCCATGTTGCACATGGATGCAGCGGTGCAGCTGGCACGCCTTCACGAACAGGGCCGTATCGCGGGTGCTGACATCAAGGAGGCGGAGCGGCTTCTGCGCACTGCTTCTGCTGCTGGTAATGTCGACGGTGTGATCGGTCTGGCGAGGCTTCAGCGCAGCGGCCGTGTCGGCCTAGTGCAGCAAGCCGCCACGGATGATCTGGTCAAGCTTGGGCTTCTCATCCTGTATGGTGATCTAGGGCGTGGAAAGTGCAGCTCGCTTTACGAGATTGGCACGATCCTAGCTGATGAGACGCTTGTTCCAGGAGGTTTGCCTGAAGCCATGAAATGGTTCGAAGCGGCTGCACGGCAGGGGGATTATCGGGGCGATTTGGCGTTGGCCGAGATTTATATTCAAGGACGAGCCAAGGCAACGCCCAACGTAGTCGCTAGGCATCTCACCAGGGCTGCAGATGCAGGCTACGCTCAAGCCATGACGTCCTTAGGCGAGCATCTTCTGCGGGGAGATGCCGTTCCCAAGGATTTGCCTAAAGCAGTTGCGTGGCTGGAGAAGGCCGGCACTTATTCCGATGTTGATGCTTATAAGATTCTGGCCAGGCATTATCGTGGCGAGTTCGGCTCGCCTCCCGATCTTCCGAAAGCCGCAGAGGCGTTGTCGCGTGCAGCCGCACTGCCAGGGCACAGTGCCAGCGTTCTTGTCTCGCTCGCTCGTCTCCACGTTGCCGGTATTCAAGGCAAACCGGATATCAAGACTGCGCTTTCGCTCTACCGCAAGGCGGCAGATCGGGGTGAACCTTCCGGGCTGACGGAGCTTGCGAAGCTCCTCCTCGCGCGCCCTCAAGATGCGAATGGAGCCGATGTTCTGGGCCTCCTTAGAGAGGCCGCCGATCGCGGCAGCCCTGAAGCCATGGGGGTTCTTTCCGACCTGTATGAATGCAGCGCGATCGTAGCTCCGGATGCTGACCAGGCTCGCGCTTGGTTGACGCGCGCAGCCGCGGCGGGACATGCGCGCAGCATAGCGGCGCTCGGTACGCAGGCGAATGCCGATCCTGCTGTTTCGCGGCAGAACATGGAGGCTCTCATTCGTTCCGCGGAGAAGGGGGATCGAGAGAGCATGGTGCTCCTGTCTTTTGCCTACCGAACGGGGCAGGGCATTGACGAGAATGAGCAGCAGGCGATCAAATGGCTTTCTGCTGCCCTGGCTCCCGGTGAGGAGCGGGTCCGTGCTCAACTCCTCCTGGCTCGCAAGCTCCTGGACGGTAAGAATACGCACCGTGACGAAGCTGGTGCTCGCGCTCTCCTCGAAGAGGTTGCGCGGGGTGGTGATGCGAGTGCGACATTCGAGCTAGGACGTCTTCTGCTGTCACCCAGCCACACGGACAAGGCTGAGCGCGCCCGCGGCTTGATGCTGCTTCAGAAAGCGGCATCCTCCGGCAACGCCGCCGCGATGTTTGTATTGGCGGAGCAGACAGACGATGAGCTTCGCTCCACGGGCAAGACAGCGCTGGATTGGAAAAGAGCCGCGGCAGAAGCCGGAAGCTCTCGTGCAGCGATCGCTCTTGCCGCACTTGCCAGGGATTCGTCCGAGGCTTCGGTATGGATAGCACGGGCTGAATCGCTTCCTGTCTGTTCGGCTCGTGATATGGTGGAGCTTGCGCAGGTTCAGTCTCGGGTGAATGGCGTTCAAGGCACTGAACGGGCCCGCATGTGGCTCCAGCGTGCGATCAACGACATTCAGCTCAACGAACCGGATGCCGCAACGCTGTTCCTGATCGGGCGTGTCATGCTCGATGGCACAGGCGGTCAGACCGATAAACAAGCCGCTCTGCAGTATCTCAAGCGCTCTGCCGAGGCCGGAAAAGTAGAGGCCATGCGGTTCCTTGGCCGCAACTATGCCTCCGGAGCTTTCGGCGATGGTAATATCGGTCCTGCCATCGAATGGCTTGCCAAGGCGTTGCGTGGCGGCGACGAGGGAGCGGCAACCGATCTCGCGCGACTGGCCGGCAGTTCCGAAACGAATGCAGCACCCGCCATCGCAGCGCTGAAGGAACTGGCTGAGGCCGGTTCCGTGCCAGCCATGCGTGAGTTCGGGCGCAGCCTTCAGTTCGGCTTTGGAGTCGAGGCGGATCCCGAGCAGGGAGCGAACTGGCTGCGCAAGGCTGCCGAGGCAGGCGACATCATCGCCATGAAAGAACTCTCTCGCGCCTATGCATCCGGTTATGGAGTCGAGCTGTCGGCCAGTGCCAGCACGGATTGGTTGCTGCGCGCCGCCAATGCCGGTGACGCGGAGGCCATGTATGGCGTCAGCCTTGCCATGACCCTCGGTTTTGGAACCGAAGTGAACGCCGAGGCCGCGCAAAAGTGGCTCACCACAGCCGAGACCGCTGCACGGAAATGAACGATGGATACAGCTTGGTGTCGGGAATGAGAGATCTTGATAGCCGAGGATGAATGCAAAGGAGAAGTCGAATGATCGGAACAAGTCACATCTTGCTCCTGAGCTGCCTCATCACAAGCACTGTGATTGCCGCACCTGCAAAGCAGGAGCAGATGGTGCCTGAAGTACCCGCCTCTGCCCCTGCAGGTCCCAGCGCTGCACAGTTGAAAGCAATGTCCACGGCGCGCCTTCTCAGGCTCGGGCAGGCTGCATTGACGGCCAAGATCGACGCTCCAGCCTTCGCAACAGGGCTTGAGGCGTTGAAGATCGCATCGTCGCGGGGTGATCGCATTGCAACGCGGCTCCTGGCGAAGGTCATAGCGCGCCATGAGGTTGCCATTGCAAGCAACGGACGCTCCAAACTTGAGAGCAGGTTGAGATATGAAGCACTCCGCGGCGCATCCAGCTCCGTGCTGGCTGTTGCGGGTATGTATGATCGTGGCGATGGTGTGCCAGCGGATACGAAGAAAGCCGCCGAGTGGTACCTGTGGGCCGCGCGGGTCGGCAACCGCCGGGCCATGGCTCATGTGGCCTATGCCTATGGCACGGGCCGTGGCGTGGAGCGCAACGAGGAAGCTGCTTTGAAATGGCTTGAGGATGTGAATGCCGGCCGCAGCCGCATGACTCTCGTGGAGATTGGCTGGGCGCTGGCCGCCGGCACCGAAGGCCCTGCAGATATGCCTGCGGCTCTGCGATTTTTCGAGAGGGCCGCACAGATCAGCCCGAACGTAGTCTACAAGGTTGCAATGGATCTGGAGCGTGGAACCAACGGTGTTCAGGATCGCGAAGCGGCTGGCCACTTGATCCGGGTTGCTGCGGAGCGTGGCGACAGTGCCGCCGCGACGCACCTCGCGAATATGCTCGCCGGCAGTGATAAATTGGAAGACCAGCGCCAGGCCGTGCAGTGGTACAGCCTTGCTGCTTTGGACAGTGAGAACGCAGCCGCAGGACAGGGGCTTTCGCGCCTTCTGGCGCTTCGCCCGAAAAGCGATCTGGTGCCGAGCATCATCACTGGCTTGGAGAAGGCAGCAGAGGCAGGCAATCGTGAGGCGCTGATCGGTCTGGCGCAGGCCTTTAGCGAAGGAACGGGCGTTGAGGCCTCGTCCGAGCGGGCCGCGAGCCTGCTTCAGCAGGCTGCCGATGCGGGCATTCCCGAAGCGAAATACAGGCTCGGCCTCATGTACAAGTCGGGTATTGGCGTCGATATGGACATGGACAAGGCCATTGCGCTGATGAGCAGTGCTCAGGAAAGTGGATTCCCTTTAGCGGCCGTTGCGCTGAGTTCCATGATGGAGCCTTCCGCCACCAGCTCGGTTTCAGAGCCTGAGGTGCCGAAGACGGAAGGGGCTCTGACGGAAGCCAAGTGAAGACTGCTCCTGTCGCCTCAACAAGCTCATGCCGATTGGAGCGCGCGTTTCTCAACAGGGGCGGCGAGGGTTAATCTTCTCGCCGAACTCGCCCTTGACCTCTGTTCGTTTCCCACTGACCACGTTGCCGCAGATCTTGCCCTGGGGACCACGCTGAACCTTCAGGCTGCCAACCTGATTGTCACGCAGCGTGTTGGAATAGGCGCTGTTCCCGATGCCATCATCATCCTCGTCTCCACCAAGTCGGATGCCGGCGCCCCGATTTCCATAGACGGTATTGTGGCGGAAGACATTGCCGCTTCCGCGGGCATCAAGACCGGCTGAGTTTTTGTCTCTCTGCCCTGTGCAACGATTGTGCTCGACAATGTTGCCTGATGAACCTTCCTTGATATCGACGCACTCATTTCCACGCGTGTTGAACGTGTTGTGATGGATCCAGTTTTCGTTCGAGCGATCGATCTCACCATCCGGCGCCCCCCACCGCCCCAGCTGCTCAGGCGCAGTTCCGATATAGACGCCTTCCCCGTTCTTGCCTCCATCCTTGTAGACGAAGTCATAGATCCCGCAGTTTTCGATCGACGAGTTCGCGATCTCATTCCGCTGCGCCTGATAGCGCAGCCTTACACATTCTCCGCCTGCGTTCTTGAGGCTCATGCCGATAATGCGGAGGCCCGTGACGCCGTCTCCAGGGCGGTTTCCAACAGCATAGATCAGCTTATCCCGAAAGCTGTCCTTGCCGTTTTCTGGAGCATGTCTGCCATCAACCGTGAAGCCGTGAAGCTCGATGTAATCGTGATTGATTTCAACGATCCTGCCGGCGCCGGCGCCGGAGACGACGGCGTTGCGTCCACCTCTGATGATGATCGGTTTTCCGGGTCGCCCGTTTCGCAACGTCCGGAAATCCTGAAAGTAGCGTCCAGGTGCCAGCTCGATCGTGTCGCCCGGCATTGCGCGCTCCAGGGCTTTCTGAATGCTCTGGAACGGGTCGGATCTTGTGCCCTGCGCCGCAACAGTGCCGGACGGATCCACAAAATAAGTTTCAGACAACGCTCGTGCGGACGAGAGGACGAGAGAGACACTTGTGAGCAATGCACATGGCAGGATATGGACAGTGCATGTTCTCTTCATGGGCATCTCCAGATGAACGGTCGTTGAGTGTCGCCGAGCATGCATTCTTTCGAGGTGCACTCGTCTGCACAACGGAAGCTTCCACCAAGGGTTTTCGCAAAGATCGAAGGACGTGAGGAACCAATATCCTGGATGCCTTGGCCTCAAGAAGAGCGCGCGATACCGCTTATACGAAATTGCCTTTCACATGCTGCGACGCACCAAAGGTATTCACTTTGTCGCTCCGCCGGTGGATAAGCTGAGCTGTTCCCAAAATGCCAGTCATTTCAGCGTCATCCAGCGCTGTTGTTAGCCGATGATAGCTGCAGATACTCCCTAAGCGGTATCCAATACTCCCTTTGCTGCAGTAGCTCATTGCCGATGCGCTCGTATAATCGGAGGTAATCTTTGCGGAAAAGGCTTCCTCGTATGACAAATCTGCTGCAGATCACGACGATCTTGGGCTGCAAGAATTCTATGCTTCGCGAGGGAATCAAACACATTCTATCAAGTACCCGCTATAAAGTGCATCCTGAAGATCTGAGTTGCAGGAGCACGGTACTGCCCCAACTGTATGGTAGTTTGTCACTGCTCTTCATCATTGATAGCAATCTCTATCCGAACGGGATGAGCAATGTGATCAGAGAGCTGAAAGGCCAGCATTCTGATGCGCATGTTATTGTCTTGGCAGATGGCTTCGATCTCGAAGAGATGAAGACTGTCATTCAAGTCGGCGCTGACGGTTATTGTCTTGCAACAACAGGATGCGAGGCGCTGATCAAGTACCTTGACCTCGTGATGCTGGGGGAAGTGGTGTTCCCATCTTCCGCTCTCCTGAATGCTATTATGCCCTCAAGCGAAGTGGCTATTGAGCAAAGAGAAAGTTCATCGATTATGATGTCGCTTCCTCAGGCAGAACGCTTGATGGATGCCAAGGATTCCGTCATTCGTACATTGTCCAGCCGAGAGGCCGAGATTCTGCAATGCTTGATGGAAGGTGCGCCCAACAAGGTCATTGCACGTAAGCTCGACGTGGCTGAGGCGACCGTCAAGGTTCATATCAAGGCTATCCTGCGGAAGATCCGCGTGGCGAACCGCACGCAGGCTGCTATGTGGGCTGTCAATCATTTGTCAGGCTCGGGCCAAGAGGCATCTTGGCTCCAGACCGGCGATCGCACAGCACATCAAAACGCGTCGCTGCTGAAAATCTTCTAGTCTGAAAAGTGATGCGGAAACGTGCTGTTCTCAGTGTAGGCCATATGTGAGCTTGATTGAGAACAGAACTTTTCCCTTGGCGTCGGTCGCCTCCAACCGCCAGCGATCCCATTCGATGAAGTCGCCTTCCGCTTCTTCGCGGAGTTCCGCGATGGCTTTGAGAGCTTGAGCCCAAGCTTGATCCAAGTCTCTCACCTCGACGCCCTCATCGTCGAGCATCGTCTCTTCATCACTAACTAGGTTAAAGTAACATCTCATCGTAATCTGCAGACCGCCTCTTGGTGAGCGCTATGTTATTTTAGTTCCAATTGAGGGTATTTCCAGATGGGTGGTTGGAAGACATAATTTCCTGACGGCCCATTGGCTCTTTAGCTCAAATTCGAGCCGTATGACATAGGTCGATCAAATAAGTATGAGCCTGATTCGCGACCCGGAGACGGTTGTTCACATGGTAGTCAGGGCTGAACGTGGAGTTGTTCAGTATGTATTTTGTCGTAATAACATTGCGCTAATATTGTCTTCTTTAACAAAGTTTTAAGAGATGTGAATAGAAGGCCATTGTTGTTGCGGGGATAATAAGCTAATTTACCTAAAGGAATGTTTCTGTTTCTCTCGTTGTCGGACTCAGGACCAGAAAGGCTCTCCTATGAGGAAAACCTACGATCTTGATGGCTCCTCCCTTTCAGGTGTGCCGCTCACGAGAGACGTTGGGCATTCCAGATACCTGGAATTGGCGCGCGCGTCAGATTCTCCCCAGATCTCCTACATGAATTCCCAGACAACGCCTACGCTTCTCGTTGAGCCCAATACTCTCCTGCGAGAAGGCTTGAAGCGGATATTGGCTGAAACCGCTTACAGCCCTGTCGCATTGGCGGCTAACTTTGATGAAGCCCTAGCAGGCTGGGAAACCAGCGCCACCCCGTTCCTTCTGATCATGGATGGCGCGCGCGATCATGATGAAGCCTGCGGCCAGGTTCGGCAGCTCAAGGACCAGTATGCCTCCGCTCGTGTGCTCATGCTGGTCGATCACTATGATCTCAAGCAGATCATCACGGCTTTCCAAGCGGGCGTGGATGCCTATCTGATCAAGTCTGTTTCCTGTGAGGTTTTGGTCAAAACGCTCGATCTCGTCATGCTCGGAGAGGTCGTGTTCCCTTCCGTCGTCCTCGAATTGCTGCGCGAGCATGCACTTCGCGCGGATGGCGAGACAGTGATGCAGAGTGCTGAAAAGGTACCTGACGGAACCTTCCAGACCAAAGGTCTATCCGTTCGTGAGACCGTCATTCTGCGGTGCCTCATGGAGGGAGACTCGAACAAGCTCATTGCGCGCAAGTTCGATATCACGGAAGCAACCGTGAAAGTTCACGTGAAGGCCATCCTGCGCAAAATTCACGCGAAGAACAGGACTCAGGCTGCCATTTGGGCCTCAAGCCATCTGCCTGCGGATGAGCACGCTTCGACTTGATATCTATAAAATTTCGCCTCAGGCAGACTGCCTGAGGACTTCGACTGTGTGAGACTGATCCTCCAGGATCATGGCAGCGCCTTTATCCGCGATCATCAGCGTTGGCGAGTTGGTGTTGCCGCTCGTGATCGTCGGCATCACCGAGGCGTCGATCACGCGAAGTCCCTCAACGCCCCGAACCCTCAACCGCTCGTCCGTCACCGCCATCGGGTCGGTCTCAATGCCCATCTTTGCCGTTCCGACCGGATGGAAGATGGTGGTGCCAATATCGCGAGCGCCGTTGAGAAGCTCTTCATACGTGTTGAGATGAGCGCCAGGCTTGTATTCCTCGGGCCGGTATTTCTGAAGCGCCGGCATCGAGACGATGCGGCGGACCAAGCGTAAGGAATCCACTGCAACCTGTTGATCCTCCGGCGTCGACAGATAATTTGGCCGGATCGACGGTGCATCAGAGGCGTCACCGCTGCGAATCCTGATGCTGCCGCGGCTCGTGGGCCGGAGGTTGCAGACGCTCGCCGTAAAAGCAGGGAAGGGGTGCGGATCGTCCCCGAACTTGTCGAGCGATAGGGGTTGAATATGAAACTGCAGGTTCGGCGTGGCATAATCGGGAGAGGAGCGGGTGAACGCGCCCAGCTGGGATGGCGCCATTGTCAGCGGGCCGCGCCGGAACAGGGCATATTCAAGCGCCATAAATCCCTTTTTCACGAGCGAGCGGTAATCCTCATTGAGGGTGCGGACGCCGTGAACCTTGTAGATGGGACGCAGCTGCAGATGATCCTGCAGATTCTCGCCGACGCCCGGCAGGTGCTGGATCACCGGAATGCCATGCTGCTGTAAGAGGTTGCCATCGCCGATGCCGGATAGTTGCAGAAGCTGGGGCGACGCGACGGCTCCAGCTGAGAGAACGACCTCCTTGCGGGCGTGAATGCGGCGGAGAGCGCCGTTCTGCAGGATCTCGACCCCCACAGCCCGATTATCTTCAAAGAGAATGCGCGTGGCGTGCGCATTGATTTCCAGGTTGAGGTTGGGGCGAGACAGGGCAGGTCTCAGGAAGCCACGTGCGGCCGACCAGCGCCGACCGCTCTTCTGATTGACGTGGAAATACGAGATGCCCTCGTTGCTGCCGGTATTGAAATCTGTCGTGCGGGGAATGCCGGCCTGAACCGCGGCTTCGATGAAGGTGTCGAGGATCTCCCAGCGCGTGCGGGGGGCTTCGACGCGCCATTCTCCACCTGCGCCGTGATGCTCACCTGCGCCGAGGTAATGATCCAGGTGCTGCCGGAAGATCGGCTTCACGTCATCCCAGCCCCAGCCTTTCAGGCCCATCTGCCGCCAGTTGTCATAGTCCTCGCGCTGACCACGCATGTAGACCATGGCGTTGATGGCTGAGCAGCCGCCGAGCACCTTGCCACGTGGATAGTTGAGGACGCGTCCATTGAGGCCAGGTTCGCTCTCCGTCTTGAACATCCAGTCGGAGCGAGGATTGCCGATGGCAAACAGGTAGCCAACCGGAATGTGGTACCAGATCCAATTGTCCTTTCCGCCGGCTTCCAGAAGGCAGACGGAGTTGCGGGGATCCCTGGAGAGGCGGTTCGCGAGAACGCAGCCTGCTGAACCTCCTCCGACGATGACGTAATCAAACGTGGTGTTCTCTGACATGACACGCCTCAACCGATTGCCGCGGGCGCTGCTCTTAAACAGTGCCCTTGGGCTTGCGCTTCAGGAGTTCCAAAATCTCGCCCACAATGCCGCGGCGGAACAGCAGCACGCAGATCACGAAGATGATGCCGATCAGCACCGTCACGGGAAAATCATAGGCAGCCAGATAGTTCTGGAGGGCAATGACCAGGCCCGCTCCGACGATAGGGCCAACCATGGTGCCGATGCCGCCGAGAAGGGTCATGAGAATGACCTCGCCCGACATCTGCCATTGCACGTCGGTCAGCGTGGCGAACTGAAAGACGATAGCTTTCGTGCCTCCAGCCAGCCCCGCGAGTGCCGCAGACATCACGAAGGCACCGAGCTTGTAGCGATCGACCCTGTAGCCGAGCGAGACGGCGCGCCTTTCGTTCTCACGGATCGCCTTGAGAATGTTGCCGAAAGGCGAGTTCACAATGCGCCATATGGCGAAGATGCCGAACAGGAAGATCGCGAGCGTCAGGTAGTACATCGCGAGTGGCTGGTTAAGATCGATGAGGCCCAGCAGATTCCCTCGTGGCACGCCCTGAATGCCATCCTCACCATGGGTGAATGGCACCTGAAGGCAGATGAAAGCGAACATCTGCGAGAGCGCCAGGGTGATCATCGAGAAGTAGATGCCCTGACGGCGGATCGCAAGAAAGCCGATGATGAGGCCCATGCCGGCAGCGCCAGCCATGCCGAGCAGAATGCCTGAGAGAGGCTCCCATCCCCATACCTTGACCGCATGGGCAGTGAAGTAGGCGGCGCCGCCGAAGAAGGCAGCGTGGCCGAAGGACAGGAGGCCCACATAGCCGATGAGCAGGTTGAACGCGCAGGCAAAGAGCGCGAAGCACAGAATGCTCATCAGGAAGACGGGGTAGAGAAAGAACGGTGCAGCGAGCAGAGCTGCCACGGCGATGGCGCCTGCCACAAGCGAGGTGGTGCGCAGCTTGGGCTGCTCAGCAAGATATTGGGCTCCAACAGCCATGATATTACTCCTCCCGCCCGAAGAGACCTGCCGGCCTGACGAGCAGAACGATGGCCATGATTACAAAGATAACGATGCTCGAGGCTTCCGGGTAGAAGACCTTGGTCAGGCCCTCCAGAACGCCGAGAACGTAGCCGGTCACGATGGCGCCGAGGATCGACCCCATGCCACCGACCACCACCACGGCAAAGACGATGATGATGAGATTCGTGCCCATCAGGGGACTGACCTGATAGATCGGGGCGGCCAATACACCTGCTAGCGCGGCAAGCGCGGCACCCAGGCCATAGGTGAGGGTCAGAAGAAGAGGGACGTTCACGCCGAAAGCCTGGACAAGCGTGGCATTCTCCGTTGCAGCGCGAAGGTAAGCGCCAAGCCGTGTTTTCTCGATCAGCAGCCATGTGCCGATACAGATGAACAACGAGGCAATGACCACCCAGCCGCGATAGATCGGCATGAACATGAAGCCGAGGTTGAGTGCGCCGGTAAGTTCAGCCGGAGGCGCATAAGGCTTGCCGGCCGCACCGAACCAATGGCGGAAGGCGCCTTCCAGAATAAGAGCCAGGCCGAAGGTCAGCAGGAGCCCATAGAGAGGATCGATGCCATAGAGACGTCTCAACATGAAACGCTCGATGACAATCGCCACCGCACCAACGATCAGGGGAGCGAGAATAAGAGCCGGCCAATAGCCGACACCGACATAGGTGAGCAGGAGATAGGCCGCGAAGGCGCCAAGCATGTATTGCGCGCCGTGGGCGAAGTTGATCACCCGCAGCAGGCCGAAGATTACCGCCAGACCAAGGCTGAGCATGGCGTAGAAGGAGCCGTTGATCAGGCCGATGAGGATCTGCCCGTAAAGGGCAGGGGCGGGGACGCCGAAAATCGTGCTCATACTTTACACCCCCAGCACTTCGTGGAGTTCGTCCATGCGGGCATCGAGTTCATGGCCGGGGAAGGAATTGACCATGCGCCCATCCTCCATGAGGTAGAAGCGGTCGGCGACTTTCCGTGCGAAGCGGAAATTCTGCTCCACGAGCAGAATGGTCATGCCGCGCTTCTTCAAAGCTACGAGAACATCGCCGATGCGCTGAACGATGACGGGGGCAAGACCCTCGGTTGGCTCGTCGAGCAGGATCATCTTTGCGCCTGTGCGCAGGATTCGGGCAATCGCCAGCATCTGCTGCTCACCGCCCGACAATTTCGTGCCCTGACTCGAGCGGCGCTCATGCAGGTTGGGGAAAAGCGTGTAGATCTCGTCAATGCTCATTCCGCCTTCCGAAACATTCGGTGGCAGCATCAAATTCTCGGCAACGTTGAGGCTGGCGAAAATGCCACGCTCCTCGGGCACGTAGCCGATACCTGCCTGCGCCACCTTGTGAAGGGGAAGGCCGATGAGGTCCTTGCCGCGCATGCGGATCACGCCCTCGCGGCGGCGAAGAATCCCCATGATGGCGCGCAATGTCGTGGTCTTGCCCGCACCGTTACGGCCAAGCAGCGTCACGGTCTCGCCTTCGCGGATGTCGAGATCGACGCCATGAAGAACATGGCTTTCGCCGTACCAGGCATTCAGCCCGCGGATTTCGAGGAGAGGCGCGTTACTCATGCTCAGTCCCCATATAGGCTTCACGCACGCGCGGATCGGCGCTGACGGTGGCGTATGTTCCGTCGGAAAGAATTTCGCCACGTGCCAGAACGGTAACACGATCGCATAGATCGGCAACGACGTTCAGATTGTGCTCCACCATCAGAACCGTGCGGTTCTTGGCAACGCGACGGATCAGATCGGCAATGCGCCCGATATCTTCATGTCCCATGCCGGCCATGGGCTCGTCGAGAAGGAGCATGGCCGGATCGAGGGCGAGCGTTGTCGCAATCTCAAGGGCCCGCTTGCGGCCGTAGGACAATTCCGATGCTGTCAGATGCGCGTAGGACGAGAGGTTGACCGCGTCGATCAATTCCATCGCGCGCTCGTCGAGAACCGAGAGGCTGCTGGACGGAAGCCAGAACTGCGTCGCGAGGCCTTCTGGCCGCTGCAGTGCGACGCGCACGTTATCGAGCACGGTCAGGTGCGGAAACACGGCGGAGATCTGGAACGAGCGCACGAGGCCGAGGCGCGCCACTTCGGCGGGCTTCAGGCGCGTGATGTCGTTTCCACGAAAGTGGATCTGCCCACGCGTGGGCGTGAGAAACTTGGTGAGAAGGTTGAAGACCGTGGTCTTGCCGGCGCCGTTTGGGCCGATCAAGGCGTGGATCGTTCCTTCGTTGACAGACAGCGTCACATCCTTCACCGCGACGAAGCCGCGAAATTCCATGGTGAGGCCTGTGGCGCTCAAAATCGGTTGAGTACTGACCATGTGCCGGCCGCTGATCCCGAACGATAAAGAGGTCACGAATAAAACGGCGAGGGCGGCGCAAACCGTCCTCGCCGTGCTTTCTCAGAGTTACTGCGTGAGCTGGCAGCCGCTTTCGGCAGCCTTCATGTACGCCTGATCGCCAGGAATCGTGGCAAGCTGCTTGTACATGTCCCACTCGCTCTTGCTCTCTTCTGGCTTCTTCACCTGGAAGAGATACATGTCATAGACCATGCGGCCGTTGGGCAGAACCTTGCCGTTCTTGGTGAAGACGTCCTGGACCGGCATTTCGTGCAGGGCCTTGGCTACCGGCTCAGTTGCGTCCGTTCCGGCCTTCTGGATCGCCTTCAGGTACTGCGTCACGGTGGAGTAGGTGCCCACATGGATCATGTTCGGCATGCGGCCGGTCTTCTCCATAAAGCGCTTTGCGAAGGCACGGTTCTCGTCGTTCTGATCCCAGTACCAGCCCTCAGTGAGCGTCAGGCCCTGCGCGGCCTTGAGCCCGAGGCCCTTCACTTCGGCGAGGGTGAAGAGAAGGGCCGCAAGACGGGTGCCGCCCTGAGTAATACCGAACTCGGAGGCCTGCTTGATGGCGTTCGCCGTATCGAGACCCGCATTGGCCATGCCGACCACGTTGGCGCCGGAGCTCTGGGCCTGCAGCAGGAAGGACGAGTAGTCGGTGGCCGCCAGCGGGTGACGGACCGCTCCGAGAACCTGGCCTCCCTTCGATTTCACGAATTTGGAGGTTTGCTCCTCGAGCGAGTAGCCGAAGGCATAGTCCGCAGTGAGGAAGAACCACTTGTTGCCGCCGTTCTCCACCAGCGCGCCACCGGTGCCGACGGCGAGTGCGTGGGTGTCATAGGCCCAGTGGAAGCCGTAAGGAGAGCACTGCTTGCCGGTGAGGTCGGTCGTTGCCGCACCGGTCGTCATGGTGATCTTCTTCTTTTCCTTGGAAAGGCCCTGAACCGCCAGCGCGACTGACGAGGTCGTCAGCTCCATGATGGAATCGACCTTTTCCGTATCGTACCATTGGCGCGCGATGCTGGCGGCCACGTCGGGCTTGTTCTGGTGGTCGGCGCTGACGATCTCAACCGGAACGCCCAGCACCTTGCCGCCGAAATCCTGAACGGCCATGCGAGCGGCTTCCACGGAGGACTTGCCTCCGAAATCGGCATAGACGCCGGATTGATCGTTCAGAATGCCGATCTTGACCACGCCGTCGGAGGCTTGCTGGGCATAGGCCACTTGCGCCGCAACAGTGCAGCTTAGGGCAAACAGAATTGGCTTGAGAACTCGCATCGTATCCCTTCCCTGTGTGGTTCGAGGGGCAGGTTGGTCCTGCCTTTATCGGACGGCATGGTGGAACCCCCCACGAAGCCGGTCAAGACAAGGTAAGGGCGCTATACGGCTTAGCAATGCGATTGGAGTTCATCCTTAAGTCGCAAACATTCTCAAAGTCGCGGATTTGTGTAGGATCGGCGACGCCCATATCCGGCGGCAACCCAGACCAGCGTACAGCGCGGTATTCAGGAGAGGCCTCAGCGCCTATATCCCTCTCACCATTTCCATCATCCAGGCTGGAGTTTTCCATGACAGCACACAATCGCCCGGACCGTCGCGTGCCCGAGCTGCGGGACGCGTCCCTGCTGGTGTCCCAGGCCTATGT
>NZ_QDAH01000057.1 GCF_003075415.1 Microvirga sp. KLBC 81
TCCATCTGGCCTTCACCACGCTTGGATGTGCTCTCATTTGCTTCAACCAATGCAAACGGTTTTGTTAGGCGCTCTTAGTCCAGAACCTGCACTCGTATCATTATCCTCTACCATGCCGAATCCTCTACCATGCCGATGCCAGTGCCTCGTTTCAGCCGAGAACAGCATCGAGCGCTATGCCCAAGAAGCCGAGACTAGACAGCAACAAGAGCAGATCACAGATCTTCGCAAGGGCATCGTTGCCCGGGTGTGTGTTCCGGTCGTTCATGGGACGGTGTTAACCATACCAGGACGAGCTAGGCAATAAATCTTATGGATAATGGTTGGAACTCGCCCACCGGCCAGTCCGTGGAAGAGAGCGTAGCCGAGCGCATGGGGCTGATGAGTTAGAGCGGGATTGAGACTGGCCACTTGTGCGCGAAGCTCGAATGATCAAGGAGTGCCCGAAGTGCGGATGATAGACGTGATCATGTTTAGGGCACTAAGGTCTTCGTCTCTCCCTGATCTCAGAGACCCACCAAATTGTCGAAAAGGCAAAGAAGCAATTATGTGGTTCGCCGGGGTGGGCGAATATCTTCGATAACTTGAATCCAGTTGCTGAAGGCCTCCGGGTTCTCCGGTTCGATCTTATAGACAGTCTCTGATTCAGAAATGATGGTGCGGCTTGGTTGCCATCTCGCTCGTGAGCGCATTCGCGGTCACCACACCCGCCGATCACATATCTTCAGCTCCGACTTGCTCTTCTCCCTCTGAGCTATCTTCAAAGGCCGCAGCTTGGTAAGGCCGGATACCCTCTTTTGACGCCGAGATTTCTTATTCATGTGGCCGGGTTGGCGGCGTGAGTGAGCCGTCATTGAGGCAACTCTACTGCTTAGGTTGACCCGGCGACAGCGCTATGCTTCGCTTGAGGTTCGTTTTCTTTCATAATCGGCGTCAAAAACGAAAGCTCAAGCCATGGAACAGGTGCTTTCTCCCCGCCAGCAGGAAATCATCGGGATTGCACGCCTCCAGGGTCGGGTGAACGTGGATGAGCTGGCTGCCCGCCTTGAGGTGACCCAGCAAACCATCCGTAAGGATCTGAACGAACTCTGCGAGCGACGGTTGATGACCAGGGTTCACGGAGGTGCCATCATCGCCTCAGGTGTCGAGAACGTCGCCTATGAGGCCCGGCGTCTCATAGCCCAGGCCGAGAAACAGGCCATCGGTGCGGCGACCGCCCGTCTTATCCCCAACAACAGCTCTCTCTTCATCAATATCGGGACGACCACGGAGGAGGTGGCTCGGGCGCTCCAGGATCACGAGGGGCTGCTCGTCATCACCAACAATCTCAACGTTGCCAATATCCTGTATCGCCACCCCAAGATCGAGGTCATCATGACCGGAGGGCCTGTGCGGCGCGCGGATGGCGCCGTCATCGGTTCGGCTGCAGTTGATTTCGTGCGGCAGTTCAAGGTGGATTATGCCGTGATCGGCACCTCGGCTATCGACGAGGATGGTTCGCTATTGGACTTTGATGTGCGCGAAGTGCGGGTGTCACGGGCAATCATCGACAATGCCCGAAAAGTTGTTCTTGTGGCCGACCATCTCAAGGCAGAGCGCTCTGCGCCTGTCCGGATTGGACATCTTCGGGAAGTCGATCTGTTCGTAACGGACACGCTGTCGTCACCGCAACTACGGGAAGTCTGTGAGGCCTCGCAGGTCGAGGTCGTGGAAGTAGGGAGTTTCGGCGAGTAGCCTCGGCCACAGAGGCCCATTGGGCAAGGTGCGAGACTATGTTCTTATACTTTCGTCTCTTCTGGCTAATTTCGTTTGGCGGGCCTTGCTTTCGTTTTGGAGACTGAGTAGCTTCAAACGAACATAAAAACGAAAATACAAGCTGGGGCTTGGGAGGAGCGGCGGTGGACTCGCTTGAGGAAGCGACCTTCGACGTTGCCATCATTGGTGGTGGCGTGAATGGATGCGGGATCGCCCGTGACGCGACCGGGCGAGGGGCGTCCGTCATTCTCTTTGAACAAAACGACCTCGCCAGCGGCACTTCCTCTGCCTCGACCAAGCTCATCCATGGTGGCTTGCGGTATCTCGAGTATTACGAGTTCCGCCTCGTACGCGAAGCGCTGATGGAGCGCGAGGTGCTCTGGCGCATCGCGCCTCACATCGTCTGGCCGCTCCGCTTCGTCCTGCCTCACCACAAAGGCTTGCGACCGCAATGGCTGCTGCGCCTGGGACTGGCGCTCTACGACAATATTGGTGGCCGAAAACTCCTGCCGCCGACCCGGACGCTCAACCTGAGAACGGATCCTGCCGGAGTTCCTCTCAAGCCGGATCTGGCCAAGGGATTTGAGTATTCCGATTGCTGGGTGGAGGACTCACGCCTCGTCGCGCTGAATGCTCGCGATGCAGCGGAGCGTGGGGCACAGATCCGAACCCGCACACGCGTTGTCAGCGCCGAGCGCTTCGGAGGCCACTGGATCGTCACATCCGAAGACCTGCAAACCGGTCTCCAGGAGCGCATTCGAGCGAAGGTGCTGATCAATGCAGCGGGGCCATGGGTGGAGAAGGTGCTGAACGGTGTGGCCCGAGCCGACAGTTCCGCGTCCGTGCGGCTCGTCCAGGGTAGCCATATCGTTGTCAAGAAGGTGTTCCAGCACGATCGCGCCTACATCTTCCAGAACAACGACAATCGCATCATCTTCGCGATTCCCTATCAGAACGATTTCACACTGATCGGCACAACGGACAGGGATTACAATGGCGATCCGGCCCAGGTGAAGGCGACCGAAGAGGAGATCGCCTATCTCTGTGCCTCGGCCAGCGAGTACTTCAAGCAGCCTGTTCGCCGGGATGATGTGGTCTGGACCTATTCAGGCGTCCGCCCGCTCTATAATGACGGTGCATCCAAAGCGCAGGAAGCCACGCGTGATTATGTGTTGGTGCTCGATGCTCCAGGTGGCCAGCCGCCGATGCTGTCGATCTTCGGGGGGAAGATCACCACTTATCGACGCCTTGCCGAAGCGGCTCTCGAAAAGCTGAAAGGTCATCTTCCGGCGGCGCAAAAGCCTGCTTGGACGGGCGAGGCGCCGCTTCCGGGCGGTGATTTCCCGCAGACGGGTTACGAGGCGTTAGTGGCGGAGTTGAGTACTGCGTATCCGTTCCTGGACCAAGCCCTCGTTGCACGCCTCGTGCGCGCCTATGGCACCCGCACCCGGGACATCGTGGGGAGTGCTCGCTCCATGAAGGATATGGGGCAGGATTTCGGTGCAGGTCTCACGGAGCGTGAAGTTCAATATCTGATGGATCAGGAGTGGGCGCTCACCGCCGATGATGTGCTCTGGCGGCGCAGCAAACTGGGCCTAAGGCTTTCAGCAGCCCAGGCTGAGGCTCTCGACATGTTCATGCGCAACGCCGCTACTTCCAGCGCGGCCTGAAGGAATTGCCAATGACTCTTGTTCTGGAAGGAGTATCGAAGAGAGTCGGAGCATCGGTGCATATCGATGATGTCTCCGTGACTCTGGAACGAGGCTCCCTCAATGTTCTCCTCGGGGCAACGCTAGCCGGCAAGACGTCTCTCATGCGGCTTATGGCGGGTCTTGATGCGCCTTCGAGCGGTCGCATTCTCGTCGATGGCAAGGACGTGACTGGCTGGCCCGTGCAGCGGCGCAGCGTCGCCATGGTCTACCAGCAATTCATCAACTATCCATCGCTGAGCGTCTACGAAAATATCGCCTCGCCACTGCGGGTCGCTGGGTTGCCGACCTCCGAGATCGAGACGCGTGTGCGCGATGCGGCCAAACTCTTGAAGCTCGAGCCTTATCTCGACCGCAAGCCTCTGAACCTCTCCGGAGGCCAGCAGCAACGCACAGCCATCGCGCGTGCTCTGGTGAAACGAGCAGACCTCGTGCTGCTCGACGAGCCCTTGGCCAATCTTGATTACAAGCTGCGTGAGGAGCTGCGCGAGGAGCTGCCGCGCGTGTTCGCCGCGTCCGGCGCCATCTTCGTCTATGCGACGACAGAGCCTACAGAAGCGCTGCTTCTCGGCGGCAACACGGCGACCTTGTTCGAAGGGCGCGTGACCCAATTCGGCCCGACGCCACAGGTCTATCGCAAGCCGCAAAATCTTGTCACGGCGCGCGTATTCTCCGATCCGCCGCTCAACACGCTGACGATCCGCAAATCAGGCGGGTCCGCAACATTGAGCACGGGTGGACAGATACGCGCCACCGATATTCTCGCGACCGTTCCTGATGGGGATTACACATTGGGCTTCCGGGCTCACCACTTAAGCCTCGAATCCTCGGGCGATGATGAGATCACTATTCCCGCCTCTGTGTCCGTTGCTGAGATCACGGGCTCCGAGAGCTATGTACATCTCGATGCCGGGGAGCATCGGTTCGTCTCCCTTGTACCAGGTGTGAGACGTCTGGAGCCGGGGGCCTCCATCACCGCTTACCTCGACCCGCGCCACCTCTTCCTGTTCGATCCGACGGGCCGACTTGCTGCCGCCAGCACGGCACAGAAAGCCGCATGAGGAGAGATCCATGGCCCGCATCACACTCGATCATCTCGCCCACGCCTACAAGCCGAACCCACAGGCTCCGCAGGACTATGCGCTGAAGGAGATCAACCACGTGTGGAGCCAGGGAGGTGCCTACGCGCTGCTCGGCCCCTCCGGCTGTGGCAAGACCACTCTTCTCAACATTATCTCAGGGTTAGTGCGGCCCACGCGTGGCCGTATCCTGTTCGATGATCGCGACGTGACGGACCTGCCGACGGAAGCCCGTAATATTGCGCAGGTGTTCCAGTTTCCTGTCGTTTACGACACGATGACGGTGCGCGAGAACCTCGCTTTTCCGCTGAAGAACCGCCATGTTCCGCGGGACAGGACGGCTCAGCGGGTGGAGGAGATCGCGTGTCTGCTCGACCTGACCTCCGTACTTAACCGCAAGGCGAGCAACCTCACGGCTGACATGAAGCAGAAGATCTCGCTTGGGCGCGGCCTCGTGCGTCCGGACGTGGCCGCGATCCTCTTCGACGAGCCGCTGACGGTGATCGATCCGCATCTCAAGTGGCAGTTGCGCTCCACTCTCAAGGAAATTCACCGCGCGCTCGACATCACTATGATCTACGTCACGCACGACCAGACCGAGGCGCTTACTTTCGCCGACAAGGTCGTGGTGATGCATGACGGCGCGGTGGTGCAGACCGGAACACCCGACGAATTGTTCGAGCGTCCGGCCCACACCTTCGTGGGCCACTTCATCGGCTCTCCAGGCATGAACATCCTGCCTTGCCGCGTAGAGGGCTCAACCGCCTATTTCGGCAACGAACCCGTGGCTCTCCAGCGCGGTTATCGCAACCTGCCGGGAACTCAGCGGATCGAGCTCGGCATCCGGCCCGAGTTCGTCCAGCTCCAGCCGAAGGGTAGGGGCCTGCCCGTGCGGATCAGGCGCATCGACGACATCGGCCGCGCACGCATCGCGCGCGTGGAGATGAACGGGCGCGTACTGGCCGCTAGCGTCCCTGAAAATCTCTCCGTCAGTGGTGACGAGGCTTCGCTCCATCTCGATCCTCACCACATCCACATCTATGCCGATGGGCATCTGGTTGCCGGTGAAGCACTGGGAGGGCATGCAGCATGACGAAGACCCTCAACAACAAGGCCTGGTTCCTGGTCCTGCCCGTCTTTCTCATCGTGGCTTTCTCGGCAGTTCTGCCTCTGATGACCGTGGTGAACTATTCCGTGCAGGACACCTTCGGGAACAACCAGTTCTTCTGGAACGGCGTCGGCTGGTTTCAGGAGCTGCTGGACCCCTCGACGGATCTTGGCGGACGCTTCTTCGACTCGCTCTGGCGTACCCTGTTGTTCTCAGCGATCATTCTTCTGATCGAAGTGCCGCTCGGCGTTCTGGTCGCCTTGTCGATGCCCCGCGAGGGCTGGACCGTGGCGCTCAGCCTCGTGCTGATGGCGCTGCCGCTGCTGATCCCGTGGAACGTGGTCGGCACGATCTGGCAGGTTTTCGCCCGCAGCGACATCGGCCTGCTCGGCTGGGTCGTGAACTCTCTCGGGATCGACTACAACTACACGGGCGATCCGCTGGACGCATGGATTACCATCATCGTCATGGATGTGTGGCACTGGACGAGCCTTGTCGCGCTCCTGTGTTATGCCGGTCTGAAATCGATTCCGGATGCCTATTATCAGGCGGCCCGCATCGATGGCGCCTCTCGCTGGGCCGTGTTCCGCACGATCCAGCTGCCGAAGATGCGCCGCGTGCTGCTGATTGCCGTTCTCCTGCGCTTCATGGACTCGTTCATGATCTACACGGAGCCCTTCGTGCTCACCGGCGGCGGCCCGGGCAATGCCACGACCTTCCTGTCCATCGACCTGGTGAAGCTGGCGCTCGGACAATTCGACCTCGGCAAGGCGGCTGCCATGTCGCTGGTCTACAACTTGATCATTCTTGCCATCTGCTGGGTCTTCTACACCATCATGACCAACGTGGATGCGCAGAAGGAGAGGATTGAGGCATGACCGATTCCGTTGCTATCCGGCCATCCGACGTCAAGAGCTCCGCAACGCCGCTCGTTACGAACAAGGCCCTTGCCGGCCCGCGCGTGAACGGGCGCGTGGTGGTGATGACGCTCTATATCCTGTTCCTGATGTTGCCGATCTACTGGCTCGTGAACATGAGCCTCAAGACGAACACGGAGATTACCTCCGGCCTCACGCTTTGGCCGCGCAACATCACCTTCGACAACTACATCACCATCTTCACGGATCAGAGCTGGTACTCGGGTTACATCAACTCGCTGTCCTATGTACTGATCAACACGGTTCTGTCGATCGCCTTCGCACTTCCCGCGGCATACGCGTTCTCGCGCTACCGCTTCCTCGGCGACAAGCATCTGTTCTTCTGGCTGCTCACCAACCGCATGGCGCCGCCGGCGGTCTTCGCGCTGCCCTTCTTCAATCTCTATTCGGCCATCGGCCTGTTCGACACGCCCTGGGCCGTCGCATTGGCGCATTGTCTGTTCAACGTGCCTCTTGCGGTCTGGATCCTCGAAGGGTTCATGTCGGGCGTACCGCGCGAGATCGACGAAACGGCCGCCATCGACGGGTATTCCTTCCCGCGCTTCTTCGTGAAGATCTTCATGCCGCTGATCGCCTCAGGCGTGGGCGTCGCTGCGTTCTTCTGCTTCATGTTCTCCTGGGTCGAGCTGCTGCTCGCGCGCACGCTGACCTCGGTCACCGCCAAACCTATCGCGGCCACCATGACGCGTACCGTGTCGGCTTCCGGCATGGACTGGGGATTGCTCGCTGCGGCAGGCGTGCTCACCATCATCCCCGGCGCGCTCGTGATCTGGTTCGTCCGCAACTACATCGCCAAGGGCTTCGCCCTGGGTCGGGTCTAAGGAGGTTCGCATGCCAGATCTCAGCTGGATGGCCTGGACATGGCAGACCGGATTGTTCTTTGCCGGCATCGCGGGGCTGCTCGTCATCATGACCTTACTGGCGATCTATCGGCCTGAAACTGAGCGTGTCGGAGCCTTACGCATTCCGACCACGCGCGGTGACCGCCTTTTCATTTCTCTGTTGGGCTCTGCCTTCATCCACCTCGTATGGCTCGGGCTTGTCGGGCCTGACCTATGGTGGGCATCGGGCTTGTCGCTCCTTTACGCCGCGCTGGTGTTCCGCACGGTGTGAGAGGAGACAGGCTCCAACAATTTCTTCGGATTGCCCGTGCCGAAGAAGACAACGGTGAAAACCGGACAGGGCATCGTTTGGGAGGAACAAATGAAACTGACCCAATCTCATCGGCGCTTGAGGCTCTTCGTCTCGACGAGCGTCATTGCCATGGCGCTTGGCACCGGCGCTGCTCTGGCGGGCATGGAAGAGGCCCGTCGCTGGATCGATAGCGAGTTCCAGCCCTCGACGCTCTCCAAGGACGAGCAGCTCAAGGAAATGGAATGGTTCGTGAATGCCGCGAAGCCCTTCGCCGGCATGGAAATCAACGTGGTTTCCGAAACGATCACGACCCATGAATACGAGGCGAAGGTTCTCGCCAAGGCCTTCTCCGAAATCACCGGCATCAAGCTCACCCACGACCTCATCCAGGAAGGCGACGTGGTCGAGAAGATCCAGACGCAGATGCAGTCCGGCCGCAACATCTACGACGCCTGGGTTAACGATTCCGACCTCATCGGCACGCATTTTCGTTACAAGCAGGCGGTCGCGCTCGACGACTGGATGGCGGGCGAAGGCAAGGACGTGACTTCGCCGACCCTCGACATCAACGACTTCATCGGCAAGTCCTTCACCACAGCGCCCGACGGCAAGATGTATCAGCTGCCGGACCAGCAGTTCGCGAACGTGTACTGGTTCCGCTATGACTGGTTCCAGCGCCCGGATCTGAAGGAGAAGTTCAAGGCCAAGTACGGCTACGATCTCGGCGTGCCGGTGAACTGGTCGGCCTATGAGGACATCGCTGAATTCTTCACCAACGACGTGAAGGAAATCGACGGCGTCAAGGTCTACGGTCACATGGATTACGGCAAGAAGGATCCGTCGCTCGGCTGGCGCTTCACCGATGCGTGGCTCTCCATGGCGGGCAATGGCGACAAGGGCATTCCGAACGGTCTGCCCGTGGACGAGTGGGGCATCCGCATGGAAGGCTGCCGTCCAGTCGGTTCCTCCGTCGAACGCGGTGGCGACACCAACGGTCCCGCTGCCGTCTATTCAATTACCAAGTATCTCGACTGGATGAAGAAATATGCCCCGCCACAGGCTAACGGCATGAATTTCTCCGAGTCCGGCCCTGTGCCTGCCCAAGGCAACGTCGCCCAGCAGATCTTCTGGTATACGGCGTTCACCGCCGACATGGTGAAGCCAGGCCTGCCGGTCGTGAACCAGGACGGAACGCCCAAATGGCGCATGGCTCCTTCGCCGCATGGCTCCTATTGGAAGGAAGGCATGAAGCTCGGCTACCAGGATGCAGGCTCTTGGACGCTTCTGAAGTCCACGCCGGTCGAACGCCGCAAGGCGGCTTGGCTCTACGCTCAATTCGTGACCTCGAAGTCGGTCTCGCTGAAGAAGAGCCATGTCGGCCTCACCTTCATCCGCGAGAGCGACATTTGGCACCAGAGCTTTACCGATCGTGCGCCGAAGCTCGGCGGCCTGATCGAGTTCTACCGCTCGCCAGCCCGCGTGCAGTGGACGCCCACCGGCAACAACGTGCCGGACTATCCGAAGCTCGCTCAGCTCTGGTGGCAGAACATCGGTGACGCAGCCTCTGGTGCCAAGACCCCGCAGGAAGCGATGAACTCGCTTGCCGCGGCCCAGGACGAGGTGCTCGGCCGTCTCGAACGTGCCAACGTGCAGGGCGAGTGCGGCCCGAAGCTGAACCCGAAGACCTCTGCTGAGGAATGGTTCAAGAAGGCCGAAGCCTCCGGTAATATCGCGCCCCAGCGCAAGCTTGCGAACGAGAAGCCGAAGGGTGAGACGGTCGATTACGACACGCTCATCAAGAGCTGGCCGGCCAATCCGCCGAAGCGCAGCTAACCAGGTCCGGCCCCGCCCTTACGAGGGCGGGGTCTATTAGAATCCCTGTGCTCTGAAGCATCCTTCAGACACAATGTTCCGGGGAAGTCATGAGCCTTGTTCTCGCGATAGACCAGGGGACCACGTCGTCCCGCGCCATCCTGTTCTCGGCGGACATGTCCATCGTTTCCGTCGCGCAACGGGAGTTTCCTCAGCATTATCCCGCATCCGGCTGGGTCGAGCACGAGCCAGAAGATCTGTGGGAGAGCGTCGTGGAGATGGGCCGCGAGGCGCTCCGCAAGGCGGATGCGCGTCCTGCGGATGTGGCGACTATCGGCATCACCAACCAGCGCGAGACGGTGCTTGTCTGGGATCGCCGCACAGGCCAGCCGATCCATCGGGCGATCGTCTGGCAGGATCGTAGGACGGCGGAATTGTGCGCGCGGTTGAAGAGCGATGGGCATGAGGATCTTATTCGATCACGTACCGGCTTGCTCCTGGATCCTTATTTTTCCGGCACCAAGATCGCCTGGATTCTCGACAATGTTCCGGGTGCCCGCGGCCGCGCGGAGCGGGGTGAACTCGCGTTTGGAACGGTGGATACGTTTCTGGTGTGGCGTCTGACCGGGGGCGAGGTCCACGCTACCGATGCCACGAATGCAAGCCGCACGCTTCTCTACGACATTCACCGCGGCGATTGGGACGACGATCTTCTGAACCTCTTCGGTATCCCACGCTCCATGCTTCCGGAGGTGCGTGACTGTTCTGCGTCCTACGGCACGAGTCTGCCTGAGCATTTTGGGGCTGCGATCCCGATCTGCGGCGTTGCCGGAGACCAGCAGGCAGCGACGGTCGGGCAAGCCTGCTTCACGCCCGGCATGGCCAAGTCGACCTACGGCACCGGATGTTTCGCGCTGTTGAACACCGGAGACACGCCTGTCGCCTCCCGCAACCGCCTTCTGACGACCATCGCCTACCAGTTTAACGGCAAACCCACCTATGCCCTCGAAGGTTCGATCTTCATTGCGGGTGCCGCCGTGCAGTGGCTGCGTGATGGGCTCGGCATCATCAAGAGCGCCGCCGAGTCCGGTGAGCTGGCCCGCGAAGCGGATCCTGCTCAATCCGTATACCTCGTACCGGCCTTCGTTGGGCTCGGCGCGCCATACTGGGACCCAGATTGCCGCGGGGCTCTGTTCGGCCTCACCCGGGCTACTGGCCCGCGGGAGATCGCTCACGCGGCCCTGGAAAGCGTTTGCTATCAGACGCTCGACCTCTTGAATGCCATGCACGATGATTGGTCTGCTAACGACGGAGAGGGAACCGTGCTGCGTGTGGACGGTGGCATGGTTGCCTCCGATTGGGCGATGCAGCGCCTCGCCGACATCCTTGGGGCTCCTGTCGATCGACCTGAGGTGAAGGAGACAACCGCCCTGGGCGCGGCCTATCTTGCAGGGCTGCATGCCGGAATCTTTCCGGACCCTGTGACTTTTGCCGATATGTGGCGCCTGGAGACGCGCTTTCTGCCCTCTCTGCCAGAGACCTTGCGGGTAGAGAAAGTGAACGGCTGGCGTGATGCTGTTTCACGAACGCTGACGCACCCGCCTCGGTAGTTCCGACTCACTCATCGCACCGCACGAATCGTCTCGTTGAGCATGAGAGCCCCGTTTCGAAGCGCCTCAGCAGCTTTCTGGCGAGTGCGCACCCTGGTCCCATCAAGGAACGTCATCCCGAACTGGATGCCGCGCTCCTGCACGAGAATTCAGCTGTGTGAGCTCCACATCATCACCTCGCGCAATCGGGAACAGGGTAGAGCCCGCCCGGAGATCTCTGCGCGCACCTTGTCCGGTGATCATTGCTGAATGAGCCCGAAGCTGTCGAGCCGGCATTACAGGCGGCACCGATACCGGTCCCCGCCCTGTGGAATCGCGTAGGAAGTCATGATCCGGCGCTTTCCAACTCATGACAAGGACTACGTCCGCTGTAAGGATCGCGGCGAGACAAAAATGTAATGACACCGTTGTCCAATGCCTCAAATAGATTGAAGCCCCAAATGCCGAGCGCGGGATAACCCGGCCTTATACCCGCTCACGGAATTCCTGACGCGGTCAGATACGGGTAAGCCGTCAGGCTTGTGAGCCGGCCTGTCTCGTCGAGGAGCCTGTTCCAGGCGCGGCAGACCGCGTCGAGCACCGCGTCATAGTCACCGAGCACACGATGGGGATACAGCCAGATCCGCTCCACCGGGTTCAACTCGGGCGAGGCGGAGGGCAGCGGCAGAAGCGTGATGGTTTCCGGCACGTGCAAGGCCCGCGGATCGTGCCAGCCGGCCTGATCCAGGATCAGCACAGCGTGCACGCCCGGCGCAAGCTGGCGCGAGAAGTGCTCCAGAAAGACCGTCATCGCGTCAGCATTCACCCGTGGCAGCGCCAGCGCGAAAGCCTCCTCCGTCCTGGGTCGGCAGGCGGCAAACAGGTACAGGCTCTCAAAGCGCCGGTCGACCACGCCCGGTGGGCGCACGCCGCGTTCGTGCCAGACCCGGGTGGTTTGCCCCTTCTGGCCAAAGCGCGCCTTGTCCTGACACCAGAGCTGAAGACGTGCATCAGGATGCTCAGCCGCGATGGTGCGCAGCTTTGAGGGAAGGTCCTTTTGAGCGCCGCCTGCGCGGCCGGACTGCCCTTCGGATGTGACGGTCGGGTTTTCTGACGCGACAGGTTCAGCCGCTTGAGCAGGCGGGACAGGCCCCATTGGCTGTAGCTGACGCCATAAGTCTGCTCGACATGCTCGCACAGATCGACCAGGCACCAGGCGCTGACCCCCCATCACGCTCCGGCTGAGGCCTGCGTAGGATGTGCGCCTTCAGCGCGGCCTGCTGACCCGGAGTAAGCTGCTCCGGGCGGCCAGAGCGCGGGCGGTCGTGGAGAGCGTCAGGGCATTCCGCATTAAAGCGCTAGCGCCTCGGACCCAAAAGTGGACTTGCACTTCAGGGATCGATCAGATGCTCTCTTCTTTTTCTGGCGCATCGTGCAGGGCCTGACGTTCCATGCCGGCCAGCCGAGCGGCTTCCGCGCGGGTCATGCCCTCCAGTGCATTGGCAATGGCCAGGAGCCGCAGGGCGGCCCGGCAGTCCTTCTCACGGGCCGCACGTGTGCGCAGGTCTGATGGCGAGTAGTCCTGGCGGATCCGGAGGGCAGCCATGCTGATTTCCATCAACAGCGCCCCTAGCCATCAGTGAATCACGTCAGGCACACCATCGCAAATGCGAGTCAGTAATTCAGTGGATGGGTATTGTACCGCGGTTCGCTCCCACAGCAGCACGAATTTCAGGAAATCTGCTGCGAATTCGGAGTAGGGACATTCTGCCAACTTAGTATAGCGGGATGATGAGAAACGGGGTCAGATTTTGCACAAGGTATATTCATTTTGATCAGATCGAGCTCATACTTGACGAGTATAGGTCAATCATTCTTGTCAGTGGGAAATCCACTATTGAGCAATTTTGCTGACCCTCTTGGCTAGTGCAACACCTTATCTCAGGCGACATAGCTCTTCTGGCTAGGCTTGCAGCCTCGCAGAAGTCGGTTAGGTTCAATTCCGCTCAAGATTGTGCCGCCTGTGTAGTCATCTGCGCGTGCAGACGCACCAAACAACAAATATACGCCAGCGAAACTCACTCTCGCCTGTATCTGACAGGAGCGGTTCAGCAGCAACCACGGGGTAACTTATGGTGTTCCCAAAGTCTTTTGATGCCTCTCCTTCGGACGCTTCGAGGACCCAAGAACGGCTACCTGCGAAGGCAGATCGCGCTGTCAAGGGGCGCGAGCATGGTCCTCGTCCAATCGGCAGTTACACGAAACGTGCGCTGGATTTGGCACTGGTCGTGCCTGCGTTAATTGTTCTTGCCCCGCTGTTTCTCATGACACTGGTCCTGATAGCTTGTTCAATCGGAACCCCTGTCATCTACAGACATCGACGTGTCGGCTTCAACAGACAGGAATTTGATTGTCTGAAGTTTCGTACGATGCTCCCCAACAGCGACGAAATTCTCCGGAGACATCTTGAGAACTGCCCGGATGCACGTCGTGAGTGGGAGCAAACCCGTAAACTAAAGAACGATCCGCGGATAACGCCAGTTGGCGCTGTCTTGCGGAAGTTTAGTCTCGACGAACTTCCGCAATTGATCAATGTTCTCCGCGGTGAGATGAGCGTTGTGGGACCCAGACCGGTTGTCGCACAGGAACTGGCCAAGTATGGAGCGAACGCGAGCAGCTACCTACGCGCGCGCCCGGGTATAACTGGTCCATGGCAGATCAGCGGCCGCAATGACACTACTTACGGAGAGCGTGTGCGTCTCGATACCAACTATGTTTCGCGATGGTCGCTGCTAACTGACATACAGATCATCATCAGAACGATACCAGCAGTCGCTTTCGCCAAAGGAAGCTATTGAGACCCTGAGCTCTGGTCGGACTCTACGATGGGAGCCGTTAGTCCCTGAAGATGCGCATATGCGATCTACACCGTGAGACAAAGCGCCAGCAGAGAGGAGAGTTGAGGTTTTGTTCTCTTTGCCGTTTCGAACGCAGCCCATCAGGCGAGAAGCTGCATGGGCTTCGGCCGAGCGCTTTACGTCAGTGGGAGATTCAGTGGTGCTCAATAAGGTATATCCATGCGTACAGGGAACTAAGGCCTGTTAGAGCTTGAACTCATTGTGTCGCGATGCGTTTTGCTCGTCCTGCCTGAAGGAGGAGTCATGCTAACGGATGCACAATGGGCAATGCTGGAGCCACTGGTGGAGCAGTGCCGTCCGAAGGGCAAAACCTCACCGCAGGATCTGCGTCGTACCCTTGAGGCGATCCTCTGGCGCCATGAGAATGGCGCCAGGTGGCGCGCTGTGCCGGCGGAACTGGGCCCATGGTGGCGGGCGGCTCAAGCCTTCATCCGCTGGGCGCGTCTGGGTGTCTGGGAGCGCCTGCTGAACTTGGTGCAGGAGCGCGGCATCCAGCTCGGCATGACCTTCCTGGACGGCACCAGCGTGCGCGCTCATCAGAAGGCGGCCGGAGCTCGCCGAAAAGGGGCTCTCAAGCTCAACGAGACCATCGTGAAGCGCTTGGTCGTTCTCGTGGCGGCTATGGCACCAAGGCTTGCGTGATCGCCGACAGCCTGGGACGGGCGATTGCCTTTCGGATTGCGCCCGGTCAGGCGCATGAGTTGCCCCAAGCCGTTCCGCTGCTCGACAGCCTGCCGGGTGTGCCGACCTGGGTTGTGGCCGATCGCGGCTCTACCAGCAGCAGCTTCCGCGGGCATGTCTGGAGCATGGGAGCAAAGCCGGCCATCCCACCGCAACGCCATGAGGCACCGGTCGCCTGCCCAGACTGGATCTACAACAATCGCAATGTCGTCGAGCGCCTCTGGGCCAGGCTCAAGGAGTGGCGAGCCGTTGCAACCCGCTACGGGAAGACAGCTTCATCCTTCATGGGCATTCTCTGCCTCGCCGCGGCTCTCGACTGGCTCAAGCGCTAACAGGGCCTAGCGGCCTTCAAGATGCGATTGGGTGTCATCGTTGGATCTCGTCTCCTGCCACGCGACAGCGATAAGAGCTTTCACGTCCGTGTTCACGATCGTTCATGGGCGTCTGTAAAGCCTGTGGACCTCGATCGGAATGCCTACCCCGTCGGGATAATTGCCATTCCTGCCTGCGCCAGTCTAGCGTCGCTATATACTATTGCCCGGATATGACCAGGTAAGAAACTTGCATGCACGTCACTCCGAAGCTAGCCATTGTTATTTCTTGTTACAATTACGAGGCATTCGTAGGCCGTGCTATTCAGAGCGTTGTAAGCCAAGGACGTGACGATTGCGAGCTTGTCGTCGTTGATGATGGCTCGACTGACAATTCGTGGGACGTCATCACCCGTTCCGGCGTCACTGCTTTCAGGATCAATAATGGGGGGCAACGAGCAGCCTGCTTATTTGGTCTGGATCGGACAACGGCGCCCTTCGTCTTGTTTCTCGATGCTGACGACGAACTGAAGCCCGGTGCCCTTGATACCATTCTCGAATACCTCGATCCCAACGTTTCGAAGCTCCAGTTTTCCCTCACTCGAATTGATGCAGACGGTAACGTCATCAGTAAGGCGCCGCCCGCGCTCGAAGCGTTCCGAGATCGCAGTAACCTGGCACGGCAAGTCCTTCGAACAGGTGTCTACAGGACGCCGCCAACCTCCGGGAACGTCTTCCGCAGAGATCTGTGTGAACTCCTACGAGAGGCCGATTATGACACAGCTGTCGATGGCATTGTTCTATTTGCCGCGCCGTTTATGGGCGACGTGGTGAGTCTGTCGGAGGAACTCGGTCGCTATCGGATCCATGGTCGCAACGATTCCGGCTTAGGCCGCATGCCAGATGTGGCTACCCTTCAGCGAGACATTCATCGCTTTGTCGCGAGGATGGACCATCTTCGTCAGATCATCCTGCGGTGCAACGACAAATTACAGCTGATTCCCTCACAGGAGGCTTACTACTTTCGAGAGCGCAGCTTCTGCCTCGCAGTTGCATTCGGTCGAAGACCGTCGATCAGCAATTTGGTGTGGCTGCTGTACAAACTCACAAGCACACAATATCCTCCAAAAAGTAAGATCGCCATGGCGATCTTCTTTGTTCTTGCTTTATTGCTGCCAACAGACAGGGCCAGGGCTCTTCTTGCCTACCGGTTCAAAGTTGGTCACCGGTCGACAATCGGTTTTTTGAAGGAGATAGTCGCGTGGCGGTAAGGACTCCATTGTGGGCCGGACGACGAGACGGCTTGTGCCGCGGAGAAAGGCGCATGAGCCTTGTTCGTATGATGGCTTTGGTATTAGCTCTTACGGGAGCTCCCGCTCAGGTATACGCCCTTGATGACACGAAAGGCGGATATGTCCTCGGTCCACAAGACCGTCTGATGATCCGTGTTCACACTCTCCGCAAGAATGCAGCGGAAATCTACTCTTGGGCTGCACTCAACGGAGAATTTTCTGTCGGCGCTGATGGAGCAGTATCTCTCCCTATCCTGGGCGAGGTCAAAGCCGTCGGAGAAACGACAGCCAAGCTGGCGGAAGTCATCAGTCGAACTCTCAAGCAAACGGCCGATCTCGCTGAAACGCCATCAGCGTCGGTTGAAGTGATCCGATATCGGCCCTTCTTCGTGATCGGCGCAGTGCAGCAACCTGGCAAGTACGATTTTGAGCCCGGCCTGACCGTCCTTAAAGCCCTGAGTACTGCTCAAGGCATTTTGCGCTCCGCGGACGTCACAGGTGTTGAGCGCGAGATCGTAACAACTCGAGGGAAACTGCGATCCCTTGATGCTGAGCGGGTTACACTGGAAGCCAAGTTGGTACGTCTGTCAGCTGAGCTCTCTGACGCACAGGCCGTAACCTACCCCGCCGAGTTGGCCGAGCGCGCGGCTGATCCCCGAGCAGTGAGGGCTATGCAGGAGGAGACGCTCAGGTTCGAGGCTCGAAGGAATGCGCTGAATTCTGAAATTGAGGCAATTGAGAAATCCAAGGTTCTTCTCAAGCAGGAGCTGACATCACTGGAAGTAAAGACCAAGTCGCTTGACCGGCTGCTTGACATGAGTCGAAAAGAGCTTGACGTGGTCAACGGCCTCGTCGCGAAGGGCCTTACGGTGACGCCGCGCCAGCTTGCTGCGGAAAACAGTCAAGCGAGCATCGAAAGCAATCGTCTCGACGTCCAAGTGGCGACATTGCGGGCCCAGCAGGGCTTGGCACGCGCCGACCGCGACAGTGTTGAGGTCCGCGCCCGTTACCGCAAGGAGGCGCTGGATGATACAGCCGTCATTCGTTCCAGGCTCGATCAAATCGCAGAGGAGGTGAGGACCTTGGAGCGCCTCCTATACAATGCAGAGATGCAATCTCCCGGTTTTAGTGATGATGACAAAGATCCGGTTCCAACTTTTGATCTGACTCGGGTGACTCCATCTGGTCCAGTTACTTGGACAGCAGGCGAGGGAGATGCAATTCTGCCTGGGGACGTTCTTCGGGTTTCTCTGCCTCGGGACAGCCGGCGCAGAGGCGCGTCAGATCCAAAAGCTGCAGCAAGTTCCCGGGCTACTGTGCAGGCAGATCGCGGTCTCTCACTGTCGCGGTGAGGAAAGCCAGAACCACTGGAAAGACGTGGAGGAAACACGCCCTCTGTCATCCGCCACAAAGCCAAACTCGACGTCAGGATTGGCAAATGGAGTTCTGGCCTTCTGGACCGGATCATGTGAGCTCTCCGGCCCCGGAGTAGCAGCCTCAGGCGCATCTGAGGTCTGGTGAGGCAAGCCAATCGATGGCGATGATCACACCAGCGGAAGCAGCTCTGGACGATAAGTTCTAGAGCATCGGGGGAACCGAAGGTCCGCGCCAGCGCCCCGCACGACAGCGTTAGTGAAAAGCGGATCCGGTTTTCCAATGTCGACGACCCGCTGTCCTAGAAAGGAAGCATCGGACCCGAGAGTGCAGGTCCACTCTCGGGTCCGATGCTTTAGGAATTGACGCGATTAAGGACGGCACCGATAACGTTGGCCCCGACGCCTTTCAGCGCTTTCACCGCAGATATGAGTTCGTCGGTCGTAGTGCGGCCGGCTTCGACGACGATGACGATAGCATCGGCGTGTATCGCGCCAGCTTTTGCGGAGCCCCCCACGCTAAGCGGTGGCAGATCTAGAAGAACCTCGCCTTCCTTCTGTGCATAGTCGATGACCCGCGCCATTTCAGGAGCGCCCAAATAGGCCAAGTGGTTTGCACGGGAGCTGTGAGAGCGGGCCGGGATCAGAGTAATTCCATCGAGGTTCGCGAAGGTTGACTTGTCCACGGATGCGCCGGTCGCAAGCATATCGGCCAGAGAAGCCTTCGTGAGAGGAACTTGGTAGCTCAGACCGCTTCCTATGCGGTGGATGTCTGCATCGATTAGCATCACGTTGCTGCCGCTCTCATAGAGGAGATAGGCTAGGTTGGTGCAGAGCAGAGTGCATCCCGCCTGAGGGTCACATGAGACGAATGCAACAGTGTGATTGCCGTCGCGCCGGTCTAATGTACGAGGCAAATAGATAGATGTACGCAGGTCGCGAATGGCCGCTGCAAAGGCGCTCTCAGGCTCCGAGGATACCAGTGAGCGCATATCTGCTTCCGAGAGGCGTGTGGAGCCCTTGCGGCGGCTCGCCTCAGGCACCGTCGCCAGGCAAGGAATTCCTGCAGCGTTCGTGAGACTCTCAGGGGTGCGGATCCGGCGATCACGAACACTTCCGAACGCTACGGCGAACATGCCGCTGATCAAGCCAAGAAGCCCACCAAGCGCAATAATGAGCCCCGTGCGCGGAGCTGACGGGCCGAGAGGTTGGAGCGCAGCCCCGATCACACGGGCATCCGCATCTGGCGTCGGCGCATCCGGGAGGGCGCCTGCAGCAACTGCTCTCGCAGCTGCCTTTGCTTGAGCGGATAGAGCATTGACGCGCCCCTGGATGAACTCTCCGCCCTCCCGGGCTGCATCGGATTTGAACGCGATCGATTGCCAGAGGTATGCCGACACGATCGCATTCGCAACGCGTCGAGCGAAGGTTGGATCCGACGACGTGTACGATACCTCGACGACATAGGCCTGACCGATGCGTCGCACGCCGACCCGCTGTGCGAAGTTGATGAAGGCTATTTGACGGATCTCCTCTGCGGTGGGCGCACGTGTAGGCAGCATGCCCAGCATAGTCTTGATGCGTCCATGCAGCTGTCCAATCAATCCTGGTGATTGGAATGAGAGTTCAGGGTGCGTCGCAAGAGCTAAACTCTCGAAGACATTGGCCAGGAGGCGCTCAGACCGGATCACTTCGAGTTCGGTTTCAGCTCGGCTTGTATCGAGCGCGGGTGCCGACACGGCATCGTTCCCAGAAGCAGGGGACTGACGTTGCGGCTCAAGTACGAGAGTCGCTGTTGCTGTATAGGACAGCGGGATTGTATGTGCATAGAAGGCTGCCAGCCCCACGCAGATCGCAATCCAGGCAGTCATTAGCAACTTGTGCCGCTTGGCGGTCGCGATCACCGCTCTTGCGAGAGCAAGCGGGCCGTCCTCTGAGGTCTCCGGTGGATCATCAACGACGGGCCAACCGATAGGAGTGGAACGCTTTCCGGGTATGATTCCTCTGTACATGATCACTTCCCTGCTGTCGGCCTGATCGCCTCGGCGCGCTCAGGTTCAAGGCGGCCACGCAATACATCAGCGATTCCACGGAGATTGCCCCGTAGTCGGCCCCGCCGATCGATGAACGGTTCTGGACGCACTGCACGTGCCAGATTACTTGAAATATTACGAAATAGATGGTCGGCCACCTGCCCCAAGGTGATTGTCCCTTTGCGCAGCATGTATATTGGGTTGACAATTTGGGAGTAGCCGAGTCGATCCCCTGCGACACGGCCGCTTTTAGCTCCCATATGTACGCCTAGGGCGGTCGCGCATTTGACGAGTCTACCTCCCCGTTTAGCAAGTGCCGCACCAAAGTCACGATCTTCAAGCCAGCCATAGAGTACCAAGCGCTCGTCAAATCTCAGTTCGCCAACGGCCGATAGTCTAAATGCCATGTTGCACCCGTACGGGCTGAACGGCTCCACATATAACCGTCCATCCTCGACATTGGCCGATTCCACGATGTGAACAGCCTCGGTGAAAGTTAAGCCGGGACCCTTGATCCCGTCGGCGAGGACGTGACCTGTGAAGCCCACGACGTCGGGCTCGTCCCGAAAAGTTTGGGCCGCGGCCGCTAGCCATCCGGCATCCGCCACAAAGTCATCGTCAAAGAACGCCACAACATCAATGCCGTCCGGCAATGCCGCTAGGGCCGCATTTCGTTGCGCGGCCAGCCCTGCTCGGCCGGTCACGACCGTGACTCCCGGCAGGAGAGCACAATCGCCGGTATCTTCCGGGTCAACGCACGAAACTATCAATGTCGCCGGTGTCAGGGTTTGGGTCTCAATGAGACGACGCACTGTAGCCGTCACGATCTCTGGCCGCCCGCGTGTTGCGACAATAACCGCAACCTTGGGGAGCAACGAATCGTCTGCGCGGCAATGGTTTGAGCGAGAGAGCGGCTTGTGCATGAGTTCAATGTAACCAGCGGCCGTTGCCGTCCAGGAAAACAAACGCACGCGTTCTTTTCCCCGCCCGGCAAGATCTTGCCGGAGGGTCGGCGACTCAGCAAGCCTACGCACGTGCCGGATCCAGGCGGCAGGATCGTCAGGCGGCGCCATCAGAGCCGCATCGCCGCAGACTTCAGGCATACTGGCACGGTCTGAAGACACAACGGGGCAGCCGCGTGCCATAGCCTCGAGGATGGGAAGGCCGAATCCTTCCGTCCATGACGGAAAAACAAGACATATGGCTCGCTCTAGCAAGAAGGCCAAATCATGATCGGTGACATAACCCATCATCTTGACATTGGGAGCAGATTGCAGAGCTTCTGGAGCAAAGATATCGGCACCCCCGCCCGCGATGACCACATCGAGACCGAGTGTCGCAAACTCCGGGGCGGCGTCGAGGATAAGCCGCAAGTTCTTGTGACGTGCTCGGGATCCCAGGGCGAGGACAAAGCCGCGATCAGAACGATCACAGGCGCTGTTTAGGACGGAACGGGCAATGCGAGCGAGCGCCGGGTCCCATGCGAGAGCGTGCTCATGACCATTCGGCAGAACAGCGATGTCTGCAGCTCGAACCGGGAGATGCTTGGCAATCTGCTGTGCAGAAGCAACTGAGACGGTCGTTATCCTGGCAGCGCGTCGAGCCAGAAGTGGTTGAAGGCTGCTATATGAAGTGCGGAAGGCGGGACCATAACTGTCCGGTGCGATAAACACATTCGCATCGTGGATGCATACGATCTGGTCCGTTTTGAGGGCGGGGGCAGTGTTGCAAAGATTGAGTAAGCGCCGATTCCATTGCGCGGGAAGTACGATTTGTTCCCACACATGTCCGGAGAAGGGTCCCGCCTTGACAAGCGGCATTGTCGCCAAACCGGGATCAGTTGCCTGATGTGGAGCGATGATTGGTGCCGTAGCGCCTGTTTCTGAAAGCGCTTTATCTATAGCCGTGACCACGTTCCTCGCATATCGCTGCACTCCCGTCACAGGCTGAGCCAAGAAACGACCATTGACTCCAAAAGCTGCAGTCGTACTCATCTCATTGTTCCAATAGTCGCCCGTGCACGCCCACAGTCCTACTTGCTGCGCCAAACTCCGGCTCTGCAGAGGCTAAGCCGGCAAGGATGTAGAACAACAAACCCTGGTCGACCGTTGGGCTCGCCATGAGGTCGCCGACAAGAAGGCTGAGACAGGCGTTACGCGCGGCCAAACGAACATCGAATGGGAAACTGCGCACGGTTCCATGCCGACGCCTGAAAGCCGATGCCGTAAAGAGGCCATAAAAGATCAAGCCTGGCAATCCGACATTGGAAAGCAACGCGAGAAGAATGCTCGACGTGCGGCTGGTTCCAAGGCCTACGCCAAATCCCCACGAGTCGAAGAAATTCTGCAGGGCAAGGGTGTTCCAGGAGCTTCGCTCTATGCCCGAATGCGTCGTCGACTTATTAAGAACTACGACATTAAAGTACTCGCGAATTGTTGCTGAAGTCTCAGCGTCAAGTAGCACGACAATGAGGGCCAAAAGCACCAAGGGCGGAGCGAATAGTGCAACCGCGGCACTGTTCCGCCGACTTGCATGAAGACCTGAGGACTGCAATGCTGTGACGTAAAGCATCAGCATTACCGGGAATACTCCGGCAAGGCCTGTTGACGATGTCGACAAAACAACCAAGCCAAGCGAGATGAGAGCGAGGGGGCCGGTCCACGCGGAGTAATGTCCACATAACCACAATGTTCCGGTAAAGCCGAGGGCCCCAAGTGTGGAGCGCGCGAAGGACGACGCTTCCGTGAACGAGCCGACAATACGCTTCAATCCGGCCACTTCCTCCTCGTGGTGGAGGGTGTACCGAGCGTTTCTCATGAAGTCGAGAACACGTTGGGTCTCCGTAGCGTAGGTGCCGAGATCCAGAAATGCGAATAAAGCGTTGACTGCGGCATAGGCAATCAGGGCCTTGGTAACAGCCTCGAAACCGCCGCGAGTTGAAGCAATCGCTACAATCATCGTGAAGCAGGCAAGATTGGCAGCTAAATAGACGCTTTGGGTGAGATTACTCGACACTGGACCTAAGGGCACGACCTTGCCAGCATATTCCGAGGTGCCGAGCGGGACGATGAAAGTGCTGCCAGCCAAAAGACGCGGCAGCAAAAAGCCGCTTATCACGCCATAGAACACTAGACAGGCAAGCCAGAATCCTGGCTTCGGTGGAGTGATGGCCTCGATCGCAGCAGCCGCCTCTCGGCGGTGGGTGAACGTGACTGAGGCCACAAAGGCAAGGAAGAGGTGGGCTGGCTGAATGTTGATCGAGCCGATCAGTATAGCGGCGGCAGAGCCCAACAAGGTAGTCACGATCAAAACAGAGGAAGCAGCGCGCTGGCCAATCAGCATGCACAGCACGCCAATGGTGATGGTAGCAAAACCGATAGGCTCAATCATGGTACAGCACCCACGGATGATCGAAGCTCGATATCATCGCAAACCAATTGAGATGCGATTGTTCGTCCGTTACGAGGCAAGGTGATCTCCAGATATGGGGAGTTGTCCCTCCTAAGCTTGATCCGTAATGAGGCGAACCGACAATATGGAGAGGCTTTAGCACCATCCTCAGGCCGCCGCAGAAGCAAGGGAGCGCTGTACAAATTCGGCCATGGATGCCTTGAAAACATCTTTGCCGAAAATCCGCGATCGGGCCACCGCATGCGTGGGGTCGAGACGGGCGTTCTCGCATCGATCTACCGCGTCCAGCAGAGCCTCGACCGTTTGCTCTCCAAAGAACGTTCCCGTCACTCCATCAACAACAGTTTCTGTCGCCCCGCCGCGCCCAAAGGCGACAACGGGACGGCCGCTTGCCATGGCTTCGATCGGAACGATCCCGAAATCCTCCTCACCGGGAAAGATGAGCGATTTGCAGCGAGCATAATGATCGCGCAATACGTTGAAGGGTTGGTGGCCAAGAAACGTGACCGTGGGACCGGCTTTGGCTCGAAGCTCAGAGAGCATTTCTCCTCCGCCGATTACCACCAGACGTTGACCAGACCGGCTGAATGCTTCGACGGCTAGGTCGGGACGCTTGTACCGGACGAGCTCCCCGGCCATAAGGTGGAATTCGCCAATTTCATCTTTCGGTAAGGGTGAAAAGCTTTCGACATCGACAGGCGGGAAGATGACGTCAGCTTCTCGCCGCCAGTATGATCGTATACGCTTGGCGACTGTTTTTGAGTTTGCCGCAAAGGCATCGACGCGGCTTGCTGAAGAGACATCCCAAGATCTTACATAGTGCAAAAGCGGCGCCATCAGCAATCGGCTCAGTCTCGACGACTTCTCCTGATAGTCATGAGACATATTCCACACGTACCGCATCGGCGAATGACAGTAGCAAAGGTGCACTGCTCCCGCCGGAGGGATCACGCCTTTGGCTGGTCCGGACTCTGAGCTAATGATCAGATCGTAGCCGCGCAGATCGAATTGCTCGAGCGCCATCGGCATCAGGGGCAGGTAGGACTTATAGAATCTGGCCGGACGGGGAAACCGCGACACAAAGCTCGTCTCGATGCGATGCCGTTCGATCGTCGGTGAGACCGCTCCAGGAACGTGCACGTGCGTAAAGAGGTCCGCATCGGGAAACATCTCACAGAGAGCTTCGATCACTTTCTCTCCGCCGCGCATTCCGACAAGCCAGTAGTGAATAATTGCGATCTTCAATGTGCAGACCTCGTTCTCCTGTTGCAAGCCTTTAGGTCCGAGCTTGCAGCCTCACCTATGGAGCGCTGCTCAAAACTGGATCTGGCAACGGGCAGAAGTCATTGTGGTGAATTGAGCGTACCGTCGATCTAACAGGACAGCCATGCATGAATGTCTTAAGCGCCGAGCTCTGGGACTCGCAGGACCATGCCGGGGCAATCCCTAGGAGAAGACGGGCTCGTTCAGGATGGCGATTGAAGCTCATGGAAGAAGACTCACCTCGAGGTAACGGTCGATTCATTGGCTGATCAGGGCTGAGCCTAGACGCATGAGCGTCATATTAAAGCCACCGACCTGTTGCGGCGCGATGACAAAGTACCGCTCTATTCTGCCAAGACCAGAATTGAATAGCCTCCGAGTAGCCTCACCGTGATGTCCTGATTGACTGCGTACATCATCTTACGCGGCAGTCGCATAAGGCGGCTACTGAACGCCTGATTGGGGAGTTCGAGGCGGCTGGCCGTGTAGCAATGATCAATAACCCTGTACCCGCAATCTCTGAGGGTGGCGAGTGCCGTTTCCTTGTAAAAATAGTGCAAGTGGCCAACGTTGCTTCTCAGTTGCAGTATGGGCCACGATCTCACTATTGATTGAGCGGACAGATCCAGGGGAATGTGGAAGATCTTGTATTTGCCAAATGGCCTTACCGCCTTCACGAAGGAGACGTAATCTTCTACGTGTTCAATGACGTCGATTGCGAGCACAATATCGAAATACGATCCGCGCTCTTCGAGAAGGTCAGCAAGGTGGAACTTTGTATTGCACGTTTCCTTCTGCTTCGCACGATCGAACGCATGAGGTGAGATATCGTATCCTGACAATTTGGCGTTAGGAAAAGCCATTTCCAGGTTCAACAGGACTTCACCTGTCCCGCACCCAACCTCGCAGACAGTGTCGAAGCCAATCGTGTGTTTCTTGATCATCCGCTCGATCTGACGTGCTTTCCAGGGAGCATCTTCCTCATGCCACGTGGGATTTTTGGTAGCGTACACATCGCCTTCATAGATTTCTTTCATCTTTGATCCTCGTTCTCCCGCCTGATCACGAGCATTGTCAGAAAAAATTTGGACAACTAAAAAAGCCTGGCACCAATCTATAGGTCACTATAATCTATAGCTAGCAAGAACATGTGACTGCTAAGGAGTAAGCCTTTGGAGTAGGATGACTATGCTAATGAAGGGGATTGCTTGAGAAGAGGATATCGATAACGTCTTTCCGGATAATCTGCGCTGCGAACCTATAACAACTCAACGCTCCAGCGCAGGGGAGTCCCCAGGTCCAGTTGCCTATCTGATATCTAACATGCGGAGTCGCGCGATTGCTTGTTTCAGTTCTTCACGAAAGCACTGGAGTGCAGAAGCATGTTGAGCTGCGAGGTCTGATTGGCCGCATAACATGGCGACCGCGCCTTCGCCCATCCAAATCTGACAATTCGAATTGAGGGCAGGAATGGTGCGCCTTGCAAAGAACGTTCTTTCCGCTGTTGCATACGCGGGGTATTTGGCGGCAGGAAAGGCTCCTCTCCGGAGAATTCTTTTCGACTCGATACGCCTCAGTCGCCCCGAGGCTGAACGTTTGATGCAGATAGAGGAAATTCGCTTCCTGTCTTATCTTTTCCACAATAGGCAGCAATCGAAATCGCAGATCCTTCAGGATCTATGGGTGTGCTACGAACTTGGCGAGCGGCGAGGCGGCTACTTCGTCGAATTCGGGGCCACCAACGGGCTTGTTAACAGCAATACCTGGCTACTGGAAAAGAAGTATGGCTGGAAGGGGATACTGGTTGAGCCCAATCCCGTGTGGCATTCGGACCTTGCATCCATCCGCAGTTCAGTAATTGATCATCGTTGCGTCTCATCCAGCACGGGGAAAACGGTTACTTTCCTGACAACTGACGATGCCGATCCAGAGTTGAGCTCCATTGCCGAGTTCGCGAGTGGAGATCACTTCGCGGATGTCCGCGCAAGGGGAGTTGGAATAAGCGTCGCGACTGTATCCCTCAACGATCTCCTCCTGGAATACGGTGCTCCATATCAGATTGATTACATATCGATCGACACCGAAGGTAGCGAGTACGATATCCTCTCGCATTTTGATTTCTCTAAACATGTATTCAGCCTCATTTCTGTAGAACAGAACAAGAAAGCAGAGGCAAAGATCGAGGCCTTACTGGCTCGAAACGGATATGTCCGGGTCTTCAGGGAGTTTTCGCACTGGGACGGCTGGTATGTTCATGCAGAGCTACACAACAGGCGAAAGCTCTGGACGGAAGCCGAGCAGAACCAGGAGAGTAAAGTCAGCGAGCCACCCAAAGTAGCCTGACTGCAGGCTCAACACCGTAACGGACGCGCCGCTATGGAATGGAGAATGCATCAGCAGTCAGGTTAGGACAGACGGATGTCGGCTGACCTGAAAGTCACTTTCAGCTACGAAGGCAAAAGGCTCAATTCATGCGTATTCTCCATCTCCTTAATCATACGAGACGACTGAATGGGCACGTTCACGCTGCGATTGATTTGGCGTGCGCTCAGGTGAGCTCGGGCCATAGTGTTGCGATTGCAAGTGGAGGTGGTGACTTCGACGAATTCCTTGCTGCCAACGGTGTCGAGACTGCGATTGTGAATCATCAACGGCGGCCTGCAACGTTATTGACGTCCCTCGTCGCACTGTATCGGAAGGCTCTTGAGTGGCGTGCGGATGTAGTCCATGCTCACATGATGACGAGTGCCGTCCTAGCATGGCCAGTATCCAAACTGCTGCGAATTCCTTTAATCACGACCGTTCACAACGAGTTCCAGAGAAGTTCAATCCTCATGGGCCTCGGCACGCGTGTGATAACAGTAAGCGCAGCTGTCGGCGAGTCTATGCAGAGGCGAGGGGTCCCTAAGTCCCGAATCAATACTGTTTTAAACGGAACGATTGGATCTGCTCGGTTCGAAGGAAAGGACCGCACGCCCCGCCGGCTCGATTCTCCGGCCATAATCTTTGTGGGCGGCCTACATCCTCGGAAAGGTATCCTCGATTTGTTTAAGGCCTTTGCCATCGTTCACAGCCGATATCCTGAAGCGCGCCTGTACGTCGTTGGTTCAGGGCCGCATCACGATGAATATGTCGATATGGCAAATTCGATGGATTGCGCCAATGCCATATCCTTCATGGGTGCACAGGATGATCCGTTCCCATTCATGCTGGGCGCTGACATCTTCGTCTTACCGTCACATGCTGATCCGGCGCCTCTCGTGCTATCAGAAGCACGCGAAGCAGGATGTGCAATTGTGGCAACGGACGTCGATGGAATCCCAGAATTGCTAGAGCATGGACGCGCAGGAATTCTCGTTCCACCGCGTGATCCAGCAGGGTTGGCGGAGGCTCTCTGTTCTCTCATTGGTGATTCCATTCAGCTCCAGGTCTGGAAAATGAGCAGTCAAGTTAATCTTGATTATTTGCGAATTGATCGTGTCGCTAATGAAACTCTCGAGGTCTATGCAAGCGCCTGCCGAGAGATAGATGGCAGCTTGCCGCGCGCACTAAAAAAGCGAATTTCCTAGGCTCTCACCGAATCTACATGGGAAGTCACTCTATTGATGGCAGGGCAAACGATGGTGGCAATTCATCTGATGCCACTGATCCTTAGAGAGACATCGCTGATGTCAGATGATGGCGTGAGTAACACTCGGATCGTATCGCACAGATACAGAGATCCGCTTCTCAAAGACAAGACGATCAGAAACGTCTAGGGGTTGAGTTGCCAACATCTGCCGCCGCCCCTGCGGGAGAATCTGAATGAGGCGTAATAGCAGTATTTACCTGATCGATGCGGCAGAAGACTTCGACCTGATCTCCACCGACGTCTTCGATACCCTATTGCTAAGGACAATCAGATCCGAGAGATCGCGGATCATGGCGGCTGAGAGCTTGTTCGCTAGCGCACTTGCGCGGCAAGGTTGGCATGTGTCTGCGGATTCTCTGGTGGACATACGGCTCAAAGCGCAGTGGCTGGCTTTTCGCGCATTAAGCGTCGGTAATGGCGCAGGTGAAGTAAAACTTGCCGATGTCATACGCCGTCAATTGAACATTCTTGGAATTCCAGATGCCTTTGTGGCTGTGCGGATGCAGATAGAGCTGCAGGTTGAGAAAGACTCCCTCCGGGCCAATGAAGCTCTCGGAAATCTCCTACGAGCACAGCGGCGTACTGGCAAACGGGTTATTGCGATCAGCGATACTACTTTGCCTTCGGACGGCGTCCGCGAGCTAATCCATCACTTCCACGGGACTGATGTTGTCGACCACGTATATAGCAGTGCTGATTACGGAATGACAAAACGTGGCGGTGATCTGTTTCCTGCTGTCGCAGACGCTGAAAAGATTTCAATAGGCCGGATGCTCCACATCGGGGATGATATGCTTGCCGACGTGTGTGTTCCACAGTCCTTAGGGGTACAGGTTCACTATACGCCTCGTCCCTCCTATCGCCGGTATCTGCGCTCTGCAAATGGTGCGGTGACAGAGACTAACCGTTTTCTGCGCAGGAATAGGCGCACTGCAGGGGCGACCAGAGTAGCAGACCAAGATATGGTTGCGTTCGGTCGGAGTGTCTTTGGTCCAATCGTTGCACATTTCTGCATCCTGATCTGGCTCTATGCTGCTCAGGCAGAAGCGACCCAAAAGCCAGTGCTTTTGTTCTGTGCCCGAGGTGGAATTGGCATTCGGGAAGCATTCGAGCGGGTATTGGTGAAACTGGGTCTGCCGCTGAATGCACGGCGCGAAAACATCATGATTTCTCGTCTCGTCGCGGCAAGAGCCGCGCTGGTGACGCAGAGTAGCGCGGCAGTCGAGGAGCTTGACCGTGAGTTCCGAGGTGGTGTCTTCGCGGATGTTGCTCGAGCCCTTGGCGGGCGCCGTTATAAACTCCAAAAAGAGTGGCAGGAGCGCTTCCAAGGGCGAACGTTTCTCACATTGCTGCATAGCGATTCTGGAGCAGAAGTCTTAGCGGATGTTCGTAGGCAGAATGCATTATTCACCCGCCATTTCGACCAGCTCACCAATGGATCGGATCGTCAGATCTTGTGCGATACCGGACTCTATGGCAGCACGCAGCGCCTATTAGCCAGCGGCTTCCCTGATGCTTCATTAGAGACCATCCAATTCGCCCGCTCAAACTATAAAGGCCACAGTGAAGAACATTTCCCAAAGGTGAGCGGCCTTCTCGTTGAGGAGAATTTTTACAGTCCGGCTAATGTCCACACATGTGTTCTAAGATACTGGCATTTGATAGAGAGCCTATTCGAACCGAAGATACCCTCTGTGCGCCTGTTCGAAGAGGGTGATAGAGGGGAAGTAATAGCCAATTGCGGTAAGATTGACCTCGGGACGGTCGATCCATCAAGTGGTAATCAGCTTCTTTCTGGTGTACTTGCTTATATAGATGCTCTGCCGGAGAAGAGCGGGGCTATCGTACTCCGCGATGCGGAAATCGCCTGGCAGCGTCTCAAGCAGGCTATCACGAGCCCGACTGACGCCGCGTTAAAGTCTCTCGAGGTCGGCGTGCGTTCCGTGGATTTCGGACGTTCCAATGTAGTCCAAGTTTTGAGTGTTCTACAGGGCAGGAACTTCTCCTCGAGGCTTACGTCGGTCAAGCAGCAATTGTGGCGTGAGGGTGCAATCGCGCGCGAGTTCCCTGTCCTGAAGCATGCCTTATTGCCGCTATGGGGATCTGCGCAATCCGTGCGAGGTGTTGTAAAGCGCTATTGTCGGTGAGTGGATGCTTGATCAGCAGAGCGTCCGAGGTCGCATGACAATGGATCCGAGGAACTCGAACTGTCCTATTGGGAAGGATCCGGTCTCTCGGCCGCTTGCTAATTGATACCGCTTGGCGTGTACGCTGCCTCATTCAGGGACTTGGAACCGGCGCGGGTCTACCTATGGAGGGACCAGGAGGTCCGTTATGCGACCCAGGATCGACCTGCGCAGGACACGGGGAGAACCGGCTCTCCAGGCGCGTGCTCACGTCCGACACCGACATTCTCGGCCTGTGCTGCCTAGTCTGGAACAGGCTCATCGACCCACCCTGGAGATCAGGTTCGCTGCCTGCGCGACTGGAAGTCGGGACCAAAACCTCGGGTGCGGGTGGTCGGTAGCCTAGGGATGAGTGAAGGCGCACCGTGTTGTAGGGCCGGCGCCATTTCTCGATGATCACCTTTGCCTCCTCCAAGGTGTAGAAGATGGGACTGTCGGAATTTCCGTGTAAGGGCCGGGTTCATCAAACCGGCCTGAAGCGGCCGTCGAAGAGAATGGCGAACT
>NZ_QDAH01000058.1 GCF_003075415.1 Microvirga sp. KLBC 81
GGGATTCCTTGCGGCGTGCCATGCGATGTCTCCTTCCAGATCATCGTAAGGCCCCACACGAAATTCCTGATAGTCCCTGGTCGCGCGGTGACCCTCCCTTGGACCCTTCGGCGCTCGGAGAAGCCGCATGTGAATGCTATCAAAACGTCCACGCCGTTTTCGTGCGCCTGCTGCTGTACAGCCACCGAAAAAGATTAGGCGGCTGTAGCTTTCGCCCTCTCACCCTGAGCCTTCGGCATACGACAGGTCTTCATCAGCATGAGGTGTCGGGCTGATCCGCTCGCGCAGGACCGCGTTCTTTATCGACGCGCTCGCCCTTGTCCTCACGAAGCTCACGCTTGGTTCGTCGAAGCTGCTTGGCGACCTTCGTGAGCGCGGCATTGAAGGCCAAGTAAATATCCTTGTCCTTGCCCTCGGCACTCTTTGTTGGGAGCCCACCCATCTGAATGTTGACGCTACAGCGATAGGTGATCCCCTCCTTTGTGAAGTGAGCCGACGCGGTGTTCAGTCGTCCGAAGTATTTGCTGGCGACCCGCAGGATGTTCTCGCGAGCGTAATCCGGCAGTCCGTCGCCAAGGTGAATGTTCGAGCTTTGAATCGTGATCGCTTTACCTGCACCTTGGTGCTCCACGGTGTTGTCTCCCATCAACGTGCTCTCGGGTGAATGCTTCAGAGGAAGCTATCGGAGACTGCTGCGATTGCGCCCAGAACGTACCTACCACTTCAGTGTCTGGGTGAGACATAATCGCTTCGTACCGGCTTGCCTCAGCCGATCTTTCGGCCTCCATCAGGAGCTCCAAAGGTCGCCACGGCTTCGGCATAAACCGGACGTGCCGCAGGGCCTTATCGAGTTCCTCCTCAAGCGGCGTATCTGAGGTTAAAACCGTTCTGATCCACGGCCACTTGAGCCGAACTGTCCGTGCGAGGTCCACGCCACTCATGAGGCAGGGTAGCCGCACGTCGGCAAAGAGAAAGGCCACTTCGCCTGCGAGATAGTTCAGACATTGGAGAGCCTCCTCGGCACTGGACGCCTCCACAACCCGGAGATCTGTTTCCTCCAGCAGCGCGACCGCCAGAGCCCTAAGCTCCTTATCGTCCTCAACGATCAACGCAACCCGACTGCATCCAACGTCTCGTCCCATTCTGCTGATCTCCCTTGTCAGGTTAGGGGTCCGCCATGCCGTTAGAGGAATCGACGAGCGACCTGTTCGAGAAGCCCGTCACAGTTGCAACACATGCAAACACCTCTCTCCATCACTCAGATCAGAATGGACTGGACCTTCGAAAAATTCGAAGCTTTTCCGCTCCCGTCAAAGTGAAAAATCAGTCTGTGCCAATTTTTGCTCAAAAAGTTTGATCCATGTTTATGTTAAAACGCCTAACATAAACACGGATTGAGAATGATAAAGAAAATCAACAAGATTATACGCTCAGTTCGGAACAGCGATTGAGTTTGTACATTGTTTAACAGCCGAAAGGGTGGCGAGACTTCTCTGAGGCTTCTACGCATCGGTCCTCCCGACTGGCAGGAGATCACTCGTGGTCTCCTGCACCCTTTTTTGTCGGCCGCGCGATCAGGGGCCGCGATCAACTCTTGAGAGACGGAGTCTGAGATGCCTCGCTACTTCTTCCACCTTTGCTCCGAGGGTAACTTTGTGTAGGACGATGGGGGATCTGCCCGACCCGCTGACGGCCCAAGGAGCGGCTGACAAGACAGCAGCGGAACTCATAGGTGAACTGCTCCATCAGGTGCGCCACGATTCCTGCTGGACGGTTGCAGTCACAGATGAAAGCGGCAAGATCGTCCACACTGTGGGCTCTGAAATCGACCGACCAAGCACCGCCTGGGCGACCGGGCCTACGTATTGATCGGCAGGTCTCCACGGCAGCTTGGCTGGCTGTGCCTCACCTCAGTTAAAGCGTTGCGCGACCCAGTCGTGCGCCTCATCCAAGTCGGTGAAAATAGGATGCGCGGGTCCGTCCAACTTGCCGAATCCATGCTCCAGATACCACCGTCCTGCTTTCCTGCCGTGCTCTTCCGACAACCGCACCAACACTGCCACAAGCCGATTGTTAGCAAAGACGAGACAGCCCTCTTCATCGGGAGCATTCGTGTCCACAGTAACTGGTTGAAAGCCAAGCTTCATTCGGTCTCTCGCCACTCTGAGACAGAGGAGTAACGACGCTCGTTCTGTTAGCAATGCTACGGATATAAACAGTCTGGCCCAAGAAGCAGACCGACCTTAGCTCATAGCCACAACATGGGTTAGTCTGATAAGATCACCTTCTCGCGATGGAGGGTGGTCATGCCCACCCCGTTCGTTCTGAAGCTTGAGTATGGCGCTGGGCTGTCCGATCAGGACAAGCAGATGCTGGAACAGGCTGTCCGTGACGTGCGGCAGTTCAAGCCACGGCACGACCTCATCCTTGAGGATGACAGCCCTGAAAACGTCCACGTGGTCCTGGAGGGCTTCGCCTGCCGCTACAAGCTTCTGCCGGATGGAGGCCGCCAGATCATGGGCTACCTTGTTCCGGGTGACTGCTGTGACCTCCACGTACCGATCCTGAGCAGGATGGACCACACCATCGGGACGCTCACGGCTTGCAAGGTTGCTTTCCTTCCCCATGCTGTGATCGAGGACCTGACGACTCAGTCCAAGGCCATCACCCGTGCTCTCTGGTGGTCTACACTCGCGGATCAGGGCACGTTGCGGGAGTGGCTGGTCAACATGAGCCGGAGACCTGCCGACAAGCGGCTAGCGCATCTCCTGTGCGAGTTGTTGGTGCGCCTTCAGGCGGTTGGGCTCGCCACCGACAACAGCTTCGTGCTGCCGCTGACGCAGCGGCAACTCGCGGATACACTTGCCATGACGGGAGTGCATCTCAACCGGATTGTGCGGCAACTCCGGTTGGAGGGTCTGATTGAGCTGAAAGGCCACACCATCACCATTCCGAATGTCGAGCGGCTAAAGAGCTTTGCCGAGTTTAATCCCAACTACCTTCACTTGATGCAACGCCGGGATGAGGCGAGGCAGGGAGTAAACCGTTCGGAGTAAAGTCTCAATCTTGCTCCATCTCGCCCCGGATGACGGTGAGTTTCCGCATCATTGGAGGAAGGTCTGGGGCGGCTGGATCACCTGCTGGACATAACTCATGGGTTGGGCTGCCTCGTCGTATGGCTCCGAGGCAAGGTAGCCGAAAAGGGCACCACCACGAAGCGAGGGGGAGTACGGCCACAAGAACGCCGAGATTGAGCAGAAACTACCCCCATTGCCTCTTCTGCGGCTATGCTGCTTTGCTTGCGAAGCTTAGCCTTACTCGACACAATCCTGCGGTTTGCAAATCACGGGATTGTCTCCATGAAGCACCAAGCGATAGAAGTGCAGGCTCCGCACCTGCGGGATTCCTCAACGAGTGTGAACGCATGGACACGAGACACATCGGTGCCCCAGCCCCAGAATGTTCGCAGATCAGAGGAGGCAGCCAATCCGATCTACATTCTTGCTGCTATTACACTTGGTATTCCGGCTTTGTTGATGATTCCGTTGATCGGGATGAACCCCGGAGTGCAGGAAGGGACACTCTCGACCCTTACAATGCTCCTCGTGTTCTCGGCGTTCATCAGCGCTGCGGTGTTCGAAATCAAGAGACTTGCTGACCAACCCTCCGATGCGGGCCACCGTTAGTATGGCCAACCAGACGCCTCTTCCGCTCTGATCTGCGAGCGGTTGCACTGGCATTCAGGATGATTAACCTGACGGGGTTCTGACATACTGGACGTGTGTCAATACTGCACCGACAAAGAAAAAGGCTGCTCTGGCTGAGCAGCCATTCCAAACTCCTATTCCAAGACAGCAGTAAGAGTGTTGCGGCAGGAGATGTCCCGCGCCCTGCTCGTACATTCGTCACAAAGTCCCGCTGCGTTGCACGCAAGGGACCCTGAACAAGGGCAGGGATATAGAGGCATTCAGCGGCACATGCGTGCCACCGGCGAGAGTGTCTCAATGCAAACACTGCTTCCGACCGACGCTCCAGCAGCAGCGCTTCCTTTCTCACCTGACGACACGTCGAGCCAAGAGCTGGGCTCTTGTGAGCTTCAGGCGCTTGGGGCGGGCTGCGGCTCGCCTATGGTCCGGTTGAGAGCACCCTCCCGGCTCGGCTGGCAGAGCTTGTGGAGCGGCTCGCACGCCGGGAGCAGGCCAAGGATTAGGTGAGCGGCTGGTCAACCCCTTGGGTTTCTGCCGCAAGGCGCACTTGATCGCCACTCATGCCTAAACTCATCAGCCAAGGCAGAGATGAAGCGCCAGTTTGCAGCTCATATTGTTAAGCTTGCTAAGCCGAATATTGTTCTAACGCATCGTGCTTAAAAAGTGGACCCGGTTTTCACTGACGTGGCCCTTCGGGTCGCTGACGCGGACCTCCGGTTCCGCTTTCAACGATGCGCTCTCTAGAAGGGAGCATCGGATCAAACGATTGGCTGACAGCTTTTGTCGGCTAACCGACAGACAGGGTTTCCGCTGCTTGTTTACTCTTTCTTAACTGACGAAGCTAGACAGGGGGTATGGATGACTGCGCGAACGCTGATGCTTGTAACCAACCGCTCGTCCCACAACGATGACTTGCCCAACAGTCTGACACCCACGATCCCAACAGCTCTGATCTGTGATAACTCCCTGTTGCGCTCGGGACTTCAACGCATTCTGTCGGAAACGCCCTTCATCATTGCCGAGCCAGCTTCTGTCGCAGGTTCAAAACGGTTCCAGGGATTAGCTCCGGAGGCTGCCCTGGTCCTGATCGAGGCCAGCCAGAACACCGGTCGCGTACTCGAGATCGTCAAGCAGGTGAGAGAGCAGTTGCCGGAGGCTCGGATCGTTGTTCTGGCGGATCAGTTCGACCTCCGCTTCGTGCGGCTCGGGCGCGCGGCCGGCGCGGACGGCTTTTGTTTAGCAGCCAGTGCTCCCGAGGTTCTGATTAAATGGTTTGAACTCGTCATGGTCGGCGAGGCTGTGATGCCCTCGGCAATCCTTCGCTCTATCGCGATTGGCACTGCCCCGGATCAGGATCAGCCACTCCACGACGACATGGAAGGCCCGAGCCTGTCTGATCTGAAGACCTACAAGCTCTCAGCACGGGAGATGGAAATCCTTGGTTGCTTGAAGGAAGGAGCGCCCAATAAACTCATCGCCCGTAAGCTCGATATCACCGAAGCCACGATCAAGGTCCATGTCAAAGCCATCCTGCGCAAGATCGGGGCGTCCAACCGCACCCAGGCTGCCATGTGGGCCTCTCAACGCCTGCCAAGAACAGGAGTATCGACTCTGAATGTCTGAGCCATTGCCGATGCAGATTGCTGTTGGGGATGAGGTTCGCGTTTACTTCCATTCCCCCGGTCCGATGAAGAGCTTTTTTGAGGGCGTGGTCAGGCGGGTGGACGTAACAACACCAGAAGGGCGCTTCTTCGTCGTGGAGGTCACGCACGAGGTCATCCTCGACCAGGAGCATCGCATCAGGCCTGGCTTTCAGGATTACGTCCGCTACGAGTGCCGGAACGACTATCCGGGTCGGATTGAGATGCTCTCGACCGCAGGACAGGCTAGGGTAGAGAACGGCGAGCCCGGTCCGGCCACGGGACTGACACCGGCTGAAGCCCCGGATGAGATCGCTCAGGAACCAGAAGCTGAGCCCGAACGGTTTGTGGTTCACCTTGAGCGTCAGGAAGCCCGCCGCCGCGGGGGCTTGATCGCGGCGCTCTTCAGGCAGCAGCAATAAGCAGCACCCGCCTGTCGAAACCAGCAGGATTGAGTTCCCGTTTTGTCGGTTTCCAGACAGACACACCGAGAGTGCTGTGATTGATACGTGGCGACACATCAGCAGGCAGTGCCACTGGCAGTAAGCCGGAAGTCTACTTGCAGATCGCCTGTGACTCTCGCTAGAACAGGCTACCCAAGAAAAAGGCCGCTTGAAGCGGCCCGAAGTTTAGGGAGGAAACGCCCAAGAAGGGCTGCGGTAAGGCGACGCCATCGCCTATCGCACTGCAAAAATATGACTTGCTCATTCAAACAGCAAGCTCAAAAGGGCAGCATGGCTGCCCTTTTTCGTGGCTGCTGCCATGCGGCAAGTGCATGACGCTGTGTGACTGCGAAGTCCCAGTTTTATCCCTGAATGCGACGGACAGGACTTTCGCGTCTGGTCGGTGGACCTTCAGAGGCCAGCACCCGATGAGAGCTGCAAGCCCGCGCAGCCTCCACTTTGATGGCCGGCGCGGTGGGAAGCGGCATCCCGCACGTGGGTTGCAAGGTGCTTCGGGCGCTCGTTGACATGGCGCTCATCCCGAGACGGCCACCAGCCTGAGAGGGCTCTGTTGCAGTAACTGGAATAGAGCAAAAAGAACCCAGTCGAATGGATCGCTCAGGCGGCAGGGCCGAAGAGCTGGGGTTCACCAGACGAAGAGCGAACGCAAGGACGAGCGGCCCGCGTTCGAGCAGGCGCTGGCCCTGTGCCGGAAGCGTAAGGCAAAACTGGTCATCGCCAAACTGGACCGGCTGTCGCGCAATCTCGTCTTCATCGCCCGGCTGATAGATGCGGGCGTGGAGTTCATCGCGGAGCGCACCAGGGCGGCGCTGCAGGCGGCGAAGGCCCGGGGCACCCGGCTGGGGCGGCATGGGGCGGAGCAGCTGGCCCCGGCTACCGGGCCGAGGCCGTGGAACGGGCGCAGGCACTGGCTCCCGTGGTGGCCAAGATCCGGTTTTGGGGCCTCTTCGCTGCAGGAGATCGCGGCCGGACTCAACACGAGGGGCATTCCGACGCCCAAGGGTGGGCAATGGTCGGTGATGCCGGTAAAGCGGGTGCTGGAGCGGGTTTAGGCTGCTGCCTTTGTGTCCTGCAGGGGAGCTTGGACATCGCGCTCATGCTTTTGCTTTGCCTGCGTTTTAAAGAACACCAGAAGGGCCGCTAGGAGGAGCAAGAGGCTCGCGCCAAACGGCATACAGACAAACGCGATCAGGGCTCCGTACAGCGGCCAGAGAATAGCCAACGTGATCGCTCCACCGATAAGGGCCACCGGCCATAAAACCATAAGATCCCCCACCTCTATCCTTCACCGAAGGAACATTAGAACAAAACCGTCAATTCGGACGAAGATTCCAAGATGATCTGCCGTCAAGAGCGGACATCCTGCCGCCTGAAAATCTCCAACAGCACCTGCCCCCTGGGAATGACGAAGAGAATTGCGGCCAAGGACGAGTATTGCAGAGACGTATCTGCAGTATTGTTTGTTAATGACCTTGAGTGATCGGTCGTGCGCTCTAGAGAGCACACGACCAATACGCTCTACTTACTAACGCTGGTCCACTCTATTTGTTGTACGATCGCCCCTTTTTTCGGCCGACCCCCGACTCTTACTTTATATCCTATAATGTAGATTTTGTCTGATCAGGTGGATTAGTCTTCGGCCCGCGAGAGTTACCTCCAAAGAGAGCAAAGATGAAGTTCTGCTATCAGCAGAGCGCCGCAAGGCAGGGAAGCGGATGCTTTAAGCCTCTCATCTACGCCATTGACGTAGCCGCGATCCGGCAGAAAACCGGTCTCTCGCAGGCGGCCTTTGCGCTCCGCATCAGGTTCCGGTCTCCACGATCCGGGATTGGGAGCAGGGTTGGCGGTCCCCGCAAGGGCCGGCCCGGGTGCTGCTGGACCTTAATCCGTGGATCGTTGAGGAAACCCTGGCCGATTAACGAGAGTGGCGTCCTCCTTTGAGCGAATGGGCTGTCTGGTCGCAGTCCGGCGTTGCAGGCTTGAGCTACCATCGGTTTGTTCGACCTTGTCCCAGGTCGGACCGTGACAAGCGGGGGTGGCGCGGATATACCGCCGCCCCGTTTCTGTTTCCAGGAGCAATCAGCCAGTCAGGCGCCGCCACCATGGCCGCGCCTTCCACGCTGCAAGCTCGGACCGTGCCTTGTTGGCCTCCGCTTCCATCCGGTCCCGCAGTTCCTTCAACTCTGAAAGGTGCTGTTCCTGCATGGCCATGAGGGCACCGCATTAGCTTATTGGAGAAGGTCGTGTCGACTCTGAGTCAGCCACACGGCCAGTGCGAATCCAATCAGCGCAGCCTCGCCGAGCGTCAGCGAAAACCATCCGCCCTGCTCCCAAAAAGCCTTGTCAATGTCGATCCAATCGCACCGCCGATGAAGTTGCTCACAATGAAAGCTGTGTTAAGCCGGCTCCGGGCGTTGGGAGGGGCCCATTTCACCTAACGCCGAATAGCGTCCCACCATCCGCAATCCGACCGAGGGATGCCAAACCCGGAGTGCTTCAAACAGGGGTTGAGCGATGGCTTCAATCCTAAAGCGGATTCGCCCGCCGGCCCTGCCGAGCCGACACTCCGATTCGCGATAAGTGCTCGCCCATACGGCACCATCTGGTGATGCACCGGAGAGATCCGGAGCAGGGGCGGCTGCGCTTCTACAGCCTTACGATCGAATGGGACCTGTTCGGCACCATCCATCCACCTCGTTCGCAACTGGGGCCTCGTCGGCTCACCTGGTCAAGAACGGATAGAGATCTTCGACAGCGAGACTGAGATCGGTCAGGCCCTCGAGGCCATCGCCTAGACACAGCGGCGGCGGGGATACAGGGATCTGTAGCCAATCTGCGCATGAGGCGCTCCCGGACCCCGCGTTTACCTGGTGTCAAGGCAAGCACTGCACTGTGCATCCTTGCGAGTAAAGGAGTACGTACGATGACCGCATGGCAGCACCGCGAGCGAGGACCAATTACCGAGGAAAAGCTCCTTCGGGCTGTCAACATCCTGGCTGATATCGTGGAACAGCACGGTCCGGCCCATCGCCCTCTGTATCAGGACGTGAAGCGCGAACTGGCGGAGTTCCGCCGGCGGCAGCAGGAGAGCAATGCTGCCGCAGAGCCTGCCTTTGCCACTCAGATCGGTAGGGTGGCTTAAAACTGCACCATCAATGTCAGCACCGAGCGACGTTGAAGGGCACTCATCTCCGAATGCCTGAAGCCGTGATACGCTTGGATCTCACCCTCCTGCAGGCCAGGCACTTGCAGCCGATCGGCCTGATGAACGTGTCGAAGTAGTTCTTGCCGTAGTTGTAGGTGATCTCGTCACCTGGCTTGATGCGTTTGAGGGCTTTGATGCGGATCCGGCCCCGCGACACCACCGCCTCGGCATTCGGCCGACAGGAATGGTTGATGTAGCGGGCGGTGTTCCAGCGCGGCGAGCCATCGATCGTCCAGCGGCTGTTCAGTTCGAACAGATAGCGGGTGCTGCGGCGTCGGTGTACTTCCGCGTTCGAGATCCGCGGGCCCAGGTACTCGATGATGAACCTGCCCTTCTCGATCTCGTCGGTCGCAAACAGGCCAAGACCCGTCTCGGATCGTCGAACACGAAAGGGCACTTCCGACACTTGGGCTCTCATGGGAATGACAACGCTCCAACTCACTTAATTGTGCAGCAGACATTCAAACGTCCTGCACCTGCTCATGTTCGCGTGCCCTATTACGGGCCTCTCCGCCAGATGAGATTGCCTCGACTGGCCTGAAATCGACACATTTATCCCCGACCTCGGCAGTTACGCTTCGTTAACCATAAGTTCGCGCTAGATCGCCGATGCTCAGACCTGTCATTGCACTCGCCCTCTCCCTCTCCACCCCAGTTCTCGCCCAGACCTATGGTCGAGCCGACATCGTTCGGGGTCTTTGCCGCCCCGATGGCTGCGACGAGTTCGCCATCCTTAGCGCCTCTCCATTGGCCAAAGGAGAGGAGGGCACGCTCATGCGAACCCGCGTGAAGACCTTCCATGCCAACTCGAGTGGACGTCGGGAGATGAGTGAGGAGAACGGATACGTTTACTGCTCGCGGACCAAGCCGGCGATCGTGGCTGAGAAGGGTGGGCGCGCGATGGCGTTCCATATCGCGCCGTTCTCCACCGAGAGCCGTGAAACGATCCGCCAGAATGCCAATTTCCATGCCATGTATTTCAGCATCTGCCATGGCATGGAGGCCGGCAGGGCAGCGGTCCACAACCTTTCCGGTGTGGCCCGGGACCTCGGCTATCGGGTCGCGTTGCCCCAGTCTCAGTACGTGGCTCTGGCCCGGGTCGAGGACATCCTGTCGTCCGAGAGCCGCCCGCTCGAGGCGCGAAACGACCTCCGCCCGATGCCGCCGGCGAACATTCCGCCGGCGGCTTCACGGCGGGATTGGGGTATCGACGAACAGGCCGACGAATTCGTAGAACGCCGCGAGGCGGTGCCGCGCCATCCGCACCCCTACGTCGTGGAGCGCGAAGAGGGGCTGCTTGCTGGCCCGCGCCACCTGACCAACCGCGCCTTCGACGCCCTCGATGAGATGGGAGATTGGGTGCTGGGACGGCGATACTGATCCCAAATCGGACTGCTGCTTGTCATTGGGCTAGCGCAAGCTGTCCCCACTGACCCGATTTGGTCGATAGCTCTCATAACCCTGCCGAAGCCTGCCAAATGCATCCCCGTGCGGATGCAAGCAGTCTGCGATGGAGGAGGGGCATCTAAGGCGGATCGGGTGCAACGTGAACCCCGCTTAAGCCCAAATCACCCATGAGCCGGGAGCATGGAACAGGCCAGGGGCGTTTACGGGCTGTTATAGCATCGGACCCAAAAGTGGATTTGCACTTTTGGGACCCATCCGATGCTTTCTCCTTCAATGAGAGCATCGTTCAGGCGACCCGAAGGTCCGCGCCAGCGAAAACCGGATCCACTTTTCGCTGGCGCGGACCTGCGGTTCCGCACGATGTGCTAGATCCGTTCCTCTTGGGGGGCGCTTTCTACACTGGATGTAGCGATAGGCTGCTGAGGCGGCGTCGCTAATTCCATGTAATAGGCGAGAAACCAGATCATGCCGACACCGAGCATCCATGCTGCAATCTGCCACGCCCACAGCGACGGGATGCCGAACCACCAGCTCGCGGCAGTGTCAGGGTCGCCGAAGATCCAGTTGCCGACCACGGCGCCGGGTCCAGCGGCAAAGACAAACCAGACGACCACCATGCCCCATGCCAATGGCACAAGACGCTTCTTGCTGCTTGGAAGCGAGGCGCCCTGGCGCAGGAAGGCATGGAACTCGCTCTTGCGCCCGGCATCGTCTTTGGTGAAGAGCGACACGACGATGGTCACCGCGAAGTTGCATAAGATGCCCCATGCGGCGGAATGGATCGTCAGAGGCCAGCGCCCCCACGCCGTGATACCAAGCCAGGTGGCGGCGAATCCATCGGACAGCGTGACGGCGATGAGCCCGGAGATGAGGCCGCAGGTGACGCCCTGACGGGTCAGAAACGGCCAGTAACAAACGGCAATCAGCGCAGGCCACATCTGCAGTCCATAAGCGACGGCAAGGCCTCCGAGCGGCACCAGCGCGTCAGTTGCGGTCGAGGCGATGGTCAGCGCCAGAAACACGACGACGACAACGGCTATGCGGCCAACGAAAATCTGGGTGCGGTCGTCAGCCGCCGGCATGAGGAAGCGTTTGAGCACGTCGCGCGTCAGGATCGCACCCGCCGTCGCCATGTAGCACGAGGCGGTGGACTCCACTGCCGCCAAGGCGCAGACAGCGAGCAGACCGATCAACCACGGCGCGCGGTGGCTCATCACGGTCATGAGCTGAGGCACCAGGCTCTCCTGCCTTGCCGGGGTTGCCAAAAGATCCTGGCCTCCGAGACGCTCGACGAGCATTGGATTGACGAGCTCTGGGTGGACTTTGAGGAAGGCTTGGTCGGCGCCGAGAAGGTGTCCTCCCAACCCCTGAATGACCGTGAACAGGATCAGGATAGCTCCGACCCCGAATGAGGAGATCCATACCTGCTGAGGTGCAAAGCCCCGCGAATTACTGCTTGCAAACGCCCACATCGAGAAGGCGGGTGCCGCCATGATCCCCATTGTGCCGAAGAGAAAGGTAAGAATCATACTGCCGGTCCAGGCGCTGCCTTGCGCGCGCGTGCCCTCGCGCACGAGTTGGATCGGACCGGGAATGGCCAGATAATGGCTGTGTCCAGCCTGCGTCCGGCTACCATCCATCTGAGCAAGGGCGGCGATACCCTCAACAAGCCGCTCCCAGCCACCAATGAGCGACAGGGCGACCATCCCCAAGATGACGATTCCAAGCATCTTCAGGGGTGCCTGAACAACGTCCACGTAGGCGACGGTGCGCAGCCCTCCGGTCGCGACATAACTCATCAGAACGAATGTCAGCACCCACATGCCGAACTCGATACCGAGCAAGCCGTCGGTCAGTACCGCCAGCATGAAGCCAATGGCTCGAAGCTGAAGCCCCAGATAGGGAACTGAGAAGAACAAGGCTACAATGACAACCAAGAGGCGTATGAGGTCGGATTGGAAGTAATAGGCCAGCATCTCACCCGGCGTCATGAAGCCGAAACGCTTCCCAAGCATCCATTGACGCTTGAGGAAGAGAGTGCCGGTCAGCGGAATCGTGATTGCCCATAAGGAGAGGTGAGCGTACGGCAATCCATCCGTGTAGGTGAGGCCCGGATGACCGACGAAGGTTCCGCCTGAGAACGACGTTGCTGTCGCGGCGAAGATGAAGGCCCAGGCCGGAAGAGAGCGGCCGGCGATGAAATATTCCGTTGCCGTGCGCGCCTGCAACGCCCCCTTGATTCCCCAGAAGACGCAGTATGCCCAGTACAGCATCATGAAGGAGAAGACCCAGGCGATTTTGGACTCCATCGGGCATCCTTATCGATCACGTGTTAAACTTAGCTCCTTGTGGGTCGCCTGATCCGCACCTCATGATTTGCCACGCAAGTTGCTCCGCCGTTTAAGCGTGCCGCCGGCCGCTGCCCGCCTCCGGTGCTACGTCGGTGCCGGCTCTCGAAATGCGGGCGGCCGGTCCGCCATGCCGCCAAGGATGTGTACGTCGCGCTGCGGCAGCGGAATTTCGATGCCGTGTTGATGGAATAGCTGCAGGATCTCGAGCAGGACTTCGCTCGTCACGTTGCGGACGCCATTCTGAGCGTCGCTGATCCAAAAGCGCAACTCAAGATGGATTGCGTGATCGCCAAAGCCAAGCATGAGCGCCGTGGGCTTCGGCTCGCGCAGGACTCTGGGCAACTTGGCCGCAGCAGTTGTCATCAGCTCCAACGCTCTGGGTACGTCGGTCTTGAAGGAGACCGGGACCTTCGCCTTGAGACGGACCAGATCGTCCCTGTGCGTCCAGTTCGTGACCTGTTTGGTCACGACGTCTTCGTTGGGAATCAGGAACTCTGTGCCGTCGCGGGTCTCAATCGCGACGTAACGCGCGCCGAGAGATGACACCCAGCCATAAGTGTCCCCAACCTGAATGATGTCTCCAGGCTTTATGGACCGATCCATCAGCACGATAATGCCACTGATCAGATTCGAGACCACCTTCTGCAGGCCAAAGCCGATGCCGACACCGACCGCGCCACTGAAGACCGCGATAGCGGTTAGGTCGATGCCGACTCCTGCCAGTGAAACGACGATCGCAATAGTAATGACGGTGGCCTTGAACAGCTTGCCGATCAGCACCTGCACGGACGGCGTGAAGTTAGGCAGCCTCTGGATGCGTCTTTCGAGGATGCCGGACGCCAGCATCGCCACCCACAAGAGGACGGAGAGCGACAGCATGCCCCGGAGCACCGTCAGAACGGAGACGCGCAGATTGCCGAATGTCACTGACAGGCTGTCCAGCACACTGAGGGTTGGTGTCAGCAGGTGAAGGATGTTGAGAACCGCAACCGCATAGGCGGCAACCATGATCACCCTCGACCAGAGCGGATTGCGCACGGCAATAGAGGCGAGCCAAATGACGATCCAGGCCGCCAGAAGGTTGATAGCGACACGCACGACGTTATAGGGCCAGCCGAACTTGGCCGCGAGGCCCATTGCCAAGGTCAAGCCGAGTAACCACAGCAGCGGTAGAACCAGGGAGGCCAGCTTGCAGAGCATCATCTGCGAGAAGGCATTCACCGACGAGCGCTCGATCCGCTGCAGGAGCAATGGATGGACGAAGTCGTGCACCCACCACGCTGCGAATCCCGTCGCGACGACAGCAGGAATCTGCATCGCCGTGTAGACAATGTTGGTGGTGGTCAAGAGCTCGTTGAAGAGCCAGCCAATGCCCGACTCAAGCCAAGCAAAGAAGGCACCGGCATCAATCGAAGGCTGCATTCGAGCCTCCTCGCTGCCTATGCACCAGCACCTCGACGGTACCTGTCGCGGACCCCTACCAGGTAGAGGATGGCAGTGTTACCCACTCCAGCCGAGACCTTTAGGAAATCACGCATACTCTCCAGCCATGGAGCGTCGACAATCTACGTGATAGCCTGCCCTCGGCGATCTGGCTCTCCTGATACGGGGTAGCATAGGCGCACTGAAATGCTGATAAAATGTAATACTAACCCGCGGAATCGTCAACGAGTTACACTCCGTTGCCTTATTGCATGGATGAGCAAGTTAGTAACCGGAGCTGGGTAGCGTAGCGGCCTGTTCGCCGCCTGAGCAAAGATCCGCCATGCCCTTCAAGGCTAATGCCGCTCGCCGCTACCGCATCCCAAGCAGCAATACTGACAACAAAGCCGAGAAGTCGCAAGTCTATGGACCACATCTGCGACAGCGCCAACCCGATTTCGAGCAACGTATGTTAAGTTCCGTCTAAAGCATCGGACGTGAAAAGTGGAATGCACTTGGGACCCATCCGATGCTCTCTTCTATCGAGAGCGCATCTTTTGGGGCGGAAAACCGGATCCACTTTTCCGCACGATGCGCTAGTCGCATTGGTCAAGTGATCTCCATGACGTATGGCTTTTGAGCCGATGGTCCTGAGCCGTCAATGGAGTGCGCCCCGTGAGATGGACGGGTCAGCACTGAGGAATTGACCGGAGCTGCTGGGCTTTCGGAGAATGAAGCCATGGCAAAGCACCGCACCCACAGCATCGAGTTCAGACGCCAACTCGCGCAGAACTATCTGGCCGGAGAGACCCTGCACGGTCTGGCCAGACGCCACGCCTATCGCGCAACCTGATCCAGGTCTGGGTTCAAAAATACGAGGCTGGTGCTCTTGATGAGGACACCGCCGCAGCCGAGCTGCTCCATGAGTACGAGGTGCGGATTGCTGCTCTCGAGCGGCTGGTCGGCGAGCAGGCTCTGGAACTGGGATTCTTGAAGGGAGCTCTGAAGCACGTATCCCGGCAGAGAAACGCGCCTGCATCCGCCATCACCAGCCCCACGGTCTCTCCGTTCCAGAGGGATGCCGACCGATGGGCCTACGGCTCCTACCGACGACACCGCCATTGCCGAGGCGATCGCCGCCATCTGCGACGAGATCGAAACCTACGGCGATCGGCGCGTGGGCGCGGCCCAGCGGCAGGCCAAGGCCTCGTTCGCCTCCTCAAGCTCTTTCCGTTCCTCGGCGAGCCGATCCTGCAAGCGCTTGTACTCCTGGGTCGTGAGGTGCTCGCGTTGGGTCTTCTTCGCGGGAATGCCCCGTTTAAGCGTCGGGTCCAGGTGCGCCTGCGTCCAGGCGTGCCAGGCCGTCTGCAACGCCTCGAACGAGTACATCGCCTTCAGGCTGTACTGAAGTTCCATCAGAGCCCTGGTGACGCTGACGGTGGGCTTCGCACTGCCCGACTTATGCCGTAGCTCCCGGACCGGCAGGCAGCCCGGTCACCGGGAAATGGGCAAATGGCATGTGGATGAGACCGACAGGGATTCTGGTGATTGTGCCTCCTGGTGAAGGAACTCTCACTAGGAGGCTTTTGATCAAAGATGGTTCTCGGGTATTTGGATCAGTCGATCTGGACGCCGGCTTCTTTCACAACCGGGGTCCACTTGGCGACCTCGGCTTTGACGTGCTCAGCTAGGGCCTCGGGTGTTGAGCCAACCACCGTAGCGCTGAAGGTCTTGAGCCGCTCCTGCACGGCCGGATCCGCCACGGCCTTGCGGGCCTCGGCGTTCAGCCGGTCCACAATCTCCTTCGGAGTCTTTGGCGGGGCAAACAGGGCATTCCAAGTGTAGGTCTCGTAGCCGGCCAGTCCGCCCTCGGCAATGGTCGGCATGTCCGGGAAGGACGGCGCCCGCTCTTTCGTCGTCACCGCAATGCCGCGCAGCGTGCCGGACCGGATGAATTCAGACGCGGACGGCAGGTTGTCGAACATGATCGGCACCTGGCCGGCCACCACATCGTTCAGGGCGGGACCGGAGCCACGGTAGGCGATGTGCTGCATCGAGACCTTGGCCATGCTCTTGAACAGCTCGCCCGAGAGATGCAGGGGCGTTCCGACCCCAGAGGACGCGTAGTTGTACTTGGAGGGGTCCGCCTTCAGGAGCGCGATCAGCTCCGGAACGGTCTTGGCCGGCAAGCTGGGATGGACCACCAGCACGTTGGGCACGAGGACGAGCAGGGAGACCGGGGTAAAGTCCGTAATCGCATCGTAGGGCTTGCGCTTGAGCATGAGCGGGTTCAGCGCGTGGGTGGCGACCGTGCCCATCAGGATCGTGTAGCCGTCCGGCTCCGCCTTGGCGACACGGGCTGCGCCTGTGCTGCCGCCGGCACCCGCCACGTTCTCGACAATGACCTGCTGCCCCAGTCCCTCGGACATCTTCTGGGCGATGATGCGGGCGACCACGTCGGTCGAGCCGCCTGCCGCAAAGGGCACGACCATGGTGATCGGGCGCGTGGGGAAGGTCTGTGCCGCGGTTGACGCAAGGCCGAGCGCTGTGCCGGCCAGAAGTGCGCCGCCGAGAATAAGTGCATGACGACGGGTGATTGGGGACATGATTAGATCTCCTACGAGGGCCGGTCAGCAACTAAAACGATGGTGCACGCCCATCGTTGACGGGGGCCCACCAAGTTCGCCCAGGCTGTCTCTGCCACAGTGATGGCGCTCCTGATATCGACCGAAACCAAGAAAGTCGATCCAGCATTGCCGAACCGTAGCAGTTTAGTTGTGAGGTCAGGCCGATGCGTCAGTTCCTGCGGGACAACGGGTTGTCAGTGACGTTGTTTCTGCTGTTCCTGATCTCTCTTATTGGCCAAGCAGTCGCAGGCTGGAGGGCGAATGTCGAGGAGCTTCGCCTCCGTGAGCTGCCCGAGAACAGCTTTGCCGAGTACCTGGCCACCGGCTACTTCCTCTCGGCGGTGTTCGAGAACTGGGAGAGCGAGTTCCTCCAGATGTCGGCTTACGTGCTGCTGACCGTGTTCCTGTTCCAGAAAGGCTCACCCGAGCCCAAGAAGCCCAACGAGGACAACCCCGAGGAGGAGACGCCGGAAAAGCACCGCCACGATCCTGATACGCCCTGGCCCGTCCACCGCGGCGGGCTGATCCTGAAGCTCTACTCCCATTCGCTCAGCATCGCTCTTGCCGCACTCTTCCTCCTGTCCTTCTGGCTGCATCTGGCGGGCAGCACGGGCCAGACCAACGAGGAGGCGCTTCAGCACCAGCAGCCTGGGCGATGCCGCTAAACTTGCCCGATCATCGATAGGCTCGTCTGGTCTTTGCCTTGGATTGCCTTTCGAGGTTGTCGGCTTCTCGAAGGCGCTTCTCGATCCAGGCTGCTTCCCTTTTGAGGAGCGGAACCAACTCGCGCTGACGTTCCTCGCTCAAACGGCTTTCCGTCGCTGCGATGGAGAGGGCACCGATCGGTCGACCGTCTGATCCGCGGATGACAACCCCAATCGCCCACGAGTCGGAGAGCATCATGCCTGGATTGATTGCATAGCCTCTTGCCCGCGTGTCCCTGATGAGGCTGCGGAGTACCCCGGGCGAAAATGATGGATACTGGTTGGCCAGCACGTCAGCATTCGCAGCCAGGACCTCTTCTACCTCCTTGTCGGGTAAGGCTGCGAGCAACGCCAAGCCTCCGGCTCCGACACCGAGCGGATGACGGTCTCCGGCATGGAGTGCATGGACCCGGATCGGATACGGTCCCTCTTCCCGGTGGACGCAAATGGAATAGAGATCTCGGGGAACTGAAAGAAAAGCCGTATCGCCCGTCTCCTGGCTCAGCCTGATAAGGGGACGGAGTGAGATCGAGTGAATGCCGAAACGGGCGCTGGCCAGCGTTCCGAGGACATAGATCTCCGGGCCCAGATAATAGCGCCGCGTCTCAAGGTCTTGGTCGAGGAGCCCGGCTCTCACAAGCGCGAGCAGCATTCGGCGCACCGTGGGCTTCGAAAGGTTGCATTGCTCAACGAGGTCGGACAGCCTGGCGCCCGATGGTCCCGCCCGGCCAACGAGGAGGAGGAGCGTCGCTGCCCTGTCGATCGCCTGTGCTCCACTGGAAGCCGCTTCATCGATTCCCTGCATGGCGATTTTGGCCGAAATGGTCTTCGGGTGTTCCAATATATGGACCTTATCCTGTCGGCGGAGTGGATATTCCTCTAGGGAAGGACTTTTCATTTGACAAGGAGGCGGATCGGAGTGCCTCCTAAAGAGCCAATAGCAACGTCCGGCAAGTGACGTGCAAACAAACATTGGGGTCCGATATATGGACCCTCGTTGTGAGGAAACGTGAGGTCCTGCGGGACCTGGCCAGGAGGATTAAATGATTCTGTCTCGTCGCCGGCTGCTGACTGTCGGCTCGACCGCCATCGCCGGTGCTGTCGTCGGAGCGCCGTTCATCGCACGCGCCCAGCAGGCCGAGTTCACGTATAAATACGCGAACAATCTGCCTGAATCGCATCCGATGAACATGCGCGCGCGCGAGATGGCCGCCGCAATCAAGGCCGAGACGAACGGCCGCTTCGATCTTCAGATTTTTCCGAGCAGCCAGCTTGGATCGGATACGGACACGTTGAGCCAGGTGCGCTCCGGCGGCGTCGAGTTCTTCACTCTCTCCGGCCTCATCCTGTCGACCCTCGTGCCAGCAGCATCGATCAACGGAATTGGCTTCGCCTTTCCGGATTATCCGACCGTGTGGAAGGCCATGGACGGTGAACTCGGAGCGTATGTCCGGCAGCAGATCGCGAAGGCGAACCTGATCGCCATGGACAAGATCTGGGACAACGGCTTCCGCCAGACGACGTCCTCGACGAAGCCGATCAACACGCCTGAGGACCTGAAGGGCTTCAAGATCCGGGTCCCGGTCTCGCCACTGTGGACCTCGATGTACAAGGCCTTCGAGGCTGCTCCCACGTCGATCAATTTCAACGAAGTCTACACCGCGCTGCAGACCAAAGTGGTGGACGGCCAGGAAAACCCGCTTGCGATCATTTCGACGGCGAAGCTTCACGAGGTGCAGAAATATTGCTCCCTCACAAACCATATGTGGGACGGGTTCTGGTTCCTGGCGAACCGTCGCGCTTGGGAGCGCCTGCCGCAAGACGTGCGCGCCATCGTGGCCAAGCATATCAATGCGGCAGCAGAGAAGGAGCGCGAGGACGTCGCCAAGCTGAACGCCACCCTCCAGCAGGATCTCGCCGCGAAGGGCATGGTCTTCAACCAGCCCGATCCGGCTCCCTTCCGCGACAAGCTGCGCAAGGCCGGATTCTACGCCGAGTGGAAGGGCAAGTATGGCGATGAGGCATGGGCTTTGCTCGAGCGGGCTGCCGGCTCTCTAGCCTAGCTTTACCTCACTTGCCGGGATGCCTTCGCGATCAGCGAGGCGTCCCGGCCGAATCCGTCGAAAATGAGCTCCCTTGGTCGCGCATCCTCGTGGTATCTCTGTAGGACGTGGTGGACATGACATCCTCAGCACAGGCCATCCCTGCTCCGGAGCCACTCATCGTCGCCGAAAGCGACGAGGTCCGGGCGGGATCCCGTTTCCTGAAACCTATCGAAATCGTCGCTTCCGGATTGCTGGTTGCCATCGTCTTCCTGCTGCTGGCGGGCGTGACCTCCCGCTATGTCTTTTCACTCTCCGTGGTGTGGATCGACGAGGCCGCCTCGATCTGCTTCCTGTGGCTCGCGATGCTGGGATCTGCGATCGCGCTCGATCGCAATGAGCATCTCAGGCTCACATTGTTTCTGCACACGATGCCAGAGAGGGTGCAACGATTCATGGAAGCCTTTGCTTCCCTGGTAGTCGCCACCTTCCTCATCTTCCTGCTCGTTCCGGCCGTCGATTACGCGCTGGAGGAGTGGTACATCACGTCACCTGCACTCAACATCCCCAATACCTTCCGTGTCGCGGCCATTCCTTTCGGCATGGTTGCGATGCTCGGGATTGTGATCTCCTACGCGCTTCGGAATTCGTCATGGCGTGACCTGCTCGTCGCAGCTCTCCTGATTGCCGTGGTGACGAGTGCCCTCTGGTTCTTTTCGCCTTCTCTCGTAAAGTTCGGCAGCGCAAAGATCATTCTCTTCCTCGTGATCTTCGTCGCTGTCTGCCTTGCGGCCGGGGTTCCTATTGCGTTCTGTTTCGGCATTGGCACGCTGAGCTATCTCGCCTTCGCCACCCAGGTCCCGCCCTTCGTCATGATCGGACGCATGGACGAAGGCATGTCTGGGATCATCCTGCTGTCGGTTCCGGTTTTCGTTCTCCTGGGCTGCATCCTTGATGCCACCGGGATGGGCAAGGCCATCGTCGATTTCCTGGCTTCGCTCCTCGGTCATGTGCGCGCCGGCATGTCCTATGTGCTGCTCGGCTCGCTCTTCGTCGTCTCGGGCATCTCCGGCTCCAAGGTTTCCGACATGGCCACCGTCGCGCCGGCGCTGTTCCCGGAGATGAAGCGGCGCGGCCACAGCCCGCGGGAGATGATCGCGCTGCTCGCCACGGGCGCCGCCATGGCCGATACCGTGCCGCCCAGCATCGTCCTGATCGTGCTGGGCTCAGTCGCAGGTGTCTCAATCGCGGGTCTCTTCACCAGCGGCTTCGTGGTCGCCATGGTCCTGCTGGCGGTTCTCGCGATCCTGGCACGCTGGAAATCCCGACATGAGAGCATGGAAGGCGTGCGCCGGGCGCCAGCCTCCCTGATCGTCCGCACCATGCTCGTCGCTGCGCCCGCGCTCGTTCTGCCGTTTCTCATCCGCAGCACGGTCGCCGGCGGCGTGGCGACGGCGACCGAGGTGTCGACCATTGCGGTGATCTACGCCCTCTTCGTCGGCATCGTTCTCTATGGCGGCATCGGCTGGCGCAAACTCTATGGCATGCTCGTCGAGACGGCGGCGCTCACCGGTGCCATCCTGCTGATCCTCGGCACGGCCCTTGCGATGGCCTGGGCCATCACCCAGGCCGGTGTTGCCCAAGGACTCGCCGCACTCATGACGGGGCTTCCCGGCGGCTGGATGAGCTTCATGGCCGTGACCATTGTGGTCTTCATGCTCCTGGGCTGTGTGCTCGAAGGGTTGCCTGCCATCGTGCTGATGGCTCCGCTCATGTTCCCCATCGCGAAGAGCCTTGGCATCAACGATGTGCATTATTCGATGGTCATCGTGACGGCGATGAACATTGGTCTGATGACCCCGCCCATCGGCATTGGCTTCTATCTCGCCTGCAAGATCGGCAACGTCTCACCGGATGAGGCCATCGGCGCGATCTGGCCCTACCTCGTGGCCCTGGTCGTCGGCCTCATCATTATTGCCGCCGTACCGTGGATCTCGACAGCCTTTCTCTGATCTCAGTCAATCGGCAGCCGCGAAGACGCTGCCGATCCCGCTGCAGGTAGAAGGCGATATTCGATGTCGCCGAACAATGGGGAGACAACTATGGCACGCGCTTCCATCATCGGCTGGGCCCACACGCCGTTCGGCAAACTCGATGATCCCGATGTCGAGAGCCTGATGGCCCGGGTCTCGGGCGAGGCTCTTGATCACGCAGGAATTGGCCCGAAGGACGTGGACGGTATCTATGTCGGCGTCATGAACAACGGCTTTTCGAAGCAAGGCTTCGAGGCCGCCCAGGTTGCGCTGTCCCAGCCAGAACTTGCTCATGTTCCGGCAACGCGGCTCGAGAATGCATGTGCGACCGGCTCGGCTGCTCTCTACACTGCCGTTGATTTCATTGAGAGCGGTCGAGGACGCGTGGCGCTGGTAATCGGTGCTGAAAAGATGACCGCCAAGCCGGTGGTGGAGACGAGCGACATCCTGTTGAGCGCCTCGTACCGCAAGGAGGAGGGCGATGCGGAAGGCGGTTTCGCGGGCGTGTTCGGCCGGATCGCACAGAACTACTTCCAGCGTTACGGCGACCGAAGCGAGGAGCTGGCGTATATCGCTGCGAAGAACCACAGGAACGCCGTCTCCAATCCCTATGCACAGATGCGCCGCGACTTCGGGTTCGAGTTCTGCAACGTGGTGTCAGACAAGAATCCCTATGTGGCGGCACCCTTGCGGCGCACTGATTGCTCGCTGATCTCAGATGGTGCGGCGGCGCTTGTTGTCGCAGATGAGGAAACGGCCGAGCGCCTTCAGCGCTCGATCGCTTTCCGCGCCCGTCAGCATGTCAATGACATCCTTCCCCTGTCGCGGCGGGATCCGACAGCTTTCGTCGGCGCCCGGATGGCCTGGGAAAAGGCGCGAGCAGAGGCCGGCGTGACGCTGGATGACCTCGACCTCGTCGAGACGCATGACTGCTTCACCATCGCCGAACTCATTGAATACGAAGCGATGGGGCTTGCCGCCCCCGGCGAAGGCTATCGAGTCGTGCGCGAGGGAGTTGCTGAGAAGGGAGGGCGCCTTCCTGTCAATCCCTCCGGTGGTCTCAAATCGAAGGGCCATCCGGTCGGCGCGACCGGCGTGTCGATGCACGTGATGGCCTGTCTTCAGCTCATGAATGAAGCCGGCGACATGCAGATCCCGGATGCGAAACTCGCAGGTGTCTTCAACATGGGCGGCGCAGCCGTCGCGAATTACGTTTCCATCCTGGAGCGCCGCAAATGACGGCTTCTGCTCACGCGCCTGCAGGCGGCGTTATCCGTGTATCAAGACGGGTCATGAACCTGTCCAACTTCCTGCATCAGGCTGCGCGGCGCTACCCGGATGATGTCGGGTTCGTCTGGGGCGAGGCCACCTGGACCTGGGCCGAATTGAATGCCCGTGTAAACGCCATGGCGGCTGCGTTGGCTGCCAAGGGCGTAAGGAAGGGCGACCGCATTCTGGTGCAGTCCAAGAACAGCAACCAGATGTTTGAATCGATGTTCGCCTGCTTCCGGCTTGGAGCGGTCTGGGTGCCGACGAATTTCCGTCAGACTCCAAGCGAAGTCGCCTACCTTGCCCAATCGAGCGGCGCTTCCGGCATGATCTGCCACAACGAGTTTCCGGAGCATGTCACGGCCGTGCGTGAGGCCGCTCCCACTATCCGTTTCGTTGTTTCCATCGGGGCATCGGAATTTGGTGAGGACTATGACGGCCTCGTCGCGCGACACGCCGGGGAGATTGCGCCATTGGAGGCCGTCGAGCATGACGATCCATGCTGGTTCTTCTTCACCTCGGGTACGACGGGACGTCCGAAGGCTGCCGTTCTCACCCACGGGCAAATGGCATTTGTGGTGACGAACCACCTCTGCGATCTGATGCCGGGCACCACTCACCAGGATGCCTCTCTGGTGGTGGCGCCACTATCGCACGGGGCCGGCGTTCATCAGCTCGCCCAGGTTGCTCGCGGGGTCAAGACCGTGCTTCTCGCCAGCGACCGTTTCGATGTCGATGAGGCCTGGCGGCTCGTGGAGCAGTGGCGGATCACGAACCTGTTCACCGTTCCCACGATCGTCAAGCTGTTGACTGAACACCCCGCCGTGGATGCGTATGATCACTCATCTCTGCGATACGTGATCTATGCGGGCGCTCCCATGTATCGGGAGGATCAGAAATACGCGCTGAAGAAGCTCGGAAAGGTGCTGGTCCAGTATTTCGGACTCGGCGAGGTCACCGGCAATATCACGGTGCTGCCGCCCGCACTTCACGAGCCCGAGGACGGCCCCGGAGTGAAGGTTGGTACCTGCGGGTATGAGCGAACCGGCATGCAGGTTTCGATCCAGGACGAGCAGGGGCGCGAGCTGGCAGCGGGCGAGACAGGAGAGATATGCGTCTGCGGCCCGGCCGTGTTCGCGGGCTATTACGACAATCCAGAGGCCAACGCGAAAGCCTTCCGAGACGGCTGGTTCCGAACGGGCGATCTCGGCCACGTGGATGAGGAAGGCTATCTGTATATCACCGGCCGCGCCTCGGACATGTACATCTCGGGCGGCTCCAACGTCTATCCGCGCGAGATCGAAGAAAAGATGCTGACGCACCCGGCCATCGCGGAGGTTGCGATCCTGGGGGTGCCCGACAGGACCTGGGGCGAGATAGGCGTGGCGGTTTGCGTTCTCCGCCCGCAGGCAAGCCTCAGCGAGCGGGAGCTCCTGGCCTGGATGGAGGGCAAGGTCGCCCGCTACAAGCTTCCGAAACGCGTGTTCTTCTGGGAGGCTCTGCCGAAGTCCGCCTACGGCAAGATCACGAAGAAGGATATCCGGGCGGAGCTCGAGGCTCGGGGCTGTCTGCCGCTGGATCAACCGGCTCAGGCTTCGGCCTGAGCAGGAACGGCGCATTCCTTCGCCGGCGATGCGCCTCCGCCCGAACGCTTCTGCCCATTCGAAGGGGAGGTATTCTTGTCTCAAGAACAGACTGTGCTGGTGACCGGAGGAGCTTCCGGCATCGGGCTTGCGATCGTCGAGGCCATTCTCGCAGAGGGCTGGCGCGCCATTGTGGCGGATCTGGATTCCAGCAATCTCGACCGATGCAGGGATGCTCTTGGAGCATCCAACGAACGCGTGCGGTTCGAACGGATGAACGTTGCGGATGAGGACGCCGTCGTCCGCGTCATCGCGGCCTGTGAAGCAGAGTTCGGCCCGCTGACAGGTGTCGTCAATTCCGCAGGCATTGGACGCGATGTGCCGGCCCTCGACACGAGTGTCGATCTCTTCCGGAAGATGCTGGAGGTCAACCTGATCGGCAGCTTCGTGGTGTCCCGGGAGGCCGCCAGGAGAATGCGGGAGCAGGGAGCGGGATCCATCGTCAACATCGCTTCCGTATCGGGTGTGATGGGGAACAAAGGACGCGTGGCGTACGGCGCCTCCAAGGGAGGCGTGATTACCATGACGAAAGTCATGGCGGTCGAGCTGGCTTCGCTTGGCATTCGCGTGAATGCTATCGCGCCCGGTCCGATTGAGACGCCCCTCGTTCAGGAGGTTCACACACCTGAAGTGCGAGCCGCCTGGATGTCGACCGTGCCCCAGCGCCGCTATGGTCTGCCGGACGAGATTGCCGGAACAGCCGTATTCCTGCTCGATAACCGAAAGTCCAGCTTCATCACAGGGCAAACCATTTGCGTCGACGGCGGCTTCTCCATTGCCGGAATTCTCGGCAGCACGGCTGCAGGAGCGGCAGAGACCTCCGCGACGGGGCATGGGTGAGCGGAACATGGTCGATCGTCTGAAGGGCAAGACTGCCATCATATTCGGGGCGGGATCGTCGGGTCCCGGCTGGGGGAACGGAAAAGCCGTGGCCGTGGCCTATGCACGAGAGGGCGCGCAGGTGGCCTGCATTGATCTCGTGCACGACGCGGCGGAGGAAACAGCCGCCATCATCAAGAGCGAGGGCGGAGTCGCCTTGGCGCTTGCGGCCGACGTCACCGATACGACGTCGATCGAAGATGCCGTGGCCGGAACGATCGCCGAGTTCGGGCAGATCAACATTCTGCACAACAATGTCGGCGTGACCCATATGGGCGGTCCTGTCGAGCTGAGCGAGGAACAGTTCAAGGCCGCTCTCGATCTGAACATCGGGCCGGTCTATCGGTCAGCCAAGGCGGTCATCCCGCACATGCTACGGCAGGGTGGGGGCGCCATCGTCAATATCTCGTCCCTCGCAGCCATCCGTTGGACCGGTTATCCTTATTTCGCCTATTATGCGACCAAGGCGGCGGTTAATCAGGCGACCGTGGCGCTCGCCATGCAATATGCTCGGCAAGGCATCCGCGCCAACTGCATCATGCCTGGCCTCATTGATACTCCGCTGATCTACAAGCAGATCTCGGCACAATATGCGTCGGTAGAAGAGATGGTGGCGGCACGCAACGCTGCCGTTCCGATGGGAAGGATGGGAACGGCCTGGGACATTGCCGACGCCGCTGTCTTCCTGGCCTCTGACGAAGCCCGGTTCATTACGGGAGTCTGCCTGCCGGTGGATGGCGGACAAAGCTGCGCCGTGTCGGAATTTCACTGAAACATCAAAAGCAAGCGGCCGGAGGGAGCACGGAATGGCATTTGCAACAACAGGCGATGGTATACGGCTCTTCTACGAGGTGACCGGACAGGGCTCGGCCATCGTCTTCGTGCATGAGTTCGGCGGGAATTACTGGAGCTGGGAGCCGCAGGTCAGCTATTTCTCCCGAAGACATCAATGCATCACTTACGCTGCCCGAGGTTATCCGCCGTCCGATATTCCTGAAAGCGCGGATCAGTACTCGCAGGTGCGAGCCGCTGATGACATCGTCGACGTGATGAGTGCTGCAGGGATTGAGAAGGCCCATATCGTGGGTCTTTCCATGGGGGCTTTCGCCTGCGTGCATGCCGCCCTGCGTCACCCGGATCGTGTGCTGTCTGCCGTCGTTGCCGGAGCAGGCTATGGCTCCGAGAAGGAACACCAGGAATACTTCCGCAAGAATTCGGAGCAGGTGGCAAGAGGCTTCGAGGAGCGGGGCGCGGAGGGTTTCGCCCCCATCTATGCCGAGAGTGCTTCGCGCGTTCAGTTTCAGGAGAAGGATCCGCGTGGCTGGAAGCTTTTCGCCGAGAGGCTCGCAAAACATTCCGTACGCGGGGCGGCCAACACCATGCGTGGCGTCCAGATGCGCCGACCTTCCCTCTATGATCTCGAGGATGATCTGTCCGCCATGCAGGTGCCTGTGCTCGTGATCGTCGGCGATGAGGATGATCACTCCATTCAACCGGGCATTTTCCTGAAGCGGACCGTACCACGCTCCGGCCTCGTCATGTTCCCGAAGTCCGGCCACACTCTGAACCTGGAGGAACCCGCTTTGTTCAACCGGATGGTGGCCGAGTTCATCGCCCAGGTTGAAGCCGGGCGATGGGGACCCCGTGACCCTCGAGCTGACCCTCAGCAGATCATGCGAGCGGATTGAGAGATGTCGCCCTGACATCGGCAGGCAGAGAAGGGCGCACAAAAGCAACGATAGGGCAGGAAAAGCGACAATGAGGCATATTCTCCATCCGGGCCCGGTGACACCGGAGCGCACGAACGCCGTCGCCGGCGCGCCCGTTCCGTTACATTTCGTGCTTGAACCGGGTGAGGCCGTCGACGAGGCCATCGCCAAAGGGTTCGCTGCTTCCGGCTGCATCGGCGGCTTCGTGGCATTCCGGGGCGGCCGGTGCGAACCGTTCAGATTCGTGATGCCGGCTGCATCTCCAGACGCCCTTCACGTGGCCTGGTATAGCGACACCTTCGCACCCGCGGGCTCGGTAGAGATCAAGCGCGCCTGCGCCATTGTCGGGCAGCGTGATGACAAGCCTTTCATTCACTGCCACGGAATCTGGGAGACTTCTGAGGGATTGCAGATGGGCCATATGCTGGCCCCGAACACGATCGTGGCGGAATCGATAGAAGTCACGGGGATCGGCATGAGAACCGCTACCTTCGAGGCTTTGCCTGATCCAGAGACGAATTTTACACTGTTCGAACCTGTACAGGTGGCCGAAGACAGGCAGGTGAAGGCAGGTCCCCGCGTGCTGCTGGCAAAGGTCCGCCCCAACGAGGACATCAGCCTCGCTATCGAGGAGATCTGTTCACGACACGGCATCGGAAGGGCTAATGTTCACGGTATCGGCAGCCTGAACGAAGTCCGCTTCACTGACGGGAGCCGAGTGGAATCACATGCGACAGAGGTCCTGATCCGCGAAGGCGGCGTGGAATCAGCGCATGATCGGCTGAGAGCCCGTCTCAAGATCGATGTTGTCGACATGGACGGACGAATCTTCTCAGGAGAGCTTGTCCACGGAGACAATCCCGTTTGCGTGACCTTCGAGCTGGTGATTGAGGCCCTGGAATAGACAAGGCAATGTGAGGCCCCATGGGTGATCCTTGGGACCCGTCCGCCGGTGTTGCGGAAGTTCCTTTCGGCCTTGGCGCGTGTCGCGCAGGCGCGTCTACTTCTGCACCGGACGCTCCACCTTGCGGGCTTGAATGCGGATCCGGCCGTGGCTCACCTCATCCGGCGGGCCGCCGGCCGCCATGTCGGCCCTAGCACGGGTCATGTCCGGGGACCCGGTGAGATCGTACCCGGATTCCGTACCAGCCTCGGCCGAACGGGAGGATTCTCGAAGACTGCCGGCCGGCTCCGCGGTGGCGTTTTCCTGCCATCCCTCGGATCGCCAGGAAGCCCGCTGCTTGTCGAGATCCAGCACCCCCTCATGGTCCAGGATGCCACCGACCCGGCCGGCCTCATGGTCGGCGCAGCTCACGATGACGATGGAGCCGCCGCGGAGCACACCCTCCACGTAGGCATAGGCGTCAGATCGCGACACGCCTGCATCCTCCAGAAGAGGAGCCAAGTTGTGTGGGGTCGACCAGATGTCGATACGATCTCCCGGGATGCCGGCCTGCTCCAGGCGTCTCGCCGCTTCCATGGCATGCTGCTCGCTGTGGAAGAGGGAGGTGACGGTCTTGGTCATCGTCGATCTCCTGCAAGGCGATGTGATATCGCAACGCTCGTGAAGAGCCGCGCCGGTCAGCAGACACCCTCGGGAGTGCGGCCGAGGCGACCGGATATCGAGAGCTCGGCCAGCCATGCGATCGGCTCAATCCGCGGACCCGCTACTGTACCACGTCGCGTCCAGTCCCACCACGCATCCGCGGCCCGGTGACGGGGCTCACGAGTGAGGAGATTGCTGGCGCCTGTGTGGCCCTGAGGCGGGCCTCCCGTCGCCCCTTATCACCCCCGATTATCGCTGCGGCCGGAGGGGGAGATTCACGGGAGTGTTGATCGGAACGGAGCCCGTGCCGAGACTTGCGGTGAAGGTCCTGCTCAGGCTCAGGATGATCCTCCGGTCTCCTCAAAGGCTGTCGAGCGGCCATATCTTTCGACCTGCCGTTCATCGACAGCCATCCGGGGGCCGCACATGCAGAACGAGGATCCGCGTCACCCGCCAGCCTTGGGCGAGGAGACCATCGGCACATTGCGGAGGTTGAATGAACGTCCGCAATCTGCACGGGCCGCCGGACAGCATGGCCGACTGAATCCTGCTGAAGGCCATGGCAAAGGGATGGTTGCCCGGGATCAATCATCTCTGCTGAGATGGCAAGGAACTGGCGCGGAGATCCTTGCCGATCTCTATGCGATCGAGAACATCGTGCTACGCGATATACCCTCACCTAGAGCATCGGACCCAAAAGTGGACTTGCACTTTTGGGATTGATCCGATGCTCCTTTTCTTGATGAGCGCATCTTTTGTGCGGAAAACCGGGTCCACTTTTCCGCACGAGGCGCTAGCAAACAAATGCCTGCGCGACAACGCCTCATCTCCTTATGGGCACCCCCCTCCCGGTCAGAACGGCGTAAGATGGTCTGCCTCGGCGGTCCTCAGTCCGCCAAGAGGCGGAGCCGCCGTGATAGGGAGGCCTCCATGTTGTTCGTCGTCATCGGCAAGGCTAAGGCCGGGAGCAGCGGCAAGGAACGCATCGCCCGCCGTGTGAGCTGGGAGTACCCTGCTGGCATGCGGAAGGTTGCGGAATACTGGCCCTTGAGCACTGAGGCAGCGGTGATTGCTGTCGCCGAAGCAGATAACGCCGCCTCGATCATGAGGGCTATCGTGGATTGGGATGACGTCTTCGACTTGACCGTCATGCCTGCAATGATGGCCGAGCAGGGTCTTGAGCTGGCGAAGCAGATGCAGGCAGGCTCGTCCACCTGAGGCCCTCGCAAGAGAATGCCGCAAAGATCGTGTGGGTGCGTGTCCGGCTCACGGACACGCATACCTCCCTATGGCCTCGAGCCGACCGTGGCTGATTTGCTGGTTCCACTTGCAGCCTGCCGCGAAATCCCACCGGTAAGCCGGGCTCAGCGTCGGCGATGGCGTGAGCTCAGAAGGTCTTCTAACGGCACAAACTGGTAGTTGGCCGATTGTCTGCTCGTGAAGGGAACACCGGACGTTCGTGAAAGGCCGCGGATTTCTTGGTTCGACCTAGCGCCTCGTGCGGAACCGAAGGTCCACGTCCGCGACCCGAAGGGCCACGCCAGTGAAAGGTGGATCCGGTTTTCCGCAAGAACGATGCGCTACTCACAGAGAATGAGCATCGGACCTTTAGGAGAGTCAGCCAGCTCCTCTTCCTTGAGAAGTTGCCCTGAAGCTATGGAACGGAAGTGCCGGCGCGAGCTCTCCGGCGTATCCTCGGGTTGCAATCAAGTGGATCGAGCGGCCGGAAGGAGGTGGTATGAATGCACTCTCAGGCTTACCGGAGATCTATCCTAACGACGTGTGATTACGTTGAGCTTTACAGGTCTGATCGCACGCATACATCCGACACTGTAGCCCATTCGACACTGTAGCCTTGGAGGCTGTGCAAGGAGCCATCACCAGTTGGTATGCGATCCATCTTTCCTACGAAGGTGCGGCATCTCTGAAAAGCGGAATGGCTCAGCCGCCTC
>NZ_QDAH01000059.1 GCF_003075415.1 Microvirga sp. KLBC 81
AGCTGAACTTCAAGTTCGGCACCTACTAAGAGCCGTCGCAGCCGCGACAGACAAGGCCCGGGGAAACCCGGGCCTTTGCTTTGTGGGCTCCGAAGGCCTTGATGAGCCACGGAGGCCATCAGAGGTGTCGGCCCGTATCGTCCTTCGGGAACCCGATGACCGGGTGCGAGCGAGCCCCCACTCACTGCGATCTGGAACAGGAACATGAGCCCAGTTATCGATCCAGAGACGTGTTGATACTTGGGGCCGCCGTCAAAACGTCTCGGGGGAGGAGCCTGCCCGCGTGTTGGGTTTGCTCGCGCGTCGGAGAAAGCCCGGGGTTTATCATAGAAGTGCATGGGAGACGTACGCCTCACGGATGCGGAGGGACTGCAGCATGACTCAAATGACTTCCACCGGCTCGTCGCCATGATATCGGCAGGCTGACACACTGCGTGGCCGAGCCTTTTACTTTCAATCTCGGGCCAGGGCCCGACAGACAAGATGACGCCCGCCGGGCCTAGCCATGGACCTGATCACGGAGCAGCCTCCGAGGAGAGGCAGGCTTGCCTGGTCAGGTTAGGTTAAGGGTAGCCCTCGCAGAACTGCCGATCTCCAGCCCCGAGAGCCAGCCCAAGGGACATCATTCCAATCCTAGGATCTCCTCGCTTCCCGTACTCCTCGCGCTCACGTCTTCCTCGAGCTGGAATGCGATCTTCAGGATGACCCTGAACTGGGTGACCTGCTCGTTCTCCACAACGGCCTCGAACTCCTTGACCCAGACAGAGCGAATGTTGCGCAGTGTGCGTGCGGCCCGCTCTACCGCCTGACGCGTGGCCTCCTCCCAACTGTCCGGCGACTGGGCTGACAGCTCCACCATTTTCACGATCGACATTTGTTCCTCCTTCGCTCCGGCGCCTGAGCAGGCGCCTAGAGGAAAGCGCCAAGAGACGGGTGGCGTTCCTGGCCAGGGAAGTTCTCGCGCGGCCCCATTCCCTTGCACGTAGCTATCTGCACAACACTGGTGCCCGGACCCCTCGCGCAATCCGGCTGATGGGATCGATCCTATCAAGGCAAACATGATATTCTGGCGCGCCTTGACCTTTGTTCGAAGCGGATTGGTCCCATGACGCACCGTTACGTTCAGCAGCTTCGGAAAGCACGAGAGCGGCTGGTCGCGCACCGACGCGAGATGGCCGAGATCATCATCAACACAGCTGCCTTCATTCCCGACAGAGCTGTGGAGTTCACGGAGATCCAGGACGCTATCAAGTCGATTGACGAAGCGATCGAGGATGAAGCTAAGCTGGCTGGCACTATCTCTCGTGACGAAGATAGCGTTTAGTGCGGTATTCGGCCGCAAAGACCACCAAGCCAGAGGCGTCCCCGGTGGCTCATCAGGAGACTTGCGGCTGGCAGACACCTGCTTCTGCGAGAGGCGTTGAGCGTAAGCCATCGAGGCGCGGTCCGGAACCGTGCTTCCACCCCGTGCCGCAGTGAGACCCGTCCTCCTTCGGAGGCCTCAATCCCATTCCATTACCTCCGGCGTAATCGACGCCATGTTGCGCCTCGTCCATGGTTCTCATGCTGGAACGGACCCGGCCAGCCATCAGGAGACTTCCCATGACCGACGCTGCATCCATTGCCAACCGCTACATCGCCCTCTGGAATGAAGCCAATCCACAACGCCGCAAAGCTCTGATGGCAGACCTCTGGAACGAGACCGGCACTTACGTCGACCCGCTCATGCAGGGGCGGGGCCATGACCAGATCGATGCCCTAATCGCAGGCGTGCACGGGCAATTCCCCGGTTTCCGCTTTGCCCTCCTGGGCCGACCCGACGTCTACGGCAACCAGGTACGCTTCTCCTGGCAGCTCGGCCCGGAAGGCAGCGACGGTCCGATCAAGGGCACCGACTTCGCCACTCTCGAGAATGGCCGTCTCGCAAGTGTGATCGGCTTCCTCGACCAGGTGCCGGCAGCCGCCTGAGCCTCCAGCGAGGATCGGCTCGTACGGTTTGCCGCGCCAGTCCTTGCGGACCCTTGCAGCACCCCTGAGGACAACAGAATTCCCGACTGAGGATCGTACGATGTCTATAATCTACCTGATCAAGTTCGATGTCGTGCCTCCGCAAAGCGGACGAACGCCCTGAGACCCTCGATCAGCAACTCACGCTGATCATCCGGGAGATAGCCCTTGCACATGGCGTCGACGAGTGCCGCCAGTTCCTCCCTGCTCGCTCGCCCACATGCTGATCTCAGAGGCGCGGTTGGCGCAGGACGGGCATTCGTCGACGATAACAGTGCCGCTCGCTTTCTTACGGTCGGAGCAGCCTCGCAAAACACGCTCGGCGATCTCGCATAGCAATTTGTAAATCATGCTCCCTCATACTGTTCGGATGAACGGTGGCATGATGCGCTTGTCCTGCAAGATTGGCTTTGCCTTTCTTTCCTTTGCTTCTCTCGGTCCGGCTTTGGCCGCACCTCTCCCGTCCGGTAAGGCTGGCGCTCGTGACGTGGTGTCTACATCGTTGCTATCGACAAGGGTGGCGCAGGGTAGCTCGCCTCAGCCATCTGTTCCCGCTGCCGCCACGACATCAGGGCAGACGAAGGGCACCTCGACAAGCGCCTCTGCAATACCCTCTGCAATAACTGTCTCGCAGGACCCCCGCCCAACCTTGGACGCTGGCACGTTCGTGAACACAATGCGAGCCGCCGCGACCTACAAGCGCATTGCGGAGGAGGGGGGTTGGCCAACCTTGCCGGCGGGCACCGTGCTGAAGGTCGGGGACAAGGGGCCATTTGTCGTCACATTACGCCAGCGGCTTGCACGAGAAGGCGATCTGCCCGCAGAGCAGATCACCGGCAGTACGTTTGACGCCGACGTCGCGAGAGCTGTAAAACGCTTCCAGGCTCGCCATGGACTTTTTGAGTCAGGATCGGTTCGCACCAAGACCTTAGAGGCTCTGAATGTTTCTGCTGAGCAACGGCACCGGCAGCTTGTCGCCTCGATCAAGCGGTTAATCGACTCGCGCTTCGCCTTCGGAGAGCGCTACGTCGTCGTGAACATTCCCTCAGCCACCGTCGAGGCGGTCGAAAGCGGGCAAGTCGCGCGCCGCTATGTCGCCGTTGTGGGCAAGGCGGATCGCCCATCCCCGGAAGTGGAAACGCGCATCACAACCGTCAATCTCAACCCGACATGGACGGTTCCGGTTTCTCTTATCAAGAAGGATATTATCCCGCAGGTCCGGAAGGACCCGGCCTACTTGGCGAAAATGAAGATCCGCATTCTGGATGCCAAGGGACAGGAGGTTGATCCACAAGCGCTCGACTGGACCACCAACAGCGCGGTCAACTACACTCTGCGGCAGGATCCCGGCACAACCAACTCGCTCGGCCAGATCCGGATCGATATGCCGAACAGGGACGCAGTGTACCTGCACGACACACCGTCTAAGCGCCTGTTTGCCCAAGACGCCCGCTTCTATTCATCCGGTTGCGTCCGTGTCGCAGATATCGGGGGTTTCGCGGAGTGGCTCCTGCGTGGCACGAATGGGCCGGACGGAGCATGGGATCAGATCAACCTTCAAACAGCGATTGCATCCGGCGCGCGCCAGGATATTCGCCTGGCCAGGCCTGTTCCGATTGCGTGGGTTTATCTCACAGGCTATGCGACGTCGGATGGCACAGTTCAATTTCGCAATGATGTCTACGGGCTCGACACGCACCGTCCAGGCTCCGACCCGGGGATGCAGGATCTCGATGTACCAACGACAGCGTCTCTTAGATCAAGACGCTTGTGAGCGTCGATTGACAGGATAACAACATCCTCTGGATGTGCCTCAAATCCAGACTTAAGCCACAGGAGCAGTGCGCTTCCCTCCGGGGCGTGCAGCAAGCTGTTCGATATGCAGTCCATCTCGTATGCTCGATGCTTTAGAGCGCCCCATCAACTGCCATAGGCCAGATCATTCTCGCGACAGCTTCGCGGCATCAGCGGAAAGGCTGTGAGATCTCGCACATGTGGACCGGTCCTGTCGTGCTGAGGCGGACGCGGCACGGTGACAAACCTCTCCGAGCTGATGCCGCCTGCAAGCTTGACCGTAACCTCATACCGGTTTCAGCCATAGTCTTGATGTTTGTTGGAGGCCTTCGCGCCGAATCGTTTGGCGCGTCATAGGGCCTCAAATGACCCGTGTCTTGGCTGTCGTCACTGCTCTGCTGCTGACTTTCGGAGCACACGTTTCCACCGCACGAGCTGCCGATCCAGTGCACTTCTGGGATCTCCAGCCCAGATCCCTCCGCCTCCTCGTTGCTTCCCCGCAGGTGATGGTCACCCGCACCAAATCCGGATGGGACGCCTACTGCCGCTGCCCAGTGGTTCTCTCACCATCAGAGATCCCCGATGCGATGAAGAAGGCCATCGTGGCCGTCGAGGACAAGCGCTACTTCGACCATGGTGGCGTTGATATCGTGTCACTGCTCTCGGTGCTCAAAGGAGGCGTCACCCGCGGTGGCAGCACGATCCCGATGCAGCTCCTCAAGAACCTGGTTTTCCACGATCTACGAGGGAGTGATGTGCTCAGTCGCCTCGAGCGCAAAGGGGCAGAAGTTTGGTACGCCGGCCTCTTTGATGGGGCAGTTGGGAAAGAGGAGCTCCTGGCCGCCTACCTCAACCAGATCGAGTTCGGCGGGCGCGATATCGTAGGTCTGTACCGGGCAAGCCGGCACTACTTCCGCAAAGAACCCAGGGACCTGACACTGTACGAGGCGGCTCTGCTCGCCGGCATGGTCAAGGCCCCCGCCCGCCTTAACCCGCTTCGGGAAAAGACCCGCGACCAGGCGCGGGAACGAGCGCTGCTCGTCCTGAGGCTCATGGCGGAGCAGGGCCTGATCACCGGCAAGGAGCGCCGCCACGCCGAGAAGGAAGGAATTCGCCCTGGCATGATGCCGGAGTTCAAGATCCAGCCGCAGGCCTTTGCCGAATGGGTGGTGGAGACCTGGGGGGACAAGTACGTGCGGCCGGGGGAGACGATCCGGTTCTTTGTCACCCTTAACCCTCGGTTTCAGCACCTCGCGGAGCAACACCTCGGCAGGCTCGTCAAGGAGGGGGCTGTCCCGCCCGCATATGACGCCAGCGCCGTAATGATGGCCTCGAATGGGCGCGTGCAAGCCATGGTCGGCTCCGTGAACTGGTCTCAACGCCAGTTCAACAATGCCGTGAAAAGCAATGTGCAAGCCGGCTCGACGGCGAAGTTGCCCCTGTTGATTGCTGCCTGCGAGAGCGGCAAGACCCCTGAGAGCAGGGTCGTCGACCAGCCCGTGAAAGGAACCTGGCCTTCGAATGGCGACCTGGGCTACCGGGGCCGGACGACGTTGAAGGAGGCGATTGCCTCATCGCGCAATGCCGCGGCGGTTCAGCTGGCGCAGGAGATCGGGACTGACACGGTCGCTGAGGTCGGCCGGCGCATAGGGATTGATCCGGGCCCTGTCGCTGACGCGGGTTTTGTCCTCGGCTCCTACTCCAGCAACGTCATGACAATGACAGCAGCTTACGCGTCCGTGGCCAGTGGCGGCTACCGGGTCAATCCATCCGGAGTGCTGGCCGTGATTGACGGACGGGGCCAGGTCCGTGCGGACTTTCTTACGACCATGCGGAAGAGGGTCATCCCGAAAAAGTGTGTCGAGCCGACACAGGCCGTTCTCCGTGAGGTGGTTCAGAATGGGACCGGACGTGCGGCACGGTTGAAGCGCTGGGCAGCTTATGGGAAAACCGGAACGTCAACCGGCAATGCCGATGCCTGGTTTGTCGGCTGGAGCGAGCAGCGGGTGCTCGGGATCTGGATGGGCCGGCGTCGCGGCGAAATGGGACAGGCCCTTGCCGGTGCAGGCGCGCCGGCGGCTTACTTCGGGCGTGTCACGAATGCGGTAAACGAATGGACCGACCATCAACAGAAGCTCGAAGAGCAACGGCTGGCGAGCGCTCGCACCAGGCAGAGTGTTGAACCGGGACAGATTGCTGATTGGCTCTCTGTCCTCCGGCAATCCCTGATGCATCCGAACGCTCCATCGGCGCGGGATCCTGTTCGTGAAGAAAAAAGGACTTAAGCCCTTCAAGCCTGGACAGGGGAGGCGCTCATGAGGAAGTTGACGCCGAGTCTCCATGCGGCTGCGTTCATTGGATTGTGTCTGTCCTTACCTGCCGCCGCGACTGAACAAGAGGGCTGCCCAGGGTTGATCGCCTCGAGAGAGGCCCTGATCTCCAGGGCTGCCCTGGGCCAGGACGAAGCTGGCCTGACCTTCCTCGGACATGCCACCTTCCTGATCGAGACGCCCCAAGGAGTGCGGATCGCCACCGATTACAGTGACGGCACTCGCCCACCCGTCACACCTGACGTGGCGACGATGAACAAGGCGCATTCCACCCACTTCAGCTACAGGCCTGATCCAGCCATCAAGCATGTGCTCAGGGGCTGGAATCCAGCCGGAGGCCCTGCCGTCCACGATCTGACTGTGCGGGATGTGCGCATTCGAAACATATCCACCAACATCCGAAGCTATGGCGGAGCGACAGAATATGATGGCAACTCCATCTTCGTGTTCGAGACCGCTCACCTGTGCATCGCTCATCTAGGCCATCTCCATCACACGCTGTCACCCGAGCACCTGAAGAGGCTCGGGCGCATTGATGTCCTGCTGGTGCCGGTGGATGGAGGGTATACGCTCGAAACTTTCGACATGATGGAGGTGCTGCGCTCGATCAATGCACCTCTCATGGTCCCGATGCACTTCTTCGGCCCGCCGACCCTCAACCGGTTTCTCACGTCGGCCAGGGAGCACTTTCCGATCGAGTTCAGCAAAACAGCTGCGATCAGACTGTCCCGCGCAACCCTGCCGACGAGCCCCAAGGTCCTTGTGCTGCCGGAGCACTGAATAACCGGCGGGGCTCAAACGTCTGACTTTTCATCAGAGGGGCCTGGGTTCGAGTCCCAGCGCGCTCACCAACTTTCTCAATGACTTACCGGCACATGCCCTTTGAGCTGTTTCTCTCCAGGTAGTCCATAGGTAGCCAGACGCTGGTCTTGGGCCCACCTCGAGTGCCGAGCATGGGTTAGGGACATCGAAGTCGTCACAAGCCTGAGGCCCCCTTGCCGCATACCGCGATTCACTCCGCTCGCGCAGCCAAGAGCACCAAGACGATGGATCGAAACGTCTGCTGCTGGGCAATGAGCGGACCTTTCGCACTCAAGCAGCATATGAGTATCGATCGGAATGATCAATTCAGGTACCGGGCGTCGATATCATGCTCCGGGTGCCGGCCGCAGTCGGCATCCCAGAGTGTTTGTTACATGGCTATGATCTTTCTCTGGTGCCTAGCGCATCGTGCGGAAAAGTGGACCCGGTTTTCCGCTCCTAACGATGCGCTTTGTATAGAAAGGAGCATCGGATCGAACCCCAAAAGTGGAATCCACTTTTGGGTCCGATGCTCTAGCATGGTCTAGGCCGCCTTGCGGCATGCGTCACGGATCCTCTCCCCAATCTGCAGACGCACGGCATCGATGGCCTGCTCGCGGGCCTCTGGCCCGAAGGCGAGCTTCTCCGCCCGGATGAAGGTCACGTCGGCGATGCCCATGAAGCCGAGTAGGTTGCGAAGATGAGGCTCCTGTGAGTCCATCGATTGGGCTGGCCCCTCGCTGTAGAGGCCACCGCGGCTCTCGATGACAAGCGCACGCTTGCCTCTGAGCAATCCCTCGGGGCCGCTCTCGCTGTAGCGGAACGTGATGCCAGCCCGCAGCACGTAGTCAAACCACGCTTTCAGGGTCGACGGCATGCCAAAGTTGTACATGGGTGCTCCGATCACGAGCGTGTCGGCGGCCCTGAGTTCAGCAATTAGCTCGTCCGACAGAGATCGGGCCGCGGCTTGGGCCTCGTTGCTCGGCTCGGTTCCGCGAAGAGCTGTGGCGGAGTCGATGTTCAGATGCGGAATGGGGCTGCGGCCGAGATCCCGGGCGATGATCCGGACGTCGGGATCATGGGATTGCAGGCGGGCGACGGTCTCCTTGACAAGCTGGCTGGAGATGGAGGCTTCGCCAAGCGCACTGCTGGTGATCACGAGAGCTGTGGACATATGACAATCCCTTCACGGTTCTTGATGGTTGAGATACGTCCGACGTAGTGATTCATCTGTTGCCGCAGAAGGCGCATATTCGGAACCATGCTGTTGCCTGAAGAGGAACACTGCCGTGATTGATCTGGAGGATCTGAGAAGCTTCGTCGAGGTTGTCGAGAATGGTGGCTTCAATCGCGCTGCGGCTCGCCTCGGCATTTCCAAGTCGATCATCAGCCGACGGATTGCGCGGCTGGAGGCCGATCTCGGAACACGCCTTCTGACACGAACCACGCGCGGCATCAGCCCAACGGAAGCCGGCATCGAGTTCAAGCAGCGGAGTGAGCGGATCCTCGCCGAGCTCGAAGAGGCTCGCGAAATCGCCGTGCAGCAGGGTGACTCCGTACGCGGCCGTCTCCGCTTGTCGGCACCGCTATCTTTTGGCGTGCGCCACGTGGTGCCGGTATTGGCCGACTTGGCGAAGCGCCACCCTGAACTCGAGTTTGACGTGAGTTACAGCGATCGCGTCGTGGATGTCGTCGGCGAGCGGCTCGACGCTGCCATTCGTATCGGCTCTCTCAAGGACTCGAGTCTCGTGGCTCGCCGGATCGCACCGGTTCATGCAGTGCTGGTGGCAAGCCCAGGCTACCTAGCTCGCCATGGACGGCCGAGTGATCCGCAAGATCTCTCGGCGCACGAGTGCCTGATCTACACGGGTCGTCTCGATTCAGATTGGCATTTCCAATCAGGCAAACGGCGGATCTCGGTTCGGCCCGAGGGACGGATGAAGTCGGACAGTGGGGAGGCCATTCTCCAATGGGCCATTGCAGGCCTCGGGATCGCGGAGACACCGTCGTTCCTGGTCTCCGATGCCATTGCGAGCGGTGCCCTCGAGCCTCTCTTGCTCGATTATCAAACGCCTGAATATGGCATTTATGTCGTTCGACCGCCGGGTTCCTATGTTCCGGCCAAAGTGCGGGTCTTGGTTGATGCACTCGTGGAACGCTTCGGGGGCAAGCCCGATTGGGATCCCTGCCTGGCCGCATTGAACGGCCGGAAGACTCTTTCCTAACACGTCGGACAAGGGGATTCGAACGCCGTAAGACTTCAGGGCTCGGAAGGGGAAGACGAACGCCAAGGCGCAACTACGCCGTCTGCCGACTCTTGCGACGATGGATTGAATGAGAACGACAGTCGTCAACACCGTCATGTTTGTCGGCGTCCCCGCTGGGGGGAGAGGCGGTTCCGAAATAGCGCCATTCCGACACTATGGGCGCGACCGCCGCCACTCTCCCGGGGGCATGTGCATCATTCTGGCAAACACTTTGGTGAAGTGACTCTGGTCGGTGAAGCCGCAGCGGATTGCGATCTCCTGAAGGGAGAGCTTCGAATTCCGAAGCAGATCCTGTGCCAGCTCAATGCGCCGCGCCAGAAGCCACTTATGAGGCGGCATCCCCGTCGTCATTCGAAAGGCTCGCGCGAAGTGGCTGCGGGAGAGGCCGCATTCCCGCGCGAGCTCGACAAGGCCGACCTTCCCGTCGATGTGAGCCAGCAGCATGTCCTTCGTCCGGCGCTCCTGCCATGGAGCGAGCCCTCCGCGGATCGGCCGCAGGGCAGTAGGCTGCTCTCCATAGAATGCGGTGAGGTGCGAGAGAAGCGCCAAGGCAACATGGTCGACGAAGAGCTGGTTCGCGGTATCGGGCCGCTCGAATGCGGGCAGCAGGCTTTCCCCGAGGTTCCTGATGACATAATCATCGAAGGCCACACCTCTAGCAGCCCGAAGCCGTCCGACAGGCCGCAAGGCATGCTCCTCCTGGAACCGGTCCAGGGCCTCGCGCGAAGCATAGATGGAGATGCAGTCAACGGTCCCATAGGTCAGGGACGAGTGCTCCTCGTTGAGATCGAGCAGCAGGAACTGTCCGCGATTGAGCGGCATCCGAGGCATCGGCCGGCCATCGACCCAGTACGGGCCCGCAGGCAGATCGCGCCGCTGCAAGCACACTAGGTAGCCATTGTTGCGGTCAAACCGACTTGGATTACCGGATCCGGCATCACTCCAGCGAACCCGTGTGGCCATGAGCTCTGCCAATGGCAGGGCGCACGCGATAAGCGTGGGTGGCTGATCAAGCCCCACGAACTTGTCTAGGCCCTGCCCGAATTCCTCGGCCACCGGAATGCCCCCGGGAATGAGGTTGGAGACGGAACATAGCTTTAGCTTCGCAGCAAGATTATGGCACTTTCGTACAAAACACGGCACTCACAGCACTTGCGAACCAGCCTGCCATAGAAAATCCTACGTCCCGTCTCCCGGTATCTGTCCCCCAGTATCTGTCCCAGTCCCCATGACCGTGTAACGCGACCCTGGCAAACCTGCGTCTCGCGAAGGAGGCCGCATGACCACTTCAGAGCATGCCGACCCACGTCCAAACCTGAGGGCCGGTCCCGACGAGCAAAGTGGACCATCCCGCCGTTCGGTTCTGCTCATGGCGGGCAGAGCGGCTTCCCTTGCAGCCACCTCCAGTGCAGCCGCGCAACCTGCACCGTCGGAGACACCGCCCAACACGACGACGGCACGCGTCCGACTGGTCGTCAACGGCAAGGAACAGCAACTCGAACTCGACCCCCGGCAGTCGCTGCTCGACGTGCTGCGCGAGACCCTCGACCTTACAGGCACGAAGAAAGGCTGCAATCAGGGTGCGTGTGGTGCCTGCACCGTGCTCGTCAACGGAAGGCGCATCACCTCGTGCCTAACGCTGGCCGTCATGCACGATGGCGCCGAGATCACCACGATCGAAGGCCTGGCCCGGGGTGATGAACTCCATCCGCTCCAGGCCGCCTTCATCGAGCATGACGGCTTCCAGTGCGGCTACTGTACTCCCGGCGAAATCATGTCGGGTGTTGCCTGCATCGCCGAGGGACACGCCGCCACGCCTGAGGAGATCCAGTTCTGGATGAGCGGCAACATCTGCCGCTGCGGCGCCTATCCCGGAATCATCGCGGCGGTCGTGGACGTGGCGGGGAGGACCTGACGATGATCCCGTTCACCATCGAGAAGGTCGGGACGGAACAGGACGCGGTCCGAGCCGCCGTTTCGGGAGCGCGCTACATCGCCGGCGGGACCACGCTCATTGACCTCATGCGCGAGGAGGTCGAGCGGCCCGAGCGTCTGGTCGACATCAATGCGCTTCCTTTAGCCGACATCCGCGCGGACGGGTCGGATCTCGTTATCGGTGCCCTCGCTCGCATGAGCGATGTCGCCGCCCATCCAGAGACGAAGCGTCTGCACCCCTTGATCGCCGAGTCCCTGATCGAGGGCGCCTCGCCGCAACTACGCAACATGGCCTCGATCGGCGGCAACCTGTTGCAGCGGGTGCGCTGCCCGTATTTCCGGATGCTGGACGCGGCCTGCAACAAGCGCGATCCGGGATCGGGCTGCTCGGCGATCAATGGCCTCAACGCAGGGCACGCCATACTCGGGACGAGCGATCACTGCGTCGCCACCCACCCTTCCGACGTTGCCGTCGCGCTGGTCGCACTGGATGCCACGATGCGGGTGAGGGGACCAGACGGGGAGCGCACCTTCCCGGTCGAGGAGCTCTTCCGGTTGCCGGGCAATACGCCCCATCTCGAGCACACCCTGCGCCCCGGCGAGTTGATCATCGAGGTACGGGTGCCAGGCGGCCCCTATGCGCGGCAGGCACGCTATCTCAAGGTCCGCGACCGTGCCTCCTACGAGTTCGCGCTCGTCTCAGCGGCCGTGGCGCTGGAGATGGCAGGTGGGACCATCCGGCAGGCGCGTGTTGCCGTCGGCGGCGTCGGCACCCGTCCCTGGCGCATGCGCGCGGTGGAGGAGGCGCTGAGAGGCAAGGCCACAGACCGCAATGCCTTCGAAGTGGCGGCCCAACTCTCCCTCGAGGGAACCCGGCCGCTGTCGCACAATCACTACAAGGTCGAACTGCTGCCGCGGACCATCGTCCGGGCTCTCGAGATGGCAGGGGAAGTCGCATGACCACGAACGTGATCGGAAGACCTCTCACCCGTGTTGACGGGCGCGCGAAGGTCACAGGCGCTGCCCGCTATGCGGCCGACTTCAACCAGCATGCTCAGCTCCATGCGGTGATCGTCGGCGCAACGACCGGTCTCGGCCGGGTGACGGCATTGGACGAGGCACCGGTCCGGGCCATGCCCGGGGTTGTCGAGGTCATCACTCATCTCAACGCTCCGCGTTTGGCCTATGCTCCTCACAAGAGCCTCATCGATCCGGCCGTCGGGGAGCGGCTCCATGTCCTCCAGGACGACCAGGTCCGGTTCTACGGTCAGCCCGTCGCGGTTGTCGTGGCCGACACGCTCGACCATGCGGAGCGCGCCGCCAATGCGCTGCGCGTCACGTATGCGGCCGAGCGGCCAATTGTCGACCCAAACGACCCCAATGCACAAACGGTTGAACCGTCCGGATCAGGGGCGCATGCCGACGCATCGCGCGGGGATGCCGATAGGGCACTGGCGGATGCTCCCGTGAAGGTCGATGCGACCTATGACATGGCACGCGAGAACCACAACCCGATGGAGCCGCACGCGGTTGTCGCCGCGTGGGATGGCGACAGGCTGACCTTGTGGAGCAAGAGCCAATTCGTCGTGAACGAGCAGGCCGAGATCGCGGCGATCTTCGGTATGCCGGCCCAGAACGTGCAGGTGATCTGCCCCTTCATCGGCGGAGCGTTTGGAACATCTCTCAGAACATGGCCGCACGTGACGCTCGCGGCCATGGCGGCACGTCAGGTCGGGCGCCCCGTCAAACTTGTCCTGACCCGCAAGCAGATGTTCTTCACGACCGGCCACCGCCCGCGCACCCTGCAACGCGTCGCCCTCGGCGCGACCCGTGACGGCAAGATCACGGGCATCATCCACGAGGGCACCGGCGAGACGAGCCGCTACGAGCAGTTCACCGAGGCGCTGCTCTCCGCCACGAGCTACATGTACTCGTGTCCCAACGTGCGCACCAGCTATCGACTGACGCCGCTCGATACCGGCACTCCCAACCACATGCGTGGTCCGGGTGAGGCGAGCGGGATCTTCGCTCTCGAATCTGCGATCGACGAACTCTCCTACGCGCTGGGCATCGACCCGATCGAGCTGCGCCGCCGCAACGAGCCGACCATGGACGAGGGCGAGAACAAGCCCTTCTCCAGCCGCTCCCTGATGCAATGCTACGACCTCGGTGCCGAGCGCTTCGGCTGGGCCCGGCGCACTCCGGCACCGCGTTCGATGCGCGATGGCCGGCTGCTGGCTGGCATGGGTGTCGCCTCAGCCACCTATCCGGTGTGGTATCTCCCCACGAGCGCGCGCGTCCGGCTGCACGCCGACGGCACCGCTGCGGTCGAGGTTGCAGCAAGTGACATGGGACCGGGCACCTACACGTCGATGACGCAGGTCGCGGCCGAGACGCTCGGCGTGCCGGTCGACCAAGTCCGCATCAGTATCGGGCGGTCGGATTTCCCACCCGCTCCGCCGCATGGCGGCTCAATGACGATGGCCTCTGTCGGCTCGGCGGTCCAAGCCGCCTGCCTTGCCGCGCGGGACGAGGTGATCAAGCGCGCGGTCGCAGACCAGCGCTCTCCGGTCTTCGGCGCGTCCCTGGATGGTATCGAGTGGATCGGCGGCAGCCTGCGCCGGCTTGGGGATTCCTCTCCCGGACAATCGTATCGCGACATCCTGGCGAGCAGCGGTCAGCCGGTTGGGGCCCATGCCTCCAACCAGCGCGATCCCGAGGCCGCCGGCCGGTATTCCATGCATTCGTTCGGGGCCGTGTTCGCGGAGGTCGCGATCGATCCGGACGTCGGCACGATCCAGGTGCGTCGGGCTGTTGGTGTCTACGGGGCAGGCCGCATCGTCAATCCGCGCTTGGCGTCGAGCCAGTGCACCGGTGGCATGATCGGCGGCATCGGGATGGCCCTGATGGAGCGGACCGCCCTCGATGCGCGCGACGGACGGCCCGTCAATGCTCACATGGCCGATTACCTCATGCCGGTGAACCTCGATATCGGCCACCTCGAGGCGCACTTCGTCGACGAGCATGACCCGCACGTCAATGAACTCGGCGTCAAGGGTCTGGGCGAGATCGCCCTCGTCGGGATGGCCCCCGCGATTGCCAACGCGATCTATCATGCAACAGGCATTCGTGTGCGCGACCTGCCCATCCGCATTGAGGACGTCCTGACCGCTTGAGGCGGGAGGGGGCGACGGTTTGTCGGAGGATCCGGGATATACATCCGGCCTGATCATGGGATTGGGACGAACGATGCTTCAATGCGCTCCTGCCATTCAGGTTGATGACCTGCCCGACAGGTTCCCCGGAACGTTTGCGGCCTCCGACGCCGCGACCCCGCTCGATGTCCTGCGGTTCGTCATGGAAGCCGGGCAGCGCGGTCAGCACGTTGCCTTGGTGACAATCACCGGTCTGACAGGATCGTCGTCTCGATCACTTGGCACACTCATGGGTGTAGCCGAGAACGGCCGCTTCTCCGGCTCGTTCTCGGGCGGCTGCATCGAGGCAGCCGTCGTGGCCGAGGCCCAGGAGGCGATCCGGGACGGACGGCCCCGGCAGGTGCGCTACGGCGCCGGCTCCCCTTACATTGACATCAGACTCCCATGCGGTGGCGGAGTGGATCTGCTGTTCCAACCCAGTCCTGATCCGGACGTTATCCGCCAGGCGGTTACGTGCCTTGCAGGGCGGCAACCGCTGACCCTCGCTCAGAGTCCATCAGGCGGCTTGCACATCCTCTCAGGTTCGACCCGTCACCAGCCTGGCTGGCGGGGAGAGACGTTCATCTCATGGTATGCGCCCCCGCTGGGACTCGTTGTTGTCGGTCACGGAGCAGAGAGTCTCGCGATGCTTCGGCTGGGTCTGACCCTCGGCACCGAAATGAGGCTGTTCTCGCCCGACGAACGGGTCGTAACGCTTGCCAAAACGCTTGCCAAAACGCTTGGCGTTCATGCGAAAACCCTCACCATCCCGGGTCCGGTGCCGGACCTTGTCGCGGATCCGTGGGGCGCCATCGTGTTCCTGTTCCACGACCATGCGTGGGAGCCTTTGCTTCTGGAACAGGCGCTGACCCAGCCCTGGTTCTTCATCGGCGCGATGGGTAGCCGAAGAACTCACGCGAAGCGGCTCGCGACACTGCGTGAGCGCGGTTTGCCGGAAGAAGCGTTGACGCGCATTATCGCGCCGCTCGGCCTGATCCCGTCGGCGCGCGATCCCGCCACACTGGCGCTCTCGGCGTTGGCACAGGTGGTTGACGGCTATCGGAAGGTGACGGCCATGACCTAGCGCATCGTGCGGACCCGAAGGGCCGCGTCAGCGAAAAGTGGACCCGGTTTTACGCTTCAACGATGCGCTCTCTAGAGAAGGGAGCATCGGATTGTTCCCAAAAGTGCAAGTCCACTTTTCACGTCCGATGCTCTAGCAGGCGCTGCAGGAGGACGCCTCAACCCTCTTTTTCACGTCAAAGGCTTGCGGGAAATCCTGCCGAGGTCATCGTTTGTGTCGACGTCCTGGAGAATGGCCGGGTCATCGACCTGGCACTCCATCACATCGGGTCGTCCGCGAAGGACCGGCCCCGCGCCGGTATCTCCCGAAAGCCCTTCGACCAGGCTTTCGAGATGCCGCGAGAGTACGACGGGGTTGCCGCGCCGCCCGTTGACGGTCGGGACCAGCGCCGCTGGTTCGCCCATCGCGCGCCAACTATGCACAAGAGTGTCGATCAGGCTGGCCTTGATCAGCGGCATGTCTCCGAGGAGAACGATAGCTGCCTTAGCTTGGGGCGGCAGTGCAGCGAACCCTGCCTTGAGCGATGTCGAAAGTCCTTCCGTGAAAGTGGCGTTCCGAACGCTACGGATCGGAAGCCCTTTCAACGACGCTTCTATCTCGCCGGCTCTATGGCCTGTCACCACAATTACGGGCTCGGCCGAAGAAGTGATCGCGGCCTCGACGACATGGCGCACCAGAGGCCTGCCATTCAACGGGGTCAGCAGTTTCAGCCCGGAACGAAAACGTGTGCCTCGCCCGGCAGCGAGGATGAGGGCCGCCACATCACTCATCTATCATCCGTATCTTTCGATTAGCCTTCAAGAGCCGGAGAACTTCCCCGAGTGCAACCGCTATCTGATCTCGCCGACGAGATCGCCTTGGAATTTACCCAAGATTGCTGGATCCCGCAGCTCAAGATGAGGCCACAGGTGAGCCCCAATTCTCGCCTTGGCGAGAACATTTCCATCCCTTTGTCAGGGAAAGGTAAGGCTATGCTCTGGCATAGCTCACCTCGAAAGGATGTCCAATATCGGGGGCCGTCCTGCAGGGCGCCATGACCAAGGCGTGTGCATCGCTGCCGAGTTGGGCTTTGGGAGGTAAACGGGACGGGCAGGCGACAGAGCTGTCTGCCGTCGTTCTCGTGGCCGAACAGCTAGTTCTATTCTAGTATCTTGGGTGCTGAACATTGGATTCCTTGGCCCTTGGATGCCTGCGCTTTCGCAGGCACGCTTGTCCCTACGATCACCAACGAAAGACCGTACATGAGCGCGACGCCAGCCGGTTCCGAAACACTTCACCATCACACCCGGCGAATGAGCGGACGCGATCCACATGAGGCTCACCGCGTCGCGACCCCGCTCGAATTGCTGTTCGACCTGACGTTTGTCGTCAGCTTCGGGCTCGCGGCTTCCCGGTTCGCCCATGCGCTGGCGGAAGGCCACTACGCCGCTGCCCTGATCGGCTTCGGGTTTGCGAGCTTCGCCATCTGCTGGGCCTGGGTCAATTTCTCCTGGTTTTCCTCGGCCTACGATACCGATGACTGGATTTTCCGCCTCGTCACCATGGTGCAGATGATCGGCGTGCTGGTCCTGGCCCTCGGCCTGCCGGCCATGTTCGCCTCCATCGAGCATGGCGAACACTTGGACAATTCGATCATGGTGCTCGGCTATGTGATCATGCGCGTCGCCATGGTGTTCCAATGGCTGCGCGCGGCCAGGCAGGATCCTGCTCGGCACCGCGCTTGCCTGACCTATGCCGTCGCCATCTCGATCGCCCAGCTCGGCTGGACGGTGCTGATCTTTGTCGATTTCTCGCTCGGCGTGACCTTTATCTTCGTCTGTATCCTCGCGCTGGTCGAGCTGACGGGCCCCGTCATTGCCGAGCACTGGGACGGGGGAACGCCCTGGCACGCCCATCATATTGCCGAGCGCCACGGCCTGTTCGCTATCATTGCGCTCGGCGAGGGGGTCGTGGGCACGCTTGCGACCTTGTCGGCCGTGGTCGAGGAGCAGGGCTGGAGCGTGGACGCGGTATTGGTGTGCGTCGCCGGCATCGGGCTCACGTTCGGGATGTGGTGGGTTTATTACATACTGCCGTCCGCGCAGATCCTCCATGCCCACCGCAATCGGGCCTTCGTCTGGGGCTACGGCCAGATGGTGATCGTTGCCGCCATCGTCGCAACCGGCGCCGGGCTGCATGTTGCAGCCTATTTCATTGAGCACAAGGCCCATATCGGTGCGCTCGCGACGGTGCTTGGCGTCGCCATTCCTGTCGGTGTCTTTCTTGGATCGATCTATGTGCTCTACACCTACCTCGTCGGCCGTTTTGACCCCTTTCACGTCTGGTTGTTGATCGGTACAGCCGGTGTCGTTGCGCTCGCCGTCATTGCGGCGTTTGCCGGCGTCGACATGGCGATTTGCCTTGTCATCCTCATGTTCGCGCCGGCCGTCACAGTTTTTGGCTATGAAATACTCGGACACCATCACCAGGCAGAGGCGCTTGCCAAAGAGGACGCGGCTACTCTAGCAGGGCACCAGCGCGTGCACGTGGATTCCCCCTTACCTCCTACCCCTACCCATCGGCAGTAATGCTTCTGCTCGTCGACCATCTGTGTCCGATCGATGGCCCTGCCTAAACCGGACGCTGGACAAGGACCAAACGTCCGTTCATGGCACGGAGCCGAAGTAGACTGAAGGTCTTCTCACGAGGGGAATATCGGACGTTCATGAAACGTAGGGGAATTTCAGAGTCTGACCTAGAGTATTTTTCGGTGAAGTGGCTCCGGTTCACCGTCAAAAAATGCGGCCCAGCAAACAAGAGAGCCGTTTCCATGCCAAAGGAAACAGCTCTAGAGCCGACCTTGAGGCGCGCTCGCTCTGCAGACTTTTTGGGCAGCCTCGAAGCCAGTGCCGTCGAACCGATCCATGGCCGCATAGATGGTGCCGCACACAGAAGTCAATTGCCCGTGCTCCAGACGAATGCCCGCGATCCTGTTGGCAAATGACATGATGGTCTTGGTATTGTCGAGCACTTTCTAGGGAGTCACCACCCGCTGGTCCGCAATCCCAACTATTCCATGTACTTGATGGCAATACTGCGCAGGATGCCCTTGCGAAGGGCATCCGGAGCGAGCGGTGAGTGGAACGCCTCGGCGTAGCCTTCATTCTGGAGTTCTTGCTCATCCTGATCCATCGAGTAGGAGATGTCGAACGCAATGACGAGGGCTACAGCCTCGGACGTGAAAAGTGGATTTGCACTTTTGGGACCCATCCGATGCTTTCTCCTTCAATGAGAGCATCGTTCAGGCGGAAAACCGGATCCACTTTTCCGCACGATGCTCTAACGCAGTCCAAAGTCCAGTAAAGCCGCCGCCGACAATGACGACGTCACGATGCCTCTCGCCGACGCGGAGGCGAATGCGGAGCATTGCATTCACTCCGCCATGCCTCATCGAGCCACCAAGATGTGTCCGAGTGGCTTTCTACTGATGTATGCTCAGCTTGGCTCACAACTTGCCCCCCATTTCTGCACCGCCAGTTGATCCCCGTCCTTCGCTTGGCGAGGGTCCCTTGCGAAGGAAGCCGCAACGTAGACGCTCGGCGGCATAGAAGGCCGAGCGTCTACCGATCATGGTTTCCGGTACCGACGGATTATGGACCGAGCTGTGACGGCTGGGAGTGTCAGGTCCGCGCAATTGGGTTTGGGGCGGCAGTTCCGACTGCGGGAAGCTTGTGCGGGGCAGTCACGGAGAACCCAAGACCTGCTCAGCCTTTGATAGCGGTGACGACTACCTCGATCAGGGCGCCGCCCCCCAGATCGGCAACGCCGACGGTGGCGCGCGCCGGCAGATCGTCGCCGAAGAACTCGGTCCAGACCGCGTCCATCTCCTTCTTCTTCGACAGGTCAGTAACAAAGATCGATGCAGACACGACCTTCGTCGGATCGCTGCCGGCTTCCTTCAGGTATCCGGCGATCTTGTCCAGGATGTTGCGGGTCTGCTCACCCATCGAAACACTTGTGTCGTCAGCGATTGTACCGCCGATATAGACGAAGCCATTTGCCTCGACGGCACGATGCATGATCGGCGTACGGATATTTCTCTTGATTGTCATGTTGTCCTCTCTTGGGTTGAAAGAAAATCAGGTAGCGAAGCGCTCGATGCCTAGGCCATCGATTGGCGTATTCGTGTTGCCGGCGGCAATGAGTTCGGCCATCACTGCGCCAGCTCCTGGCCCCAGCTGAAAGCCGTGAGCCGAGAAGCCAAACTGGTGAAAGATGCCTTGGTGAATGCGGCTCTTCCCGAAGACCGGAAGGTCATCTGGCATGCGGGCTTCAATTCCCGCCCAGGCACGCACGATCGCGGCTCCGCGCATAATCGGAAACAGATCCCAGACAGTTTTGGCGTTCTCGGCGAGCTTTGCCCAGTCCAGAATGGTGATGTTCTGGTCTCGCATGGCTCGCCCGAGATGACCGCCGCCGATCAGGACTGTGCCATTCGCGAACTGCTTGAACGATAACTTGCGGCTTCGTAGAATGACCACCGGTTTGATGAAGTGCTCCACTCTTGCGGTGATCATCAGCATCGGCGCGATGACCTCGAGTGGCACGGGCTCACCAAGGCAGGCCGCAATGCGGTCGGCCCATGCTCCGGCCGCGTTGACGACGTTGGGGGCACGGATAGTTCCAGCATCCGTATTCACCATCCAGGCGGATCCGTCAGCCTGGATCCCCGTCACACGAACGCCTTCACAGAAGCGCACTCCCAAGGACTCGGCCTTGCGTCGGAACGCCTGTGTCGTCTTGAACGGAATCGCCGCGCCGTCGCGACGGGAGACGATCCCTCCGGGACAAGTTTCCGAAACGGCTGGGACCAGACTGCGAAGCTCTTTCGCGTCGATTAACTCCTCATGCGAGAAGCCAAGACTGTTCAGTTGGGTCACACGGGCCCGGAAGCCGTCATACTCCGCCGCACTCTCGGCCACGAGGACCTGTCCGTCCGAGGTGAAGCCGCAATCGTCATCAACGAGATCCGCGATGCGGTGCCATAGCCCCATGGAATAGGTCGAGAGCGGAATTTCGGCTACGTGCCGCGCCAACTGACGTACGCCTCCGGCATTCACACCGGAGGAATGACGCCCTGCGTGGTCCTTCTCGATAACGAAGACCTTAAGCCCGCGCTTAGCACAATGCAGGGCCGTCGAGCATCCGTGGATGCCCGCCCCAATAACGATTACATCAGGAGACTCTCCCCCGAACACACCGCTCACCGCTCGACCGCCTTGATGGCGGCTGGTGTTTTCGGCAGCGCAGCCAATTCGCCCAGGGTAATCGGCTTGATTGGCGGGCGAAGCCGATAGCCGCCGACCTCGCCGGGCGAGACACCCCGCGCGTCGGCGATCAACTCGGTCACCGTCAGCCCACAAAGCCGTCCTTGGCACGGTCCCATTCCGCAGCGGAGAAACGACTTCATCTGATTAGGGCCGCTCACGCCCAAGGCCACAGTTTCACGCAGCTTCCCGGCCGTCACCTCTTCGCACCGACAAACAATCGTGTCATCTGCGGTTGGGACACGGAATGCCTTGGCCGGCTGGTAGAGCACGTCAAGGAAGCGCCGTCCTCGGCTGGCTCGTATCAGCTCAGCCCGGACCGGGGCAGCCGTCTGGTCGCGTTCTTGAGCCGAGAGGCGTCCGAGGCGATGCCCGGCACCAAGCGCGGCGAGACGTCCGCGCAGCGCAGCACTCTCGGCGCCAGCAATTCCTGCGCCATCACCAGCGATTGCGAATCCCTTCACAGATGTCTCATACCAGTCATCGGTCTGTGGCACCCACGTGAGTTGGTCCTCGTCCCAGTCGAGAGCGCAACCGACTGCATTCGCGAGGTTGATATTGGGAACCACACCCTGATGCAGCAGCAGGACGTCACACGGAAGCTCTTCCTCCTTTGATCCATGGCGGAAGCGCACGCTCGTAACCTGGTTGTCGCCATGGGCCGAGATCGCTTTGACGCCGCGCACGATGCGCATGCCTCGATGCGCTCCCAGGAGAAGCTTGAGCCCCTTGCTCAGATAGGGCGAACGCAGGAAGTCCGATGCGTGTCGGATCGCGCGCCCCCAGTTTTCGAGCGGGGTCGTGTCGAGCATTACGGATATCTTTGCGCCAGCCGCCCGCAACTGTGCGGTCAGGAGGTACAGGAGCGGCCCGGATCCGGCCACCACGACGTTCCCGTCCGGGATAAGACCTGACGTCTTCAAAGCAATCTGAGCGCCTCCTGCGGTCATCACTCCTGGCAAGGTCCAGCCAGGAATGGGAAACGGACGCTCCAGCGCGCCTGTTGCCGCGATTACCTGCCGCGCCTGAATCAAACGCGCGGCTCCGTTCATGGAGACGCCTACCTCCATACCGCCGGTCGCATCCGGGCCGTCGGGCGCCGGACCAACGCTCCACACTGTTGCTCCGGGCGCATACGAGGCTTTACTGGCTTCCAACGAACGCACGAGATCCGTTCCGCGCCAGTAATCGGCACCGAGGGTCTCTTTTGCCGTCACCGGAGTTGTAGTGATGCCGCGATAGATCTGGCCGCCGGGCGCTGGATTCTCATCGACGAGCACGGCTGAGAGCCCCAGCTCGGCGCCCGTCGCGGCCGCAGCCAAACCGGCAGGCCCGGCTCCGATGATGAGAAGATCGTAGCACTCGGACAAAGTGGCAACATCTTTGATTGCTTTCATGCTGCGCCTCCCTTGGCCGGCAATTCCGACGCGATCGAACGAGCACCCTTCTGGGTTTCGACCACCATGCCTTCAGCCACGGGGATCAGGCAGCCTTGCCGGTTGCCGATACCATTGATCGTGACAAGGCACTCAAAGCACACTCCCATCATGCAATAGGGCGCGCGTGGCGCTCCCGAGACAGGCGTAGTCCGGCAGCTTTGTATGCCGGATGCGAGCAGAGCCGCCGCCACCGTATCGCCCAGCCGTGCCTTGGCTGGGCGGCCATCGATTGTAAAGGTGACGGTCTCGCCGCCAAGGTCAGGCAGCCGACGAAACATGGAACCTCCGGGAGCTGAATGCTTCGAGGGATGCAGGTAGCGTTCCCTCGAGGATATGGTGGGCGAGAGTGAGAGCATGGTTGGCCGCCAGCGTCACACCGGAATGGCAGGTCACGACAAAGGCACCGGGATAGTTCTGGGACTGGTCGTAAATAGGAAAGCCATCGGGACTCATGACTCTAAGTGCCGACCACGTTCGCACTACGTTGAGTCCAGCGAGCAGCGGAAACATGCGCACGGCACGTTGCGCCATGAGGGAGATGACGGGCGGTGTGACAACGGTATCGAAGCCGAGATCCTCCTGGCTATCGCCAATCATGACGCCGCCCTCGTCGGTCTGCCGCACCGTCACGACGGGGTGATGCAGGAAAGGCGCGGCCTTCTCGGTCACGATGACCTGCCCCTTGCTCGGCCGTACTGGGGCGTGGAGCCCGACCATGGGTCCGAGCCGCGCATTGCCGAGACCGGCCGCCAACACCACCTTTTGGACGCGTACCTGCCCCCACGGGCCGTCGATCAGGAAGCCATCGCGATCCGGCTTGACGGATTCCACGTGCGAGTTCGGGCGGTAGCTGACCCCAGACCGCGCCATTGCCACGTGGAGAGCGCGAAACAGACGCAATGAGTTGACGTGACCGTCCAGGGGACAAAATACCGAGCCGACGACATCGGGACCAATGGCCGGCAGGCGCCGTTTGGTCTCGTCGTGGTCCAAGATTTCGTACGGGTACTGCACCATTCTGGGCTGATTGTGCAGGCGGCGCATCGCGTTGATGCGGGCCTCCAGCTCGGCCTCAGAGAGACACAGCATGAAACCGCCCGGTTGGCGATGTGCCACGTCGATATCTGTCTCATCCCGCAGGGACTTCGCCAACGTGCTCCACTGTTCGGCCGAGGCTTTGGTCCAGGCCGCATACTCCGGCATACCAAGCCCTTTGGACTGGACCCACACCAGAGCGAAGTTTCCGCGGGAAGCGCGGTAGGCGATGTCACCCTCGTCAAGCACGAGCACGCGGGCGCCACGCCGAGCGAGGCCGTAGGCCGTGGCCGATCCGACCAAGCCGCCGCCGATGACAGCGATCTCGGCTTCGGAAACGGTTTTGCTGTTCTGTGTCATGGTTCTAGCTCTTGGCGCTCCCGAGGAAGAGACGATCGAGGCCGAACAGTCGATCGAGCACGATCATCACGACCGCTGTCATCAGAATCAGGGACGCCGAGACGGAGCTGACGAGCGGATCGATGTTGTCCTGAATGTACAGGAACAACCGGACAGGGAGCGTTGTGGTCGACGGCGAGGCGATAAACACGGTCATGGTCACCTCGTCGAATGAGTTGATAAAGGCCAACACCCATCCTGACACCACCCCAGGCATGATGAGCGGCAGTGTCACACGGCGGAAGGTGACGAACGAGTTGGCGCCAAGGGATATGGCGGCATGCTCGATACGCTGATCGATTCCGTAGGAGGCCGCCAGCACCAGGCGCAAGGCGAACGGCAGGACCACGATGATATGACTCAGGATCAATCCCAGGAAAGAGCCACTCAAGCCGATCTGCGAGAAGAACCGGAGGAATGCAATGCCAAGAACAACGTGTGGGATCATCAACGGCGACAGAAACAATGCCGTGATGGCTTCTCGCCCAAGAAAGCGATAGCGGGCGATCGCCAGAGCCGCCGGGACTGCAAGCCCTATCGCAATTGTCGATGAAAGCGCAGCAAGCCACAGACTGTCCCGGAAGGCCCGGAGAAACTCCGGATAATTCCAAATGGCTTTGAACCACCGGAGGCTGAACCCCTTCGTGGGCAGCGACAGATAACCTTCTGGAGTGAAGGCCACCGCACACACCACAACGATCGGCGCGAGGATGAATATGACGAAGATTGCATGAAAGGCCAGAGCCAGAGGACCGTTGCGGCTCATTCGAACACCTGTGCGTAGCGCCGTTCGATCAGGCGGTTTGATCCGACAATGATGGCAACGAGCGCAACGAGGAGGATCATCGCAATCGCCGCGCCGAGGGGCCAGTTCAGCGTGTTAAGGAACTCGTCATACGCCAGAGTGGCCGCGACCTTCAAACGCCGCCCTCCGATGATCGCGGGCGTCGCGAAAGCGCTTGCGGCGAGCGCGAACACGATCACCGAACCCGAGAGGATTCCAGGGATGATTTGGGGCAGGACCACCCGTCGCCAAACTGTAAACGCGGGGGCTCCGAGCGACATCGCGGCATTTTCAACGTCGGAGTTGAGACGCTGCAGGGCCGCCATCACTGCCAGAACCATGAAGGGGACTAGAACGTGCGTGAGTGCAATGATCACGCCGGTTTCAGTGAACATCAAATCGACCGGCTCGCGCGTGAGCCCCAGCGTGAGCAACGCTTGGCCGATCAATCCGGTCGACCCGAACAAAAGAGCCCATCCCAATGTCCGGGCGACCACGGATATGAGCAGCGGCCCAATGACAACCAGGAGAAACACACCTCGCCACCGGGGCGTCATTCGGTTCAGGATATAGGCTTCGGGTACGCCGATCAGGACGGCGATCAGTGTGACGAACAACGCGATCCGCAATGTTCGACCAAAGATCTCGTAATAGTAATCATCGACGAGGACTTCGTGCCAGTTCTTGACAGTGAACTCGGCAACGATCCCTTTGTACTGCCCCCAATCGTAGAACGAGAGGAGTGCCGTCATCACGAGCGGCGCGATCACAAGGCCGATGAAGACGAGGAGGGCCGGACCGCTGAGGAGCAGCGGGGCGAGCTTAGGGTTCGCCGTCATCACATCGCTCCTGAGGTTGCGATCAGAACATCGTTCTCACCCCAAGCCAGACGAACATTTTCACCCTCCGACGGCACCGCCACACCATCGTTTTGACGAAGAACAATAAGAGCGCCAAGCTCCGTTTCAATGTGGAACAGCCAATGCGTCCCTTGAAAAACCCGCGTGTGAACGCGACCTTGCACGCCAGGCGCCGGATCATCAACAAATGCAATCCGCTCCGGGCGAACAGTTACGGTCACTGCTCCGGACAGGGATCGGTCCGGGACCGGCAGACGAAAGCCCGCCATGTCCACAACCTGTCGGTTGCCCTCGTTCACCACTTTTGCCGAAAGAACATTCGTTTTGCCAAGGAAGTTTGCGACGAATGCGCTGGCTGGCCGGGCATAGGCCTCGTCCGGTTGCGCGATTTGCTCGACCCGCCCCTTGTTCATGATCACGATCCGGTCCGACAAAGCCATGGCCTCGCCCTGATCATGCGTTACCAGAATTGTCGTCGTCCCAACGGAACGCTGAATGGTCCGAAGCTCGGTTTGCATCTCCTCCCGCAGCTTGGCGTCGAGATTGGAGAGGGGCTCATCCAGCAGCAGGATCGCAGGTTGAATCACCAACGCGCGGGCTAGCGCCACACGCTGCTGTTGACCGCCCGACATCCGGCGTGGGTACCGGTCAGCCATTCCCGTCAGACCGACGAGATCGAGGGCCTGGTTGACACGCTGCTCGCGCTCGGCGCGAGGCACGCCCCGCATCTCGAGGCCGAAAGCCACGTTCTCCGCGACTGTCACATGCGGAAACAGGGCATAGCTTTGAAACACGACTCCGAGCCCACGTTTGTTGGGCCGGACGCCAAAGAGATCGGTGCCGTCGAGCATTGCACGACCTGAGGTTGGCTCGACAAACCCTGCGATCATCTGCAAGGTGGTGGTCTTGCCACAACCAGACGGTCCGAGGAGCGAGATGAACTCACCCCTCACGACCGTCAGGTCGAGAGCGTCGACGGCCAACACGTTGCCGTAAGCCTTGGTCAGCCGTTCGAGCGCCAGATAGGACATCGGTCAAATCCTTTTGAAGATAAGGTCCGGAGCGTGTTTACCGCTCGATCTCGCGGGTCCAGCGCTTGTTCCAGTCTTCGCGGTGCTGGTTGACAACATCCCAGTCGACGGCCCGCAGGTTCTTTGCCTGCTCCCCGTAAGGGACGCCCTTCTGCTCGTCGGGTGAGAGCGTTACGGTCTGGTTGACAGGCCCGAAGCCAGCGCTCTTAGCCAGAATGCGCTGCACCTCTGGGGAAACCAGGTACTGCACGAAAGCCTGAGCTTCCTTGTTGTTCTTCGATCCCGCAATCGTGCAGGCTGCGGTGCCAAGCGCGATCCCGCCCTCCTTCGGGTAGACGAACTCCGCCGGGAAGCCCGTATCGGCCAGCGCCTTCGCGCGCCCTGATCCCCAGACTGCAATTACAGCCTGTCCGTTCTGGAACAATTCCGTCATTTTCGCGGGCGACGGCTCATAGGCCAGCACGTTCGGGCCGATCTCGTTTTTGAAAGCCTGGAAGCCGGGCTCGATGTTCGTCTCACCGCCGCCATTCAGGGCAGCCTCGGCAATAAGAGCATGCACCCCATAGGTATTGTTCAGTGGGGGAACCACAAGCTTCTTTTTGAACTTGGGATCCTTCAGGTCCGCCCATGACGTAGGGGCGGCCCACTTGTTTTCTTCAAAAGCTTTCTTGTTATACATGAGCCCCGTCGCGACGAGGCCGACGCCGATAGCCTTATTCGACTTGAACTTCACGACCGGATAGACGTCCTTGTAGACATCAGCTGGTTCCAGGTCCCCGCAGAATCCAAGCGCCACAGCCTGATAGGCGGGTCCATCGTCAACCACAATTACGTCGATTTGCTGATTGCCACGCTGCGCTTGGAGTTTGGCCAATGTATCTGTCGAGTTGCCAGCAACGTACTCGATTTTGACACCGTGCTTGGCCTCGAACGGTGGAATGATTTCCTTGCGAACCGCCTGTTCGAAGGAGCCGCCGTAAGAAGCAAAATACAGAACTTTTTGCTGAGCCTGGGCTTGGCTCATTGCGAGCACGCTGATCCCGGCAAGGCACACAGCGCGTGCCACACTCTTCCTCGTCATTTTATTCTCCCCTCCGCGCCTGGAACGATCTTTTGCGGATACTTGCCAGGGTTCCAGAGCACGTTCATAACGTCAAATCAGAAGTTCGCATGCGTCCATGCTAAATCCTTATGGAGAAGCTCGTTGCCCAATATTAACCTCCGCCAAGTGGAAGCCTTCCGGGCTGTCATGCTGACGGGCGGCATGACCGCCGCCGCCGAACTGCTCGGGATCACGCAACCGGCGGTTAGCCGGCTGGTGCGGGAATTTGAGACTTCCTCCGGTTTGTCCTTGTTCGAGCGTCGGGGAAACCAAATTACGCCAACACCCGACGCCGTGACGCTTCTGGCCGAGGTTGAACGCTCGTTCGCCGGCCTCTCGCGGATCGCTGATCTGGCCCAAGCCATCCGAGCCCAAGCGGCCGGAAGTCTCCGCATTGCCGCTCTCCCTGCCCTGGCCTCCGGTGCGCTGCCACGATTTCTTGGACAGTTCTTGAGGGATCGCCCGCAGGTCCATGCATCAGTTCTTGGAATGCCATCTCACCTCGTGGTCGAGGCGGTCGCTGCGGGCCAAGCAGAATTCGGCTATGCAGCCGGCCCCCTTGAGAGGCCCGGCTTTTTGGTCGACCCAATTCCGTCTGCGGCCGTTGTTGTACTTCCCAAAGGCCACAGGCTCGAAAGCCATTCGATCATTCAGCCACGAGATCTTGCTGGCGAGCGTCTCATCGGGATAGCGTCCGGAACTTTGTTTCGGTCCAGGATCGATACTGCACTGGCCGGAATCGACCACAGCACATTCATCGAAACGCCCTTGTCCTATACGGCTTGTGTTCTTGTGGCAGAGGGTGCGGGAGTGAGCATCGTCGATGCGTTTTCCGCCGGCGAATTCATCGATCGGGGCGTTGTCGTGCGCTCATTTAAACCTTGGATTGAGAGCGGGATTGTCCAACTCAGGTCGCGCCAGCGCCCGCTGACGCCCTTGGCGCATTCCTTTATCGAGACGTTCACGGTGTTCCTTTCAGCGGCTGCAACCCAGCACATCGGAGAGCAATAAGTTCGGTCTCGTGATGTTGTATGTCTAAGCAGTGACTTTCCCGAACGGGTCGAATTCAGTCCTTAAGCGACGTTCCAGAAACTTTCGCTTGGAGCGTGAGAACAGATTTTTGAGCTCGGTAGCGGAGGACGCGATGTTTAAGGGCAGGCACTTTGATCGTTCGGTGATCCTGCTCTGCGTCCGGTGGTGCTTGGCCTACAATCTGAGCCTCCGAAACCTCGAGGAGATGATGGCTGAACGAGGCATCTCCGTCGATCATGCGACCGTTCACAGATGGTTCATTCGTTACTTGCCGGAGCTTCTCGATAGATTCAACCAACGCAAGCGGCCTGTCAGTCGAGGATGGATGTCAATGAAACTTGTATCAGAGTTCGAGGCGAGTGGCGGTACCTGTATCGTGCCATCGACAACAACGGCGACACGGTTGAGTACCGGTTCAGTGAGCGGCGCAATCTGACGGCTGCCAGGCGCTTCCTCTTCCGAGCGTTGAAGCGGCATGGCCGTCCGGAGCGAATTGTCATTGATGGTAGCCGAACCAACCGCGAAGCGATCCTGTCCTGCGACACGACGGATCCGCTGCAAGAAAGGCACAAGCTGAAACCGATCCGAATCCGGCAGAGCCACTGCCCGATAATAATCGCATTGAGCAAGACCATCGGGCCATCAAGAGGCGGGCCCGGCCGATGCTTGGATTCAAGTCCAAGGGCAGTGCTAGGGCGATCCTGAGCGGCGTCGAAATGGTGCACATGTTCCGCAAAGGACAGGCGAAGTATGCCTGTAATTCGAACCTCTCGCTTGCAGACCAGTTCGAGCTACTGGCCGCGTGAGCGTACCGCGAGGAATCTACTACTTCCTCGCTCCATCTCTGGATTTGCGACACAGCCGGCCATGGCGCTGCACGAACTGGCCACCGACGCTGTCAAGTACGGGGCGCCGTCGACTGCCTATGGCACAGTCGATCTCACCTGGACGGTGGATCGTCATGGCACCCCGCCGCACCTTAAGCTGCGCTGGACCGAGACGGACGGGCCGCCGGTCGAGCCGCCCCGCCGCCGCGGCTTTGGCACCCGGATGATCGAGCGCAGCCTGGCCCAGGATCTCGGCGGCGAGGCGCGCATCGAGTTTGCCCCGGCGGGGGTGGCCTGCACGGTCGACACCCCCGTGGTCTAGGAAGTTGACACCATCGGATAGCCTCCCTTGTCCTTGGGGAACTTCTCGTCATCTGTGAGCATGGAAGCCTAGCGGGCCAGAAGAGCGCTGCCGGATGAGAGGAAATGCCCAAGCCCGAGCGTTGCTTCCGCGCCTCTTGCCCGCCATGCCATGGCTTACATTCTTGCGGGAGGTCGCGGTTCCAG
>NZ_QDAH01000060.1 GCF_003075415.1 Microvirga sp. KLBC 81
GCTCAAGCAATGGCGGAGAATTGCCACCCGCTACGACAAGCTCGCCACCAACTTCCTCGGCTTCGTCAAACTTGCCAGCATCATGCTCTGGCTCAAATGATTAATTGGTCACTACAGCCTAGGCTGCTGGCGAGATTGTGATGCTCGTCAACAATTACCTCAGCCCGTGCTGCAGCAATCCGCTTGCGAGGTGTGGCTCCGACCCAGCCCGATACCGAGCCGTGAAGGCGCCGCATCGGCGGAGGTCGTGAGGGCTGAGAGCCTTTCCAACGGTTGACCGGGTGGTCTCAACAACCCTCCATTCTACACTGCCATAGCTGAGTGCATCACCATATTTCCGGATTCAACGGAGCTCTGATTAGGCCCAAGCTCCGGATGGCCCTTAGAAGTGGCGCACCAGATCACGTGCAGAAGTTTATTTCGTGAGCTCTCGTATGATTGCGGTCAGCTCAAGGCCGGCCCGCCGAGTTGAGCTGCTGTCGTAATGCTCATCTCCGACTCGCGCACTGTTGTGTTGCAGCACTCCCTGGGTCAAGTGAGGGTGTTCCCCTCCAAAATAGGTCACCGTCGTTCTTGCGGCGCGACGAAATGCGTGTGGACTCAGCCGGACTCCAGCCGTGGCTTCTGTTGTGTCGGTGATTGCCGCCCCGACAGCAGAGTAGGTGAGGGGCTGTCCTGTTGCGGCGATCCATAGCGGGCCGGATAGGTTCTCCAGTAAGCCATCCGGAAGTGGCTGCGTGCCTCTGGCACTTACCCTCTCACTATTGAGGCCGGCAGCCTGTTCTCCGAGGAGAATGGGCCTATAGGTGGTGAGATACCGGGCTATCAGTGGGTTCAGATAGTCCGGCACGCACCTCTCGTCGACTCGGCCGCCCTTCGTGTCCTCGGCCTCGAGGACGATCCACCAGCAGCCGTCAAGATGGCGGAAGCTGGTTCCCAGCATCAGTTCGCCAAAGTTCTTGTGCCGGATGGGGCGAACCGCGAGAAGGGCCATCATCAGTCCATTGCGGGCCAGACAAGCCCGTTTCTTCGGGCTGAGGTGGGAGGCCTTCTCGGCCTCCCGGAACAGAGCTTCCCCTGCCTGTAGCAGCTCATTGGCCGTGACGTCCTCACGTCGGCGCCTCGGGCGAGCTTCGGCCCGCAGATCCGCTTCGATCGCACGCAGCCAAGACAGGTCTCTGTCGGGCGCCAGGATCTCGGTCATCCGCCTCAGCTTGAACACGGACTGGAATAGGGTGACGCTGCTCCAATATGGCTCGACGAGCGCAATAAAGGGTTCCACCGCCTCTGGAGTGACCTGAGCACCGGCTCGTGCACCCGGGTCGAGTTGTCCTGCCTGCGTCAGAGCCCAGAGGAAATAGCCATAGCGCCGCGCGAGATCGTCCTGGGATATACACGCTTCATATGAGAAGCCCGGCCACCAAGGCGAAGCCGCTACGTGGGACGGCATGCCTCAGCCCAGACACGCTGGTCGTCGCTTGGCCAGGCGGAGAGGGGAAGAGAGCGGATCATCTCAGTCACCTCACGCCAGCTGATGAGAGCGCTTGTTCTCACGAACAAGGGCCGCAAAAATCTGATTGGCCTCGAGCGTCTCAAGACCGATGTAGTTGTTCATCGAGGTTGCCGTGCCCTTGTGCCCAAGGACCTTGGCAACGAGCGGATAGTTGCCGGGGAACTTCTTGAGCAGCATCGCGGCCGCGACGTGCCGGAATTGATGTGCGGTGACCCGCAATCCGGTCCGCTGCTCGACCATATTGCGGATCTGGGCACTCAGGAGGTGAGGGGCCTTGAACCGTCCGTTGGTCACTCCCGGAAAGAGCCAGCGCTCATTCGAGCCGCGCAGCAGCACCGGTCGATGTACCTCGATGTACTCGGTTACAAGGGCCGTCAGTTCGGCATCGAACATGAAGTCGAGATCGACGTGGTTCTTCACCTCGTGGGCTTCGTATCTCAGCCAGAAAAGCCCTTTTGGTCCTCCGATCCGCAAGAGATGCTGATCGAGCTTGGTTGCGGCGAGATTGCCGATGCGCACCGGTGCCACCGTCAGGATGGCGATTGCGACAGCGATCTGCGCTTTGAGGGCGGCCTTGTACGGGCTCCTGGCCCGCTGCCGCTGTGCCTCGCGCATCAGGATCTCAGGCGACGCGCTGACCCGCGTCCAGACATTCGTTGACGTGACCGCCCGGATCACATTCCGGTTCTTCTCGGTCAGGCCGTGTGGCTGGTGCTGCTGCGCCGCCGACCGGATCTCGGCCAGTTCCGTCAGGGCCTCAGGCTTCAGGCATTGGCTTCCCCGGGCAATGACAAACAGCCTCCAGGGCAAGTCGACGGTGTAGCGCTTCGGTTTGTCCCCATCTTCCGCCCAATACGCCTCGACCACATCCCGGACCAGAGCCGGATCGAGGAGAACCGATAGGGAGGTGAGGGTCTCAATCGGGTATCCGATCGAGATCGCTTTGCCGGCGAAGGCAATAAGCTCCCGCCGCCGGGTCTGGATGGTTCTGGGCGAGCAGCTCCGCGCGTTTCTCGGTCCGAGCCGCCGCTGCTGGCGGGTGATGCCGTCAAAGTAGACCTCGACTTCGGCCTGGAGGCTCTCGGGAAAGTCCGTCCAAGCGGGGCCCTTGTAGCGCCGGTCCGGCGGCACGATGAGTTGCTGCTTGGGCCAGCCTGCAATGGTCTGGGCACAGAGGTTCCATGCTCGGGCGATTTGACGGTGCTCGTAGAGGCCTTAGCCTTGCGGTGTCTGCTCGGCCCGGTATTGCATGAAGGCAGCGAAGAGCGCCTCGTCCACGTCAGCAGGCCGGAAGTTCCTGTCTGAGCAATACTTGGCAAGCGAGGACAGTCGTTTCTTCTGGGTCTCGTCCGTGAGGCAGCCCCAGAGCGCCACCCAAGCCGGTGACAGTCTTGTACCGCGCTGGGCGCCGGGGATCGACGGCTGGAACCAGCGCAGGGCTGCTCTCAGAGCAGATTGGTGATTGGCGGCCGTGCCGGGCGTCCAGCCGAGTTCGGCGGGATGGATCTGCTCGACACGAGAGCGAACCCTACTCCAGGAGGCAGGCACTTCGTCAGGTCTGCGATCCAGAGCCTTTGCGATCCGCCGAACGGAGCAGGCCAACTGACGGCGCCGTGGCAGCGGGAGTGTCGTGTCATTGGTGAGAGCGGTGATCAGATCCTGAAAGGAAGGCTCCTGGGCAGGGCTCATTATGATCTCCTGAAGATAGCTGGTTGTTCCCCAAGATGTATTGTGATTGACGATAGTTCATATTGTGAATACGTCAAGTAAATACCATCGCATGGTACTTCAATGTACAATCATAATCTACAGCAATCAAAGTATATGTTAATTGATACTCATTCTTTATCGTTCCTGGTGATGCCGCAAACACCTGACGTTGCTTTGCTGCGCCCAGGAAGAGCAACGCCCAGTGCGGGGCGCTGAGCGTCGATGGCATCAGTACTCGCTGGTGGAGGCGCGCGTGTTGGCGGCCTCGTATTCGTCCAGGGCTTCCTCCGCGTACCGGATTGCCCGCCCCAGGCGGAGGTAGCGCGGTCCCGTCCCTTTCATGCGCGCCTTTGCCAGAAAGCTTGCGCTCACCTTGAGGCGCTGCGCCGCCTCTTTCGTCGTCATCAATCGTGGGCTCTTGGTCTTCTCCATCGGTCACCTCAGATACGCATGGCTATCACCGTGCCTCCAGAGGTGTCAGAAGCCTCAAAGGTCGTCACACGACAGAATTGGTGCGCGGCGGATCCTATTTTCGTTTCGAGCTGCCCTTGCCGCGGGCCCGGTCAATCCGTCGGGCGCAGGCGGCCAAGCTCTCTGATTGCATGCCCTCCGGCAGGAAGCGCTCAATTTCGAAGACCAACTCCGTGAAGGGAGTGGAGTAGGGGTTGGCCTCGCGACTGCCTGCCGTCGTCACCTCGATGCCGAGGTGGCCGGCGACGCGGGCCATGAGATCGATCAGGGCCGCCTTCCAATCCGACTGCCGACGGCCTTTGCGGCTGGACGACATGGTAACAACCACGAGCGCCTGTTCGACGGTCGCGTGCATCGCCTCGATCACCTGAAATCCGGTCTCGAGTTCACGGCGTGTGTCCCGGGGCAGGATGCCCGGTCGCCCGAGGGTCTTTGTTGTCGCCAGGATGTTGATCACCTCAACATCGAGATCAAACTGCAAGCCTTCCTTCAGGCCCACCAGAAGCTCGGTGCTTCTGGCGAGGGCGGCCTCCAGTTCACGCAGGCGCTGAACAACACTCTTGCGATTGATCCGAGCTACCTCGTCCCAGTAGGTGCCCGCCACGAAGCGAATAGCGGGCATGAGTTCCTGGTAGGCTGCCGCAGGGTCAGGCATCTCACGCTGGAAGTGCTTTGAAAGATCCAGGACAACCGTTCTGAATTGATCCTCGGTGATCTCGACCGCGTAGATCGAGGATCCGCCGCCAACGAGCGTGTCGAAATCGAAAGATGTCATGACGGTCCCGCTCTGGATTTCAAGCTGCCATCGCTTGTGCGGCCAGCGAAGTCACGTGGACTCCCCAGAGCCGCATTGCTTCGCGGCGCTCGGCCATGAACTCGTGGCGCTGGTAGACAGCGGCAACCCCGGAGATGGTGCCGCTCTGGTGATTGAGGATCTTATCCGCGACGTGCGGCGCCACCCCGAGGCGAGCTATGCCTGAGACGACGGTGCGGCGCAGATCGTGCAAAGTCCAGTCGCCTACGCCGGAGAGCCGATCGAGCCGTGCCTTGGCCTTAGAGTAGCCCTGAAACAGGGTCGTCCCGTCGCCGGAGAAGACCAGGTCGCCGGTTCGAGGCGTTTGGTTCAAGAGGGCGAGTGCTGGAGGGCTGAGGTGGACCGTATGGGGTTTGCCGTTCTTGGCGTGCTCGCCTGGGACGATCCAGAGCCCCTTATCCAGATCCACATGGGCCCAGGCCATGCGCCCAACCTCGTCTCGGCGCTGGCCTGTGAGGGCGAGCATCTCCACGATCGAGCCAAAGGGGAACCCGATCTCCCGGGCTGCTTGCAGAACTTCTGCCAACTCGTCGTCGTCCAGCACGCGATGCCGCGCCTGCTCCCGGGCAGGCGCGGTAACGCCGGCACATGGGGATGTCTCGAGGATGCCTCGCCCGATGCACCAGTTGAAGAACTTGCGGATGGCGGCCAGCACGCGGTTGGCCATGATCGCGAGCCGCGCTCGCGGACCCGGTCGAGCAGCGCAATGACGTCACGCTTGCGGCCCTCGGCCACCGTCCAGGAGCCCCAATAGGGTATGACCTCCCGGTTCAGAATGCGGGTGGTCTCTGCGGCGGTCCGGTTCTGCGCCACGTGGCGGGCGATGAACTCTGCTGCGAGGTCTGCCACCTGCTCGGAGGCAATGCGGCGCTTCGAGATCCGCTTCTCTTCCTGCGGATCGCGTCCGGCAGCGCGCTCGGCTAGAACCTGTTGCGCCTCGACCCGGGCCTGGTGGGGCGTGGTCGGGCCATATTCGCCAATGGTGTACTTGCGCGGATTGCGACGGTCTCCAGCTGGCCGGTACTGGACGAGGAAGACCTTTCGACCGGCGGGCGTGATCTTGAGCCCGAAGCCTTTGAGGTCTTCGTCCCACCAGATCGCGTCACAGTCGCTCGGAGAGGGCAGGGCGTCGATGACACGTTTGGTGAGCTTGCAGCTGGACATGGTAGGAAGGCTCGCGATTGGCTACCTGGACTGCAAATAGGTAGCCAGAAAAATGCAATGCGGGCTATTGTCGGGAATGAAGAACTCACAGAAATGTAGAGTTTGCAAGGGTTTGCGCTACAGTGGCTGTCGCCATCCATCGTCGGGAATGGGTTTATGCCTGACTTTTAATCAGAGGGTCCTGGGTTCGAGTCCCAGCGCGCTCACCAAACTCTTTCAGGCATTTGGCTGCTGTACGAGTTTGGTCCTGCTTCCCAGAAAACCGGGATAGGGAGCAAGATCGGGCGGAAGAGAGATTCTCAAACTCCCCTCGCGCTGCTTCAGAAAGCCACAGTACCAGTGGCAACGTTATAAACCACAACCTGTCGCTATGGCGTAGATCTTCCCAGCGAAGCCGCAAGCCGCGCTGCCAGCGCGGCGTTATTTTTAACCAGGGCGATGTTGGTGGCGAGACTGCGTCCGCCCGTGCTCTCGAAGAGGAATGACAGCAGGAAAGGCGTCACGGCCTTCCCGGCAATGCCGCGGTGCCTCGCTTCAGCAACAGCTTGGTCGATGAATGCTTTCATCTCGTCGGCAGGAATCTCAGCAGCCCTCGGGACCGGATTGGCTATGAGAACGCCGCCGCCAAGGCCCAGCGCTTCCTTGATGTTAATGAGAACAGCAATAGCATCCGGGCTGTCGAGCCGCATGGGAGCGGCCAGTCCGCTTGTCCGACTCCAGAAAGCGGGAAAGTCGTCCGTCTCGTATGCCACAACTGGGACGCCCCGGGTTTCGAGATACTCAAGGGTTCGCGGCAGATCGAGAATGGCCTTAGCGCCGGCACATACCACGGTGACAGGGGTCCGGGCCAATTCGTCAAGATCAGCCGAGATGTCCATCGTGTTCTCGACCCCCTGGTGGACGCCGCCAATTCCGCCGGTAGCGAAAACCCGAAGGCCTGCCAGATGAGCGCAGATCATGGTGGCGGCGACCGTCGTCGCCCCGTGACGCTTCGCGGCAATGGCGTAGGGCAGGTCGGCCCGGCTGAGCTTCATCACATCCGATGCGGTTCCAAGCCAATCGAGCTCCTCGTCCGTGAGGCCGACCTTGATCCGTCCGGCGATGATTGCGATCGTCGCCGGTACCGCGCCATTCTCCCACACGACGGCCTCAACCTCCCGGGCTGTGGTCACGTTCTGGGGGTGGGGCATGCCATGGGTGATGATCGTGGATTCGAGGGCCACGACGGCTCCGCCCCGCTCCAGGGCGGCTCTCACCTCGGGCGCGATGTCGAGGAAGCGGCCATCTATCGCGTGGCTCATAAGGATCCCCCTTCAGGTTTCTGGCTGGCACGTCGCGCCAAAGTTGCTTCCAGGATGGCAAGCGAAAGATCCGGCCGCACACTGGCCGGGCTCTCCAAGGTTAGCGCTGCTGCCACCGTACCCATTCGCACCGCCTCCGCCAAGGAGCGGCCCTTCAGCATGGCAACGAGCGTGCCGGCAATGAGAGCGTCACCTGCGCCAGTCGCGTCGACGATCTGAAGGGGGAGCGCCCCGACCCTCGTGAGTCCGGAGCGATCCATTGCGATCAGCCCACTTTCGCCAAGGGTCAGGACGACCTGCGCGGCGCCGCGTTCGAGCAGGGCCGCCGCGAGATCCTGCGGTGGGGCACTGGACTTGCCCAGGAGGGCTTGTGCCTCATCCAGGTTAAGAAACAGGAGCCCAAGGCTACTCAGGTCGCATGGCAGGCGCACGACTTTCAGCGCTGAAACGGCGTCAACCGCCAGCATCGCGGAGTGATGCCGAGCCAAATTGAGGAGTTCGTGCAGGGTCGGTGAAGGAAGGTTGCAATCGGCAAAGATCCAAGAGGCCGACACCTCGGGCCAGACCTGATGCAACAGGGACGGAGTGAGGGCATCAAAGATCGCCATATCGGCCAAGCCGAGGGCGAGGTCGCCGTTGGGCTCAAGGACAGCCACATATTCCGCAGTCGCATGGTCGCTCGAGACCACGACATGCTGTGTGTCGATACTCAGGTCCATGAGGCCTGTCCGGATCGCGTGGCCGTTCTCGTCCTGGCCCAGGATCGAAATGAGGGAGGACTTCACCCCGAGTCGCGCAATGTTCTCCGCCACGTTGCGGGCCACGCCACCGAACGAGCGCTCGGATGCAGCGGGATTGGACGTCCTCAACTGGATGGGTTCGCTGGTGCGGTATTTTCGATCGACGGTTGCGCCACCGATACAGATCACCCTGCCTGGTTCCGGACTCATGCATTCAGGCCTTTCGCTTAGTGGCGGTCTTGATGGCGCAGATGATATGCCAAGTCGTAGGGTGAAGCACAGTCGTGGGCGGACGTCTTGGGTGTCGATCCTCCATCTGCTGCAGATTGGCAATCAAGCGGATGTGGGGAACCTGCCCGGTGACATATTCGGTAGTGTGGGAGTCCCCCCAACGCGAGTTCTGCGTTCAGATGTGAAGCTCCCACGGCACCTATGACCTCAATCTGTTAGCTCACCAATGAAGCTAAGGTGTGAGCGGAGCGCCTCGGTCGTCTGGAGTGAACGTGACCGATAATAACCATCGACAAGGAGAGGCCGTGACGTTCCCCGGAACGGTCAGGCTTTCTGATCATTGTCATGAATCGGGTCAATCGCCGCTCGCGCGGCGAGCGGGAGCATTGCCGACATGAGTGATGAGCCGAAAATCAAACCCTACACGGGCCCTGCAGGTGGTTGGGGTTCTGTTCGGTCAGTTGAAAGCATTCTGGCGCAGGAGGGGCGGCTCGTCAGCGGAAATGCGGTGCTTCTCAAGCAGAACAAGCCGGATGGCTATGCCTGCGTCAGCTGCGCCTGGGCCAAGCCTGCGGACCCGCACCCCTTCGAATATTGCGAGAACGGCGCGAAGGCTACGGCCTGGGAGCTAACCACGAAACGTGTGACGCCAGAGTTCTTCGCGCAGCATACTCTCAGCGAGTTGAGAACCTGGTCTGATCATGACCTTGAGGAAGCCGGACGCCTGACGCATCCCGTGCGCTGGGATGCGGCCTCAGACACTTACGTTCCCGTCAGCTGGGAGGCGGCCTTCCGTGAGATTGGCCAGGAGCTGAAGGGGCTCGATCCACGGCAGGTGGTGCTCTACTGCTCGGGGCGCGCGTCACTCGAGACATCCTACATGTGGGCGCTGTTCGCCCGGCTCTATGGCACCAACAACCTGCCGGATTCCTCCAACATGTGCCACGAGAGCACGTCGGTCGCTTTGCCCGAGAGCATCGGGGTTCCGGTCGGCACAGTGATTCTGGACGATTTCGAGCAGACGGATTGCATCCTGTTCTTTGGCCAGAATGTCGGCACCAACAGCCCGCGCATGCTGCATCCTCTTCAGGAGGCATCCAAACGAGGTGTGCCAATCATCACCTTCAATCCCCTGAAAGAGCGCGGGCTTGAGCGGTTCACCAATCCGCAAGCCCCGCTCGAAATGCTGACAGGATCGGAAACACGCATCTCGTCGCAATATCATCAGCTGAAGATCGGCGGGGACATCGCCGCTCTCATGGGCATGGCCAAGATCCTGATCGAGTCTGATGACAAGGCGCGGGCCGAGGGCAGCAAGCCTGTTCTCGACCATGCCTTCATTGCTGAGCACACCCATGGTTTCGAGGAGTTCGCGCAGGCGGCCCGGCAAGCCTCATGGCCCGAGCTGGAGCGTCGTTCAGGGCTTTCTAAGGAGCAATTGCAAACCGCCGCGAACGTATACGCCAAAGCGAATGCTGTCATCGGAATCTACGGCATGGGACTGACCCAGCACAAGGCGGGCGTCGAGAACGTACAGATGCTCGTCAATCTGCTGCTTCTGCGCGGGAACATTGGTAAGCCCGGAGCTGGTATCTGCCCGGTGCGTGGCCATTCCAATGTTCAGGGGCAAAGAACCGTCGGCATTGCGGAAAAGCCCGAACTCGTCCCGCTCGACAAGCTGAAGGAGCAATATGGGTTCGAGCCTCCGCGCTGGAAGGGCATGACGACCGTCGAGGCCTGTGAGGGCATCATCAAAGGCGAGGTCAAGGCGTTCGTTGCTCTTGGCGGAAACTTCGTGCGGGCGGCGCCGGAGACGACGGCCCTGGAGAGGGCTTGGACACGCCTGCGCTTGTCCGTGCAGATCTCGACCAAGCTCAATCGCAATCATCTCATCCTCGGTGAGATCTCCTATATCCTCCCGTGCCTCGGACGCATCGAGATCGACGAGCAGGCCACAGGGCCTCAGGCTGTTGCTGTCGAGGACTCGACGGCCTGCATCCACGGTTCGAAGGGCATTGCGAAACCTGCAAGTCCCGATCTCTTGTCGGAGCCTCGGATCGTCGCTGAAATCGCGAAAGCGACGCTGCTATCCAATTCGAAGGTGCCCTGGGATGAGTGGGTTGCAGATTATTCCCGTGTTCGCAACGCGATCGAGGAAACCTATCCGGAGGATTTCCGCGGCTTCAATGAGCGGATGTGGCAGCCCGGAGGCTTCCATCGTCCCATCGCAGCCCGCGAGCGGCGCTGGAAAACAAAGACAGGCAAAGCCAATTTCATCGTGCCCAAGAGTCTCGAGACGGATCTCGGCATCGCGGAGCAGGACAGCGATGTTTTGAAACTAATGACCGTGCGTTCCAACGATCAATTCAACACAACCGTCTATGGCTATTATGACCGGTTCAGGGGCGTCAGGGGCACACGCATGGTGCTGTTCATGAACCGCAACGACATCATTCGCCTGCAACTGGGGGAGGGGGACATCGTCACCCTCACGACGGCCGTCGATGACGGCATCGTGCGGCAGGTGAGCGGGCTGCGCGTTACTCCTTATGAAATACCGGAGGGCTGTTGCGCAGCCTATTATCCCGAGTGCAATCCCTTGATCCCGGTCTGGCATCATGCAGACAAGAGCAAGGTGCCAGCCGCGAAATCGATCCCGATCCGGATCGCCTTGCAGCAGAAGTCTTTGCCGGAGGCGGCAGAATGAACCTGCAGCTGTCACCTATTATCCGGTTGCCACAAGTGAGCGTTGGAAAGGGAGCGTTCGTCACCGGTGAGCGCGTCGTGGCGGAGGAAACGCCCGTTGCCCTGACCTATAACGGATCGACCCATGCTGTGATGATGGCAAGCCCGGCGGATCTGGATGACTTCGCTCTCGGCTTCAGTCTGTCGGAAGGCATCGTCGCTGCACCGGATGATCTGATCTCGACTGAAATCATCGAGCATGAAATGGGATGTGAAATCCGCATGTGGTTGTCCGATCGGTGCAGCGGAGCCTACCGGATGCGGCGGCGCGCCTTGGCCGGCCCTGTCGGCTGCGGATTGTGCGGAGTGGAATCTCTGGCCGAAGCTTGGCGCCCCCTTTCCCGGATCGCCGGCACGCTACGGGTCTCGCCGGAGGCCATTGCCGATGCCATGGCTGATTTGTCCGAGGCTCAGCGCCTCAACCGCGAGGCCAGAGCCATCCATGGCGCAGCTTTCTGGCGTCCAGGGCGGGGAGTGATTGCCATTCGGGAGGATGTCGGCCGGCACAATGCTCTCGATAAGCTGGCCGGCGTATTGGCGAAGCACTCCGAGCCCCCTTCGGAAGGGGCCGTGCTGCTGACCAGTCGCGTGTCCGTCGAAATGGTGCAGAAGACAGCTCGTATGGGAGCGCCGCTCCTTGTTGCGATCTCCGCACCGACAGCACTGGCCGTGAGGGTTGCCGAAGGCTGTGGGATCACTCTGTTGGCCGTTGCCCGCGGGGACAGCTTCGAAGTGTTCACCCATCCTGATCGGGTCGACCTTGTGCATTGTGAGGGAACGAAGTTGCGCTGAGCCGATTGTGTCAGCAGCGAAGCTTCACTCAGGCCAACAGGCCCGACTCAGCAGAGGGTGCGCGGCACAGGCGATGGCGCAACTCTTCACACCGGCAGCAACCACTCTGTTTCGAGTGGCAATCGTGTTGATCGGCGCAGGGGGCGTCGCCACGGGCGTGATGGCCTATGTCTGGGCTCGCGCAGACAGTACGTGGAACGTGGGCAAGCCCGTACCGCAGCCCGTTCCGTTCCGTCACGATCTCCACAGCGGGATCCTGAAGATCGATTGCCGTTATTGCCATTCGATGGTCGAGCGCGCGGCGGATGCCGGCATGCCGTCCGCTCAGACCTGCATGTCCTGTCATTCTCAGGTATGGGTAGGGGCAAGCGTCCTCGAGCCCGTTCGCACGAGCTTTACACTCGGACAGCCGATTGAATGGGCGTCCGTTCACCGCCTCCCTGATTACGCCTACTTCCACCACGCTGCCCACGTCACCAAGGGTGTGTCCTGCGAGACTTGCCATGGCCGGGTGGATCAGATGCCCAAGACTGTGAAAACGCAGACCCTCTCCATGGGATGGTGCCTGGACTGTCATCGCGACCCGGTTCCGAAGCTTCGGCCACGGGAGGCTGTGTTCACTATGGGCTATGAGGCGCATGGCAGGGATCTGCCGGACGATATTCGCGAGTTCTACCGGGAGGCTTCCCGGCGTCTCACCAGTTGCAACACATGTCACCGGTAAATGCGATGGGTGAGGGAGCTCCGTTCGATCTCGACGCTTTGAGAGCCCGTCTTGCAACGGAGGACGGACCGAGGCTCTGGCGCAGCCTTGAGGAACTGGCGGAGGTGCCAGAAGTGCGCCGATTGGTTGAAGCCGAGTTTCCGGACGTGGTCCAGGCCTCGTCCATCGACCGCCGCACTCTGCTGAAGTTGATGAGTGCTTCCTTCGCCTTGGGAGGGCTCGCCGCGTGCAACGGCAGCAAGGCGGGCAAGAACGCTCCGCTCCTGTCCCAAAGCCAGAACATGCCAGGCTACACACCGGGTGTGCCGCTCACGGTCGCTACGTCCCTTCCGTTGAACGGCTTCGGAAGGGGCGTTCTCGTGAAGACGCAAGAGGGGCGACCCATCAAGATCGAAGGAAACCCGCTTCACCCAGCAAGCCTCGGAGCAACGGACGTGTTTGCCCAGGCTGAGATCCTGTCTCTCTACGATCCCGATCGATCCGGTGCGCCGCTTCAGAACGGTATCCCGAGAAGCTGGGAGGAGCTCACGAGCTTCATTCGTCCCGTGCGGAACGAGCTCGTCGTGGCCGAGGGGCGGGGGCTGCATATCCTGATGCCGCCGACGTCATCGCCGACATTGAACAGGCTCGCAAAACAAGCACGGCAGCTCTTTCCGCTTGCTCAATGGCATGTGTTCTCGCCGATTGATGACGACAACAGGCGGGCCGCCGCCTTGGACGTGTTCGGCCGCGATACCGATCTCGTTTTCGACCTGACACAGACCGACGCCATTGTCACTCTCGGTGGCGATCTCTTCGCGGAGGAGCCGGGCCATCTGCGCTATGCCGCCGATTACCAGAAACGGCGACGGATGCTGGACAGGGAGCTCCCACGCCTCTTCTCTGTCGAAACCCGGCCGAGCCTCGTCGGAGCGCGCGCGGATGAGCGGATAGTCCTTCGACCGCGGGAGTTCGAAGCGTTTGCTCAGGCCCTTGCAGCGTCTCTCGGAACGAACGTTGCGCTGCCATCGGAGGTGCATCCCTCCGTTCCCCGACTGGCGAACGAGTTACGCCGGGCTGGCTCTCGCAGCCTTGTCGTCGTGGGACGTGAGCAGCCGGCCCGCGTACATGCCTTTGCGCTTGCGATCAATGCAAGGCTGGGCGCCTTCGGCACGACGATCCGCGCCATAGAGCCCGTGCGTCCCATCATGGACGGTGTCCGGACGCTAAATGATCTGGCGCAGGCCATAGAGGCCGGTCAGGTGTCCCATCTGATCGTCCTCGGAAGCAATCCGGTTTACACAGCTCCCGCAGATATCGATCTGGCTGCACTCATTCGGCGAGTTCCTCTGTCGTTGCATCTCGGCCAGCACCATGACGAGACAGCCTCTGCCTGCCATTGGCATGTTCCCGAGGCACATTCTCTCGAAAGCTGGGGCGACCTGCGAGCATTCGATGGCACAGTCGGGTTGCGACAGCCCGTAGCGATGCCGCTGAAACCGGCATTGAGTGCGGAGGAATTTCTCGGCCTTATGGCGGGGCAGAACGTGGATGGCCATGGACTTGTCCAGGCAACGTGGCGCGAGGCTTGGGGAGACAGCTTTGGGGAACGCTGGGTACGTTCGCTCGAAGATGGCGTGATCAACGGTTCGACGCCGCCCGCCATTCCCGTGTCCATACGATCCGACTGGCATCCGGAGCCCGTCGTTCCGGTTCCATCTGCGGGCATTGACGTGGTGTTTGCATCCGATCCCTCCGTATGGGACGGCTCCTATGCGAACAATGGCTGGCTGCAGGAGCTGCCGAAGCCGTTGACAAAGCAGGTCTGGGGCAATGCGGCATTGATTGCCCCAGAGACGGCTGAAATTTTCGGCTTGGCATCAGGGGACACTATCGACCTATCCGTCGGAGGCCGCGTCGTGCGCGCTCCGGTGTGGGTTATGCCTGGACATGCGACTGGCGCCGTGACGCTGACTCTCGGCTACGGACGCGAGCAGGCGGGTAGGATCGGCAATGGCATTGGCTTTGATGCTTACGCGATCCGTCCATCACGTCAGCCATGGGTCACCACTGGTGAGATCAAGGTCGTGGGAGAGCGGAGCGCGCTCATTTCCACGCAGCAACATCACTCGCTTCAAGGGCGCGATGTCGTGCGCATCATCGCGCCTGGTCAGGCACTTGCCGGGGAAACAAGAGAACAGCCGTCGCTCTATCCGGAATGGTCCTATGAAGAATATGCCTGGGGCATGGCGATCGATCTTGACGCCTGTATCGGCTGCAATGCCTGCGTGATCGCGTGCCAGGCCGAGAACAACATCGCCGTCGTCGGACCGGAGGAGGTGGCGAAGGGGCGCGAGATGCACTGGCTGCGGGTGGATCGCTATTATGGCGGGGATCCAGGCAGCCCGGACACTTACTTCCAGCCTGTGCCTTGCATGCATTGCGAGAAGGCCCCCTGTGAGGTGGTCTGCCCCGTGAACGCGACGGTACATTCCTCCGAAGGCCTCAATGACATGGTCTACAACCGCTGCATCGGTACGAGAACCTGCTCGAACAACTGTCCTTACAAGGTGCGGCGCTTCAACTTCCTGGACTATCAAGGTACGGAGTACACGGCATCGCTGGACGCCATGAACCCGCAGGTGACGGTTCGAGACCGCGGCGTCATGGAAAAATGCACTTATTGCATTCAGCGGATTGGCACGGCCCGCGCCAATGCCCGCGTCGAGGACAGGCATTTGCGCGACGGCGAGGTCATGACAGCATGTCAGCAGGCCTGCCCGACGCAGGCCATTGTGTTCGGCGATGTCAACGATCCCGATAGTGCCGTGAGCCGTCTCAAGAAAAGTCCGCGCAATTATGCATTGCTCGATGAGCTGAATACGAAGCCGCGAACCAGCTATCTCGCTCGCGTCGAGGCGCGCACGAAAATGGATGGCCGATGAGCAGCAACGCACAGGCTATCACAAGTCCGGTTGCGGAGGTTCCGCTCTCCCGCCGCTTCGGCTTGCTCTGGTGGATCGCACTTGTGGCATCGGGCGCGCTTGTTCTGCTGCTCGGCTATACGCTGGTATCCGTTTCCATCTTAGGGGTAGGTATCTGGGGCGTAAACATCCCCTTCGTCTGGGGCTTCGACCTGATCAACTATGCCTGGTGGATCGGGATCGCCAATGGAGCGAGCCTTTTTGCGGCCATCTTAGTCCTGCGTCGGCACGATCTGCGAACGGCGGTTAATCGCTTTGCCGAGGGTGTTGCGTTATTTGCCGTCATTTGCGCAGGTATTTTTCCGATCTTTCATCTCGGGCGTCCCTGGCTGTTCTATTGGACTTTTCCGTATCCTGCGACTTTCGAGGTGTGGCCACAGTTTCGCAGCACCCTGACATGGGATTTCTGGGCCATCAGTACCCATGTCATCGTGACGAGCCTGCTCTGGTATGTGGGGCTTATTCCCGATCTCGCGACCCTGCGTGACCGTGCGCGGCGTAAGACGGTGCAACGGATCTACGGTGTCTTCGCGCTCGGCTGGCGCGGCTCCGTGCGCCACTGGGCCTATCATCAGCGCGCCTATCGTCTCGTCGCCATCCTCGTGCTGCCCCTGATCCTCATCATGCAGAGCACGGTAGCCTTCGAATTCGCCGTAACGCTGGTGCCCGACTGGCATGAGACGCGCCAGCCGCTTCACTTCGTGGCAACCGGTCTGGCCCAAGGGCTTTCCATCGTTCTCCTCGTCGCCGTGCTGCTGCGCTGGGGCTTGCGAATTGAGCGATATATCGACGAGGGAGACATCGATCTTCTCGGTAAACTCGTTCTCGCAAGCGCCCTCGTGTCGGGCTATCTCTATCTGGACGAGTTCGTCTCCGCCCTTCTGGCTGACAGGATAGGTCAGGAGGCCACCTTCCACCGGATGACCGGTGTTTATGCCGGTCTGTACTGGACGGCCATCGTCTACAGCATCCTTATCCCTCAACTGTTCTGGCTCAAGGCGGCCCGTCAGAGCACGATCGCCGGGATTTTCGTCGGGTTCTCAATCGGGGTAGGCATCTGGTTCGACCGTTTCTCGATCATCGTCGGCGGGCTTCAGATAGATCACCTGCCATCAATCTGGCGAAGCTACAGCCCGACACTTCTTGAGACCGGCCTGTTCCTGGGCACCGTTGGATTGTTCGCAGGCCTCCTGTTGCTCTTCGCGCGCTTCCTGCCGGTGGTCTCGATGTTCGAGACCCGCCATGACGAGCATGAGGAGAAATCCTCATGACCCAGCGCCTCTGTGGCATCATGGCCGAGTTCACGACGCCGGAGGCCTTGATGGACGCCGTCAAGGCTGCAAAGCGTGCAGGCTTCAAGGAACTCGACGCGTTCAGCCCTTTTCCGCTTGCCGAACTTGCTAAGGAGCTCAGGGTTCGCACCACCGCCATTCCCTGGATCGCGCTCGTCGCGGCCCTCTTGGGCGCCGGTCTGCAATATGGGTCCCAATATTGGATGAACGTCGTCGATTATCCGCTGAATGTCGGAGGTCGTCCTCTCTATAGTTGGCCCACCTTCATTCCATCGACGCTGATCGTCGCCATTCTCTGGGCCGGTGCTGCAACCTTGATCGGACTGCTTCTGATCCTGCGACTGCCGCGCCTGCATCACCCGGTCTTCACAGTTCCTGGATTCGAACGGGCCTCCGAGGATCGGTTCTATCTCTGTATCTTGAGCGACGATCCCTTGTTTGAGGCTGCTGCAGCCCGAAGCTTTCTGGAAACGCTGTCGCCCCAGACGGTGCAGGAGGTGCCGGCATGCGACTAGCGATCGGCCTCATCGGCCTTGTTCTGCTGGCGGCCTGCGATACCGGCACCGAGCAGCGGGATGCAGTCGCTTCGACCCGAACCGTTCAAAGGCCGTACGTGCCCGTTCCTCCAGGCACCATCGCCAGGGGAACGGCTGCGCAGGAGGCGGCACTCGCGCCGCCGGGGCCGCAGGTCACGCCAGATCTGGTTGCCAGAGGCGAAGAGCGCTTCCGGGCTTTCTGTTCGCCGTGCCATGGCGCGAGCGGGCGAGGGGATGGAACGGTAGTCTCCCGGGGATTTCCGCCGCCACCTTCCTATCATGAGGAGCGTGTAAAAGCCCTCTCTCCTGAGCAGATTATCACTGTGATCACCCGGGGAAAGGGACGGATGTACTCATATGCCGATCGCGTCTTGCCGGAGGATCGCTGGGCGATCGCCCATTACATCAAGCAGTTGCAGAGAGACGCTGGCGCATCGGTGGGTCAGGGCGAGGCATCTCCATGAGCGTAACGGAGGCTCTCTATATCGTCTTTGTCGGGATTGCCGGACTTTCGATCGGCAGCCTCATTGTGCTGATGATCGGGCATCTCATGAGCGAGCACTGGCTGGCTCCGATCCGTGCGGAAGTCGAGGCCGCAGCCTTGACGATGCCCTTGCTCTTCGTTGTCGGACTTCCACTTGCCTTTTGGCTCGACCAGCTCTTTCCTTGGGTCGGCGAGAGAACCGACTTGCCGCCAATGCGGGCCGCATTTCTAAGCCCCGGCTTCTTCCTGATGAGAAGCGCTTTCTATCTGCTGGTTTGCACTGGCTTGACCTTCTGGCTGATTCGTACTGGGCATGTGCGCCGCGCGAGTGCTGTCGGCTTGGCCTTGCTGACGCCCATCGTGAGCTTTGCGGCTTATGACTGGGTGCTGTCGCGTGAACCATATTGGTGGTCGAGCCTATTCGGTTTCGCCTTTGGACAGGCCCAGGTTACAGCGGCTTTGGCCGGTGCGATCCTCGTGAACTTTCTCAAGCCCGATTCTGCCTCTCCAACGAGAATGGTGAGCCTGGAGCGTGCGCTGCTGACACTTTCACTTCTGACAGTCTGGACGTGGTTCGCGCAGTTCATCATCGTCTGGCTCGCCAACCTGCCGCAAGGGGCAGGTTGGTACTTGAGACGCTCCGATCCTTGGAACTTGGGGCTTCTCACGACCTCTTATCTGCTGATGCTGGGCGCGATCATGGTGCTGGTCCCCTCCGGCGTGAGCCGGGCCGGCATGATTGGGGGAAGTGCATTGGCGCTTTTGTATCATGGCACCCATACGCTCTGGGTCCTTCAGCCAAAGGGCAGTCCGTCTTGGTTGGGTACAGGGATTGTCCTGGGCACGATCCTTCTCTGGATCATGGCTTTCGTCGGGATGATGAGAGTACGCCCGAGCTATGCAGAGGAGGCATCGGCAGAACCGTAGGCACTATGCTGTAAAATGATGCTCTAGCTGCCGGAACCCTGGCTTGTGTCCTGGTTTGGAATGATGCGACGCGTGCGAGGGTCCGTTCCCGCGGAACTCCCCGTCAAACCGGGAAACTCTATCACGCGTGCGCCTGGTCCACGGAGCGGAAGCGGAGGATCGTCCGGATAGACCTGCACCTCGTCGCGCCCCAAGGAATAGAGATAAGCGGCAATGTGCCGAGCCTCGGCCTCCGTCACGCCTTGTGATGGCATTCCGGTCTGGGGTTTGATCGCCACTGGGTCCATCAGCCACGCGATCAGGTTGCGCGGTGTGTTCGGCAGGAAGCCTGCGAGAAGGTGCTGCTGTGCGTAATCGACAAGCTGCGGACCAACCTTGCCTCGCGCACCTCGGACGCCGTCAATCGTATGGCATGTGCCGCACCCGTAAGCCTGTATGAGCGCTCGTCCTGTTTCAGGCTCGCCGCCTGCTATCGGCAAAGTCGAAGATGGCTCCTGCGAGTCGCTGCATGCGGCCAATCCTGCGATGGCCGGGACAAACAGCAATCGTGCGAGGGCGTGCCTGATCATGGGCTCTGCTTTAGGAGGTCTGACGAGGCAACCGACATAGAACCCCTCCGTTCCCGCCTGGGTGGCGTCAGAAGGCGGAGCGCCATGACCAGCCCCGAGATGAGATAGATCGCGCACATGGGAAGGGACATGATGGCGCCCGCCAGCTGCTGATCCTCCACGGCAGTGAGGCCCCAATTGGCCGTATCAGGCGTGTGATACAGCGCGTCCCGTGCGAAGCTGAGGAGGGCGCTCAATAATCCGCTCTGCAGCAGAGTGATGAGGCACGCGATGAGCGCAGCTGCGGCAGCCTCACGTCCCGCATGCGCCCTGATGATGGCGCGCCAGAACAGGAGCGCGGTGCCGAAGAACAGAACATGCTCCAGCCGGTGAAGTCCATCCGAGGCAACAGCGGCATCGAAGAGCGTCGGGCTGTGCCAGATCCACAGGATTGCCATATGGATCAGGGCTGCCGGGACCGGCCTTGCGCAGGGCGACAGAAATGAGAGCGTTGACCGCATTCCTCTGTGGCGAACCATTCCGCGCCGCCATTCCTCCGGAAGCGCCCAGAGCCATGCGACCTCGGGCTTGCCGAGGACGAGGAGTGGGGGAGCGACTGCGATCAGCAGGATATGCTGGACCATGTGGGCAGACAGGAGAGACCTTGAGAGGCCTTCCAGCGGGGAAAGAAGGGCGACGGCCAGCAATGCGGTTCCCGCGAAAAAGCAGAAAACTTGAACCGTGCCAAAGCCTGGCAGGAGCCTTCCAAGGCTTCCTCGCAATCGCCATACGCCACTGGCAAACAGGATGCTTGAGGCTGCGAGAGGAATTGTGACCCAAGGATCAGCCTGCCAGGAATGCCAGAGGTCTTCAGGTCCATGAGGCGCCGCACCATGAGCAAGGGCAGGCCCAGTGGGCATGAGAGCAGCCAGGACGGCCAAGAGGCCGAATGCTGTCTTTGCGAGCTTGTTGATGGATCTTCCGAGGGAACCAAGTCTCACGGCCGAGCTTTTCCGTTCACTGCACAAAAGACCCATGTAGGGCGGATGGACCTTGAAGCGACATGGCATGGCCTTCATGGGCGGCTGCGCACCATTGCGAAGTGTGCGGCGGCGCTTTCCTGCGCGCTTTCCCTTGTAGGATGTACCGGCGTGCAATCGGCTCTCGATCCTGCTGGAGGTGACGCTTCCAGAATTTACTGGCTTACCATGGTCATGACGGCGGGCGGCACCCTCATCTTCTTGGGCGTCACGAGTCTTCTGCTCTTCGCGATCTTTGCTCCACCCGAGCGCCGGGCATGGCTCGGCAGCCGCAAAACCATCGTCTATGGCGGGCTTGCTTTTCCGATCGTCACCCTGTCCGCGCTTCTACCCTATGGTCTCATCGTCATGCGCGACACTGATATACCAAGGGCGGGTGCACTCCCCATCGAGGTCATCGGTGAGCAATACTGGTGGCGGGTACGCTATCCTGCGGACGGCGATCAGGCAGAGTTCTCAACCGCCAATGAACTCTTTGTTCCTGTTGGCCGCCCGATATCCGTGTCGGTGACTGCGGCCGATGTGATTCATAGCTTCTGGATCCCGAACTTCGGGGGAAAGATCGACATGATCCCGGGCCGCATCAACCGCCTCAACTTCACGGCGGAGCGGCCCGGCATCTATCGTGGTGTCTGCGCAGAATTCTGCGGCGACCAGCATGCCCGGATGGCCTTCGACGTGGTGGCGCTGGAACCTGCCGCCTTCGAGGCCTGGCGGGCAGGGCAGACGAAACCTGCTCGGGAGCCCGCATTTCCCTTTCTCGATCGGGGTCTGCAACTGTTCCGCACCGGCGGATGCGGATCCTGTCACGTGGTGCGTGGCACCGAGGCCAACGGACAGTTCGGGCCGGATCTCACGCATGTGGGAAGCCGCCGCACCATTGGAGCAGGCCAGTTCCCGAACAACATCGGCACTCTAGCCGGTTGGATCGCTAATGTTCAGCATATCAAGCCTGGCTCACGGATGCCTTCTTATGGCTCGCTGGCGGGTGAGGATCTTCGCGCACTGGCAGGATATTTGGAGAGCTTGAAATGAACGCACCCGAGCTCCCAAAGCACTTTGAACGGAGAGAGGCGGAGCTTCCCAATCCGCTGCCGCGGCCGGAGGGCGAGTTCGAAGCGTTGAAGAGGGCCTGGAAGCCTCCGCAGGGCCTCGGCTTCATCACGGCCGTGAACAACACTTATGTCGGCCTGTGGTATATCGGGACTGCGTTTCTGTTTTTTATCCTCGCAGGAATCCTGGCGCTGATCATGCGCGCCCAGCTGGCAACGCCGGAAAGCGATCTCGTCAGCCACGATCTCTATAATCAGCTCTTCACCATGCATGGCACGGTGATGATGTTCCTCTTCGCCGTCCCGGCGGTGGAAGCCGCCAGCGTTTATCTGCTGCCAAATATGCAGGCCGCGCGCGATCTGCCATTCCCGCGCCTTTCGGCATATGCCTTCTGGGCCTATTTCGTCGGCGGTCTGGTGTTCTTCGGCACCATATTCTTCGGCCTGTCGCCGGATGGCGGTTGGTTCATGTACCCGCCGCTGACAGGTACGAAATACTCGCCTGCGGAGAATGCCGACTGGTGGCTTCTGGGGATCGGCTTCATCGAGATCTCAGCCATTGCGGGCGCGATCGAGATCATTGTCGGCGTGATGAAGACACGCGCTGTCGGCATGAGCCTCGACAAGCTGCCAGTCTATTCCTGGGCCATGCTGGTCTTTGCCGTCATGATCGTTATCGGCTTTCCGGCGATAATTCTCGGCACGCTTTTGCTTGAGATGGAGCGCGCGTTCGATTGGCCGTTCTTCATCGCTGAGAGAGGTGGCGATCCGCTCCTGTGGCAGCACCTGTTCTGGTTCTTCGGCCACCCGGAGGTCTACATCATCTTCCTCCCTGCAACCGGCATGGTGTCGATGATCGTGCCAACCATGGCGCAGACACCGCTCGTGGGTTATCGCCTGATCGTACTCGCTCTGATTGCAACGGGCTTTCTCTCATTCGGGCTGTGGGTGCATCATATGTTCGCGACGGGCCTGCCGAAGATGTCCTTGAGCTTCTTCTCGGCGGCCAGCACCGCGGTCGCGGTGCCAAGCGGAATTCAGGTCTTCGCTTGGATCGCAACCATCGCTTCAGGGCGCATGAAGCTGAAAACGCCTTCACTCTTCATCATTGGATTCTTGTTCATCTTCACGCTTGGCGGTCTGACGGGTGTTATGGTGGCCATGGCGCCGTTCGACTGGCAGGCCCATGACAGCTATTTCGTCGTGGCGCACCTTCATTACGTGCTCATCGGCGGGATGGTCTTCCCGCTCTTCGCGGCCTTCTATTATTGGGTGCCTGTTGCGAGCAAACGTGCCTTGTCCGAACGACTTGGGCGCTGGGTGTTCGGCCTCATGTTCCTCGGCATGAATGTAACGTTCCTGCCGATGCACATTACGGGCCTCATCGGCATGCCGCGGCGTGTTTACACCTATCCGGTCGAAATGGGGTGGGATTCCCTGAACCTTGTCTCCACCATCGGTGCCTTCATGTTGGCTTCCGGCGTGGCGCTTTTCCTATTCGATCTGGTGCGAAACTTTCGTTTCGCGTCGGAGGACAATGCCGGAAACATCTGGAATGCCAGCACACTCGAGTGGCTGCCGAACGGAACCTACAACACGCGCAGCATTCCATCTGTCGTCAGCCGGGATCCCCTCTGGGACCAACCCGACCTGCCCAAGGATGTGGAGGATGGTCGCTACTATCTCCCCGGCACCGCGACAGGTGGGCGCGAGGCGTTGGTGACGAGCCCGTTCGATGCGCGGCCCCAATACATCCTGCAGGTTCCGGGTCCAGGTTGGCAGCCGGTGCTCGCTGCGGTGTTCACAGCCGCCTTCTTCCTGCTCCTGACGGTGAAGTTCGTTTTCTTGTCAGTCATCTGCGGTGTTCTGGCGGTCGCATTCGTGATCTGGTGGCTCTGGGAGACAGATCCAGGTCCGACCCGTCCGCCAGCAGACATCGGCGGCGGCATCGTGATTCCGGTCTATGTCACCGGGCCGATGAACCATTCCTGGTGGGCGATGATCGTCCTCATGGTGGTCTCGGGCATGGTGTTCACGTGCCTGATCTTCTCCTACCTTTTTCTCTGGCTCGTGAATCCGAGCGCCTGGCCACCGCAGGGTGTCGAGGTTCCCGATTGGATCGGGCCTTCTCTCGCAACAATCCTCTACTGCGCCAGCGCGGCCCTGATTGCCGTCTCCAGCCGGCAGCTGCGCGGCGACGACCGACGGAGTCCGCGTTCGCTCCCGATCCTGATCGGAGTGGCACTTCTGTTCGTGTGTGGGGCAGCCGCGGTTGATCTCTGGACGCAGTGGGGAACGGGCCTGAGCCCTTCGGCCCATGCCTACGGGGCAGTAGTCTATGCCATCATGGCCCTGCAGATCTTCTTTGTCCTCACGACACTCGTCATGGGGCTCTACAGCATCGCGCGCTGGCTGGCCGGGCGGCTCGACACTGTGCGCCGGACGACCTTCGATAACACCATGTTGTTCTGGTACTACACGGTGGGACAGGGCCTGATCGCTCTCCTCGTGGTTCATGGCTTTCCGCGATTGGCAGGGGGAGTCTGATGAGCGGACAGCGGAGAGGGCAGGTTCTCCTGATGCTGTTCGGTCTCGTTGCATGGGCGGTTCAGTTCACGATCATCTATGGCGTAACATCGACCCTCTGCGGCCGTGGATGGGCAGATAAGACCTTTCTCGGCTTCGATGTTGTCCCGGCGACAATCCTTTTGACGACTCTTGTCACATTCGCAGCTACAGCCGCCGCTCTCATCTGGTCCATCAGGAGCTATCGCCAGACGGAGAGGCAATCAGCCGCGATGGCGGACGGCTTCATGAGCCATGCAGCCGTTCTGATCAACGGCCTTTCGCTAGTCGTAATCCTTTGGCATGGCATACCGGCCTTCATTCTTCCGGCCTGCGCCTAGCGCATCGAGCGGAAAGTGGCTCCGGTTCACCGTCAAAAAATGCGGCCCGGCAAACAAGAGAGCTGTTTCCATGCCAATGGCAACAGCTCTAGCTTCTCAAGTTAGGTTAGTGTCGGATCCAGATCGCCTTGCTCTCCGTCAGGATCATTCCGCCGCATCAGATTGCCGGGCCAGGAGATTGCGCTCCACACTTTGCAGATGGGTGCGCATCGCCGCTGCAGCGCCATTCATGTCACGGTTTTCAATGGCCGTAATAATCACCTCGTGCTCGGCAAAACTATGATGGTCAGGGTTCGGCTTGACGGGATTTGATCGGAGCCGACCCCATGTAACCGCCCGGCGCAGGGCGTTCAGCATATCGAACATTCCAAGAAGGGGCGTGTTTTGTGTCGCCTCGGCGATGGTACGATGCAGGCGCGTGTCCCAGTTCTCATACTGCCGCCATGTCGCAGCTTCACGTGTCCGCGCCTGACAAAGCCTTAGTTCAGAGAGATGCATCGGCGTTGCAGTCAGGGCAGCTGCCCTTGCGATCTCAGGCTCGATGATCAATCGCGCTCGCATCAATTCGGCGGGATTGGTTCGCTTTGCCAGAGTCTCAATGTCCGAGAGAGTATCGGTAGGCCGATTGCCGATGAAGGTGCCTTTACCGACGTGGCGCCATATCTGGCCCTCGGCCTCGAGCGTTCCAAGCGCTTTCCTCAGCTCGGTCCGAGTGACGCCAAGGGCTGCCGCCAAATCCCTCTCGGGCGGCAGACGGCCATCCTCGGGCAGCTCTGCCTGCGCAAGGAAAGCCCGCAATTGGGTGACAACGCCCCGGTTGGCTCCTGCTCCACTGATCATGTCTATCATATGATCTCAACCAATTCTGAATTGGTTGAAGCTATTATCTCAATCTGCAACATAGTCAATCACAAAAACCCTTGACAGGCCTGCGGCCAATTGCAACCAATAGCATATTGGTCGCAAATGGTGCGGCCGGCAACAAGAGCGGGTCAACCGCCTAGAACATCGGGAGAGAAACATGTTCAAGGGCTTGATGTGCTTTAAGCCAGGTGCTGCGGCGGTCGCGATTGGTGCGGCACTGCTAGCGTCCGGCGCGGCGGAAGCTGCGAAGGTTCGTGTCGCATTCGGCGACATTCCCAGTGTTGAGTCGCTCCATCTGTTAACCGCTTTCGAGCGGGCGAAGGAGAAGGGCGTCGACATCGAAGTGACCTATCTGAAGTCTGAGGATATCGCGGCTCAGGCCGTGGTCGGCGGCCAGGCCGATATCGGCGTCGGCGGCCCTTACGCCCTCGTTCAGAAGGTCAAGGCTCCCATCCGCATGTTCATGCAGCTTTCGACGCTGCGCTTCTACCCGGCGGTCAACGGCGAGTTCTACAAAACCTGGAAGGATCTGAATGGGCAGGAGGTCGCGGTCCATTCGCGTGGCTCCGGTACCGAGGCCATCATGAAGCTGATGGAGCAGCGTCAGGGCATCAAGTTCTCCAAGATCAGCTACATCCCGGGCGCGGAAGTCCGTACGGGCGCCTTGCTCCAGGGGAACGTGAAGGCCACGATCGTCGATGCCTCCGGGCGCCGCCTGCTTGAAACCCAGGCTCCAGGCAAGTTCGTCATTCTCCCGCTGGAGGGCGTGAATGCAACCGACGAGGCATTGTTCGCCAACACGAACTTCCTTGAGAAGAACGCCGCAGACGTCGACAAGATCGTGGAGGCGATCCTCTCCACCTGGCGTGAAGTGACGGCCAATCCGGGCGTCGTTGCTGAATGGCGTGCAAAGTACAAGCTGCTTCCGGATCTCCCCGCTACGCAGGTGAACGAGATTGGTCCTTATTTCGAGGAGCTGGCAAAAAGTAAGGCCTTCCCGCTGAATGGCGGCGGCGCAGCGGCCGCGGAGGACGATTTTGCCTTCTATGCGCTTTCGGGCCAGCTCACGGGTGAGCCTTCGAGCCTGAAGGTCGAGGACTTTTGGGATACTCGCCCGCTCGATCGTGTCCTGGCTAAGATCGGCACCATGTGAGATGCCGGCATGATGGCTTCATCTCAAGCGAACACCCAAGTGAACGGCCCTGTACGGGCCGTCCATTCGCCGACAGGCCGGGGCTTGGGCCTCGGTCGCCTGTTCACGAGCCATCCGATCGCCGCGAGGGTCGTCTCTCTCGGGCTCTTCTTCCTTGTTTGGGAAATCGCCGGGCGCGTGCCGATCAGCTACGCCTTCCCGACTTTCCTGGAGACATTCTATGCCTTTGGCGCAATGCTGCTCGATGGCAGCCTCTTCGTCGCTTATGGCTCTACCCTTCAGCCCCTGATTATTGGCATTGCCATTTCCGCGGTGGTTGGGGTCGGGCTCGGCATCGTCATGGGTCTGTCACGCAAGGCCGAGTGGCTCGTAGCGCCACTGTTCATTGTCCTTCAGTCGGCTCCCATGGCAGCCCTCATCCCGCTGATCACCTTCGTGTATGGCATCGGCCTGTTGGCGAAGACTCTCGCGGTCATCATGCTTGCTTTGCCGGTCATCGTGCTGAACGGCTATAAAGCCGTCCGGAACGCCAATCCGTCGCTCGTGGCTATGTGCCGCTCGTTCCAGGGCACAAGGCTGCAGCAGATCACCAAGATCATCATCCCGGATGCCAGTCCCGTGATCTTCGCAGGCCTTCGCCTTGGTCTCGCTGCGGGATTCATCGGCGTCATTCTGGCGGAACTCCTGATCACGCCAACCGGCATCGGTGATCTCATCACCTATCATCGCTCAGTGGCTAACTACGCAGAAATGTATGCCGCTGTGGTCTCCATCATCCTGGTCTCAACCCTGACGCTCGCAGCTTTGGAGGCATTCGAGATCCGTGTGTTGCGTCCTGAAAAGAAGAGAGGCTGACATGACTGCACCGACCGCTTCCATTCATGCCCTGCCTCGCACTGAGGGCGACATTGCCGTCGAGGTCAGAAGCATCTGCAAGAACTATAGCGACGTTGAAGCGCTGCGCCTGATCGATCTCGATTTTCCTCGCGGCAAGCTCACGACGCTCCTTGGGCCGTCTGGCTGTGGCAAGACGACCCTGCTCAAGATCATCGCCGGTCTCGTCGAGCCGACCTCTGGGGAAGTGCGTGTCAACGGCAAGGTCGTCACGGGCCCCGGTCCGGAGCGTGCCTTCGTGTTCCAGGACTTCGCCCTGATGCCATGGGCGACGGTGATGCGGAATGTGGCCTTCGGGCTTGAGCTGAAAGGCATGGCAAAGGCCGAGCGCCAGTCCATCGCCCGTCACTACATCGCTGAAGTTGGTCTCACCGGGTTCGAGAACAAGTATCCGCACGAGCTCTCCGGCGGCATGCGTCAGCGCGTCGGCCTCGCCCGCGCCTTTGCGGTCAATGCGGAAGTGCTTCTTCTCGATGAGCCGTTCTCGGCGGTGGATGAGCAGAACCGCCGTAAGTTTCAGGAGGACCTGCTGCAGCTGGTGGAGAAGGAGCGCAAGACGTTCATCTTCGTGACCCACAGCATCGAGGAGGCCGTCTACGTTTCGGATCGGATCGTGCTTCTTTCTCGTCGACCGAGTCGCGTTGCGCAGATCATCGAACCGAAAATCGATCGGACTTCCTCGCCTGATGCCATCCGCCGTGATCAGGGATATCTCGATACCGTCGAGGAGATCTGGCAGGGCCTCAAGCACTACGTGGATTGAGGAGAGCAGCCATGATGCTTCACGGTTATCGGGTGCCGATGATGGCATCCCTCCTGGTCTGGTGCTTGATCTGGGAGCTTGTCGGCCAAACCGGCGTGATGTTCCTGGTGCCGCCGCTCTCGAGCGTGCTGGTGGCGGGCGTTGCGATGGTGCAGACCGGCACATGGCAGTCGGCGGCCTTGGTCACGCTCCATAGCTTCGCTGTCGGCATGGCGGTGGCCATCGTGGTTGGCGTTACCCTCGGCGTGCTGATGGGGCGGTTCAAAGCGGTGGACGAGCTGTTCAGCATCTGGGTCAACATCTTCGTCAGCGCGCCGCTCTCGGCCCTGGTCCCGGTGTTGATGATCCTGTTCGGCATGGGCGAGACGACAGTCATCGTCACAGTCTTCCTTTTCGCGGTGTGGATCATCGTGTTGGATACGCGGGCCGGCATTCAGCACGTGCCGAACTCGCTGATCGAGATGGGGCGCTGCTATGGCGCCTCTCCCTTCGCTCTTTACGGGAAAATCGTTCTCCTTGCCGCACTACCGGAGATCCTTGCAGGGATCCGACTCGGCCTCGTGCGCGGCGTAAAGGGTGTTGTGATCGGCCAGCTTCTGGTGGCGATCATTGGTTATGGCGAACTGTTTGAGCTCTATTCACGCAGCTTCGACATGGAGAACTTCTGGGCGCTGACGATTATCCTCTTCGCTGCGGCGATGCTGATGTCGGCAGCCATCGAATACATTGAGAAAAAAGTCGACTATTACGCAGGAGTAAGATGATGAATGCGCCTCTCACTATGTCCGGCTACGTCGTTCAGCCGGCACCGGTTGCCACCTTGCCCGTACAAGGCAGTGACAAGCTGTTCCCCATTCACCGCATCTATTGTATGGGCCGCAACTACGCCGAGCATGCGATCGAGATGGGACACGACCCGTCCAAGGAACCGCCGTTCTTCTTCCAGAAAAACCCCGACAACATCGTCACCGACGGCAAGTTTCCCTATCCGAGCAAGACATCGGATGTGCACCACGAGATCGAGATGGTGGTGGCCCTCGCTAAGGGCGGCGACAACATCCCTGTGGAAACTGCTCTTGAACACGTCTTCGGCTATGGAGTCGGCCTCGACATGACCCGGCGTGACCTTCAGGGCGAGGCCAAGAAGCTGGGTCGTCCGTGGGAAGTTGGTAAGGCATTCGAGGCTTCTGCTCCCTGTGGCCCGCTTGTGCCTGCGAGCCAAATCGGCCATCCGAACTCAGGTGCAGTGACGCTGAAGGTGAACGGCGAACTCCGCCAGCAGGGCGATCTCAACCAGTTGATCTGGAAGGTACCGGAGATGATCTCCTATCTGTCCGGCCTGTTCACTCTGCAGCCGGGCGACATCATCATGACTGGCACGCCTGCGGGCGTTGGTGCGGTCGTGCGTGGTGACGTTCTCGAAGGCTATGTCGAGGGTGTCGGGAAGGTCGAAGTCGTCGTCGTCTAGGCTGCGAAGCCCGCACCTGTGACGTGAGAGTGCGGGCAAGGGGGCTTTAACAACACCGCAGCGCATCCGCGTGTGCTGCGGTGCAATTTTAGGGCGGGACAACCGCCCGTGTCTAAAACAGTCAGGAGCCACACGTGGCGAAGATCAAGGTTGCCAATCCGGTCGTCGAACTCGACGGCGACGAGATGACCCGCATCATTTGGCAGTTCATC
>NZ_QDAH01000061.1 GCF_003075415.1 Microvirga sp. KLBC 81
ATGATCGAGGATCCGTCCCAGCGCATCGGCCGTCCGCGCCAGCTCTACACTGGCGCGCCGCTGCGCGACTACGTGACGCTCGCCCGACGGGGCTGAAGCAAGGCTCTGCAGAGATAAAGCCATGCGCGAAATACACAACCTCTCCCTTGTCAGCCGATACGCCGCATTTGCTGGCTGTGTCACCGTGACGTGCGCCCTCATCCTCGTTCCCGATCCGCAACCCGCCAGTCTGACTCTGGCTGCGGCCTTCGGTCTGCTCTCGCTGCTGGGCAGCTATGACATGCTCCAGAAAAAACATGCCATTACGCGCAACTATCCGATCATCGGACATGCCCGCTTTCTGATCGAAGCCGTACGGCCGGAACTGAGGCAATATCTCCTCGAGACCGATTTCGAAAAGCTGCCGTTCTCAAGAACCCAACGAACCTTGGTCTATGCCCGGGCCAAGAACGAGCCTGACCAGCGCCCCTTCGGAACCCTTGTGGATACGTACTCAGATGGCCATGAGTTCATCGGTCATTCCATCCAGCCGACACTTGCGGCCGATCCATTAGGATTCAGGATCAGCATCGGCAACGATCAGTGCGTCAAGCCCTACTCGGGTTCTATCCTCAACATCTCGGCCATGAGCTTTGGGGCACTGAGCGGCAATGCGATCATGGCCCTGAACCAGGGCGCGAAGATCGGAGGCTTCGCTCACGACACCGGCGAGGGCAGTATCAGCCCTTATCATCGACGCCATGGTGGCGACCTCATCTGGCAGATTGCCAGTGGGTACTTTGGTTGTCGCAATGAGGACGGCAGCTTCTCCCCGGAGCGTTTCTCGGAGCAGGCGTCGGATGATCAGGTCAAAATGATCGAGATCAAGCTGAGTCAGGGTGCCAAGCCAGGTCACGGCGGCATTCTTCCCGGCCACAAGGTCAGTCCGGAAATTGCCCAGACCCGCGGGATCCCAGTCGGCCAGGAATGCATCTCGCCCGCAGCCCACAGCAGCTTTCATACCCCTGTTGAAATGATGGCGTTCGTTGCAAAGCTCCGCAGTCTCTCCGGTGGAAAGCCCGTCGGTTTCAAACTCGCTGTCGGGCACCCGTGGGAGTTCATGGCCATCGTGAAGGCGATGATTGCGACCGGGATCGTGCCGGACTTCGTCGTCGTTGATGGAGCGGAAGGCGGGACAGGCGCAGCTCCGCTCGAGTTCACCGATCATGTGGGAGTGCCTATGCGCGACGCCCTGCTGCTGGTGCACAACACTCTTGTCGGAGCAGGGCTGCGCGACCGCCTCAAGATCGGCGTCAGCGGCAAGATCATCTCGGCATTCGATGTTGCGTGTGCCCTTGGCATTGGGGCCGACTGGGTCAATTCTGCCAGGGGCTTCATGTTCGCCGTCGGCTGCATTCAGGCCCAAAGCTGCCACACCAACAAATGCCCGACCGGTGTCGCCACGCAAGACCCTTTGCGGCAACGCGCTCTCGTTGTCCCTGACAAGGCACAGCGGGTCGCCAACTTTCACAGCAACACGATGCACACTCTCGCCGAGCTTCTTGCCGCGGCGGGGTTGAACCGTCCCTCTGATTTGAAGCCCCATCATTTGGCCCGGCGGATCAGTTCGTCTGAGATCAAGCTGTTCTCGCAACTGCTTCCCTATCTCGAGCCTGGGGAGCTGCTCGGCAACAGGAGCGATCATCCTTTCTATGCGAGCTCCTGGGCCTTGGCGCGTCCGGACAGGTTCGCGGTTTCTGCGGCATAGGTAAGAGGGCTATGTTCATGAGAAGACCCGGGGCCGGCACATGCCGACTGTAGGACTGTCAAATCACGTTCTTCCCTTCCCGGGTACCCTGAACGCCGCATCAAGAATTCAGGCGAGACCATTACCACGAGAGAGGCGTATGGCCATGGACCTTAATCCGCAATGGATCACCCTCATTTCGGCTTCGACGGCAATGATCGCGTCGATCGCCGGACCATTCGTCAACACGCGGATCGCCAAGTTCGAGTTCAAGGCCAACGTGCTGTCGGTTAATCGCCAGAAGTGGATCGATACGATGCGCGACCTTGTGGCGAGCCTCAACTCGCAGCTTCTGATTGCGGCCGCATTCCGCCAGACTCTGGAGGAGCCGACGGGCCTCATCATCGCAAAGGATCCCGAGCTATCCAGGCGCGTGGAGAACTTGTTGCGGACCGTTTCCAAGATCGAGCTCATGCTCAACCCGCTCGAGCAGGACCATCAGCAGCTCAATACCTTGATGAAGGAGGGGATCGACCAGCTTCGCTCTCCATTGCTGGACGATGGCGTCGAGGACCGCATCGAGGCCATCAGCCGCGATATCACCCAAGTCCTGCAAGGTATCCTTAAGCACGAATGGATTCGTGTGAAGCGCGGCGAGTAGCCGTAAAGTCGCGGGTTGCCTTCACCGCGTATCTGGTCAGCGGCATAGAAGCCCGGATCATGCCGGCGACGCGGCGATGGATTTTCATTTTTGCTCAATCCCCAAAAGGCCGGGTGGGGCACGGACAGGTATTCGAAATGCTATTGTTCATGAGGCGACATCGCGAGGATGCTAGTCCATACATCCGCTCCCCCAAGACAGACTGGCGCGTTGCGCTTCTCGTCTGCCCCATGATCGCCTCACTGGTTGCAGGGCCTCCTGTCTTTGCCGACGAGTTCGATCCCCTCGTCGTCTATGAGGAAGCAAGGACTCTGAACGACCAATGGCAGGCTTGCGCCGCCTCGTTCGTAAGAGAAAGGATCCATTCGCGGCAGGATTCAGAGATTCTCGCAAAGGCTGCCTTTGAGGGCTGCCAGACACGGGAGGATAGGCTGAGCAGTTTTCTGGTTGGGAGAATCGGGAGAACAGGAGCAGGCAACGTGATGGCGCTGCTGCTCGAAAAGTACCGAGCGGGTCTGTCTGCCGCCGTCACGGAACTGCGTACACGCCGCTAGAGCATCGGGCATAAAGTGGAATCCACTTTTCGCTGACGCGGACCGCCAGCTCCGCACGATGGCTAGACCTGCCTCGTTGCCCGCCTGAGTGCGTCCAGTCCTTCCGGCGTGATGGCATAAAGAGCAGGTCCGTTCAAGTCGGATGAACTCGCGCCGTCACTTGGAGTTCGTGCGCACCAGCCTCTCTTGAGACAAAGGCCCAAAGGGCCGCTGATGACAGCCCTGGGGCCGCGGGTAAGCTCTCTCAGAAACTCAATTTCGTTGTCGCGCGGATTACGGCGGGACTTTTTCCGTTGATACATCGAAAAACCTTTTGGAGTGCGGGGAGACAGTACTGTCATGATTACGGACCAAGACGCTCCCTGAACCTATCGACGCAACTCTGAGCGTGACAAAATGGTCAGCGGAGACTGAAAAGGCTAGCGGCACTTCCTACGGTCTGCGCCGCTCCCTCCGCCACGGCCTCCAATTGGCCGCTAACACTGGTTTTGCTCTGCGAAATTGTCTGCCCGGCCACGAGCCGCTCGCCGAGCAATCGGACGACCTCAGGGCTTTCCGCGAACTTGCCATGGTTGAGAGGATCGCCGCTCTTGAGGGCTGTCAGATCAAGAACGGTCACACCGGCTTTCTCCAGTTCGGACCGATAGGGCTCGGCCGCCGGGTTGATCTGGCCGAGCCGATCGACTTCGCCACCGATAAGGCGCGAGACGCCAAGGGCCTGATCGTCTTGGGATAGGAAAAGCGTGAGCTTTGGGCGGGACGGACCCAGTTCCTGCGACTGACGGCGAAAGACATCGATGTCGAGATCCGGTGCGGCAAGAATGACGTTCCTGATCTTTGGCGCGACACGGCCGTCGCGGATCGCCATCTGACGCAGGGCTTCGGTCACAAGCCAGCTTCCCATTGAGTGAGCCATGATCGTGACATCGTCGACCGACGGATCCTGAGCAGCGCGCCGCAAAACCTCTTCGAGCTGCGTCCGGGAGTAGTTCGTGCTTTCTCTATCATAGGCGTAATCGAGGACATTGGCCCGCGAGGGCCAGGTGAACAGGATCGGCGCGACGTCAGCGTGGGAGTCGTGGACGATCTGGGCAAAGCGATACACCGCCTCTTCATAGCGGTTGTTGAACCCGTGCACGAAGATCAGGACGCGACGGCTGCGCGGAAGATGCTGATTCAACCATCCACGAATCTGGCCGAGGTCAGACAAGCTCCTGACCTTTGTCGTCGCGAACTCTGTCGAAGGATCTGGAGGTAGGCGCTTCGGCCATTGCACCTGTCCGGCCTGCCGGTTCTCCTCCGGAGGGATTGAGACTGTGATCTCAGTCGTGCGTAGTCCCTGTCCGCGCTCACCCGAGAACAGGACCGCTGGATCCGACGCTGGGGCACGTGTGGTCGCGACAAGAAGGTTTACTTGCGAGGCACCTGGAATGGTCGCCGGAATCGGCGCCAGAACCCCTTTGGGCAAGCCCGCACATCCAATCACACCCATGCAAAGGGGAATGATGGCGACGAGGCGCAGGGTTTGCTGTAGGATGCGCGGTGTTGGGGGCGCCCCTGACGCTTTGACCATCGGTTTCATTATCTGCTGTTTCAAATGATCAGGCTACACGGACGTGTCTTAGTTCAGGCACGAGGTTAATCTACTCGCCAGGTCGGACTGCACTGATCCCCCGAGAGGAAGTGACAGGAGGGACTTTCCAGCACCGTCTGCAACAACCAAGCTCCAGCCGATCAAGTCATGCTCCAGCGCTGGATCTTCCTGCAGCAGTTCCTGAATCGCTCGGAGAGCCTCAGCATGCGCCATCGCGAGGTCTGTGACCTCAATGCCGTATGAATCGGCCAAGAGTTCCTGGTCATTTACAAGATGGAAATAGCAGCGCATGGACTGATCCTGGCAATGGGCTAATCAGGTTGCCTTTAGAGAAGCAAAATTGTTTGGTTCTGAGACTTGGGCCTAACCCGGACAAGTGAGCGTTCGGCCCCGAATGTCCACGCTGAGAACAACGCCCGGCGAAGCGGCGGGCGCTGCTCTTTCTGCACGTGAATCGTTCAGTAGGTGCTGAACTTGTAGTTCAGGCCGGCGCGGATCACGCCGAACTCGGTCTCATCACTGCCCGCGACGACGGGAAGGTCGTCGTCATCCTGCTCGAGGTTGACGTACAGACCTTCGACCTTGGCGGTCAGGTTGTCGGTGAAGGCGTACTCGACACCAGCACCGAGAGTCCATCCGACACTCGTGTCATCCGAATTGCTGAAGCCATTACTGATCTTGCCGTAAGCCAGACCACCGGTGGCGTAGATCAGAGCGCGATCAAAGGCGTAACCTGCGCGGGCGCGCACCGTGCCGAACCAATTGTCGTCATCGCCGTCGCTGTTGAGGCTGGGGATGTTGTTGTCGCCACCGATGTCAGCATACTGGATGTCGGTCTCGAGACCGAGTACGAAGGAGCCGATTTGATAATTGTAGCCGACCTGGCCACCGCCGACGAAGCCGCCCTCGTCGTCGACTTCGTATGCTGTTCCGTTGATCACCACGTCATCGTCATTGGTGTTCCAACCATAGCCGGCGTTCACACCGGCGTAGAAGCCAGTCCAGGTGAAGACCGGAGCAGCCGCCACGACCGGAGCCGGAGCGAAGCGGGAGGGAAGGTCGGCCGCGTGAGCGGCCGTTCCGAGGATGGCAGCGACAGCCAAGGCGGCGAGGTGAGTGTTGAGTCCCCTTCTCATTTCTTATCCTTTCAGTGAGATGGACTGACATCAGGAGGTGCGGGATGCGCTGGGCATCGGCCTCATCTGGATGCGTGGCAAACTTCGCCGCAAACGCTATTCAGGTCCAATATATTGTTTTTCGTCTTACGATTAGGAAAGCATATCAATGACTGGAGGCGGCGTTGCGGCAGGGGCTTGGCAATCGGAAACCAGAGGTTTCTCCAGACGCTGAATTGCTGAAACTGAACCAGCTGGTCCAATGAGGTCAGCGAAAAGCGGTACCCGGAGCAGAAAGACGAGCTCATGATAACAAGCTACGCCGTTGATCTCCAGGGAGCGACACGCTCATGAACGTAACAAGCCTATTGAGAACGTTTTACTGACTCGTAATGGATCAATGCCTCACAAGGGCGCTACAGCTTGACCTCATGGCATCAGGGCTTGAGAAGCGCCCGCCCGGGTTTACCTTTGCTGACGTGCTCGAAAGCCTCGGCTGCGTCCTCAAGTGATCTGATCAGGCCGATGGGAAGGCTGATATCATTCTGTTCGACAAGCCGACGCAGTTCGGACAGGGCCGCCTCATCCGGTCGGAAGAGGGTCCACGCGTAATGCTTGACCCCTTTGGGCAACGTGCTCCGGTGACGTTTCTTGTCAGAGAGGGTACTCAGCACCGCGCGCGTCCAACCGAGTTCGTCGAAGTTTCGCAACATCGGATGCACCGTCGTCGCGTGACCGAGCGCGCCGTCGCGCAGGCAGCCGAGCAATAGAAGATCGTCGTCCCAGGTGGCGAAGTTGAGCGTCACATCAAACGAGCGGCCCAACGAAGCGAACGGCTTCTTCGTGCAGTCGACAACGTCGGCAGCCCCAGCTCCGATGCAGGCGTCGAAGTTAGAAGGCCAGGCGATGGCCGTGACCTTTGCGCCCCATTCGGACAGCATCTGCAACGCCAGGGTTCCAAGACCGCCGGCGGCACCGTGGACCAGCACGCTCTTTCCTGACGCATTCTCTCGCGTGAGTCCCGCTCCGGAGATTGCTAGCCACATCGTCACAAAACAGTAGGGAAGCGCCGCGAGTGCAAGAGGATCCTGCCCTTCGGGTACAGGTAAGAGGTAGTTCGCCTTGACCAGGACATGGCTGGCATGGGTTCCCTCCGCCGAGGTTGGCTTCAATCCGTAAACACAGTCGCCGAGCTGAAATCTCGACACTCCGGTGCCCACGGACGTAACGGTTCCGGCAAGGTCGTTGCCGAGCACCATCGGAAACCTGCTGGCGCCGAGAAGCGAGAGCAGCCGTCGGCCATAGCCCTGGGCGCGGTGCACATCGATTGGATTGACCGAGGCTGCCGCCACGGCGACCTCGACCTCGTCAGCCGCAGGCTTTCGACGAGGGATCTGCCTCATCACGAATCCGCCGCCGCTGCTGGGACCGAGACACATCGATGCCTTGGCTGTTGTCGTGATCATGTTCATGATTTCGTTTCCTCACCAGCGTCAGGTCCGCTGGGTCCTTCCAACACTTCCGATTGGAGTGCATAGCGATCGAGTTCCGCCTGAAGGGTTGTTGCTCCGGCCTCGGTCCGGACTCGGATCACGGGCACTCCCTGCGCATTGCGGACATGCTCGATATCGGCAATGGTCGTGCCGGTTTTCAGCGCCTCAGCGCGGACGACGGCCTCCACCTCAAGCTGCTGCAGGGCCGGCTTAAAGATCTTGCCAACACCTGTCATCGGCAGCGCCGGCACGATGTTCACCTGCTTCGGGACCGCAGCGCGCTCGGGGATGCTCGCGGCCGCAAAGTCGAGCAGCTCTCGGTCCGTGACCGTTGCGCCGGGCTGCGTTTGTACATAGGCCACCGGAACCTCGCCCGCATAGGCATCGGGGCTTCCGATTGCAGCGGCCAACGCCACAGCAGGATGCTTGAGCAGGGCGTCCTCGATCAGCTTCGGATCGATGTTGTGCCCACCCCTGATAATGAGTTCCTTGCGTCGACCTGAGAGCCAGAAGCGTCCCTCTTCATCCTCTCGACCGAGGTCCCCGGTGTTGAGCCAGAGCTCCCCATCGATGTCGATCCACACGTCCCTGTTATGCCGGTCATCCAGATAGCCGGAGAAGACGTTCGGACCTCTGATCGCGAGCGTTCCGATCTCGTGGGTTTCCGCCATACGCAGGAAGTGCCCGGCATCGTCGAGGATGACAGCCCGCATCTGCTGATACGGAATGCGCATTCCAATCGACCCGGGGCGCCGCTCGCCCTCCGGCAGATTGACCGATGAGACACAGGTGCCTTCGGTCAGCCCATAGCCCTCCAAAATCTTGATCGCGGTCTTGGCCTCGAAGCTCTCGATCAGCCTAGCCGGCATGGGTGCCGCGCCACACAGCGCCAACTCGAGGCTTGAGATATCGTTGTCTCCGATCGGCAGGTCGAGCAGCGCGGCATAGATCGTCGGCACTCCGGAGAACATCGAGACGCGGAATTGGGCAGCGATTTCCCAAAACCGGGTCATGACCCCCTTGCTCCGATAGCCCTCGGGCGTGCCGAGCACGACGTGATCGCCTCGCATCCAGGGCAAGAGTCCGGTGACGATCTGCGCGTTGGAATGGAAGAGCGGCAGCCCGCAGAAGAAGGTGCGCGGCGCGGCTCTGGGACCGAGGATCTGGGCCGTGGACCACGCATCGAAGACTTCGTTGCCATGTGTGCGGACCGCGATCTTGGGCAGACCTGTCGTGCCGCCGGTGCAGACGTATGATGACGTCGAGGATGGCGAGATCCGTTGCGGCGCGACGAGCCGATCCGACGGCTGTTCCTGCAGAGCTCGCCGGAAGTCGACGATGTCGAATCCAAATTCAGCGAGATCCGGCTCCTCGTCTCTGGACAGAGACACCGCACCTCCTGCGTATCTCGATAGATCGACCCAAGCGACGATTCGAAGGTTTGGCAGCATCTGAAGATGTGGCGCGAGCCTCGTCCATAGATCGATACCGGGCGCAGGCCCCAAGGTCACCAGCACCCGCACGCGTGCAGCGCGCAACAGTTCCGCGATCTGGCTGGGATCCAGCAGATGATTGATCGCGAATACGACGCCGGCCGCTTCGCCACCCCAGATTGTGAAATGGGTTTCCGGCAGGTTTGGTAGCACGAAGGCGACCGGATGGTCGGCACTGACACCGAAAGCGTGAAACGCATTCGCAGCGCGGGTGACGTCGGCCAGCAATTCGGCATAGGACCATGTGAATACGTGATCATAGGTGTCGGATGCCAGAAAGAAGGAGAGCGCTTTGGCGTCGGGCGTACGCTGGGCGGTGGCGGCGAGCGCCTCATAGGTTGTCCGAGGCAAGCCGCGATCTGCGAGCGGCAGCGCCTCCATGGCTTCGATATCGGCAATGCTTCGGATCGGCATCGGTCACGTTACCTGTGCGACAGTGAGGAAACAGCGGACGAGGTCGCGGCAGCGGATGGCAACATCAACGCTGCCACTTGCGGCTGGGCCTGGAGAGGCTGTCCTTCAAGGCAAGCATTCGTTTGAAACGTGCCCGGTCGTTGACAGCTATCTTGAGCAGCTTCCACAGACGCCGTGGGGTCAGCCGGGCATCAATGAAATCATCCGGCAGATCAGGCCCCCACTGGTAGAGCCCTTCGCGATCCATCAGGTGGTAGCCAGGCGGCTGGTCGGCATCGAACAGGTCGCCATCGGCATAATGCTCGTGCTTCTGGCCCCACGGATCGCGCCAGTAGTCGAAAATCTGGCTCCCGAGGAGATGGCGGCCGACACCCCAGGCATGCCGGTAGCGGCTCGCCATCATCACCTGCTGACCCATCTCTACGGCATCGAGATCGATGACCTCGAAAGCCACATGATCGACCTTCGACTCCAGCCCCGTGGAGACGAAGAGGGTGTGATGATCCGTAGGTTCGGCGCCGCGATCCAAGCGCATGAAGGAGGCAATCGGCGTGCCGTCGGGCAGGCACATCACATCGGATGGGATGAAGCCGAACGTGTCCATGTACCAGCGCACGCTTCGATCGAAGTCCGGCGTTTCCAGGACGAGGTGCCCGAGCTTCGTGACCTGCGGCGGCTCGAACTTCGGGCGCTGGGTGTCGTTGACGCGAATGATATGATAAGGAGCATTGTGCTGGATTGGCGGACGGACCGGCAAAGGCGTGCTTGGCGTCATTCCGTGCAGAACGTCCACCGCAACGCCTTGGGGATCGCGCAGGCGCACCACAAACCCGCTGCCCGGTCCGTCGGCACGCTCTACGCAAGTGCCGAAAGCCTTGGACAGCGTTTCGAGATCCTCCGCCGCCGAAACCGAAAGGCCGAGACCGTGAAAACGGGCTCGAGGCCCGCGCGTGACCCGGTAGATATAGGGTCTCGACCCAGTGCCGCGCATGAACAGCTCGTTGTCCCTTTTTTCGGCGCGAACCAACCCGAAGTCGCGAAGATAGGCCTCGGCTTTATCGAGGTCGGGGCGTTCAAAGTGGGCAAACAGAAGTTCGCGCGCCTTCACCAGCGGTGAAGGGCTGCGCGGCAGCTCGATGCTGCCGGGGCGATGCTTGACAGCGGTTTGGAGAGACATCGGCGATTCCTTCGGGCTAGGCCGCAATCCGAGGCGCAGCCTTGGGGCTGCACGCCGCGAACATGTTCAGGACAGTCAGATCCTGCGCTCGTGGATCAAGGCGCGCGGCGATGAAGCGGTCGGGACGGACGAGGAGGGCGCGAACGCCATGACGCTTCACCCACATCGCAAAGGAAGGGTCATCGCATTGCACCGCCGTCGCCACGATGCGCTCGTCGTGGCCATTCAGGCAGACGAAACGCGTGCCAAGAGCTTCGAGGATGGCGAGATCGCGCGGCGACAGCATGCTGATCGGATCGACCCCGATACCGAGCGCCAGCCACTGGTGGCAGGTCTGAAGCGTGTCTAACGGCACCGCTTCCTGCGTTGATCGAACACAAGGCTGCGGCATCATCTGACCGATCAACGGATCCCTATCTTCGGTGGTCAGCGCGCTGCGGCCGATAGCGGGCGGCGGCAGCACGCCGCCGCGGCCGATGAAGGCGCGGAAACGGCGCGACATGTTGAGACAGGCAAAGACGCCGTCCCGCGCCATGGCGATGCCCCGGCTTGTCGGCATGATGAGGAAGCCGAGACGGCGCGAGACGTTGACCAATCTGCGGACCACGGGAGCCCGCTCGGCCTCGTAGCTGTCGAGGATCGCTGCCGGCGCGAGCCCCTTGACGACGGTGGCAATCTTCCATGCGAGATTGACCGCATCCTTCATGCCGCTGTTCATCCCCTGGCCCGCGAAGGGCGGCATCAGATGAACGGCGTCGCCGGCGAGGAACCCGCGATTGTTGCGCCAGCGATCAGCAACGCGCGCATGGAATGTATAGACGGCCTTCCGCTCGATCCTGATCGAACGATATCCAAAATTGTCGGCGATCAGCGAGCGGATCCTGGCATCCTCAAGCAGTTCCTCATGGCTCTCGTCAGGAAGCCGCATGAACTCCCAACGGACGCGGTCGCCGACGGCCGGGATTTCCACACGAGGGCGCCGCGGGTCACAGTGAAAGCTGATCCTCTTGACATCATGATCCTGGACGATCGCATCGACGACGAGCCAGTGCTGCGCGAAGGTCGAGCCGATGAGCTTCGAACCAAGCATGTCTCGCACTTGGCTTGTTCCGCCGTCACACCCGACGATGAATTTCGCACGAATGTTGCGTAATCCATCCGGCGTCGACACCAAGAGGCCCGCGTGATCGCTATATTGCTGCAGGCCCACCACCGTGTGCTCGAACAATACCCTGACGTTGGCGAACCTCGACAATCCGTGAAATAGGACTTTCTCGAACTGCGGCTGATAGAAGGTGCCGAGAGTGGAATGCCCGTGAGGTCCGCAAGCAAGCGGATGCATTTCCATCAAGGTGCGGCCGCGGGCGTTGATGTGGCGAACAAGCGGACCTTGGACGAGTTCGGGCGCGATCTCGTCGAAAAGACCGACCATAGCGAATGACCGCAACGTCTCGGCATCGTAAGCAATGGCCCGCGGGATGCCGCGAAGACATTCGCTGCCTTCGAGGAGGGCAGTCTCCACGCCTGAATGACCAAGCAGATTCGCCATCATCAGGCCCACGGGGCCTGCTCCGATGACAGCGACGTCAACTTCTGCCCACGACGTTGGTCGGGCGACGGGTTCCGGTATCATTTGCGCTTCCTCCTGCTGGCTTGTTGGCCGCCAGCTTATACTTGAACAATTTAGTCATAACGACTAAATAGTCAATATGAGAACAGGCCCTGCGGCAGCGCGCCCCGCAGTTTGGAAGACCTGAAGGCATGAGAAGACAACGGCGCGATCTTCGGGCAGACAATCAAGGGAGGTCAAAATGGCGACCAATCTCGTGCACTTCGAGAAGCAGGACAGAGCGTGGTGGGGAGTGGTGTCGGAGGGGGGGATCACACCGCTCGCCGACGCCTATCCAACCACTGCGGCTTTGATTGAACAAGGCGAAGCCGATTGGCGTTACGCGCGAGAGCAGACGCCGAGTGTCGATATTGAGGACGTTAGGATCCTGTCGCCGATCACCACCCCTTGCCGGATTTATTGCCAGGGCGCGAACTACCGCCAGCATATGATCGAATCCGGAATGAATCCGGATGCCAAAGTATTCAACATGTTCTTCACGAAGTCCGACGCTTCGATCGCTTCGACACAGGAGGCCGTCGCACGACCGTCCCATGTGACGCTGCTGGACTACGAGATCGAGCTCGCCCTGGTCTTCCGCCGGCCGATCTCCTCCGCAGTGACTGTCACCCCGGACATGCTGGCTGACTACGTCTTCGCCATCGCGATCGCGAACGATCTCAGCGCGCGCGATGTCCAATTGCCGCAGACGCAATTCTTCAAGGGAAAGAGCTATCGCGGCTTTTGTCCGATCGGCCCCTGGCTCACCGTTCTGGAAAGGGAAGAGTTCCACAGAATTGACGACTTGGAACTCCAGCTCTCAGTGAATGGAACGGTGCGGCAGCGCGACAATACCTCCGCTCTCGTGTTCAAACCTGCCGAGACAATTTCCGAATTGTCCACCTTCGCCAACATCGCTCCCGGGGATGTCCTCCTGACGGGCACGCCGAGCGGCTGTGCGCTTCGCGTGCCGCCCCCTCCTGTGCGGCGTTTGCTGCAACTGCTGCCTGAGCGCAGGTTTTGGAAGCTGTTTCTCAAGTCGCAGGGACGCCGACCCCAGTATCTGAAACCCGGCGACCGCATCAACGCACGGATCTGGAGCCGCGACGGCTCACTCGATCTCGGCGAACAGATCACCGAGATCGTTGCCTGAGGCAAGTGGCCCGCAAGGTCAGGCGGCGCTGTCGGTCGTGCGCTTCGGTTGCGGCTTCGAGCGCCCCGATCTGGTCCGGGATGCGTCCCTCTGGGGAGCAGGCAAGCGCGCGAGAACGGATCTCGTCTGCCGAGCATCAAGGCCGATCGCCCGCAGGATTGCGGCGATAGCCGGGTTACGATCCCGGAATGACAGCCTGCCTTGGCCAAGGGCGCGCGTCAGCTGGAGAATAATCCCGATGACGATCTCCAGATTGAGCTCGGCAGACGCCTCGCCGCGTGGCAAGGCCTTCGAGAGCTGCTGGAGGTCCTCGAGGAGGCGGCGTCGGACGACCTCGCCCCATTGGGGAGTTGCCAGCAGGAACTTCGAGGTCAGCGCTCCCCATCGAGCGTCGTCGAGGGCCTTGTCAATGAATGAGCTGCATCCGAACGCAATACGGAGCGCGGGGTCGTCAAGAGAGAGCCTGACCGGCTGCAGCAATTCGTCCAAGGATCTGACCAGCTCCTCCGCGACTGCTGCGTTCAGTGCGTCAAGTCCGGTGAAATGGACATAGAAAGTCCCCTTCGCAACCTCAGCCTCCCGGACCACGTCATCGACGGTGACGGTTTCCACCGCCTGCCTCGCATAAAGCGAATTGGCGGCGGCGACGAGCTGAGCACGGGTTCGCGCGCGCTTCTCGCGCCCGATTTCGGCTCGGCGGAGCGGATCGATCTTTGCCATGGCTCAAAGCTTCCAATGTCATATTGTACATAAGTCACAATGACGATAACGTCCAGACTGACAATGCCAGTCGCAATGCATTGGTCGCCTGGCCTCCAATGCCGTCGGGACCGGCGCCGATTGCGATCTTGGGCCTGTGCTCTTCGCCAATGATTTCGCTCCCGTCTCGGACGTCTCTCGCACCCGGGCTGCTCCGGCCATAACGGCTTGCTTCGGATCGGGCCCGCGAAATCGCCAGCCGTTCGACCGCGCCGGCGCAGGGCCTCGACCTGCTCGCTGCGATCGTTGCTGACGATGCTTTCGAAATCGCCGCTGCGTCAGGCCGCCCAACTATCTCCTATACCCCCGACGTCCCAATTGCGGGCACGCGTTGCGGCAGCGCTTGGACTCATATTGACCATTTAGTCGTTTTGACTGCAGTGTTCAATTATTGGCTGGCGGCAACAAACCAGCAGGAGGAGACGCTAATGAACACGGAATCCGTGTCTGAACCGACGTTGTGGGCCGAGATTGACGTCACCGGTATCGGAGCAAGGCCTGTGCAAGAACAACCGCACCGGAAAGCCCGCGCCTGGTGGTGCGGCGGCGCGAGACGATACGGGCCTCCCGTTCCCAGGCGCAGGGCGCTTCACATGAATCAATTTTCTCGTTTTGCGATGCTGGCCGCCGTGTCGTTGGCGGCCAGCATCGCAGCCGCGGACAGCGCTTCGGCTGGCGGCTTCGCCATCCGCGAGCAGAGCGCGACAGCGCAGGGCTCCTCCTATGCCGGTGCCGCCTCGGGCGCCGGCGGCCCGTCGTCCATGTTCTGGAACCCGGCGACGATCACGACGTTGCCGGGCTGGCAGAACCAATGGAATGCCTCGGTCATCATGCCACGCTCGGAAATCGACCCGCTGCCGTCCACACCGACGATCCCGTTTGGAGGCTCGGGGGACATCGCCCAGGATGCCATCGTTCCCACAAGCTATCTCTCCTACCAGCTCAACGAGCGCCTGTGGCTCGGTTTCGCGAGTTCGACGCCCTTCGGTCTCGTGACGGATCCGCGTCAGAACTGGTCCGGACAGGTCTATTCCCGCTCGTCCCGGATCTTCACCGCGAACCTCAACCCGATTGTCGGCGTGAAGCTGAACGACTGGCTGTCCGTCGCAGCCGGTCCGATGATCGAATATTTCGACGTGCGCCTGAAGAACGCTGCCGGCATCGTGCCGAATGATCCGAGTGCCATTCTCGAGGGCGACGACTGGGGTGGGGGCTTCACGGCCGGCGTGACCATCACGCCGGTTGCCGGCACCACCCTCGGCATCGGCTATCGCTCCTCGATCCGCCACACGCTGGAGGGGACCCTGGCGACGCCGGCCGGGATCTTCGGCCCCTCGGCCCTGAAGTTCCCGGTCAAAACCAATCTGAACACGCCTGATCAGGTAACCGTCGGCCTGTCCCAGGTCATCACGCCCGCCCTGACGCTGCATGCCGGGTTCGAGTGGCAGAACTGGAGCCGGGCCGGCGATCCGGCGATCGTCGGTCCGAGCGGTGCGCCCATCTCGCATCTCCCCCTGAACTATGACGACGGCTACTTCTACGCGCTCGGCGCGGACTACAGGCTCAACGAGCGCTGGATCCTGCGCGCGGGTTTTGCCTACGAGCAGTCGCCCATCGACACGGCGGTGCGTTCGACCCGCCTGCCGGACAGCGATCGGTACTGGGTGTCGATCGGCGCGTCTTACCAGTACAATGAGAAGCTCTCGTTCGATGTGGCCTATACCCATGTGTTCCATAAGGATGCGGACATCCGGATCGTGCCGGGTCATCAGGACTATGCTGGCCTTCCGTTCGTGGCCGAGGCGGAGACGGACGTGAACCTCATCTCAGCCGCGCTGCGCTACCGCTGGGATGACCCGGCGAAGCCGTTTCCAGCCCCGATCGTTCGCAAGAACTGACACTGCCTTCTCCCGGCAGTGCCAATGTAAGGCTTCAGATAGGCTCGCCCCTCCTAGAGCATCAGATGAGGCCGTCTTCGCGACCCTGGTCTCCTCGGCCTGCATCGGGTAGGCCTGCGTTCAGGATCTGCGGTAATCTTCAATCACCTGCCGCCCATCGATATGCCGGACGTGGCGCGGAGAAGGCCCACGTGCCAGCACATCGACAGCTTGGCGCCCAACTTCGATTGCTCGAATGGTGGTGATGATCGGTTCGAGCATCACCTGTTGGAATCGGATTCTATCTCATACATTTGCCGACCCGGCCCGCATCGTGATAAGCTGCTTCAGCACCTCGGGATGGAAAAGGTCTAAAACCTCGCGGATCGAATCTTTGAAATCTGTCGTGTCAGCCTGTGGCGCCTCTTTCCTTACGAGGCTGTGAATCCGGCTTTCCTCATGAGGCTGTGAATTCGGCTGATGACCTCGCCAGCACGATCGGCATCCGTGAGGATGCGTTCGACACATCGCTTCGCTTCTTCGACGTCAGGTGGATCTGTCGTGAGCCAGCGCAGGCTCGCATTCGCACTCTTGACCACAGCGGCGAGCGGCTGCTTGAGTTCGTGGGTAATCGCGGCCGTGAGTTGTCCCGGGGCAGCGAGGCGATCCCCGTGAGCTAATTCGATCTGCACTTCACGATACTTCGCCTCGCGGCGGGTAATTTCCAAGGCGATGGCAGCTTGCGCTGCAAAGTCCACGATCAGTTTGAGTTGTCTATCCGTGAACGGCCGCACCTCAGGACGGAGAACGCCGATGGTTCCAATCAACTCATCTTCCTTGAGCATTGGCACGAGCAGGCAGGTCCGACCACCGGCTAATTCGACCGCAGCCACGGTGCCGGTCTCACGGCGGGAATAAGACTGATCTTCTGTCAAATTGCCTATGTGGATTGGTGCGCTGTCTCTGATGAGGCGTCCAAGGGGACTTTCTGGAGGGATTTGATGCTCGGGTCCTTCCGGCAAATGCAGGGCACTCGCCGCCGGCCCTCTTTGCGCAACGACGTAAACGCTTTCATTCCGGAGAAGGAATAAAGCACCGACGTTGGCCTGGCAGAGGTCCGTGGCGCTGTCGAGGATCGCGTCGAATACGGGTTGCAGGTCGTCCGGCGAGTTGGCGATGACGCGCAACACGTCCGAGACGGCTGCGCGATACCGATCGACCTCGGCCAGTTCTTCTTGCAACTCCGAGCGGGTCGGCACGCGATAGCGAGGTGCCTTGACACCTCGGACGATCTCCTGGTTCTGGCGGAGCCGATTCATCGTCCTACTGCCATATGAGCGGCTGTTTCCCGCTATTCTGGGTGCCTCAACATACAACCGCAACTGGAACATACCAACAGGAGATTATCGGTTCTGATGGGCTGGGCATCCCAAAGGGCCTTAGTGTGCCAAGGTGCAGGTGCTGAGCATGGTCAAGTGACATGCCGATGCAAAGCATGATCACCCGAGATACTCCGCTCGGCGCTCATTTCTTCGAGGTTCTGAAGGGAGATTATGCGCCAATTACCAGCGCACGCAGAACCGGACCGGAAATAATCGAATACCTGCTCTTGAACGGACTGTTTAACGCCTCGTAGCAGCAGGTGGCGTGGCAAGGTTGGCGAGATGGTTCCATCCCTTACTTTTGCCCGTTCTCCGTCACCATTCGGGGCAACTTGACGGTAGTCATGCCAGAGAGCACAGTTGTACAGCGTCTGATCGCTTCTTGAAGCGGGCGTCGACGGCCCGGTCGTGGTCACTCTGTTGGTGACCGCGCCAAGCTCGGCCGAGACAGGACGGCGTAGCGACTGTCCGACCGCTCTGACATCGTAGGGTTGACGGCTGTCCATCCTGCGAGATCCCTGAGCAGGAGGTAGGTCCGCGATGCAATGCTCTTGGCCCCGTCTCTCTGAACTGAAATGGCGATCCTGGTACATGGCAGCGGCAATGGGGTTTCTCGGAACGCTCACCCTTGCCGCATGCGGAACGCTTCCACGGGCGCCCTACACGGCAGCCGATGCAGCGTCTTCCGAAGTCCTGGGCATTCCTGGGGCTCGCAGATACGCCGACGCACCCGCGGCTGCATTCCGTGCCGATGCAAGCGCTCTCGCGGCAAGGCCGGCCCGGATCACGCTCACCTACCTCGCCCTGTCGGGCGGCGGTGCCTACGGGGCGTATGGGGCCGGCGTCCTGAACGGATGGACGGCGGCCGGAACCCGGCCTGAGTTTACCTTTGTATCGGGCGTCAGCACCGGCGCCCTCATTGCCCCCTTCGCGTTTCTTGGCCCGTCATATGACGCCAAGCTGCGCGAGGTTTACACCAGCGGTGTGGCCGAGAGCCTTCTCGACTCTCCGGATCTTCTGAATGTCGTCTTTGGTTCGTCCCTGTTCGGAGGAAGGCGCCTGCGCGAACTGATCGCCCGCCACGTGGACGAGGCGATTTTGGCTGCGGTCGCGGCCGCGCACGCGAACGGCAGGCGGTTGTTTGTCGTTACGACAAATCTGGATTCGCAGCGGGCGGTGATCTGGGACATGGGCCGGATCGCATCGAGCGGCTCGCCGCAAGCTCTCACTCTCTTCCGCGATGTTCTGGCAGCGTCCGCGAGCGTGCCTGGCGTGTTTCCCCCCGTGCTCATTGACGCCGAGGCAAACGGCAGGCGCTTCGAAGAGATGCACGTCGATGGCGCGGTCATGGCGCCCGTGTTTACATTGCCGGACACAGTGTTACTCGCGAGCGCGCCACCGCTCCGCGGACCACGCGTGAATATCTATGTGCTGATGAACAACAAGGTGGATCCGGATTTTCAGGTCGTGCCGGACAAGGCCGCGGAGATCGGCGGACGGGCGGCCTCCACATCCGTCAAAGCACAGACGAGGTCCGTTCTCTTCGGGACCTATGCCGCCGCCCAGCGGAACGGCTTCGGGTTCAACTTGACCTTCATCGACCAGAATGTGCCATCCTCAACCTCGGCGGGTTTTGACACGGCCTATATGCGAGGGCTCTATCAATACGGCTTCGAAAAGGCCCGGAGCGGCCAACTCTGGGTGCGGAGGCCCCCTTCCGGTGCTCTGACTCTGGCTCGCGGCAAGGAAGAGGCCGCAGGTGGCAGGCGCGAGGCCCTGTCTCGGCAACTTGAGCAGGATTGAACGTGCCCTGGCGGAGAGCGCAGATCGCCAAGTTCCAGCCCAAACCCGAACGCCGGGCCGTCGGCGCACCGAGCGGAAGGTGTGCCCACTGCCATCTCAGGCCCCGTCCCACCCGACGTGACTGACATTCCTGGTTTGCGCCAACAATCTCACCTCAACTTAGTTGCGAGAACATGAAATCTACGATCGAGAGGTCGATGCCGGCGCGATCCAGGAGGCCTACAACTCCGACGCGCCGGCGTCGAGGCCTCGCGATCAGGGCAGTCCAGCGGACCGAGCCGTGAGAGGCCACAACTCCAGAATAGCCGTTTGGAAAACCGCTCCAAAGTGCTCCTTTGGCTGATACCGGATCACCCCGATTTTCCGCGCGAAATCGGGTCTATGAGATGTGAGGGCCGGAGCGGAGCTTCGCGTGCAAGGGAAACCATTTGCTCCTGTCGTGTGTGTGCGGGCTTCGCGGCACCTTAGACAACCTGTTGATCCAAAGTCCCAGGGAAGTGCCTGCCGCTGTACCGGATCCCGGCAGCTTCAACAGCCGGAAGAGCGGTACAGCGGCAATCGACTTAGCGGCGGTGCGCCGAGGATGTGGTGAGTGCTTCCCTGGTAAGTTGCCAAGCCTGTCGCAGCTTATCGGATCGAACTTCGTAGTCAGTCTTCATCTCGGTGATCCGCTTCTCCAGGCGCGCCTTTGCATCGCCAGCGGCTCTCGATGCCTGATCGTGCAGAGCCCGGATTTTAGCTTGAACCTCTCGGTCCATTTCGTCGACTTGCGTCTTGGCGCGATTCTTCTCGGCCTCTAGCCTCGCCTTGGCGTCGTTGACCTTCGCCTGCAACCTGGCCTTCGCCTCGTTCCTGGCCTGATCGAACTCGACCTGAAGCTTATCGAGTTCGGCCTGCAGCAAGGCTGCGTCGCGCTCCATCTTCACATCGATGATTTCAGCGCGCGGTCTCCGGGATATGGTGCCGCCAAGTGCCTCCATGCGCGTATCGAGCGGTGTGACCCATTCCTCTTCGATCTCGGCGACGATGGCAGCTTTGCCAGGGCTGAGCTGCCGCGAGATCTCGTCGAGGAAATCCACGCCGATGCCGAGGTTGACGAGATCCACGATCGAGCCGCCGACCGCGCCGGCCGCCGCCCCGGCCGCGAGGCCGACCGGACCGCCCAGAGCACCAATCAATGCGCCCGTTGCCATGCCGAGCCCTGTCCCTAGCGGCCCTTGATCGCCCGCCTGCCTGACCGACATCTGCCCGCCGGCATCCTTCGCAATCACTGCGCCGGAATAGACAGTCAAACTGCCCTCGCGATGCAGGTCCGCGAGCACGCGGGATGCTTCATAGGCTTTCGCTTCGGTGTCGAAGACAACCACAATCATCTTGTCCATGACTTCCTCCTCCAAGTTTCACGCAACACCCATTGACGTTGCTTAGGATCACGGCTGGGTTTCAGTCCGCCGGCTACGGCAGTCCGGTCTTTCAGCTTCCGAAAATAACGCGGCGGAAGCGGTGCAGGGTAATGCCGAAATAGACAGCGCCGATGATTCCGACGGCCAAGAGCTGAGGCCAGACGAGCGGAAAGTCAGCGCCGCGATAGAGCACATTCTTGGCAAACTCGACGAAATGCGGCGTCGGGCTGATGGTCTTCATCAGGTACTGCAGCCAGACCGGCATGCTTTCCATCGGTGTCGTGCTGCCGGAGAGCAGCATCTGCACCAGCAGCACAGGCAAGGCAAGAAGGCCGAACTGGCCCATTGTGGAGGCGACCGTGCCGAGAAAGATGCCAAGCGCCGCCACGGCGATGACAAAAATACAGGAGCCGGCGAGGAACAGCAGGGGCGAGCCGGCGATCGGCACCTCGAGCCACCATTGAACCACAAACATCAGCGACAGTTGGGCCGCCACGAGAATAACGATGCTGTTCGCCAGGATCTTCGCTAGCATGATCTCGACCGGAACCACCGGCATGACCAGCAGGTGCTCTACCGTGCTCTGCTCGCGCTCGCGAATGAGCGCTGCGCCGGTCAGGATGACCGTCAGCATGGTGAGATTGCTGATGATCTGCATCACCGAGGTGAACCAGCTCGACTCCATGTTCGGATTGAACTTGACGCGGGTCACAAATGTGACCGGCACACCGACCAGACCTTCCCGCCCGGTCACGAAATCCGAGACATAGCTGACGATGACGTTCTGAAGGTAGGTCATGCCAAGGAATGCCTGGGCGACGGCGGTGGCATCGACATTGATTTGAACCGAAGGCTGCCGCCCGGCCAGGATGTCCGCCTGGAACTTCGGCGGGATTTCGATGACGAACACAAATCGTTGTGCCTCCATCGACGAGTCGATTTCGGTCGCAGCGATCTCCACGGCAGGCTGGAACGTGGGGGCAGTGAGGCCGTCCGCAATGCGGCGCGACAGATCGGAGCGATCTTCATCGACCACTCCGACGGCAAGATTGGTCGCTTCGGTTCTGGCGCCAGTGGCGGCGGCGTAGATGGCGAAGGTAAACGCATAAGCGACCAGCACCAGTAGGATCGGGTCGGAGCGGATGCTGCGCAACTCCTTGATCAGCAACTGAAAGATATTGGCCAGATGCGTGCGGAATGCGCTCATCCGCTTGGGCTTGGACTGCTGCGGACGCGTCACCTGCTCAGGGGTGAGCTGCTGCGGAGGGGCCATCTGGCTTTTCTGCAACATCTCACGCCTCCTGCTTCTTCAGCACTGTGAGGGCCGCCAAGAGGTAGACGAGCGCGAAGCCTGCGATAACGAGCAGACTGCGCCACACATCCGCAAAGCCGAGAGCCTTATCGAAAATCCCGACCGTGACGGGCTGGAACCAGGCGGCCGGAAACGCCATGCCGATAAGCCTTCCCTGACCGGAGAGGGACGACACAGGCACGAGCAGGCCCGAGAAATTCACGGTCGGAATGACCGAAAGGACGACGCACGCGAAGATTGCCGAGACCTGCGTCCGGGTGAAGGTTGAGATGAGTTGGCCGAATGCGGTCGTCGCAGTCACATAGACCAGAGCCCCCAGCAGGAGTGCGCCGAAGCTCCCTGTAACGGGGACATGGAAGACAAAATACGACATCAGCAGCAGGAGGCCGAAAGACACCATGGCGACCGCGATATAGGGGAACTGCTTGCCGACCAGGAACTCGAGCTTGCTGACAGGCGTCGAGCGAAAGTTGGCGATTGACCCCGTCTCCTTCTCGCGCACAACGGCAACGGTCGCCATGATGGCGGGTATCAGAACCAGCATCATCATGATCACGCTCGGGACCATGCTGAAGACGCTCTTGAAGGCCTGATTGTAGCGGAAGCGGTTTTCCAGATTGAGCCCACCGAGGTAGACGTTGGAGGCGACGTTGGGGCCGAGGCGTTCCGTAACGAGATCTTTGGCATAGCGCAAGGCCAAGCCGGTGACGTACCCTTTGGCGGTTTCGCCGCGGAAGGGCATGGCGCCATCCACCCAGACGGCAATGTCGGGCGGACGCGCGCTTGCAAGATCGCGACCAAAGCCTTCGGGAATCTCAACGACGACCGCCAGCTCTCCGCTTCTCATCCGTTGTTCCACCTCCGCGGGGGAGCTGATGGGCGGTTGCTCGGAGAAGTAGCGGGATCCGGAGAAGTTCTCGAGGAGCCGTCGGCTTTCCGGCGTCCGGTCCTGGTCAAAGGCGGCGTACTTCAGGTTCTCGACATCGAAGGTAATGCCGAAGCCCATCGCGAACATCAAGATGACAGGGCCAAGCAACGCGAAAGTCAGCCGAATCGGATCGCGTAAGATCTGCATGGTCTCAAGCCGCGAATAAGCCCATAACCGTCCGGGATCGAAGCGCCTGGAGCCAACAGCGGAGGCGTGCTTTGATGGTGGAGTTGCCACCTCTGCCGCCGGTTGTGGCGCCGCTTGGGTTTTCTTTTCTTCTTTTGTCCTTTGTTCTTCCGCTGCGGCCGCTTCCTCCAGATAGGAGATGAAAGCGTCCTCGAGGGATTTGCTGCCACGCTCCCTCACCAGTTCCTGCGGCGCGCCGACCGCCAGCACCCGCCCGCGATGCATCAGCGAGATGCGATCGCAGCGTTCCGCCTCGTTCATGAAATGGGTCGACAGGAAGATGGTGACGCCGTCATCGCGGGAGAGATCGATCAACGTGCGCCAGAACGCATCTCGCGCAACCGGATCGACGCCAGACGTGGGCTCGTCGAGAATGAGGATAGGCGGCCGGTGCAGCACCGCCACGGCAAGCTGGAGTCTCTGCTTCAGGCCGAGCGGCAAACTCTCAGGCTTGGCATCGGCCACATCTTTCAGATCATAGCGCTCCAGCAATTCGGTGATCCGCCCCTCGACCTCGTTTGGAGGGAGATGGTAGAGGTGCGCATGGAGATCGAGGTTCTGTCGAACCGTGAGCTCGTTGTAGAGCGAGAACGCCTGCGACATGTATCCGACGTTCTGACGCGCTTCCATGTCGGCGGCACCCATCGGCTCTCCGAATAGTTTCGCCGAGCCTTCGGTGACGGGAAGAAGCCCCGTCATCATTTTCATAGTCGTTGTCTTGCCACAGCCATTCGAGCCGAGAAAGCCGAAAATCTCGCCGCGGCCGATGCGAAAGCTCACATGATCGACCGCAACGAAATCGCCGAACCGGCGTGTGAGTCCCTCCACTTCGATGGCGGGAGTCTCGTCATCAGTCGCGACCCGCGGCCGAACCATGACCTCCTGGTGCGCGGCGCGCTTTTCCTTCGGAAGCAGCGCGATGAAGGCGTCGTCGAGGTTGCTCTTTCCCGCCCGAGCGAGGATCTCGTTTGGTGCGCCCTGCGCGATGACCTTGCCGTCGTCCATAGCGGCAAGCCAATCGAACTGACTCGCCTCGTCCATGTAGGCGGTGGCAACGATCACGCTCATATTCGGGCGACGGACGCGGATCGAGCTGATCAGTTCCCAGAACTGCCGGCGGGAGAGCGGATCGACGCCTGTGGTCGGCTCGTCAAGGACCAGCAGATCCGGATCGTGCATCAACGAACAGCAGAGACTGACCTTCTGCTTCATGCCTCCCGACAGTTTCCCGCAGGGGCGGTCCGGAAACGGATCGAGGCCTGTTGCGTGCAGGAGCTCGTCGATGCGCGTGCGCCGCTCGGCGGCACCCTGTCCGAACAACCGGCCGAAGAAGTCGATGTTGTCGAAAATGCTGAGCGTCGGGTAGAGATTGCGGCCGAGCCCTTGCGGCATGTAGGCGATCCGGTTGCAACTCGCCCGACGATGGCTGTCATCCGCCATGTCTCCGTCAAGCGCGATCACCTTTCCACTCTGAATTTTCCGGACGCCGGAGGCCAGCGCCAGCAAGGTGGACTTGCCGACGCCGTCCGGCCCGATCAGCCCAGCCATGCAGTGGGCAGGGATGTCGAGCGTGAGGTCGTCGAGGGCGACCGTCTTGCCGTAGCGGTGCGTGACCCGCTCGAGCCTGATGATAGAGTCGGTCATTGCGGGAGCTTCACGTTAAGCTCATCGGGCCAGGCAATCTTGGGATCGGTGCGGACAAAACCGAGGCCACGGATGCCGGTCTTCACGGAGCGATGATATTGATCCAGAACCGCGGGATCGGCCTGGAGCTTGACGCGGAACATCAGCTTCTCGCGCTCCTCGGCCGTCTCGACGCTCTTAGGCGTGAACTGCGCTTCCGTGGCGACGAAGCTGATCGTTGAGGGCAAGACATACTCCGGGATCGGATCGAGGATCGTGCGCGCCTCGTCGCCGATCGTAAGCCTGCCGGCCTCCTTCGCGGGCAGATAGACCGTCATGTAGACGTCCTTGAGATCCAAGATGGTCAGGATGCGCTGTCCTGCGCCGATCACTTCGCCCGCGCGAGCCAGACGGTACTGCACGCGCCCACTCCTTGGGGACAGGAGCACCAGGTCGGCCAGGATCGACTGGAGCCGCTCGACTTCACCCGTTGCAGCCTTGATTTCTGATTCAGCTGCGTCACGCTCCGCATTGGCTGCAACATAGGCTGCTTCCGCCTGATCGGTTCTATTGCGGCGCTGATCCAGCAATTGCATCGGGATATTCCCCGTCTGAAGCAGCTTCTTTCCACGCTCATAATCCGCCTTGGCAGTGTCCAGTTCACTCTGCCTTTGTGCGATGACCGCGGTCACCGCCGTCAGCTGCTGTTTTGCCTTGAGCAGCCGCGCCTGCGCGGAGCGCAGCTCGGCTTCTGTCTCTGGTGACGATAGGGTGCCGACCACCTGGCCGGCGGTGACCTCGTCACCTTCGTCTACGGTCAACGTTGCCAGCCGGCCGGGATATTTTGCGGAGACATCGACTTGCGTCGCTTCGAGGCGGCCATTCGCTTTCACGATGCCTTCGGGCATGTCGCGGCCGCGCAGTCGCGCGATCAGGCTTTCCACCGCCGTGCGGGCCTTTTCGAGAGGCTCGGGCAGTTTGTCGGGCAGTTTGGGAAGTTCAGGCAGTTTCGGTTGCGCCTGTGCGCTGACAATCTGGAGTCTTCCGTCGGAAACGCCCAGCGCCCACGTGATGACCGATATAGAGAGAAACGTAAGAACAGTCCCCAAAATTCGAGCAGTCTGCAATCGGAAGGACATTCGGCTCTCCCTCGGAGGCGCTATGTCCTGGCCAGAGCTGGGGCCGGGTCGCAAGACTGAAATTTCGGCCCGGATGCCCCACAGCACGTCGAAACGGCCAGGTCATGCCAGTACGTGAACTCTTACGTGAGAGGCAACCGTTCGCATTGATCCAGATCAATGCGAACACTGTCGCGTCGTCTTCACTTTACAGCAATTCAGCCGCCATTTCGGGCTGTCCAAGAGTATCAAGAGTATAGAGCCTCGGTGCCAGGATTGGAATTCACTTTTGTGCCTCATCCGATGCTCTCTTGCAAAAATGGTGCATCGTTCGGGACGGAAAACCGGATCCACTTTATCCGCACGACGTGCTAGCATTAACCGTCGATTGAGACGATTCAGCGCGCTGCGGTTTGCAACGATGCCTCGATGGAGGGTGCCATGCATGGTGTAACGCGCCGAGCTTGATCTGTGCCGTTACTAATGGTGCGGGCATAACGGTGCAGGCAGACCTCGTTGATCTGGATCAAAGCCACCGCGGCCCGACCCCGGTATTGTTAAAGCAGAATGGGCACGGGTTCATGTGCGTGAGTGCTGGGTCCCGCGCGGCGTAAAGATACCAGGCCGGAAAGATCTCAATCGGAACTTGCCTTGTATCGCGCGCAGCCGACTTGCCCCAAACAGCGCCCAGTCGAAGGGGCGGTCCGTTAAAGCCGTGTAGATATCGCTATCGTGGCATTCTGGCCGGAGCGCTGGACCGTTAAGTCCTATCATACTCAAAAGAAGCCACGGTGATGTTCCAAGATCTTAATTGCTGGAGGTAGGCATGAATCTCCAACGAACGCTTGAACGAACGCTTGATCGGCCAACGTCCCAATCTGTCAACTTTGCAAACGCAGCCTACGAATACGCGATTGACCTCTGGCAACGTGGCTTGCTCTACGCCGATGTCATGCGCGAACGCGGCAACCAGTATCTGGAGCATCTGGCTCAGGTTACACCGAACGTCCTGAGCTTTGAGGCTGAGGTCGTCATGTTCGGCCCTACGTTGGAGCGGCCGGTCAACTATGGCTTGGCCCGCGTCATTCCGCCCGAGGGGGTTGAGATCGACCCTCGCAAGCGCCCCTTCGTGGTGGTCGATCCGCGAGCTGGGCATGGCCCCGGCATCGGCGGTTTCAAGGCCGACAGCGAGATTGGCGCCGCTCTCGGGGCCGGCCATCCCTGTTACATTGTCGGATTCACTCCCGACCCGGTGCCGGGACAGACGGTCGAGGACGTCATGCGGGCCGAGGCCGCTTTCCTGGAACGGGTGATCGCCCTGCACCCCGAGAGCGAGGGAAAGCCGGTCGTAATCGGCAACTGTCAGGCCGGCTGGCAGATCCTGATGACAGCCGCAGTCCGTCCCGAACTGTTCGGGCCGATCATCGTCGCCGGATCGCCTGTGTCGTACTGGGCCGGCTGGCCCGGCCGAAACCCGATGCGCTACTCGGGCGGTCTGCTTGGCGGCAGCTGGCTGACCGCCCTGACCAGCGATCTCGGGGCAGGCCGCTTTGACGGCGCTTGGCTCGTTCAGAATTTCGAGAACCTCAACCCGACCAATACCCTCTGGACCAAGCAGTACAACCTCTTCTCGAAGGTCGACACCGAGCGGGAGCGTTATCTCGCCTTCGAGAAGTACTGGGGCGGCCACGTGTTCCTGAACGATGTCGAGATACAATACATCGTCGACAACCTGTTCATCGGCAACAAGCTGTCCACGGCTGGACTTGTCACGTCCGACGGGATCCGCATCGACTTGCGTAACATCCAGTCTCCGATCCTGGTTTTCTGTTCCAAAGGCGATAATATTTCGCCACCGCCCCAGGCGCTCGGCTGGATCACGGACCTCTATCGGGATGATGAGGACGTGCGGGCGCACAACCAGACCATCATCTACGCGCTTCATGACAGCATCGGCCATCTCGGCATTTTTGTTTCGAGCAGCGTCGGTCGCAAGGAGCACAAGGAGTTCGAGGCGAACATCGACTTCGTCGACGTCCTGCCGTCCGGCATCTACCAGGCCGAGTTGCGGGAAAAGGGCCCGGACACACTCAATCCGGATCTCGCCTACGGCGATTACGTGCTGTCGCTGGAGAGGCGCAGCGTGGCGGATGTCCGAGAGATCGTCAGGCCCGATCTTGAGAGCGACCGGCGCTTTGCCGCGGTGGCACGCATTTCGGAGATCAACCTCAGCCTCTATCGGAGTTTTGTCCAGCCGTGGGTTCGCGCGAGCATCACACCACAATTGGCGCACCACCTGGCACGACTGCATCCGCTGCGCGTCCCGTATGAACTCGCCTCGGATCGCAATCCCGGGACGGGCTGGATCGCTGGCGAGGCGCAGAAGGTGCGGGAGAGGCGCGAGCCGGTAGCTTCCGACAATCCTCTCCTGCATCAGCAGGAGAGGATTTCTCAGGCAGTCGAAGCGTCGCTCGATCAATGGCGTGTCTGGCGTGACAACATGTATGAGCAGACATTCAATATCATCTACGGATCTCCTTGGGTGCAGGCCTGGGCAGGCATGAATGCACGGGACACGAGCGAGCCCCGCCAGCATCCCGGTGACACACCCGAGCATCAGGCGTTCCGGGCGGCGGAAGCGGACCGGCTGCGCCGTGAGATGACCAAGGGGAGCCTGTTCGAGGCCGGTGTACGGGCCCTGTACTACATCGGCGACTCGCTTGGCTGGGTCGATGAGCGCGGCTTCAACCTGATCCGTCAGCTGCGTGAGGAGAATGGCGCGAATTTCAGCACCATCTCGTTAGCTGAGTTCAAGCAAGCAATCCGGCAACAGGCCCGCCTCATGCGACTCGACGCTGCGGCGGCGATCGCAGCACTTCCTCAACTGCTCTCCCGAGCGACGCCAGCCGACATCGAGCTGTTGGGGAGCATGCTCGAACGAGTTGTGACAGCCATTGGTCCGCTTGACGCAGCAGCCCAGGTCCGCCTGCGTAACGTCAGAACTGTCCTGACCGATGCCATGCGCCAGGCGACCAATGTGATCCGCCCAGGCCCAGGGGTGGTTGGACCAGCAGTCATTCGAAAGAGGAAGCGCCCCCAGGGGGTGTCCTGATCCGATCAGTCCAGGTTCGATTGCGATCAAGATAGGCAAGCTCATGAACGATCAGCCGACCGAATTGACCAAAACCGCGATCCGATCGAAGATTCTGCACGGCAAACGGGCCCTCGTCATCGGCATCGTCAACGAGCATTCGATTGCCTATGGCTGCGCACGGGTCTTCCGCGAGCTCGGGGCGGACCTCGCTGTCACCTATCTTAATGAGAAGGCCCGGCCTTATGTCGAGTCTCTCGCCAAGGAGCTCGGGGCATCGATCTTCGCACCTTGTGACGTGGGACGGAACGGAGAGCTTGAGGCCGTCTTCCGGCAGATCCGCGGGACCTGGGGCAGCCTCGATATCGCGCTGCATTCCATCGCGTTTGCGCCGAAGGAGGATCTGCAGGGGCGGCTCGTCGACAGTTCCGACGAGGGATTCAAGGTGGCGATGGATATCTCCTGCCATTCGTTCGTCCACATGGCGCGGCTCGCCGAGCCGTTGATGCCCGAAGGCGGGACGCTCCTGGCGATGAGCTATCACGGCGCCAACAAGGTCGTGCCTAACTACAACCTGATGGGCCCCGTGAAGGCGGCACTGGAGAGCGCCGTCCGCTATCTCGCTTACGAATTGGG
>NZ_QDAH01000062.1 GCF_003075415.1 Microvirga sp. KLBC 81
GGAGCCGTGCCATGTCTGGTCGCCCATCGAACTACTGCTGTGGCGCCGATGATGAGCAGGCGGCGCAGGTCGCGCTGCCCCATCTTTGATGTCCTGCCCAACCGGGGCTTCCCGCCAGATGACTTCTGTTTGGGCGTGAGCCCCATCCAAGCTGCATAATCCCGCCCCTTGTCGAAAGTCTCGGCCGCCGGAGCCAAGGCCGCCAGAGCTGTTGCTGTGATCGGACCGACGCCAGGGATCGTCATCCTTCTTCTGCGCGCCGAAATGACAAGGCGCCGTTATATCGGCAAGCTCTCGCCTGCGCGTCAGCTTGTCGTCAGCTAGGCGGACTATCAACCTCCACAGGGGCTGACCAGCACCGAACTCAGTGCGGAAAACTTTGCAAAAGGAATGGGCATCGCCATGTATAGCCGAAACAGTGGCTCATCCAATGTCGAAACGCGATCGAGCGCACGCGACGCAGAAATGAGACAGTCACCAACGAGTGCCGCGCAAACTGAGATCGACAGCCACAGGTTTACGGAAATGATTGCAGACACGCGCTTGGCACCGGAGCCCCGCGCTAGTTCGTCATCGGCAGCAAGACAGTACAAGCAGTTCAGTGGCAGACGCCTGTCGATCCTGTTGTCCTTGCTTTTGGCTGCAAGCGTGAGCAGGGCCGCCGAGGCGGATGAGCCCTCGCCGAAATACGCCGAGGTGCTCAATGCCCTGCAGGCCGGCAAGAATGTGAAGGTCATACTGGACCTGAACCGCTGTACCACTGCCGATGGCGGCAACCCCGGGCCGGCAGTGCAGGGTGGGCTGGTTATCGGCGCCTTCAGAGTGACCGCCCAGAACGGCATCAGCTTTGCCAATGCGCATCAAACCCTGGACAGCTCGGGACACCCGGTGACCGAGTACATTCGGCACAACCTCAGCCGCGAAGGCAAGCTCACAGTACGGGCCTCTAAACTTGCCGCCGGGGCGGCCGAAGCCGTGAACCAGGGCGAATTTGTCTGCGAACTGCCGGATGGCGCGAAGTTCGTCTGGTAAGCATCCGCACCGCGCGAAGGGCCTGAGCCGGTCGATGATCGTGCTCAAGTCCGCAACGCGGTGACGCCCGTGGTCTCGATCGCGGCGATGCTATCCTCGCCATGATCTAAATTGCGCTCACGCTGGGGGCGGACATGGGCTCTGTTCTCTTATTCCGGGGATCTGGGTCAAGCCCTTGGAGCGGCGTCTTTGTCCGTCTGGCTGATATCACTTGTCGGAGCATGGTTCTCTCCGGGGTCAGCATGGGCTGCCGCATGATGGGGTCGGAAGCCTCAGCCTCGCCATGTTGCATCCGCGGTCGACCTCATCTGTGTCTGAAGTCATGGCCGCAACAGTGCCCGCGCGATGGCTGCTGCCTCGTCCCGACAAGGGACATCACTCCGCCGGTCGGCGGATCTCTTGGTCTACGATCTCATGCCGGCAGCCCCTCCGTGTTGGACCAGCGGAAGTCAGTGCCATCGTGCCACATCCGGTGGAGGATCACCGACAGCTTACGGGCGACCGCCACCATGGCCTTCTTCCCACCGACCTTCCTGGTGAGCCTTGCGCCCCAGGCCTTGATCGGTGACCAGCGCGAGACGCGGTTGAGAATAATGCCTGCCGCCTCAAAGAGGTAGGTTCGCAAGAGCGGATCGCCGCATTTGGAGATCCGCCCGCTCCGGTCGATCTCGCCCGACTGGTAGCGTCTTGGGGTTAGACCAAGATAAGCGCCCACGCTCGAGGACTTCGAGAACTGCTCCGGCGCATCGATGACGCTGATATAGGCTAACGCCACGAGGGAGCCGACGCCAGGAGCCGTCATGAGCCGCCGAGCCGCTTGATCCTGGCGCGCCAGAGCCATGAGACGGCGTGTGAGAATGCCGATTTGCCGGCTGATGGCCTGTAGGGCTGTCAGGAGCGCCTCCACGACATCCTCGAGCGGCCCATCAGTCACCAGCCCCCGAACACGATCGATGAAGGGCTGACCGCCCCCTTTTCCAGCAACCAGGCCGAATGGTTTGAGCACACCCCGGATCTGATTGGTCAGATCAACCCGCATCTCGACCAAGCGAGCACGCGAGGTGAGAAAGCTCCGGACGACCTGGCTATCCGAGCTTTTGACGGTAACTTCGCGATACCAGCCGGTGCGCACGATCTGTGCCAGCCCCAGGGCGTCATTGGGATCGGTTTTGTTCACCTGGAGTGAGAGTGCCGCTTTGGCATGACGAGCATCGAGGCAGATCACAGGTAGACCAAGCTTTGTCAGCTCGTGCCAGTGCCATGTCGACAACGGGCCACTTTCCAGGCCGATCCGCACCACATGCGGCGCTCCCGCATGGACGACTGCGGCAATGGCCTCGGGCGTTGAGGCACATTTGCCGCGCCAGAGCGCTTTACCGTGCTCGTCGACAATGCAGACGGCGGTCTGCTCGAGCGATACATCCAACCCGACATACTGCTTCATGGCGATACTCTCCGTTGGCTTCCAGCTTGGGCCTGATCACATCAGACCTTACTTTGCCGTCGAAGGGCACTAGGTCCGGAATAACCCCATGTTGCATTAACCTCGATCGTTTAGGGGATGATGGCTAATCGAGGAGCCGTCCTGTTGTCACTGTTCAAGCGCCGTCGCTTTCCGGTTGAGATCATCCTGCTGTGCGTGCGCTAGTACTGCAAGTACGGCATCAGCTACCGCGATATGGCCGAGATGATGCAGGAGCGCGGCGTCAACGTCGACCCAAGTACAATCTTTCGTTGGGTCCAGCGCTACGCTCCGGAAATCGAGAAGCGGGTCCGCCGATATCAGGAACATCGATCTGATTCATGGCGGGTGGATGAGACCTATGTGCGGGTTGGCGGACGCTGGAAGTATCTGTTCCGTGCGGTCGACAAAGACGGCCAGCTGATCGATTTCATGCTGTCCGACCGACGGAACACCCGAGCGGCTTATCACTTCCTGCGCAAAGCGCTGAAGACGATGAGCGACTATCCGCCATTATCGATCACTACCGACAAACCGGCGTCCTATCCGAAGGCGATCCGGCGCCTACAACGAGAAGGCCTGTTGTTGAAGGATGTCGAACACCGCACCTCAAAATATCGCAACAATATCATCGAGGGGACCACGGGGCACTCAAGCGGGCACCGTCAGGTTAACGGGCTGAAGTCACAGAGCCTCACGGGATCGGCGTATCAGAAACCAGCAGCGAGACCAGTCACCTCGGCCCAAGTCGTAAAGGCTTGAATTCGGGACTTGCGAAAATCAGCGACATTGGTGTTAGCGGGACGGCGGAAGAGGTTTCCAACCTGATCGTGAACCAAGAGAAAGCGCTGGGCCCGTCCGGCTGATTTGAAGCGCTTCATCATACGTTCGCGTCGTCGGATTGGCTGATGACTATTCTCTGCGCGGTTGTTCAATCCTCGATGCTGCCGATGTTCGACGCCCGGCATGATCTCGCGCTTCGCCGCGCCGTAGCTGGCGAGTTTGTCCGTGATCATGACCCGAGGCGTTACGCCCTGCTTCTTGAGCAGCTTGTGCAGCAGACGCCTGGCGGCTTTGGCGGTGCAACGGCTCTGGACCAGAATGTCGAGCACGACGCCGTGCTGATCGACGGCTTGCTAAAGCCCATGTTTCCGGCCTGCAATGCTGATCGCGACCTCATCCAGGTGCCATTTGTCGCTTGGTGTCGGCAGATGGCGGCGGATCTGGTTGGCAAAGCTCTGCCCGAACTTCAGGGCCCACTGGCGCACCGTCTCATGACTGACCTCGATGCCTCTGGCAGCCAGCATCTCCTCAATCATGCGCAGGCTCAAGGGAAACCGGAAGTACAACCAGACGGCATGGCTAATCACTTCCGCAGGAAAGCGGTGGCGGGCGTAGCGAGAGGAACGGGTCGAGTTCATACTTCGTGTATGCCAGCATGCCATCACTCAGAAGTTAACCTGACGGTGCCGATCGACCATCAAATCGTCCCATTCCTGGTCATTGCTCGACATGCTGCAATCTCAGGAGATGTCATGCTGAAGCTGCTCATAGTCGGCCTTTTAGGAGTCACAGCCCTTAGTGCCGGAGGTCTGTACGCCAATGGCACTGCACAACCTTTCAATGAGGCCGAGATCCGGGCAACCGCCCCGATCATAGTGGCTCAGGCCGTCGAAGAGGATGATGAGGACGAGGACGTTCAACCTGACGTCCAACCCGGCCCGGATGACCAAGATGACCAGGAGGACATTCAGGACGACGAGGAGGCTACCGCTTCGCACCCGGTGAGTGTCGGCCTCGGATAGCGACATTCCCGAGACCGTTCCGGCACCTGCCCCATGTTCGGGGCGAGCGATGCCTCGCTCTGCTCCGTCAGAAGGCCACTCGCCCTCTGACGGAGGACCAAAGGCGATCTCGTCTCGCCCTGTCCTTTAGGCAAGCGGCTACAGGTGGACCAGGGCTGGCGCAAACCAGCCGATCAGGGCAAAAGCCAGTCCAACCAGCCCGAGCCCGCCACCGATGCAGGCCAGCCATCCAATTCCGAGCACGACAGAGGCGGAGGCAAGAACAATAGCGATCTGCAGGGCCGTGGTGCTGAGGTCGAGCCTGTCATTGGCGGCCGGGGAATGGTCGCGCGACGCCTCAGCCGCCTGGGCACGCACGGTCAGTTCCTTGTGGCTCTCATTTGTGGACGGCTCCGACTCATAGCAGTCGATAGTGACGCGCCAGGCCTGCAATTGCTTCTGCGCCGCCTCGGCCCGTGCCGGAGGCATGCTCGTCATGTCGATCTGAAGACGCTCGGCCTCCGCGCAAGGTGGTCTGCCGGATCGCTTTGGCCTGGTAGAAGGACCAGAGACTGGCGGCGTCAGTATTGCTCTTGAGCGCCTCGAGCCTGGAATTGTCGCCCGTCATCTCGACAATGGCCAAGAGGGCGGTCAGCCCCGCAATGAGGAGCGCGATGTACTTGGTCCCGCCGCGCTCCCGGACCTCGTCGATGTGATCCTTGGCTTCTTCCGCGTGCATGCGATCTTCCCCTCGCTCATTTACTGTCGGCCCGCCAACTGCCCTTTCCCGAATTCTTGAGGAAAAGCAGCAGGACGGCCAGCTTCACTGCCACTTACCGCGGCAAGCGCGATCTGGCATCCAGTTGATGCCGAACATAAATTCCAATGTGGCGCATGTGCGGACGGATCCGCTTGTCCACTTCCGCTGCATAGGCCTGGATTCAGCAAAAGAGGGTCGTATGGTCCACTTGCACGCCGCGCTCAGAGAGCATGCGCTCGAGATCGCGATCGCTGATCGAGAACTGCAGGTCCCAGCGTAAGGCCATGACTTGGGCCACGGTGACCGACGTTGCGAACGGCTCCTGACTCGCCTATGCAGAGCAGGCCTTCCGACCTCAATTCGTCAACTCGACGACACCAGCCAGAGTAACCAGGGGATGGAACTTGCTCCATCGATCATCACTCGACGAAGTAATCGGGGTAAGTTCTCGGATCCTGCCCCATCTTATACCCAAGATCAGCCAGTGACGCCCAGGTCATCCCATCGACATACCCGCGACCCTGATCCCGTGTCGAGCCGATGAGTTCGTTGAAAAACCACTTGCAAAACGGTCCGCCATTAGACGACCTATCGCATCCGTTTTGGCTGGGTGTGCAAGTCAGGTTTGCGTCAGATCGGATGTGTATGTTCGGCAGCCAGGGCGCGATCCCGTCCGTGCCCGCCTAGCAGACACAACACAGGAGAAAGACGTGGCACTAATCAGCGGCAGAGACTTCAAAGATCACTTGCATGGGACGCCCGATGGGGACTTGATCCGCGGCCAGGGCGGGAACGATCTGATCTACAGCGGCTCCGGACTCGACTGGCTCTCCGGTGGTCCGGGCAACGACACTCTCAACGGCGGCCCCGGGCCCGACACGATCATTGGTGGTCCGGGCGACGATGTTCTGTACGGCCATGAGGGCGATGATCTTCTGTTCGGCAATGTGGGCGCCGATCAACTGTTCGGCGGTGCGGGTGACGATGCTCTGTACGGCCATGACGGCAACGATCTCCTGTTCGGCGATGAGGGCGGCGATGAGCTGTTCGGCGGTGCCGGCAACGACGAACTGTGGGGCGGTGCGGGCGATGACATGTTCACCTTTACAAGCACAAGCAAGAGCGGCAAAGATACCGTGAAGGACTTCAAGGTGGGGCAGGACATCCTGGCGATCTCGAAAGGGATCAATGGCACTGATATTCAGACGGTTAAGGATCTTGCCAATCGCGTCCATCAGGTTGGCCGGGACGCGGTCGTTGACCTCGGACAGGGTAATACGATCACGCTCGTCAATGTCAGTGCTGACGCCGTTCACAAGCACCCGAAGGATTATTTCTTAATCTAGCATCGAGCGCTATGGCTCTCGGCCGTGGCACTCTTCCCGAGCCGTGCGCCCCCTTGGTACAAGATCATCTCTCGGTGGCGCTCGAGACGCGGGCGGTTGAGATGGGGTTCTCAGTCCTGTACTACCGTTTTGATGAACTGATGACGGCGCTGAAGGTCGATGCCGGCCTGCCGCCCGCGCAGCTGAAACGGCGCCGCTACATGAACATGGCGCTGTTGATTGTGGACGAACTCGGCTTCGAGCCCATGACCCGGGAGGAGCGAGCTTGTTCTTCCGGCTGGTGACCTACCACTATGGCGCGCGGCGCGATCCTAATTACGACGAACAAGAGCATCCGGGAGTGGACCTAACTGCTCGCCCGCGATGAGGAGCTGGCCACAGCCATCCTCAATCGTCTGCTGCACCGGGCGCATGTTCTCAACATCAAGGGGCGCAGCTATCGCCTGCGGGATCTGGAGGAAGCACTCCAGCGGGCGCACGCCTGAGCGGTCGTAAACCTGGATGTCGCTTTATCTCGTAAATCTGGGCATCGCTTGACGGCCGTGAAGCGGAACAGCCCGAAAGCACTCGACTAAAACCGGCCAAATAGAGAAACCTTTGTTCTGCCGATGCTCGATGCCCAAGCCCGTGTCGGGCGAGCCGCGCCGTACGACCCAAGCTTATCGGTGATCACAACGCGTGGGGCCATGGCATTCTTCTTCAAAACTCTGCGCAGCAGGCGCTGGGCAGCGGCTCGGCCGCGGCGGCTCTGGACCAGGACATCGAGAACAAAGCCGTCTTGATCCACAGCCCGCCAGAGTCAGAGCCTCTTTCCGGCAATGGCAATCACGACCTCATCGAGGTGCCATCGATCACTGGGTTCGAGGGGGCGTCGGCCGCGGCAGTTGGCATACGCTCGACCAAACTTCTCGGCCCAGCGACATACCGTCTCATAGCTGACCTCGATCCCGCGGGCAGCGAGCATTTTCTCGACCATTCGAAGGCTCAACGGAAGGCGGAAGTAGAGCCAGACCGCGAGACTGACTACTTCAGCAGGAAAACGGTGGCGGGTATAGAAAGACTGTGGGGGCTTCTTCATACCCTCTTATATGGCGACACCCGATCCATTTCATTAAGGTGATGATGCCATGACGTGAAGCGACAGTCGGCTCCATCTCCCCAGCTCTAATCAAGGTTTGCGACAGAACATTAGGCCCTCGTCCTATTGCGGCGAAAGCAGCTCTGCCTTATCGACCCGAGCATTCCGACGAGATAGCAAATTCGAGAAATGCTATCGACCGTGGACAATTGCGCGCTCTATTAAGACATCCACGACAGCTTCCGCAAGTTGCTCGGGCGTGTGACTCACGGTTTTGAGATGAATTTCAGGTGTTATCGGTGTTTCATAGGGCGCATCAATGCCGGTGAAGTTCCTGATCTTGCCGGACTTCACCTTCGAATAGAGACCCTTGGGATCGCGCCGCGCGCACTCTTCGATGGGCGTGTTGACGAAGACTTCGATGAACTCCTCCTTAGCAACCAGCTTGCGCACCATGTCACGCTCGGCCCTGTAGGGTGAAATGAACGAGCAAATCACGATCAACCCACTGTCAACCATCAACTTGGCAAGCTCGCCGACGCGCCGAATATTCTCCACACGGTCGGCCTCGGCGAAGCCGAGGTCCCGATTTAATCCGTGTCGCACGTTGTCACCATCCAGCAGCGTGGCGTGGCATGACATTGCGAACAGCTTTTGATCGACGATGTTGGCAATCGTCGACTTGCCCGCGCCGGATAGGCCGGTGAACCAGACGATGCAAGGCTTCTGGTTCTTCTGCGCGGCGCGCTCAGTCTTGCCGATTGAAAGCGGTTGCCAAGCGATATTGGTAGCCCGTCGAAGTGGAAACGCGATCATACCGGCGCCGAGCGTGCGATTGGTATAGCGGTCGATGACGATGAATGATCCGGTCTTGCGATTGACCTCGTAAGGATCAAAAGCCGTGGGCAGTGCGGTCGCGAAATTGCAGAAGCCGATCTCATTGAGGCGAAGCGTCTTGGCTGCCAGATGCTCACGTGTGTTGACGTCGATCCGGTGCTTGATTGCGGTAATGCTACCGGGTACGGTCCGTGTTCCAATGCGCAGGATGTAATTGCGTCCAGCAACGAGCGGGTTGTGGTCTGTCCAGATCAGATAGGCGGCGAATTGGTCGGCGACCTCCGGCCGCTCGGTCGGACGCGCCAGAAGATCGCCACGACCAATATCGATCTCGCCTTCGAGAGTGATGGCTACGGCATCACCGGCCTCGGCGCGGGGAAGATCGCCGTCCTGGGTCACGATCCTCTTGACGCGCGCGGTCTGTCCAGACGTCGCGACGACGATTTCGTCTCCTGCTGAGATGCTCCCGGAAGTCACCAGCCCAGCGTAGCCGCGAAAGTCCAGGTTGGCCCGGTTCACCCACTGGACCGGGAAGCGGAAAGTCTGGCTCGCGGCTTCGGACTGAATATCGATGGTCTCCAAATAATGGAGAAGGCATGGCCCCTGATACCACTGTGTATTGCCGGAGCGGTTAATGATGTTGTCGCCATGACGTGCGGAGATCGGGATCGGAACGATCGACGTGAAGCCAAGACCAGCTGCAAAGGCCACGTAGTCGTCGACAATCCGATCAAAAGTTTCCTTCTTGTAGTTGACGAGGTCGATCTTGTTCACTGCCAGCACAACGTGGCGAATACCGAGGAGCGAGCAGATATAGGAGTGACGCTTGGTCTGGACCAGCACACCCTTGCGAGCATCTATCAGCACGATCGCAAGCTGGGCATTCGAAGCACCGGCCGCCATGTTGCGGGTGTACTGCTCGTGGCCGGGCGTGTCGGCGACCATGAACGAGCGGCGCATAGTGGAAAAAAAGCGGTAGGCCACATCGATCGTGATGGCTTGCTCCCGTTCCGCTTCAAGGCCATCGACTAGCAGCGCAAAATCGATGTCATTGTCGGACGCGCCGTGCTTGGCACTGTCTCGCGCCAATTCCGTGAGCTGATCCTCGTAGATGACCTTGCTATCATAAAGCAGCCGGCCGATCAGCGTCGACTTTCCGTCGTCAACCGAACCGCAGGTCATGAACCGCAGCTGGTCCTTCGTTCTGGCTTGGCCGGGCTTCGTTGTCGCTCTGGGATCCATCAGAAGTATCCTTCCCGCTTCTTCTTCTCCATCGAAGCGACGTCATCGCTATCTATCAGGCGACCGTGGCGCTCCGATACCTTCGCGGTCTGCATTTCTGCGACGATGTCCTCGACGGTGGTTGCATCGGAGTCGACAGCGCCACTCAAGGGATAGCATCCCAACGTGCGGAAACGGATCATTCGCATCTCTGGCGTCTCGTTGGACCTTAGCGGCAAGCGGTTGTCGTCGACCATGATCATTGCGCCGCTTCGCCGGACTACGGGTCTTAGTTTTGCGAAGTAGAGCGGGACAACCGGGATCGTCTCGAGCATGATGTATTCCCAAATGTCGAGCTCGGTCCAGTTCGATAGCGCGAACACACGCATAGTTTCGCCCGGGCCGATCCGGGTATTGAAGAGGTTCCAGAACTCCGGTCGCTGGTTGCGGGGGTCCCACACGTGTCCGGCCGAACGGAAGGAGAAGATCCGTTCTTTCGCGCGGCTCTTTTCCTCATCACGTCGCGCTCCGCCGAGCGCGGCGTCGAATTGATATAGATCGAGCGCCTGCTTCAGCGCGTCAGTTTTCATCACCTGCGTATGAAGAACTGAGCCGGAATCGATCGGGTTGATCCCGCGCTCGATTCCTTCCTTGTTCACGTGCACGATCAGGGTGGCGCCGAGCCGCTTGGCTGTCTCATCCCGGAAAGTGATCATCTCGCGAAACTTCCACGTCGTGTCGACATGAAGCAGAGGGAAAGGTAACTTCGCGGGATAGAAGGCCTTGATTGCAATGTGCAGCATGACACTCGAGTCTTTGCCGACCGAATAGAGCATAACCGGCCGCTTGAACTCAGCGACTACGTCACGCATGATTTCGATAGATTCAGCTTCGAGGCGGCGCAGATGTTTCGGCAGCATATAGTTCTTCTTTGATACAGTAATCTCTATTCGTTAGATGTAGTCGGCAGAGCACCCCCCGGCCGTAGAATCGCGTTACGTGTCAGTACACTCGAGGTTACCACGGCTGCGGTTGAGAGGCTTTCGGTCGGTTCCGAGCGGAGCTATCGCGCGTGATCGCAGCAGGGAAAGGATTGTATGATCGGGGAGTGACATCGGTCCATCATCCACACACCTTGCTTATGCAAGCTCTCGAACAAACTGGGCAGGGCTACCCGATCTCTCAGATCGATGCTCTCATGCTCTGGAACTGCGGCGCCTGAACGGCCTCAGTTTGGCGCTCGAACTGAAGCTCGCTGCCCGGCGTTTATTCGTTGGACTACGCGAACTCGCATCGGCCTGCTCGATCAAGTCTCAAGGTCACTGAGCGCTTCGACCATTTGTTGTGGTGGCGGCCAAGCCGATTACTTTGAAGGCCGACGGGTGCTTGCGAATGGTGTATGACGCACGCTGTCCGGAATTCGTGCACGAGATATCAAGAGAATCGCCACGACAGCTAGCCAATCTTAGTAGTTGTTCTTGAGTTCCGTAGATAGCTTTGGTAGATTTTTCCCTCCATGCCTCCAACGCCGCAATTTTCAGTTCATGTTTGTCTAATTTCACGTTCCTGATTCTCCAAGATAATTAGACCTGCGGCTCGCTCGACGTCCGAAGTGACGAGGATCTACTTGAGCCGGGCGACATCGCCCGCAACGTATCGATGGTCGCATCGCGAACACTAGTTGTGTCTTGCCGCGCGGGTCGATCGGCATTGGGAGCCGTGAGCACCTGCTCTAGCTGAGCCGCCACCGAATGCACCAGCCGCAGATTCTCCTCCATCTTAGGCTCGGCTAGACGTTGCGCCTCCCGAACTATGGAGTGAAGGGAAGCAAAGGCGGAGTTTTCTTCAGCTTGCTGAACAACGCTATTTAGGTCGCCCCCGTCAGCGGAGATGCTGAACGATGCTCGTCCGGTGCCGCCGCGCAAGTCCGAGCAGGCTCGAAACAATTGACGATAACCTTCGGTTGTTGCACGGCCCCTATCCACGACCCCGGCTTGCTGGGCGTACCGAAGCTCCGCCTCATAACCGAGCTCCATCAAAAGCTCCGCGCCGATTAGATCCGTCACTACTTGCATCTCTTCGACACTCAGTTCGGTTTGCCAAGTTCGGACCGAGCATTCATCGATTTCCTTTTTCTCTCGGATCTTCCGGTCCCCGAAGCTAGCCGAGCTGAGATAATCCGTTTGCTCCACCGTCGCCAGTGCGGTGCACGTGGGGTCGTAGCCGAGTCCGGCAATGACGCGCCGAATTTCCTCGTCGGGGCGCGCCACGAGCTGTTCGTAGTGAACGATTTGCGTATGACGGCGGCCGCAGTGTGCGGCAAGCGTAGGCAGGCCAAGAACAAGGTCGGCAAAACAGGACGCGATGGCGGGCGTAGGCAGGCCCAAAAAAAGATCGGCGAGACACGACGCGATGGCGGACGGGCAGCTCGCCGACAGGAGAGGGATACCCCACGTTGATTTCATTGATGCAGCGATGGCATAGGGATTACGTATTAGAATGATTCGCGGCGCTTCTGGATAGAGGGAATCCAAAAAATCGAGCACCATCCAATATCGCGGAGTTTTGTCTATGAAGATGCGTTTGCCCGCAGCTGCCAAATATTGGCCGTAGACCGCATCGGCAAAGGCGCGGCTGACAATAGTGCGATCTATTCGGCTCAAGAATTCTGAGATCGCGGCCTGAATCAATGACGCCCCCGCTGGGTGGCGCTGATCCACCATGCCAAACGCCTCAAGCGCCAGCATTAACCATGGCTCGGGCGGGGCCACAATATCCGGATGCTGCTGGAGCAAATGCGTCAGAAGCGTCGTCCCCGACCGGGGAAGGCCAAGGAGAAAGCAGACCGCAGGCGAATGGCAAACATCCGGGCTCATGATTCAATGCCTTCATGCGATGACGGAGCGAGCTGCCTTAGAGTCGACAGCTGACTGGTCGTCCACGACGGGCACTTCATACCGGGCAGTCTCAGGTTTTGCATGTGGCAGCGCTTTATCCTTGTGCATCGCGTAGCATAGCTGGCGAAGGGCGAGCCTCGGGTTTGCCCTGTATGGCGCATGCCCCGGGATATCTCTCGTTGTAGCAAGCTTCCATAGACTGCTCGTTTGGTCAGGTTGAGGAACTGAGCGGGTTGCTTCGAGTGTATGTGCCATCAGCACCTGGTAACGAAAGACTTTGCCTTCGAATTCCATATAATCTGACTGCGATGAAGTTCTATCCATTTGCCGTATTTCAGGAGCATCTGCCGCCTGCAATCGGCAGCATCCAACTGCTCGCGAAGTTAAGGTGAGATTGAGTGTTAACACAATTGTACCGAGGTAAGCGGCCGATATAGAAAGGTTTAGGAATGCTATACGAGGGTTTATAGGTAGCAAGCGGCTATGCAGCGTGCGGGGACGTCTGTCGTGTCGAGCCGACGCGATATAGTTTGCGCGGGCCGGACAACATTGTCGCAATTGACATGCGCCTCGGTTGATGCTCGGCATACAGCTGGGAAGCTTTCTCCAGGGCAGGGTGAAGATCAATAGCCATTCTGGTATGCCCGAGCCCTATGTCTCAAATCTGGTGTTCACTATCGGTCGTTCGGAGAACAGGTAAAATCGATTGTTTGGATGGCATTCATCTGCGCTATGGATACAATGCCAAACTGACCGAGAAGAGGAGGAACGCGAATGAGCAGTGCGGCGGCCGTGGCCACAATCCTGGATGAGCAGGTGGGGTACGTCAACTTGAGACTAGATGGACAAAGCTGCCGCTGACGCAGCCGCCAAGTCATTTATCGATCCGGCTTGGGTAATCTTGAAATCCATGGCTCACCGATCCAGTTTGGTGGGATGAGCCATATCGACATGCGCAAGCGGCCAGCAGCAGCACAAGCGGAGCGTCGGCGGCAAGTAGTCGGACTACGTGAGAGTGGCCTGACTTATGATGCCATTGCCGCGCAGGTGGGCTTGACCCGGACAGGCGTGTTCAATATCTGCCGCCATTTTGCCGAACAGGGGCGCACCGCTGGCACCGATCTGGCGCGTTGGGGCTTCACGGCCCAGAAGCCGCTCAGACGGGCCTGCGAGCAGCCGCCGAAGGGGTGCGGCGCTGGCTACGGCAGGACGACTCAGCCATCGTGGCGCAAGCCAGAGGGGAGAAGCGCACGATCTTCTGGGGTGACGAGACCGGCTTGCGCTCCGCCGATGGGCGCGGCCGCAGCTTCGCCCCCAGAGGCGTGACACCTGTAATGCGCCCCTGCCACAAGCGCGCGAGGCTGGGTCTGATCTCGGCTCTGACCAACACGAGCGAATTGCGCTGGATGGTGCTCGAGGGTGCGCTCAAGGCCCCGCGCCTGATCCACTTTCCCGGCCGGCTCATCCAAGAGGCCAGCGCCAAGGTGTTCCTGCTCTGGGACAACCTGCCCGTCCATCGGGCTCGGGCGGCGCGGGACTGGTTGGCCGAGCGCAAGGCGCCGATCGAGGTCTTCCACTTGCCTGCTTACAGCCCCGAGCTCAATCCGTACGAGGGTCTGGATGCCGACCTGAAGTACGCCGCAATCCGCAAGCCGCCGGCCCGCAGCAAGCCCGAACTCAAGCGCACTGTCATCAGCCACATGCGCCGGATGACAAAGCTTCCCGAACGGATCCGGCGCTACTTCAGGCATCAGCCATTCCGCTATGCCGCGTAGTTCAAGATCTCCCAGGCCGGATCAATAAATCGCCAAGTTCGGCTTATAAGTTAGGGCGAATTTCAGCGCTTGTTCTCAGCCCGAAGGGACCGGGTATGCTCATCCGATCGACGATGCTAGACCTTTTGAAACGAGTTCTGTGTGTCGCAGTTTTCGTTCCCACCGGAATTCCTAGGGCGGCTGGCGCATTTCTGTTGCTGCCTTCGATACCGTATAGCTATACGATTCTCGATCAGGACCTCTCCGCCGCGCTGCAAGAATTCGGCAATAACCTCAATATTAAAGTCAACATCAGCGCCGAGGTGAAGGGGCGGATTCGCGGACGCCTGCCTGATCTGCCGCCGCTCGAGTTCCTCAACCATTTAACCACCATCTATAATCTTCAATGGTACTATGATGGACTGGTGCTTTATGTATCGGCTGCTAAAGAAGCGCAAAGCCGCCTGCTTGCGTTGAGTCCGATCAGCTTCGATGCATTGAAGGCGGCCCTCGATGCACTCAACATCTCCGATGAGCGCTATATCGTGAGACCAACACCGGGCGATGATATCGTCCTGGTGTCCGGTCCACCACGCTTCATCGCACTCGTGGAGCAGACGCTCAACGGTCTGGTGGCGCAGGCGCAGCCACGCGCCGTCGAGACACCACAGCGGGAACCGGTGCTGATGTTGTTTCGCGGCTCCTCGACCGTGGTCGTTCGCGATGGACGGCCGGAAGGGTCGCATTCTTCCGACGTGCCGCACCAGGACAGCGTCATACGCGAGCCTGGGCGAGGCCAGCGCTGACATTGCGCTGGCGCCGTACCTCCCAGGCGTAATCGTTGCGGTCTCCATTGGCTCATTGTGCATTCTCCTGACAACCGTCAGCTTCTCGACAGCTGGCCCTTCTAGCATGAGAGCGCGGTTGTCCGGACTGCGATGCCGCCTGTCGACCGTAACGGACATGCACGTCGACAGGGCCGACGCGCGGAATAACCCAAAGCGTGGCGGCTGGCACTTCTGACGGAACGACCAGCGGCGCTCGCGCTTCGTCAGCACGTCCGTCGCTTCTTGCGCATGGTTCGTCGCGAACACAGCGGCGCCACATGACGCACTTGCGGCGGTCTTCAGTCTTACATTCGAGGATGCACAATGTCGCTCAACAACCTTCCGCTATCTACCATCTTGAATCCACCTGGATCCGCGTTTGTTCTCGCGGTCGGGTCGGCGCTCGGACCTTCTGCACAGACGTGCGGCCAGTCTCGGCAAGGAATGTTTTCAATCTTCGACGGGATGTTGTCCAGTTACTCGTTGGGAGACAACAGCGCCCGCCCGGTGGCAGACAGCACCAGCGCCCCCTCTACGCCACAGGGTCTGCCGCCGCCGGAACCGGAGGCATCGATGAAAGAATCTAAGCAGCACCCGCTGGATCTGCTGCCGGCTCATCTGAAGGCGGCAATCGAATCATTGGATCATGCCCCGCAGCCCTCCTGTGCGACAGATTTCCCTGCCGTCGCACCGGCCCCCGTACCAAGCTCGAGGATCACGTGGAACGGCGGCACGCTGACCGACGCCGAGTTGCAGATCGTAGCAGTGCTGAACCGTCACAAGGACCAATGCCCGCTCAGTTGGGACTCGCTGGCAGCCAAGTTGAATGATCCCTCCACGCCTCCGGATCTGAGAGCCGCGATCGAAGGATTGCAACAGGACCCGGAGCTCTTCTATGCGATCGGTTCCCAGGGAGACGGCCGCTGCGGCGGCAAGATCACGGCGAAGGATCTGTCCGGGTTCTCCGAACATCACTCACAAGTTGCCGCGTTCCAGGAGCGGCAGGCACAAAGCTACGTGCAGAACTACATTCCGTCCGATGGCACTGGAAGTGGGCAGCCGTCGGCCATGACCTTGAGCGATGCATTGTGCGAGCTTTACCGGTACTCCGACTACCTGCCCAAGAACCTGAGCCTGGCTGACTTCAAGCAGGTCGTCGACGGCCAAGCGAAAACCGGCAAATGCCCGCCCCAGGTCATTGCGGCGGCTCAATATTTCCTCAACCACCCGGATGCCTGGAAGCAGTTGTACGGTGGCGCGATCGATAAAGTTCACAAGGAGGACTTCCTGCAAGTCGCTTCATCGTCGATGAGCCTCACGCGAACCGAGTTGAATACGCTCGAGACGATTAACCGCAATCAGGGCGCCTTCTTCGGGGACGGTGACCTGACCCGGGACAAGCTGGCGAGGATGGCCGACGACAAGAGTCTCGATCCGAAGGTGCAACAGGCGGCGTCGCAGCTGCTCTCGGATCCTCTGTTGTTTGGGCTATTAAACAATTCGATCACGGGCTACAAGACCGACCACAGTTTCCTCGCCTTCGGCGGTGGCCATACGGTTGATTCCGGCAACGTCAGCAACAGCGACTTCACGCACTTCTACAGCAACATGTCCACTGCGAACCGCACCGTTCAGCAGACGAAGACTCATGTCGCCAAAACCGCCGCCGATCAGGACGCTGTTGCGGACATGATGATGGGGGCGGCGGACCAGCCCAGTATCAAATCTGCGAAAAAGAACGGCGGGGCCCTCATGCACGCGCTCGACGGCGTGCTCAAGGTGGGCTCGAATGTGCTTGACTGGGCCTCCACGGCGGTGGGCTTGCTCAGCTTCATTCCGGGCCTGGGCCAATTGGCTAGTCTCGGATCAGAGGTGCTCCAGCTTGGGGCGCAAGCGGCGAATCTTGTGCACACCGCCATCAGCGGAGGCGATATGAAGCAGGCGCTGAAGCTAGCAGGCCTCAATCTCGCGGCCCAGCTGGTGGGCAATATCGCCGGCCCCGAGGTCAAACTCGCGATACGCGAGGGGCTGGTGAAGACGGTGATGGAGCACGCCGTAGAGGCCGCCGTAAACCTGCCGCTTTCGGAGGCACAACGCCATGTGGAAAACTACTTAGATCACCTGAAGGCACGCATTGAGGCCGAGCCGCAAGTCGCGGGCGTTCCCAGCTAGGTCGGCGGGACGCCGTTAGTTGAGAGCGTAGCTTGGTGGGCGAGCTTGCGCGGCCTGCGGATTGGTGCCCATCCCGCCAATCCGCAGGTTGCGCAAGAATTGCTGCCACATTCAGGTACGCTCTGCCATGAACCTCGCTAAACTGTTTCATCGCTGTCTCCTGGCCGTGATGGCAAATGTGCGATCCATTTATTGCTCGTTCGCACTCCACGACTTGACGCAGGATGTCGACCTCCATCGTCTTCTTTGCCCAACAACCATTGCAGCTCGCGCTCGTGCTTGAGCACCTCCCCCGATGCCGGTGCCACCTGCCCGTTGGCGTTCACTCGCGAGAGCCGACTGTCCTGATAGGGGCTTCTCCCATGGAATAGGTGATTCTGATCTTCGCCGTGCTGGCGCGCTACCACTGAGGCGTCTTGCTCGGCTCGAACCTCTCTCTACCACCGTCAGCTATTCTTCGCCGAACCACCGACGCCGCATCTTCTGGGCAAATCAATGGGATCTTCAGGCGCTGATTATGAATAGTTCTGGGTCTTGTCAGTTTACCGTAAGCCAACGCTCATAACATGGGAATGTGAATCTCTTGACGGCACTGCCGCCTGTTACCTGTCGCGGACATAAATGTAGGGCGCCCAATGGTCAGAGCAATTGAGGGTAGACATACCAACCACGACCGATCCCGTGGCACAGACGGTCCTAACGACCGATCGCGCGGCACGGACGGTCGTGACGATGATGTAACAAGTTCTAGGACAGAGTCGCAGGCTGTAGCGCAACGGCAAGCCTTCGAAGCGGCTCTAGAAGCGGCTCTCTGTTCGGCCGCACTGCAAATTGCGAACGAGACCATGGCTGATTTCGACGAGGCCATGGACGAAGCAGAGGAGGGTTCCTGACGGCGGATGGTCCGCCGTCAGGAAACAGAGGCCGTCCATGGCGGCAACATTCAAGCAGAAAGGTGATACGATATGGCTGGTAAAGTTGCTAACACTTCGACTGGTGGTTCAGCTGGTCAAGGCGTGGTCAATTCGGCCATTAACGGCGGCTCTCAGGCCGCTGGGCAGAAAGAGTTCCAGGATCAGCTTCAAGCCCTGGCGGCTACTAGCATGGCAATGGCGCAGAGAAGCGTGGTGACCCGCACGGTTGTGACGGAGCTCCAGTCCGTTAAGAAGGTGGCTGACGAGCGCGTGCAGTAATGCTGGGAGCGGGACGGGCCCACCGTCCCGCTTCTCGCGTCCTGGCGGTAGTGTGAATAGCGTGTGCGGTTGAAATAAGCCGTACCGCAACTACTGCGCGGCTCCTCTCCTTGTCCGGGGGATGATACGTGAATGAAGCCGTTTCACTAGATTTCGAGGTGCTCTCGGGACTCTATTCCGGGCTGACCGGCAAAGCGGCTGTCGGAACGAGCCGAATCGGTAGTGGCCTCGATGCTGATATAATCTTCGTCGAACAAGGGCTCGAGCCGCATCACCTCTGTATCACCCTCCTCGGCAATTCAATCGAGATTGAGGCCCTTGCGGTCGGAATCAGCATAGAAGGCAACCGGGATATTGCCGCAGGCGAGCGTGTTGTTGTTTCTCTTCCTGTCATTATCCATGCGGGCGCAATGTCCATTCGCTGGTCGGTGCGGGATTCAACGGAAGCTGGTTCGATCGGCATGGCACGTGTTCCGATCTGGGCACGCGCCACCGTGTTGCTCGGCTCTCTCGGGATCGGTACACTCTCAGCCATGTTCTTCTATCCCGCCAGCGTCGGTGTGCCAAGCGCCGATTCGCCGCCGGCCGTCAAACCTGTACCCAGGCTGACCATCAACCACCCTGATGATCGGGCCGCCCACACAGCGGCTCAAGTACTGCAAGAGGAAGTTGATCGAGCAGGCCTGCCCACGATTACAGTCGGTTCCGGACCGGGTGTCGTGACCGCTGAGGGCAGCGTTACGCCTGCCTTAGTCGCCAGATGGCAGGAGGTCCAGCAATGGTTCGATCACCGGACGAATGGCGCGCTAACACTGGTGAACGGAGTGTCCGTCAGGGAGGAGAAGGCGCCACCCTCAATCGCCGTCGAAGCCGTTTGGCGCGGAACCCAGCCCTATCTCGTTGTCAGTGGTCAAAAGTATTTCGTCGGCGCCGCCTTGAATGACGGATGGACGGTCGACCAGTTCCAGGACAGGCGCGTGCTGCTGAGCAGGCATGGCCGCCTTGCAGCCATTCCCTATTAGAGTTTCCAAGCTCATGAGGAAGATACGGAGAACGCCATGGTCAAGCTGCCCCGCTACCCAGTCCGGCCCAGCCCCTCTTGGCAGAGCTTCAACACCGACGGCCGTGCATCAGTAATCGAGCCGGCCAACCGTCAAGCCAGTAACATGGATATCGATGGTGCTCATGTAAATGGCGGCATGAGGCAATCGTCGGTCTGGCAGGAAACGCGCGCGCAGGATCTCCCGGTCAACGTCGCGGTCGAGGCTGTGCTGAAGGCTAACGATATTGATGCGGTCACGCGCGTCAGCCACGATGATATGCGTACCCGGCGCAATGAGATCGACCCACGCGCGGTAGTGGCCACACTTTATGACAGCAATCTCGCACACGGCCTACTCTCCTTCGTTGCGCCACGCCTGCGTCATCCGGACGTGCTGCACGCAGCGAGGCAGGGTGGTGTTCTGGAACGCTTAGTTGGCACGCTATCGACTGTGCTCGAGGATTCGATGCCGCGTGAAAGCATTGTCGTCCTGCAGCAGGAGTTGCAACGGCTAATCCTACTCCGGGAGAACCGGAACAGCTTGATCAAAGGCTAACAATGGTCGATCCGGACGGAGCGCAACTCTTCACTCATATCTCGCAGACAGACGTTTCCGGTACCAGTGATACCTTGCCTATTGCCGAGCAGGAGCGCGATTTGCTCTGCGCGCTTTCCTATGTCCATCTTGCATGCGGACAAAGCGCAAAAAGCTTAGCTCTATTGCGGCTCATCGTGCACGACAATTGTCAAGACGTCGGCCTGCTGCGCATTCTTGCCTATGCCTTCATCTCGGAGGGCCTCGGCGATGAAGCGCTGGCGATCCTAGATAGATTGGACACACTTGATGAGCACCCGTTCTCGCGTCTGCCCTTGACGCTTTTGCGTAGCCATGCCCTGCGGCGGGCCGGTCGCATGGACGAGGCCCGTGCCGTTTTCCAAAGCTATGTTCGGTTGCGTGGCGGAACAGTCCTTATCAACACGGCATCAAAAGGGTCTCCATGACTAACGTCCTGCGTAACATCATCACGCGCGTTCCGGCGCACCCGGATCTGATGGTCGCGTTGATGCTGCTTCTGGCGATCGGAATGATGATCATGCCGATCCCGATCTTGGCAATTGACACGCTCATCGGCTTCAATCTAGGCTTCTCCATACTGCTGCTGATGGTTGCGCTGTATATTAACACGCCGCTCGATCTCTCGTCCTTGCCAGGCGTCATCCTGATCTCCACGGTATTTCGGCTGGCCCTCACCATCGCGACCACGCGTCTGATCCTGGCTGAGGGGGATGCCGGCAGCATTATCCACACGTTCGGCGATTTCGTGGTGGCAGGAAATATCGCTGTCGGCATTGTCATTTTTCTGATCGTGACCATGGTGCAGTTCATCGTTCTCGCGAAGGGCGCCGAACGCGTTGCAGAGGTGGCGGCACGCTTCACCCTCGACGCTATGCCGGGCAAGCAGATGGCAATCGATGCGGACCTACGCAACGGCCATATTGATCAGAGCGGAGCCCGCAGCCGGCGGGCCGCATTGGAGAGAGAAAGCCAGCTTCGAGGGGCCATGGACGGCGCCATGAAATTCGTGAAGGGCGATGCCATCGCGGGGCTGGTGGTGATCTGCATTAACATGCTGGGCGGGATCACCATCGGGCTGCTCTCCAAGGGCATGTCCCTCGACGAAGCGCTGCATCAATATACGCTGCTGACGATCGGTGATGCCTTAATTTCGCAGATTCCGGCGCTACTGCTTTCGATTACAGCTGCGACCATCGTCACCCGTGTAGATGGGGCTACCAAGTTCAATCTTGGTACCGACATCGTTGACCAGCTCACGGCTAGTACGCACGCGTTACGATTGGCAGCCTGCGTTTTGCTTGTCATGGGGTTCATTCCCGGTTTTCCTCTGCCCGTCTTTCTCGTTTTGGCCGCAGTCTTCGCCGCGGCGAGCTTTGTGCAACGCGCTAAGAACGGCGCTGATGTAGCTGCTACGGCTCCAGCTCAGCCTCATAAGCAAACCGTGCCTGCGGAGGCACTTCCGTTCACATTGTTCCTTGCGCCAAGCTTGGCTCATGCGGTCGACCAGGACGAGTTGCAACAGCACATTGCACGCGTTTCCGGATTGGTCTCAGCTGATCTCGGCATCACGATTCCTCGTATCCCTATCCGGGTCGACCATCAGTTGCCCGAATCGCGGTTCAGGGTAGATGTCGAGGGCGTGCCGGTTGAACATGATTTAATTGACCCGACGCAGCTCGCGCTTGCCGACGACCGGGCGAACATCGAATTGAGCGGCATTCCGTTTCGGCGTGACCCCGAGACGGATCGGATCTGGATCCAACAAAGCCATGCACCGGCTCTCAAAGCCGCGGGCATTGGGCATCATTGTCCGAGTGAGGTTATCGCTCTGCGTGTCCATTCGTCATTGGTGCGCTATGCACAATGCTTGGTCGGTATCCAGGAGACGCGCGAATTGCTGAGTCGGATGGAGCAGGAATATGCCGATCTGGTCAAGGAGGTGCTACGTACGACGCCAATTCCGCGGATCGCAGATGTGCTGCGCCGCCTGGTGGATGAGGGCGTCCCAATCCGCAACACCCGTCTGGTCTTGGAAGCCTTAGCCAGATCGAGTGAACATGAGCAAAATGTTGTCCTGCTGACGGAGTATGTTCGCTCCGGTCTAAGGCGGCAGATCTGTCACCGCTATGCCAACGTGCACCGTGTTGTGCCCGCCTTTGTCATTGAACGTGAAACTGAGGATATTGTACGCAGTGCGGTTCGCGATACAGCCGTCGGTCCCTACCTGGTTCTGGAGGACTACCAGAGCGAGATGCTACTGTTGCAGACGCGTCAGATCCATTCGAGTATGGCGCCTGGTCAGACCCATCCCGTCATTCTAGCTTCAATGGACGTTCGGCGCTTTGTCCGCGGCTTTCTCACCCGCAACGAAATCGATCTCGCTGTACTGTCCTATCAGGACCTCGCCTCCGACTATACTATCCAGCCCGTTGGATCTATCAAGCTCGTATCTGAGGCAAATAATGGAGCGTCAGAGAAACATGGCAGTGTGTGCGTTGCGCCGGCTGATAGTGCGCAGCACTCGATTACAGCGTGAGATGGACAGTATGAATTCACATGATAATGCAATCCGACCGCAATCGTGTTCAACTCGTCCCACTACAGCTCTCCTCGCGGTACTCGCCATTCTGCTTCTCGGCGGCTGCACGAGCTGGGATAAACCCGTTTTCTCGGTGGAGACGACGCCCGGGCCAGATTTGCTCGGCGCCAAGGATATCGATCCATCCATGCGCGAACGTATTGCGCGCGCCATCGGTTGGAATACTGACGAGGAGTCCTTGCGAGATGAGCTGAAGCAGGAACCAAGCAATGTCGATGCGGCGATGCGTCTTACCAAAATCTTGCTGGCCCAGAAACGCTTGCATGAGGCGCTTGCGGTACTTGACAACTTGCTGGCTGCAGTCCCCGATGATCTGCGTGCGCTGAACGCTAAAGGTGTTGTCCTCGACAACGAGGGGCGTCATGACGAGGCACAAGCGCTATATCGGCAAGCTCTGGCAACAGAACCAGCCAATCAGATGTTGCGCAACAATCTCAACCTGTCGCTCGCGCTCGACAGCGAGGACGATGCCGCGAAAGTCATCCAGCAACCTCTGTGGCGCGGGTCGCGTGCGTTGGCGCGGTCGCGATAGCGTAGCCTCCTGGCAGACAGTGGAGCGCAGACCCTTAACGCCTGCGCGTCAGCTTGTCGTCAGCTGGGGCCCGTATCAACCTCCGCTGGGTTTGATCATCCCGAACTAGCTGTTTGATCCCAGGGTTTGATGGTGCATTCTTATTGCCTGAATGGAGGGATGCGCTATGGGCCAAGTTCTCCATGGGAGCGCCACAACGACTGAGGCGATCCGTCGAGCAATACAAAATAGTCAAGCGAGCCTGAGAACGCTGGCGAAGCGCTACGGGATCAACCCGAAGACGGTCGCCAAGTGGAAGAAGCGAACGTCGGTGGCCGACCTGCCCACAGGCCCTAGGGATGTCAAGTCCACGGTCCTGTCAGTCGAGGAGGAAGCCATTATTATGGCGTTCCGACGCCATACGCTCCTACCGCTGGATGACTGCCTGTATGCCCTGCAGGCCACTATTCCACACCTGACCCGCTCATCGCTGCATCGGTGCCTGCAGCGGCATGGCATCAGCCGCTTGCCCGAGGTGACCGGCGACAAGCCGGCCAAGACGAAGTTCAAGGCGTATCCCATCGGCTACTTCCACATCGACATTGCCGAAGTGCGCACTGAGGAGGGAAGGCTTTATCTGCTGGTCGCGATTGATCGCACAAGCAAGTTTGCCTTTGTGGAACTGCATGAGAAGGTGACCACCGGGATCGCCGGCGACTTCCTGCGCGCGTTGATCAAGGCCGTTCCTTACAAGGTGCACACGGTCCTGACCGATCATGGCATTCACTTCACCACACCCAGCAACACAGCTTCTGCAGCCCCGCTGATCAAGGAAGCCATGGAGCGAGGCGAGATCTTCAGAGCCCATGCCTTTGAGTATGCCTGTGCTCAGAACGATGTGGACCATCGCCTGACCAGGCCCAGACATCCATGGACCAATGGGCAAGTGGAGCGGATGAACCGCACCATCAAGGAAGCGACGGTCAAGCGCTACTACTACGAGAGCCATGACCAACTCCGCCAGCATCTGGCTGATTTTGTCAGCGCCTACAACTTCGCCCGAAGGCTCAAGACGCTACGCGGCCTCACTCCCTACGAGTACATCTGCAAGATCTGGACAACAGAGCCTCAACGCTTCAGGCTCAATCCGCTCCACCATATGCCGGGACCAAACATCTAGATGCCGTAATGGGCCTGCCGCTCACGCAGTAGCGGAACGGGGTGGCTGTCCCTCAGAGATCCTATGGGCGTGAATAGCGAGTCACCGTTTGCAGCACGCGATGGAGCCAGAAGCCATCAAGCCCCGCTTCCTGGATGACGATCAGTGGAAACTGGTTGCCGGTCCTGGCGCGCGCTTTCGCCTGCAACGCAGCAAAGCATGCCAGCGACCCGCCGACATCACCGCCGCACACCTGGTGCTTCGACCTCTTCTCGGCTTTGCCAGGCGATAAGGATATGACAAGCCAAACCGAGCGGGAGAGTTCGAGCGAGACGACGATCGCTCCGAGGTCGGTGTGAACGGCAGCTTGTTGGAAATGAGTTGCAGTAAAGGGCGTGACTGTCTCCAGAGTGGGAGATAGCCGACCCACTCTGCCAGAGGGTGGCTCGCTATCCACGCCCATAGGATCTCTGAGGGACAGCCACCCCGTTCCGCTACTGCGTGAGCGGCAGGCCCGTTACGGCATCTAGTTGAGCCAGCGTTGATCGCCCTTGGCAGCGGCCAGCGCCACCTTCGCCTTGAAAGCCGGTGTGTGGTTCCCGCGTGCGCGTCTGCTCTTCGTCTCTTCTGGTTTCGCGGCCCAATCTTGCCAACCATCAGGCAGAAACGCCACCTATCGCACTGTTCAGATTTGCGGAGCCGGCTCTCATATCGACAGTTTCAGCGGCGCCTCGGCCGTGTCGCGCGCGTAGTCGACCGCCTCGGCGTTGCGCGATCCACCATGTGGCCAGTCAGGATCCGATCGAGGTAGGGGTTGCTGCCATGCACTCTTCTGTACGTCAGTGCGTCGTCAGCTCGCTCGCTTAAGCTGCTAACAGGTCTTGAGTAGACTGATCTAACTACGGCGCAACCATTTCGATAGGGGAGCGAACCGCGTGTATAGCAGAATCACTGGGTCAACTAGCCGATCTACAAGCGCGAGCCAATCCGATGAATCGGGGCAGGCAGCAGATGACCAGACGTTTACGGAAACGCTCGCAGAGGCGGCGCCTGCTTCGTCGTCGGCGACGCGACTGTATTCCCTCACCTCCGAACCTCCTATCTACGAGTTGGACAGGAAGACGCCCGAGGAAGAACTGAAGAGTTTCTACGGTGATGATGTCAAGCACATTGCCAATAATCCACAAGAGTATTCAGATTTCGTGTCCAATAAAGCCGCGTGCACCGCAATGGTCGCTAGAGTTGGTGCGAGCGTAGCTGATGAGCCGGGTTCGCAATACTTCAGCTACCAGTTGGGCGACAAGAGCGTCGGGCTCCTAAGAGTGGGTCCGGGATTCCGCATCAAAGGGAAAGACTGGCAGAAAGAGTACTTTCCAGAGCGAAAAAACATCTCATCGGTTGTGGCTATGCGAGTGACCCATCCGCTCGTCGAGAATGCGGGCGATGTTCTACTCGAACATCAACTTCGGCTCGACGGCAAGAAGCCCTTAATCATGCCGCGTCCTGCTAACGATAACCCGAAGCCCCGTCTGGAGCAGATGGGCTTTGTTGACCTGGGTGGAAACGAGTTCGTGCTTGATCCTAAACGGCATGGCGATAAGTGGACGCTGAACGATGACCGTGAATGGCAGCGGGCAGACAAGCCTCGACTGTATCTCCAAGCCGAGAGCGAGGATCCTGTTGAAGGAAGGAGCGACGAAAACGAAGGATATGTTGAGACAGATTCGTCCGGCGATGACCCTTCTTGGCACTTGGAGCGGGCGCTCAATTTCCGCGGAGGACCTGCCGACTGAGAGGCTCAGTAGACGGAATGGCATGAAGACTATCATGTCTCGTGTCCCGCGTGCCGGGCGCGAAGGGGATAGTGAAACGGGAGCGCGCTCCTCGATGCGCCCGCGATGCGCCCGCGATGCGGCTTTCCGCATATTGTGGAGGAATTGCTTTGATGACATATTCCGATGTTCGGAGATACGTGACGTTGGTGCATAAATCGGCCCGGAGTGCCGCGCCCGGCTGGCGGTGAGGTGTAGGGGCGGTGTTGCAGCCTCCGAATTGAACAGACAGGGCTTCCCACTTAGCTAAGTGGTAGGCTTACTGTTGTGACTATGACTAACACCAACCCTCCTATTGATGTCCTGAGCGGCCCGGAACGGCGCCGCCGCTGGACGGCTGCCGAGAGGGTGGCCATCGTCAACGAAACCTATGAGCCGGGCGTCACCGTCAGTCTGGTTGCCCGCCGGCACGGCATTGCCCCGAACCAGCTCATCCACTGGCGCAAGCTGGCCGCCCAGGGCGCCCTAGCGGCCGCCAGGCGCGGCGAGGAGGTCGTGCCAGCCTCCGACTACCGCGCCCTCCAGAACCAGGTGCGCGAGTTGCAGCGGCTTTTGGGCAAGAAGACGCTTGAGGCCGAGGTGCTCAGGGAAGCCCTGGAGGTGGTGGACGCAAAAAACGGCTGCTGCGGTCCGTCTCACTGCCGAAGGACGGTTCCCGATGAGTGTCGTCGCCGAGAACCTCGGGGTGGCCCGCTCCAACCTTGCCAAGCAGACAAAGCCGGGCGCCCGACGCCCACGAGGCCGGCCGCCCTTGCCGGATAGCGCTCTGGTCGAGGAGATCAAGGCCGCGATTGCCGCCATGCCCATCTATGGCTATCGGCGGGGCATGTCGCTCTGGCGCGCCGAGCGCACGAGCAGGGCTGAGCTCCGCCCAACCACAAGCGGGTCTATCGGGCGATGAAGGCGCATGGCCTGCTGCTGCGGCGGCATGCAGGCGGCGCTGAGACACGCCGGCACGACGGACGCGTCGCGGTCGCGCAGGCCAATCTGCGCTGGTGCTCAGACGGATTTGAGCTCGGTTGCGACAATGGGCAGAAGGTGCGGGTGGCCTTTGCCCTCGACTGTTGTGACCGCGAGGCGCTGGGCTATGTCGCCACCACAGAGGGGATCAAGGGCGAGGATGTGCAGGATCTGATGATCGCCGCCGTCGAGCATCGCTTCGGGCCTGTGAACCGGCTGCCGCACACGATCGAGTGGCTGACCGACAACGGGAGCTGCTATGTGGCGGGGCCGACCCGGGCGTTTGCCCGGGAGCTTGGATTGGAGCCGCGCACCACACCCTTGGAGAGCCCGCAATCGAATGGCATGGCCGAAGCCTTCGTGTGCACGATTAAGCGTGATTACGCCCGCGTCAGTTCCTGCCCGGATGCCCGATCCGTGATGGCCGCGCTGCCGGGCTGGTTTGCTCATTATAACCAGCTTCACCCACACCGGACTCTCGGCTATCGTTCACCCCGCGAGTTCATCGCGGCCCGACAAACCCAGGAAGCCATGCCCGCTCTTTAAGGGGCAACAACAAGCTGCTCAGCGATGTGATCGAGGGCGTCAACACGACCCTTCAGCCCCTGATCGTCGAACTCGGGCGCCTCTATCTCGACCAGATCGCAGCCCTCGCCGGCAAGATCGCGGATCTCGAGAAGGTTTTGAAGCGCGAGGCCGCTCGCGGGGAGACGGCGTCACGCCTGCAGACCATGCCCGGGATCGGGCCGATCACCGCAATGGCGATGGAAACCTTCGCGCCGCCGATGGAGAGCTTCAGACGCGGACGCGACTTCGCTGCCTGGCCCGGGCTTGTCCCAATCCAGCACTCTACCGGCGGCAAGCAGGTGCTCGGGCGCACCTCGAAGATGGGTCAGCGCGATATCCGACGGCTGCTTATCATCGGCGCGATGGCTGTCGTAAAGACCACTGGGCGCAAGAACGCGCCGGAAGGCTCCTGGCTCGCCCGCATCCTGGCACGTAAGCCGAGGATGCTCGCCGCTATTGCGCTGGCAAACAAGATGGCGCGGTCCGCCTGGGCCATGCTGACGAAAGGTGAAGACTTCAGAGTTCCGGCAGCGATGGCGTCTTGATCGTAAGCGGTGTTTTCAGGCCACGGCCTTGAGGTCTTGCGCGACCGCATAGGACCACGGCAGCAGGTCATCAAG
>NZ_QDAH01000063.1 GCF_003075415.1 Microvirga sp. KLBC 81
GGCATGGCTCCGTGGCTGCGGGTTAATCCCGTCCTCTTATGCTCCACCCGGGAGCACGGCCGGTCCATGCCATTAGCCGTGGAGCTTGGCGACCGGCGCTGGCAGAGGCTGCTGGAGCAGCACGATCAGGTCATCCGGGAGGAGCTTGCTCGCTACCGGGGACGCGAGGTCAAGACCCTCGGCGACGGCTTTCTCGCTACGTTCGATGGTCCCGCACGGGCGGTGAGATGCGCCACGGCGATCGCTGAAGCCGTGAGGACGCTGGGCCTGGAGGTCCGCTGTGGCGTCCATACAGGCGAGATCGAGATAAAGGGTGAGGATATCGGCGGCATCGCGGTTCACATCGCAGCCCGTATCGCTGCGCTGGCCGAAGGTGGTCAAGTGCTGGTCTCACGAACGGTGCGCGATCTGGTAGCAGGGTCCAATCTGCGGCTCGAGGATCGAGGTGCTTATGCTCTCAAGGGCCTGGGTGAGAGTATGCCACTCTTCGCCGTCGCGACCGGGCTAACGGAATTGAGCTAGAGCATCGTGCGGACCCGAGGGCCGCGTCAGCGACCCGAAGGGCCACGTCAGTGAAAAGTGGACCCGGTTATTCGCTCAAGACGATGCGCTGCTTGAGAAAGGAAGCATCGGATCGATCCCAGAAGCGCAAATCCACTTTTCACGTCCGATGCTGTAGTCCAAGGGCTCTCCTGCAGGCTGCATCGCCCGCCCCACACAACACCGCCCGTCAGGCGCAAATACTGGAGAAGGCCATTTCCCGTGGTTGCGGAACAGCCAGCACAGCAGATTGCTCCCTTGAGAGTGGCAGTTTTCCCGATACCTATGACTATGGCTCCGCTAAGACTCTCTGGTTCAGATGAGGTATGCCGTGACGCGTATCACCGATCTTCAGACGTTCGATCTGCGCTTTCCGACCTCCCAGCATCTCGACGGGTCGGACGCCATGAACCCGGATCCGGACTATTCCGCCGCTTATGTGGTGCTCGAGACCGATCATCCGGATTTATCGGGGCATGGCCTCACCTTCACGATCGGGCGCGGCAACGACCTCTGCTGTGCCGCCATCGAGGCGATGCGCCATCTCGTGGTTGGTCTCGACATCCAATGGATCAAGGAAAACCCCGGCCGCTTCTGGCGCCACCTGACTGGAGACAGTCAGCTGCGCTGGATCGGACCCGACAAGGGCGTCATCCATCTCGCCACGGGCGCGGTCGTCAATGCCGTGTGGGACCTTTGGGCGAAAGAAGCGGGCAAGCCGGTCTGGGAACTGGTCCCCGACATGACTCCGGAGGATCTCGTCCGGGTCATCGACTTCCGCTATCTCACCGATGCGGTCACGCCTGAAGAGGCGCTGGAGATCTTCCGCCGGGCCGAAGCCGGAAAGGCCGACCGGAAGGCGATCCTGCAGCGGGAAGGCTATGCCTGCTACACCACCTCGGCCGGCTGGCTTGGTTACGGTGACGAAAAGCTCTCCCGCCTTGCGTCTGAGGCGGTCGAGGCCGGGTTCCGCCACATCAAGATGAAAGTGGGCCGCGATCTGGAGGAGGACATCCGCCGCCTGCGCATCTGTCGCGAGGTGATCGGCCCGGATGTGAAGATGATGATCGATGCCAACCAAGTGTGGGAGGTTGATCAGGCGATCGCCTGGATCCGGCAGCTGCGGTTCGCCCAGCCCTACTTCATCGAGGAGCCAACCAGCCCCGATGACGTGGAAGGCCACCGCAAGATCCGCGAGGCCATTGCGCCCGTGAAGGTCGCGACCGGCGAGATGTGCCAGAACCGCATCCTGTTCAAGCAGTTCATCACGCGTGGGGCCATCGACATCGTGCAGATCGACGCCTGCCGGATTGGCGGCCTGAACGAGGTCCTGGCCGTGCTGCTGATGGCAGCGAAGTTCAACCTGCCGGTCTGGCCCCATGCGGGGGGCGTGGGCCTGTGCGAGTACGTGCAGCACCTGTCGATGATCGATTATCTGTGCGTTTCCGGCACCAAGGACGAGCGGGTGATCGAATATGTGGACCACCTGCACGAGCACTTCGTCGATCCCTGCGTGATCCGGAACGCGGCCTACATGCCGCCTCAACGGCCGGGCTTCTCCATCGAAATGAAAGAGACCTCGATTCGGCAGCACATCTTCAAGCCTGCTCGAAACTAGAACAGGGCGAGTGGGTCCGGCGACCTCCCTCGCCCACCAAGCCAAGCGACCAGGCTGTTGCATGACTCGAAAGGACTACCGCACACCCCAGCCGCGAGGGACATCTCCCTCGGTGCCGCAACCGAAGGAGCAGATGACACAAGACGGACTCACATGCTTATATCGCTCAGGCGGACAAACGCCGCCCAAGTCAAAAGCCCTGGATGAAGGGAGGAAGCTGCCTTGTCACTCCTCGTCCTGCAAGACGTCGGAAAGGAATTCGGCGCGATCCGCGCCTTGTCCCATGTCAACCTCACCATCAAGCCGGGTGAGGTCGTCGGCCTGATGGGCGACAATGGTGCTGGCAAATCGACTTTGGTGAAGATCATCGCCGGAAACTTCCCGCCGTCGCATGGCAAGATCCTTTTCGAGGACCGGGAGGTCCACTTCACCAAACCGGTCGATGCCCGCTCCGTCGGTATCGAGGTTGTCTATCAGGATCTGGCGCTCGCCGATAACCTGACCGCCTCTGCCAATGTATTTCTCGGGCGCGAGCTCAAGCGCAAGGTCGGGCCTTTCTCGTTTCTTGACCATGGCCGGATGAATCAGCGGACGGCGGAACTGTTTCGGGAACTCAAATCCGAAACACGTCCCGACGACGTGGTCAGAGCGATGTCGGGTGGGCAGCGGCAAGCCGTCGCGATCGCCCGTACGAGACTTGCCAAGGCCAAGCTGATCCTCATGGATGAGCCGACAGCGGCCATTTCCGTTCGGCAGGTGGCCGAGGTCCTCGACCTCATCCGCCGTCTGCGGGATGCGGGGATTGCCGTCATCCTGATTTCTCACCGCATGCCGGACGTGTTTTCCGTCTGCGAACGGGTGGTCGTCATGCGGCGCGGCACCAAGGTCGCCGACAAGTTGACGAGCGACTCGAGCCCCGAGGAAGTCACTGCGCTGATTACGGGCGCCAAGGAAGCTGCGTGATGAGCGACATCTCGCCGGCCACCAGCCCGAAGACAGAAACGGACGATTTCTCGAATGTGGGCCGAGCGGCTTGGTGGCGGCGCGGCTTTTTTGCAAGCCAGACTGCCTATGTGGCGGCTGCGCTCATCGTCATCATGGTCGTGATGGCGATCCTGAGCCCGGCTTTCCTCAGCGCGGGCAACCTCGCCAATGTCGCCAAGAACTTCTCCTTCGTGGGCATCGTCACCCTTGGGGTGACCCTTGTGATCGTCACCGGCGGCATCGACCTTTCGGTCGGCTCGACCATGGCGCTCTCGGCGATCACCTGCGCCATCGTCATGCAGGCGGTGAGCGGAACGGCGCTCGACAACATTCCCTTGGGCGGGATGCTCGTCTCCCTCGGCGCAGGTCTGGGCGTGGCCCTGCTGATCGGCCTTGCCAATGGCCTTCTCATCGCCCGGATCGGACTCTCGCCCTTCGTGACGACCCTGGGCATGCTGTCCATCGTGCGAGGTCTCGCCTATGCGGTCACGCAAGGCCGCGGACAGGCGCCGACCGGGCCCGACGTCGATCTCTTCTACGGCCTGACCGACGGCAATATCGGCGGCATCCCGGTTGCGATCATCTACCTGCTCGTGCTTGCGGCCATTCTTGGCGTGGTCCTGCACCACACGGCCTTCGGACGGCACGTTTTTGCGCTCGGAGGCAACGAGAAGGCGGCGGCCCTCACAGGCATTGCGGTCGAGCGAGTAAAGATTGCGGTCTATATCCTGTCTGCCCTGTCGGCCGGCTTTGCCGGCATCCTGATGGTCGGATGGCTCGGCTCGGCCCCGGCCAACCTAGCGACCGGATACGAACTGACGATCATTGCAGCCGCGGTCATTGGAGGCGCCAATCTCACCGGCGGCATCGGCGGACCGGCCGGCGCGGTGATCGGCGCCCTGCTCATAGAGGTGATCCGCAACGGCCTCGTGCTCGCGGGCATCAATGCCTACTGGCAGATCGTGCTCGTCGGCGCCATCATCATCCTGGCGGTTTTGGTCGACCGTCTGCGGACCATGCGGATGGCCCAGTAAAGCGCCATCCGCCCTCATGAATTCGCCCTTCCTGGGCGAAGGTCAAACCAGCCGGACGAACGAAGCCGGCCACAAGACCCCGGGGACGGGGCGTCATCAACAGGAGGAACATCATATGATGAAACGACTGATCCTCGCTGCGGTCGCTGCCGCAGCGCTTACGATTCCTGCGGCCGCTCAGCAGACCTACAAGTTCGCCATCGTGCCGAAAGCGATGAACAATCCCTATTTCGACCTGTCCCGCGACGGGTGCATGAAGAGGGCCAAGGAACTCGGCAATGTGGAGTGCATCTACAAGGGTCCTGTGGAGCATGAGCCGGCCAGCCAGGCTCAGATCATTCAGGACCTCATCAGCCAGAAGGTCGATGGCATCGCCGTCTCGGTTGCGGATGCGGCGGCCGCTGTACGCGTGATCAAGGCTGCGCGCGATGCTGGCATTGCGGTGATCACCTTCGATGCGGACGCTCCGAATTCGGCGCGCCAGGCGCATGTGGGCACCGACAACCGCGCCATGGGACGAGCGATGGGCGAGGAACTTCTGAGGATGCGGCCTGAAGGTGGCAGATACGCGATGGTGTCCGGCGGACCGGCCGCCGCCAACCTGAAGGAGCGCGTGGAAGGTGTGCGCGACGCGCTCAAGGGCTCCAAGTGGACGGAGGTCTCGGGCTCTCCAACCTACTGCAATGACGATCTGGCGCTCTCCGTGCAGCAGATGCAGGACCTCAAGACCGCCAACCCGGATCTCGGTGCCATCATTCCGGTCGGCGGCTGGCCGATGTTCGTTCCCGAGGCCTACAAGAGCTTCGTGAACAAGTACAAGGCCGACATGGACCAGGGCAAGTTCACTCTCGTGGTGGGCGACACCCTGAAGGTGCAACTCGAATTGCTGCGCGACGGCTATGCGAACGCTCTCGTGGGCCAACGTCCCTACGAGATGGGCGAGAAGGCCATGGACATCCTTCTGAAGCTCAAAAAAGGCGAGAAGGTCGATGATATCGTCTACGCCGGCATTGATCGAGTTACGAAGGACAATGTCGCCTCACTGCTGAAGTAGGCACGCAGCCCTACGAGGTATGCCAATTGCCCTAGGAAGCTCAACCCCTAGGGCAACTGTCTCGCTATTGATAAGGGCGAAGTTCCGTCGTGCAGCAGTCATATTCGAGAAGACATCGGGACTGATCGCGACCATGCGCCTGAATGGTCAAAAATCGAGAGCCGCGTCAGGCAGAATATAGACCTTGTCTCGGATCGGGTGCCTTCCAAGGTCAGCCGTGGCTTCAAAGGCGGAAGCCCCCTGCCCTTCTTGAACGTCCGCTTACCGCTCGCAAGCCGACTAAACGCAACGTCTGAGAAGTGCCGCAAGCCGATATTGGAGAATACCATCAGAACAGAATTCGCTCTCCCGATTGAGCATATCTGTTCAGGAACTTCCGGCATCCGCGTCTTGGTGAAGAGACGGCCCTCCTCGATCCGGATGTGGCATTCGCGCTCTTCGATGTCGACGGGCGAGGTGTCAGTCGCGGGGACGTCGAGCATTTCCTGGTCCGGAGTTGGCTTACGACTCGATGACATTCCGCAATGCGCTAAAAATGCTGTCCAGCATCGCGCAACAATGTCCAATAAGCTGCAAGCCGGCAATGTCGGTCAGCGCGGTATCCATACATTACGACAAATCTAGGCTCCTGCATGTTAAAAAAGTATCAGAGCAAGCCTCGAAACGTGCTGGCACTCATCCGCGGCGAAGATTACCGTCATACCCAATAAGAGCCGAAATGACATCGGCCGGCTGGGAGCGAGGGCCGCTGCGGGTAGCCGCGTCGACCTGGAGGAAACGGACATGGAGCCGGATCTTGAAGTCGTTCAGATAAGGCCCGGCGAGTCATTTGCCGCTTGGTCCCACGGGTATCCGTACCGCACCGTGCGCTGGCACTTTCATCCCGAATACGAATTACATCAGGTAGTCGCCACCAATGGCCGCTACTTCGTCGGCGACTTTATCGGCGAGTTCGAGCCCGGCAACCTGGTGCTGACCGGGCCGAACCTTCCGCACAACTGGGTCAGCGACGTTCCGAAAGAAACGATCGTTCCACTACGCTGCCGGATCATCCAGTTCAGCGAGGGATTCATCAGCGGGGCCATGAAGGCCCTGCCGGAACTCGCCGCCCTGGCACCCGTACTTGAAGCTTCCCGGCGTGGTTTGCTCTTCAGCAAAGAGATCAGCCGCGAAATTTCGCCCTACATGGAAGAGGTGATGGATGCCCAGGGCGTACGCCGCATCGAGTTGTTCATGATGATCGCGGGATTGCTGAGCCGGGCGCAGGGATCGCGGCTGCTGGCCAGCGCCAGCTACCGGCCTGACCCGTCCGGCTACATGTCCGCAGGGATCAACAAGGCACTCGCCTATATTCGCGAGAACCTGACGCAACCCTTCAGCGAGGCGGATCTCGCCGCGATTGCCGGGCAATCGACGAGCGGGTTCTCGCGTGCCTTTCGCCAGCACACCGGCATGTCCCTGGTGCAGTACGTGAAGCGATTGCGCATCAATCTCGCATGCCAGATCCTGATGAGTGACGAGCAGGCCTCAATCACCAGCATCTGCTACGAGGTCGGCTACAACAATCTGTCCAATTTCAACAGGCAGTTCCTGACCGAGAAGGGCATGACGCCATCCCGGTTCCGGCGCCTGTTGCTCGACAACATCAACACGGCCAAGGCCGCTCATGGAGGAGCCAGGAAACAACATCTCAGTCGTCGAGACAAAGACCGGGCCGCACAAGGGAGCCCGCGAGAAGAGGCGCTCTGCTGAGGGCGCACGAGGGAACAGCACGTTCCTACCAGCCACTGTCGACGAGACAGGCAATTCGCCAGCACTATAACAAGTACCAATGGGAGAGAAACGAATGACCAAGTCTTCATGGAAACTCAGCGGCCTTACGGCGCTCACCTTGTCCCTGCTCGCCGGAACCGGCATTGCCATGGCCCAGAACGCGAAGGTGTCCAACGCCACGGTTGCATTCCTCATGCCCGATCAGGCGTCCACCCGCTACGAAGAGCACGACTTCCCCGGCTTCAAGGCCGAGATGGAAAAGCTCTGCCCGACCTGCAAGGTCATCTATCAGAACGCCGATGCGAACGTGTCGCGCCAGCAGCAGCAGTTCAACTCCGCGATCTCGCAAGGTGCGAAGGTGATCGTGCTCGATCCGGTCGATTCGGCCGCTGCCGCCTCGCTGGTCAAGCAGGCGCAGGGCCAGGGCATCAAGGTGATCGCCTATGACCGGCCCATCCCCGATGCGAAAGCCGATTTCTACGTCTCCTTCGATAACCAGGCCATCGGCAAGTCCATCGCCGATTCGCTGGTGCAGCACCTGAAGAAATCCAACGTGACCGCCGCCAGTGGCACGGGCGTTCTGCAGATCAACGGCTCGCCGACCGATGCGGCCGCGGGTCTGATCAAGAAGGGCATCCACGAGGGTCTCGACAACAGCGGCTATCCGATCCTGGCCGAATACGACACGCCGGAATGGGCGCCTCCGAAGGCACAGCAATGGGCCAGCGGCCAGATCACCCGCTTCGGCAAGAACATCCTCGGCGTCGTGGCGGCCAATGACGGGACCGCCGGCGGCGCCATCGCCGCGTTCAAGGCTGCGGGCGTGAACCCGGTCCCGCCTGTCACCGGCAACGACGCGACGATTGCCGCGCTGCAGCTCATCATCGCAGGCGATCAGTACAACACGATCTCCAAGCCGAGCGAGATCGTGGCCGCTGCGGCCGCCAATGTCGCCGTGCAGTTCCTGGCGGGCGAAACCCCGAAGGCCGAGACGACGCTCTACAATACTCCCTCCAAGCTGTTCGTTCCGGCAGTGATCACGGCGGAGAACCTGAAGGCAGAGATCATCGACAAGAAGATCAATACGGCCGAACAGCTCTGCTCCGGTCGCTATGCAGAAGGCTGCAAGAAGCTGGGCATCACCCGATAGTCAACAAACTCTGTCCGGCCGCCCGCCAAGTGGCCGGACATCACTTGAGGTGTCAGACAGGCGCCTCCAAGGTCATGGAAGCGATGGACAGAACCCAAGAGCAGAGCGACAAGCACGAACTGGTGCTCAGCCTGCGCGGCATATCGAAGAATTTCGGTGCCGTGTCGGCTTTGACCGATATCGATCTGGACGTGCACGCGGGCGAGGTCGTGGCGCTCGTGGGCGACAACGGCGCCGGCAAGTCGACGCTGGTCAAGATTCTGGCCGGCGTCCATCAGCCGAGTTCGGGGTCGATCACCTTCCGCGGCAAGCCGGTGACGCTTGAAGACCCGAGCACCGCGCTCGGCCTCGGCATCGCGACCGTGTTCCAGGATCTGGCGCTATGCGAAAACCTCGACGTCGTCGCCAACATCTTTCTCGGACGGGAGCTCAGCGCCTACCGGCTCGACGAAGTGTCCATGGAGCTGAAGGCCTGGACCCTGCTCAACGAGTTGTCCGCGCGTATTCCCAGTGTGCGCGAGCCTGTGGCCTCTCTCTCCGGCGGGCAGCGCCAGACCGTCGCCATTGCGCGCTCCCTGCTGCTCGAACCTAAGCTCATTCTCCTGGATGAGCCAACCGCCGCGCTCGGCGTCGCCCAGACTGCCGAAGTGCTCGACCTGATCGAACGCGTGCGCGATCGCGGGCTCGGGGTCATCATGATCAGCCACAACATGGAGGACGTGCGCGCCGTCGCGGACCGTATCGTCGTGCTCAGGCTCGGCAGGAACAACGGCGTCTTCGAGCCCGACGCCTCCAACCAGGAGCTCGTCAGCGCCATCACCGGCGCTGCCAACAATTCAGTATCGCGCCGGGCCAGCCGCCGACAGGCGCAGAGTGGACAAGCCCCAGCACCGGAGAAACGCCAATGATCAAGAGCGCGAAGCAGAACGCGCAGACGGCCCCGATGCTCGACCGCAGAGACGAGCGCGTGAAGCATGCCGAAGGGATCGGCGGCTCGATCCGCGCTTTTCTGGACAGGGTCCGCTCGGGTGACCTCGGCTCGCTCCCCGTCGTGGTCGGTCTGGCGATCATCTGGACGGTTTTTCAAAGCCTCAATCCGGTCTTCCTTGCCCCGAACAATCTCGTCAATCTCTTGTTCGACTGCTCGACCGTCGGCGTGATAGCGCTCGGCATCGTCTGCATCCTGATCGTCGGCGAGATCGACCTCTCGGTGGGTTCGGTCAGCGGCTTCGCCTCCGCGCTTGTGGGTGTGCTTTGGGTCAACCAAGGGTGGCCCGTCGCCGTCGCCATTCTGGCGGCACTCCTGTTCGGTGCCCTGATCGGCGCGCTCTATGCTGTCCTGTTCAACCGCTTCGGCATGCCGAGCTTCGTCGCGACCCTGGCAGGACTTCTGTCCATCCTTGGCCTGCAGCTCTATCTGCTCGGCTCCACCGGTTCGATCAACCTGCCCTATGAAGCGCCCCTTGTGAATTTCGGCCAATTGCTCGTCATGCCGGATGTCGTGTCCTACGTTCTTGCGGCTCTCCCCGGCATTGTGATGTTCGTGTTGGGCTATCGGACCGCAGCCCGGCGCCGCGAGGCGGGATTGTCCTCTCAGCCGCTGACCAGCCTGCTGCTGCGCTCCATCGTGGTCACCATCGTTCTCGAATTCATCGTCTATTACCTAAACCTCGATCGCGGCATTCCGTGGATGTTCGGCCTGTTTGTGGGCCTCGTTGTGGTGATGAACTACGCACTGACGCGAACCAAGTGGGGTCGCCAGATGCTGGCGGTGGGCGGCAACCGGGAGGCTGCGCGCCGCGCGGGCATCAATGTCCGCTTCATCTACACGACGGCCTTCATGCTCTGCTCCGGCCTCGCCGCAGCCGGGGGCATTCTCTCCGCCGCGCGTCTGGCCTCCGCGAGCCAGCAGGCGGGCACGGGCGATGTCAATCTGAATGCGATTGCCGCTGCCGTCATCGGAGGAACCAGCCTGTTCGGCGGCCGTGGCAGCGCCTATTCCGCCCTGCTCGGCATCATTGTCATCCAGTCGATCGCCAGCGGCCTGACGCTGCTCGATCTCTCCTCATCGCTTCGGTACATGATCACCGGCGCCGTGCTTGCCATTGCCGTCATCGTCGACTCACTGGCGCGCCGCTCACGTGTGTCCCATGGCCGGGCTTGAACCAGACCAACAAGAAGGAAAAGCCATGGGCGAGAAACTATCCGGAAAAGTCGCCGCCATTACCGGGGCGGCCTCCGGTATCGGACTCGAGTGCTCCCGGATTCTGCTTTCCGAGGGTGCGCGCGTCGTGCTGATCGACCGGGACGAAGAAGCGCTGAAAGCCGTCTGTGCGGAACTCGGCCCGCAGGCCATTCCGTTGCGGGTCGACGTAACCGATCCGGCAAGCGTTTCACGCATGATGCCCCAGATCCTCGAACTGGCGGGTCAGCTGGACATCTTCCATGCCAATGCCGGCTCCTATATCGGCGGCGAGATCCTGAAAGGCGATCCGGATGCCTGGGATCGCATGCTGAATCTCAACATCAATGCCGTTTTCCGGTCAGTCCATGCTGTGCTGCCGCACATGGTGGAACGCAAGACCGGCGACATCGTCGTGACGAGTTCCATCGCCGGCCTGGTTCCTGTGGTGTGGGAGCCGATCTACACCGCCTCCAAGCACGCCGTGCAGGCCTTCGTGCATACGGTACGGCGGCAGGTCGCCCCGCACGGCTTGCGCGTCGGCGCCGTCGCGCCCGGCCCCGTGGTCACGGCGCTGATCAAGGATTGGCCCAAGGAGAAGCTCGATGCGGAGCTGGCTGCCGGCGGCCTGATGCAGCCTGTCGAAGTGGCTGAAGCTGTCCTGTTCATGCTGACGAGACCCCGGAACGTCACCATTCGCGATCTCGTCATCCTGCCACAGAGCAACGACCTGTAAGTTTGCGTCTTTGGCGCAGGGCGTCATCGCTCACGATACTTCTCTGGATGACTGGACAGCCATGGCAAACTATTTTCTCGGCATCGATGTCGGCACCGGCAGCGCACGCGCCGGTCTCTTCGACCAGCAAGGCACCCTGCTCGCCTCCGCCAAGGCCGATATCGCGATTTGGCATGAAGCCGGCGGCATCGTGGAGCAATCGAGCAACGATATCTGGCGCGCTGTTTGTACCAGCGTGCGCGAAGCCGTGAGGAAGGCAGGCGTTCCGCCCGAGACTGTCGCGGGCGTCGGCTTCGACGCGACCTGTTCTCTCGTCGTCCTGGGAGCGGATGGCCAGCCCCTGCCGATCGGCCCATCCGGCGATCCCGAGCGCAACATCATCGTCTGGATGGACCACCGCGCCACGGAGCAGGCGCGCAGGATCAATAGCACGGGCGAGGCTGTGCTGAGTTATGTGGGTGGCTCTATCTCGCCGGAAATGGAAACCCCGAAGCTGCTGTGGCTTGCAGAGAACATGCCCCAAACCTTCACGGGCGCATGGCAGTTCATGGATCTGGCCGATTTCCTCACCTGGAGAGCCACGGCAAGCCTCGCCCGCTCCGTCTGCACCGTGACGTGCAAATGGACCTATCTGGCGCATGAGAACCGATGGGATGAAGGCTACTTCAGAAGGGCCGGGCTCGGGCAACTGGCCGACGAAGCTTTCCGGCGCATCGGCACCGAGGTCGTCCCGGGCGGCACCGCGCTTGGCAGCGGCCTGACCTCGCAAGCGGCAGCCGATCTCGGCCTGAAGCCTGGAACTCCTGTTGCTGCGGGCCTCATCGACGCCCATGCGGGCGGCGTCGGAACTGTGGGCGCACGCGGGAATGTGGGCAATGTGCTCACACGCATGGCCTACGTGTTCGGCACCTCCGCCTGCACCATGTCTTCAACTCAGGAACCGGCTTTCGTCCAGGGTGTATGGGGTCCGTACTTCTCCGCCATGATCCCAGGCCTATGGCTCAACGAAGGCGGCCAGTCGGCAGCCGGCGCCGCGATCGATCATCTGGTCCGCATGCATCCTGCCTCGGAACGGGCGGCAAAGATGGCGCGGGATAGCGCCACCAGCCTCAGCCAATGGCTTTCGCTGGAGGCCGAGCGGCGTGGCGGTGCATCAGCCGCGCCGGAGCTCGTCGGCGAGGTGCATGTCGTTCCCGAGTTCCTCGGGAACCGTGCTCCGTTCGCCGATCCCGATGCGCGCGGCTTGATCGCCGGACTTGGTATGGACGCCGATCTCGACAGCCTCATCGCGCTCTATCTCGCCGGTATCTGCGGTCTGGGCTACGGCGCTCGGCAGATCGTACAAGTGCTGGGCGGGAAGAATGTGCTCATCGATACCATCGTCGTGAGCGGCGGCGCCGGTCAGAGCCCTCTCGTGCGTCAGCTTCTTGCCGACACGACCGGAAAGGTCGTTGCAGCCCCAACGTCGGAGGAGCCCGTGCTACTTGGATCTGCCATCCTGGGAGCTGTTGCGGCGGGCCAGCATCGCGACATCGCGGAGGCAATGTCGTCAATGTCGACAATTGGAGAAACCTACCAGCCCAGCCCAATAGCGGCAGGATGGCACGAGAAACGCTTCAAAGCGTTTGAAATGCTTCAGCAGACTGCGAGAGCTATCAGATCCGGCAGCTATTGAAGACCATTATGGCCTTACAGGGCAGCCTCTCAATTGGTACGCCCGGCCGAGAACGCCTGACCCACGAGACCCGTTGACCGGGCTCGGAGAAAGGCAGGTTCAACCATGGCCACTCGCAGGTGGACGGCAGCTGATGCCCCGCCGCAGACCGGCAGGCCCGCCCTTGTGACCGGATCGACCAGCGGCCTCGGCTATGAGGCCGCCCTGGCGCTTGCCGGCGCGGGCGCCCGGGTCGTGCTGGCCGCCCGCGACGAGGCCAAGGCGCAGCGCGCAAGAGCCTCAATCCGGCAGATCCATGCCGGAGCCGAGCTCGAGTTCCGCCGACTCGACGCTGCAAGCCTCACCTCGGTTCGGGAGTTTGCGGCGGGCTGGCGCGACAGGGGAACCCCCATCGACATCCTTCTCCTGAATGCCGGCATCTCCGCCGTCCCGCAGCGGGAGGAAACGGAGGACGGCTTCGAGCGCCAACTCGCAACTAACTGTCTCGGTCACTTCGCCCTGACGGGGCTGCTGCTCCCAAGTGTCGGGCAGGACGCGTCCTCACGAATCGTTAAGGTCGCCAACATCGCGCACCGGCCGGCTCAGCTCCACCTCGATGATCTGCAGCTGAAGCGCTCTTACAGGCCGATGGATGCCTACGGCTAGAGCATCGTGCGGAACCGAAGGTCCGCGTCAGCGACCCGAAGGGCCACGCCCGTGAAAAGTGGATCCGGTTTTCCGCTCTCAACGATGCTCTCATTGAAGGAGAAAGCATCGGACCCAAAAGTGCAAATCCACTTTTCACGTCCGATGCTGTAGTCGAAGCTCGCCATGCTGATGTTCGGCCTGGAACTCGACCGAAGGCTGAAAGCCGCCGGCTCGCCGGTTCAGTCCATTCCTGCGCATCCCGGGGTGGCGAGCACCGACGTCACGCGCCGCGGGCGACCGGGCCGGCCCTGTCCAGCGGCTCCTGGACAAAGCCATCTTCAGCGCCATCGGCCAGTCCCCGACCCAGGGCGCATTGCCCCTGCTGTTTGCCGCAGCAGCTCCGATGCGAAGGGCGGCATCTACTATGGTCCGGAAGGCGTCCGGGAAGCCCGAGGCTACCCGACAGAGGCGGAGATCGCTCCGTAGGCCCTGGATCGACAGGCGGCCGAACGGCTCTGCTCGGCCTCCGAGGAGCTAACCAAAGTGACATTCCAATTCTGATCCGCTCCAGCTCTCGGAGGCCTATCGCTCTCTGCCGTCCGCAGTGGAAAGGCGCCTGGTCGCCGCTATCCGCGGCGGCACTCTGTCGAGCCGGAACAGCTTAGCGCATCGTGCTTAAAAGTGGACCTGGTTATTCGCCCCCAACGATGCGCTGCTTGAGAGAGGGAGCATCGGATCAAATCCCGCAAGTGCAAGTCCACTTTTGAGGCCGAGGCTCCAGGAGAGAACGGACGCGTCGCGGCTCCTGCGGCGGGCCGATCCGCTTCTGCCTTGGCGCTACCGGTTGTGCCGCATGAGCGGCTCACCAAAGCTTTACTGGAGGCATCGATCGCCGCCCCCTCAGCGACCGTGACTGGCTGGCATGAGCAAAGGCTCACAGGCCCTCGCTGATCCGGATCTGGTCGTAGGCCACACGAACGGGCACCTTGCCGTAGATCCGTTCGAGCCGGCGCACTGTGAAATGCCCGCGGGCCAGCGTCTGGAAGTGATCGATGAAGGCGGTGTTAACCGCCGCCCCGCTCAGCGCGCCCAGCACTGGCACAGCCTGTGCGGCGACCTTCTGTGATACCACCACCCCGAAGCGGGAACCGATCTGGCTCAGCAGGCGAACGATGGCCGAGGCGCCCTCGTCGATCACCCCTCGCTCGGCCACTTGGCGAACTGCTCCGTACACGGACCTCGCCAGGGCTGCCCTCACGGCAAAGTAGCCGCTCTCGTGCAGATGCTCGGAGCCGGTGCGTCCGCCCAGCGCGAAGACCTCGATACAGGCCAAAGCGGTTTCCGGATTGGACAGGTCCTCGCCCTCGCTCTGGGCAATGCGGGCAATCGCCCGCAGCATGATGGTCGTGGAGATCGGCAGCTCGATCAGGACGGCAGATAACCCCAAGGCTCCGCCCATTGCACCAGACAGGGCCGCCAGTGCCCGGTGGACGTGCGTCTCTGGCCCGGCAGTGTCGTTCGGGATAGTCTTGAGTGCATAGCGCAAGGCCCGGGTGAGTGCAGTCTCCGTGGCCCGGGATATCGCCTCAGAGGCGGCTTGCGGCAGCGCCTGCCCGAGCAGTTCGATGGGGCGTCCTGCCAGGCGTGAGAGGCGACCGACATAGCTCGATCCCTCCAGGGCCCGCACAGCCTGCGTGAGCGCTGCGCGATCCTCTCCGGACAGAGCAGCCTCGGGCAGCGTCGTTTCCGTCTCCGTCGACACGATATCGGGCATGGTCCACTGTCTCCCGCCACGCAAGAGTTATGTAAGCATCCGTGGCGGTCTCGAAAACACTCGGGGCGCATCCGGGTCACCGTTCCTGGGCAAGCCAGACGGCTGGCACCAAGCCACCGAAACAGGGACGCTCTAGAGCAGCGCATCGTTGATGCGGAACCGGAGGTCGGCGTCAGTGAAAACCGGGGCCACTTTTTAAGCACGATGCGCTAGGAGGCGTTCCGGGCGGCATCGGTGATCCACGCTCCATATCCGACGACACGATCCCGTGTTCCGGCGGTGTCGCCGGAGTTCGCCAGCGCCAGGCGCTGCACCCCAAGACCACGACGGTTCATTTCAATGAGGAGACCCGCAATGGCAAGGTAGCCGCAGGCATTGTCCGGTCCGAGGCTGGCCCAGTCGCCTCGCTCAACGAAGTCCGCTGTGACCGCATCGAGGCGTCGGGCGGCCTCATAATCATGAAAGTGCGACAGGTCTGAGCTGACCACGATCAGCGTCTCCGGCCCACCCCACAGCCGGTCGAGCACGCTGGCGACCTCCTCCGGAGCGGCGTCACCGGTCAGAAGTGGGACCAGCTCGAAGGACCTGAGAACCGACTGAAGGAAGGGCAGTTCCACCTCAAGGGCATGCTCAGGCTCATGCGGAGCGTCGGCCCGCACCACGGGCGCGAGATCCGCAAGTACGGTGGCTGCATCCCGCGCGAGGGGCACGATCCCAAGCGGCGTCTCGAAGACATCCATCGTCGGCAGAGCGAGCCCGCGGAACGGCACGTAATGCGCCGGCCCGATCGGCACCACCCGTGTGATCGTGTCGGCATGGGGTCGCAGCAAGGCAAAGGCTGTGGCAGCCACCTCGCCGGAGTAGATGTACCCGGCATGAGGGACTATAATGGCTTTGGGAGCCGCCACTGGGGCGATCCTTGCTCTGCCCAAGAGCTCGTCGACAGTCGTGCGAAGCTGGTGCGGGCTGCCGGGATAGAACCGGCCCGCAACCGCGGCTGGCCTGACCCGACCCTGGTCTCGTCCGGATGCCATGAGAGGCTGCTCCACAGGCAATGCCCAAACTCCATCACCAGAAATAGGTGAGATCGGCATGGATCAACAGACAGTCACTGGCAAACCGGGCCGCTACTGGCACCTTCTGGAGGACGGCCGCATCCAATGCGACCTGTGCCCGCGCCTGTGCAAGCTGCACGAGGGTCAGCGAGGCCTCTGCTTCGTGCGCGCCCGCGAGGGCGACCAAGTCGTGCTCACCACCTATGGCCGCTCCTCCGGCTTCTGCATCGATCCCATCGAGAAGAAGCCGCTCAACCATTTTCTGCCCGGCACACCAGTGCTGTCCTTCGGCACCGCCGGCTGCAATCTCACCTGCAAGTTCTGCCAGAACTGGGACATCTCGAAAGCGCGCGAGTTCGACCGTCTGCAGGACCTTGCCTCTCCTGAGAGGATCGCGGAAGCAGCGGTCGCGAGCGGGTGCCGGTCGGTGGCGTTCACCTACAACGATCCGGTGATCTTCCTGGAATACGCCGTCGACGTGGCTCAGGCCTGCCGCGAGCGCGGCATCAAGTCGGTTGCGGTGAGCGCGGGCTACATCTGCGACGAGCCGCGTGTTGAGTTCTTCCGACACATGGATGCAGCCAACATCGACCTGAAGGGCTTCACGGAAGAGTTCTATAAGAACCTGTGCTCGGCTCGCCTCGGCCCGGTGCTCGATACGCTGGAATACCTGAAGCATGAGACAGAGGTCTGGTTCGAGATCACGACGCTTCTGATCCCGGGCGAAAACGACTCGCCGTCCGAGATCGAGGCGCTGAGCCGCTGGGTGCTGGAGCGCCTGGGGCCTGACGTGCCGTTGCACTTCACAGCCTTCCATCCCGACTGGAAGATGCTGGCCACCCCGGCGACCCCACCCGAGACCTTGAGAATGGCCCGCCGGATCGCCCAGGAGGTAGGGCTGCGCTACGTCTACACCGGGAATACCCACGATGCGGAAGGCCAGAGCACCTATTGCCATGCGTGTCAGGCGGTGTTGATCGGACGCGACTGGTACCAGCTCACCGCCTGGAACCTCACCGCCGATGGGTGCTGTGGCCGCTGTGGCACGCCCTGCCCCGGCGTGTTCGAGGGAGCCCCTGGCACGTGGGGACCGCGGCGGCGGCCGGTGGTGCTTCGGGCCGCAACTGGAAACGCGTAATCTGCTTCTTGGCATGACACACACGGCAGGAGCCCACAGCATGAAAAAGGTGCGCAAGCTCTACATCAGTCCGAATGGCGACCGCTGGTATCTGATCGGCGATGCCTCCGGGGAGATTTTCGTGCGCCACGAAGCCAACATCGCCTCAGGCGGTCATGTGGCTCATATCGAGATCGGCACCTTTCTGAGTTCTGGACGCGGCCCAGAGCACCAGGAATTGCTGCGCCTGATCGGGACCTTGCTCGACGCTGAGATGGCTCACGCCTGAGACCGTCGCGATGAAACGCTCTTGATCAGCCTCCGAGCAGTTGCCCGGATCCGGTCCTGCGTCTCGCAGGGTTATTTCCACGCTGCTGCCAAGGACATCCAGGGCGTTCAATGGCACCTGCCGTGTCGAGGCTGCCGGTGAGACGGCCAGGAGCCCAGCCGCAGCAACCCCTATAAGGATGCGCCAGGGCAACCGTGACACTCATCGCCGCGTTTTACCTGCGGACTTGCTAAGGGAGGGAGATCATGGCCAATGAAAAGCCCATCACGGTTCACCCCGACAAGCCGAAGCTCAATCCCGGGGACCAAGCCGATCTTGGCACGCCGGGAGCCGGCGAGAACGTCTGCCGGGAATGTCAGGGCACCGGCAAGCTCGGGGAGAAGGAGTGCCCGATCTGCGGCGGCACCGGGGTGGTCATCGAGGAAATCGGCGGCGCATAGGACACCCAGTCGTCTGGCATGAAGCGGCCCAAAGGCCGGAGGCAGTCCCCTCACAGCCACAGAGGTGAGCGCGCTGAATGCTGCGACGGGCACCAATACCGGTCCAGGCTTGCAACCGATCCGGCTCGCGTCTGTCCTTGCTGAAATGGGCTTCGATCAGGCAACTCTTCCGCCAAGCCGTGGCCATGTTGGGCATGAGGGCGCCGAGGCGGACTGCTGCAGTTCCGTGAGGGTGTGGAAGGTCAGGGGCGGCAGTGCATCCGTGCCACCCCCGCGGGCCGTTCCTCTGGCCATCGAGTGTGCCCGGCTCTTCACGCAGATGAGATGGCGGAGGACCTCCTCGTTAGTCCGAGCACCTCGCAGCCGCACATCATGGGCGCGAGCCATCGCCTGTCCTGAGCCCGCTTGGGAGCAACCAGGGCTTGACCAGAGAGGCGCCGCTACGGTTGACGAAGACGCCTCTCCGGCTGGGTCGTTACACGGTCGTGCCAGTCTTGCGGCCACTCGTGCCGGTCGTTCCCGTGCTGGAGGTCGTGGTCCCTGCCGCGCCCGTTGTGGTTCCGCTCATGCCGGTGGTGCCTGTCATGCCGGCTGTCTGCTGCTGAACACGCAGATTGTTTTGCACGTGCCTGACGCCGGAGACCTGCTCGGCAATGTCCTCGGCGCGCCGCTTGGCCTCACGGCTGTCGACCGTGCCCGACAGGGTCACCTCACAGGACGACACCGCCACCTCGATCTCGGAGGCATCGACGAAAGGATCGTCGCTCAGGCGGTCGTTCACATCCTCACGGATGCGGTCGTCCGAGCGGGTGTAGCCTTTCGGTCCGCGGCCCCGGTGCTGCCCGCCGCGCTGCTCGTCCATGCGCCGCCGGCGCTCCGCGTCCTCGTCGCCAAACCACGACGAGACCTCGTCGCCCGCGCGCTCCCAGAAGCCCCGCTCGCCGCCGCGCTGGCCATAGTCGCGCTCCTGACGGCCGCCATAGCCCTGGTCGGCGCCGTAGAAGCCGCGGGAGTAGTCATTGCCGCCGAATTGGCGCTGCGAGCCTCCGCCGCCATAATCGCGGCCCGACCCGCGGCCGTAGTCCCAATCCGAGCTGCGGCCATAATCACCGGAGCCACGGCCGAAATCACGCCCGGCACGGTACGCTTCCCCGTAGCCGCCTCCGCCTTGATCCTCACGGCCCGAGCCGCCAGACCACCCGCCGCCGCGGGAACCCCAATCACTGCCGCCACGGTCGGACCGGCCATAACCTTCGCGGCTCCCTTCGTCACGCCAGCGGTCACGGTCGTCGTCGCGGTAGCCATACCGCTCCGGGGTGTTCCTCCAACGATCATTGTTTGCCATGACACAGCTCCCTTGTTGTGGCTGCGCACCACAGATGAGCCATCGGAGGTGACAGCCGCAAGGCCAACGCTACCCAAAGAGGGCCTGTTCCGAACCGAGGCGACGAAATCGCCGCCGCTGAGGTGAAGCCGCGCCCCAAGAATCTGACGTGGACAATGTGAGAATCTTGGGATGCTGGACCGCCCCTGATCGCGCCTATGCAATTGCTGCTGCACGCGCCGAGAGCCGAAGATGCACACGATTTGTGCAGGAGCCTCGACGCTCACGATCTCGGCCCGCGCACCTGTGGGGGCGGTCACAAACGCGACCAGGAGGTCAGCCATGCGCGTGAGTGAAGCAATGACGCGGAATATCCGGATCGCCACCCCGGACCAGACGATTCAGGTGGCCGCCAGGATGATGGCGGATGTCGACGCTAGCGCATCGCGGTTACGGAGGGCGGGCGTCCGGCCGACGAAGCCCTGAGCGGCATCGCCGAGCCGGGCGGACCGTACCCAGACCGGCGGAGAACGAACCTGACAGGGGATGGCAGGACGCCGCAAAAGGTCATCGCCGTTCGATGGCGGCCAGAAACTCGCGCTCAATCGGCCATGCCCAGCAGCTTCCGTCATGGCCCCTGATGGGAATGCACGCGGGACCCAGTTTCTGGGCATCCGCTGGCTGCCGCAGCGGCACGGCCCCGAGCTTGGAGGCGGTGAGCGGATGACATCGGATCAGCGGCGCGGCTCTGGTCTTTCGTCGATTGGATGGCATGAACAGCTCCTGGGCATCTATTGCTTGGGCGCGGCCGCCCTGGGGCGGATAAGCAAGAACCGCGCCAGATCGCAAGCGTCAGCGGCAGTCCCGCAGGCCTTTCTGACCATCCAGGTGCCGACGGGGAGCCGCCGCCGACGGACATCTGCATGATGGGCACCCGGTGGATGCCCCCGGAAAGACGCCGCGTTAGCTCGGTGTTGGTCGTAGCGGCCCGATCCGAGGCTCATTCTCTGGAGCAGCGCATCGTGCGGAAAACCGGGGCCACTTTTCCGCACGATGCGCTAACCGCGAAGAGGTCATCGGTAGCAAAGGGTAAAACCAGGATACTGAAGGTGATTGCCAACGTGAAGGTGCCGAAGGTTCTGCGCAAGTCCGGGTGGCTCGACCCGCTTCTGGCAGACCCGCAGACGCGGGAGATCCTGGCCGATGTGCTGATCGCCTGTGCTGATCGCCGCCACGGGAGCGGCTGCGGTTCTGTTGCAATCCGTTTGTTTGAGAGTTTCAGCCACTGTGGTGGAAGTCCCAGTGGCGGAGGATCGCGTGTTCAAGGGCCGGTATTTTGATCGCCCGGTGATCCTGCCCTGCGTCCGCCGGACCCTGGCCGACAATCTCAGCCTGCACAATCTCGAGGAGATGATGGCCGCTGCTTGCTCAACCTTGGGCGGCATCGAGATGGTCCACATGATCCGCAAAGCACAGGGGAGATCCGCCTGTCATCCAAACCTCTCGCTCGCTGGTCAGCTCAAGCTTCTCGCCATGTGAACGCCAACCGAAGCTCACCCCTATCTTGCGGCTCCGATTCCGGTTCGCGACAGAACCGCCAAACGTCAGACGAAGTCTGACACCCAAAGCACCAGTTCAGTCACCGCTTTGCCGAAGGCCTCGTTGAGACCCGCCGCCACTGCTGGCGCATCCGTCCCTCTCACCGGGACGCTCGCGTGCAAGATGCGCCCGCCAACGATCCGACCGTTCCCGTCGAGGAGCTTGGCTGCGAATTCTACATTGGCCCGCGGTTCAGGCGACATCAAAAGTTGAAAGCTGCGGATATCGAGCAGGAGCTGGTAGTCAGCCGCCACATCCAGTACCGGCCGTACGACCGCCTGCAGAAAGCCAGCATTTTCCAGACTCTGGATGATCTTGGCCTGCAGGAGCTTTGGCAGGCTGTCGCTCCATTGTGCATCCATGGCGATGGTTTCCCCCACCTGGGGGCTCGTGAGGAGCTTCTGCGTGTCGAACAGCACCACGGCTGTGGGTTCAGGAACAACCAGTTGCTTGCTTGGCACCTTTTCATGTGGGGGAAATGCCTGCGGGGCCGTGAGATCATAGATCGGAACGGGCTGCTTGTTGGCCCCTCCGCCGCCCAAACGATCAAGTGCCTCCAGAATCCCTTCCAGGCGACCCGAATTGCGCGCGAGCGCGTCCGTAAAGGTGCGGAGGTTGGTGATCGTCTCGTGCAGCGGCTCTGCGTTCTCGGCAACGAGGCTCTCGAAGCGCCGCAACGCAGCGCGAGCCTCGCGCGTCAGGCTCTGAGCCGCATCAGGATCCACCTTGAGCACAGGCGGACCATTGTCGGACCTGAGCGGAGATGACGAGGCCGTCCCGCCTTCGAGGGAGACTGATGGCGCATCCATCAAGCCCTGGGTTTCGAGCCGGACTTGCGTGTCCGCCCGGACCGGCGTGGCGCGGTCGACTGCAATCGTCACCATCACCTGGCGCGGATCGTCTGCGTTCAATTCAAGCCCGGTCACCTCCCCGACCGGGATGCCGTTGAACAAGACCCTGGAGCCGGGAAGCAGCCCGGACACAGGACTTTCGAAGCGCACGCGGTAGACCACCCGCTCGCTGAAACCGCCGAGGCTGCGCAGCCAATAAGCAAAGGCGAAAGCGGCCATGATGACGCTGAGCGTAAACAATCCGATCAGAGCATACCGCGCCCGCGTCTCCATGGTCCGGCCTCACACGCGAGGGACAGGTCGTCGCCTGAAGCGTCAGAGTATACCGCATCGGGCAGGATCCGGCCCAGAAGCCTTTCACTGTACTTTCACCGTATTCGAGTCAGCTCGACGGCAATGCGTGACAATTCCGTTCCCTGGGAGCGGATGCCGACCACCTGCCGGCGTCCGCTGGTGCTCATCTCGATCCTCGCCGAGAAGCCAGGTCCTTCAGCAACGGCTTCGATCCGTCGGTCCCGGGCTTGGCCAGCAATCCGTCCCACCAGATTGCGTGAGGTTTCCGACCACCGTCCGGAAATCCTGCCCCCCTCGTAGTCGACGTCTATCCGGAGCTCAAAGATGTAGCTGTCGCTCCTGCAGCTCAGATTCTGTCGAAGGCTGATGTCTGCGGAGGCCGCCGCATAAACTGCTTCACAGCGCAGACGCTCGGTTCTGCCATTCGAAAGCGCGATTGTGCCGCTGCCTGACCATACCCCGGCGAACCCCTCGAATGGATTGGATGAAGAGCTTCTCTGCGCATGGGCCGACCCGGACAGGAGCACCATCAGGGCGAGGACAAGCCGAAAGCGGATACGTCCCGAAGCATGAGTCAAATTTGCTCGCATGGTCCGCTCCTCGGTTCAGATGTCTTTAAAATAGCAAGTACTGAGACGATCGGTGACGTGGCACGCTGGAAATACCAGTCGCCAAGGACGAACGTAGGCGACGCAATCGAGCTCGGACCGGATGGATTTCGCGGCCCTCAATCCGGCGGCTTGTTTTCGGCCGCGTGCCGGGCATCCGGGGCGCGGCCGGGCTCGCGTTCGTCAGTTAGCCGCCGTCCTGTCCCCGCTCCTGGGGATCTGGCTCGGCCACGCCTATCCGGCCCTGCCGCTGTTCGGGGTCACGCCCTGCCCAGTGACGATCCTCACCTTCGGGTGCCTTCTGCTGACGACCAAACCGGTGCCCTGGTGGACGTTGGTCATTCCTGTCCTGTGGTCGCTCGTGGGCGGCTCGGCCGCGCTCCTGCTCGATGTGCCGCAGGATTGGGTGCTTCTCGTCAGCGGGCTGGCAACGGTCGGCCTCACGCGGACCAAACATGCGGCAGCATCCTGGCGTCGAGCCTTGGGCTAGATTGCGCCCATTCCCTAGCCGCAGCGTCCCCATCCCATGAGCCGACCGTCAGCCGGATTTCGTGTCCGAGGATTGGTCCGATGGGCCGGCTGCCTCTCCCCCTTTTCCGCCAGCCGTGCCCCGAGTGGTCGAGCCGCTGCCCTGCACCTGGATGCGCCGGGAGCGCTCCTGCCGCTCCGTCTTCGGCAGAGTCACCGTGAGCACGCCGTTCTCGAAGCTGGCCTGCACCTGCTCCGGGTTGATGGCATAGGGCAGCCGCAGCGAACGCTGGAACGTGCCATAGGAGCGCTCGACAAAGTGGAAGTTCTCCTTGTCGTCTTTACGTTCGAACTTTTTCTCGCCCCGGATGGTGAGCACATCGCCATCGAGGCTCACGTCGATGTCCTGCTCGGTGACGCCCGGCAATTCGGCCGTGATGCGGATCTCCTTGTCCGTTTCCGACACATTCATGCTGGTGTTGACGAAGGTGCCGACATCGCCTTGGCCCTGGCTGCCGGTCGCCGCGGGCAGGCCGACACCGCGAAAGACATCGTCGAAGAGGCGGTTCATCTCGCGATGCAGCGAGAGGAAGGGATCACCTGGAAACATTCCGCCACCAGGACGGAAGGGGGCCATCGGATTGCGGGCCATTGTGCGTTCCTCCTCATTCAATCGGACATTCGTGTCGGGTGATCGTTCCGCTCCGGCAGGGCAACACAACTCGGACTGGATGTTGTCGGATCGGGCTATTCCGCCATGGGCGGAGCCGGAGCGAAAGCGCTCGATCCTCGGGACAAATCATAATCCTCCATCGACCACGTCGGAATAGAGATTAGGTCTACGCGCCGCCGCCCGCAGCCTGTTGCGCGGCAGAATCTGCGCGCCTTGAGACGGATCAATGTCATTCTGACCGGGCTCGCCAACCTGGTGATCGGGAACGTTCCGGGAGGGAGGCCATGGAACCGCACGCCCCCAACCTGCTTCATCGCGGTGGCCGAATGCGGGACCGGACAGGACAGCCGACCACTCCTACCAAACGCCACGGAGCGGATAGGCGGAAATCCCGCGAGCGGAACGTATAAAACATCACCGCGAGCGTGTGTTTTCAGCTATCCTCGATCGTGACGAGCTCTCAGGAGCAACCATGATCAACCCGCTGGTTCGCAAGCTGAGCAACTATGTCGACCTGCCGGAGGAAGACAGGGAAGCTCTGGAAAGCCTCGCAAAGAGTCCCAAGGCCGTCGCCGCCCATACTGATCTGATCCACGAAGGCGACCCCACCGACGGCGTGTACCTGATCCTCACCGGCTGGGCCTGCCGCTACAAGATCCTGCCTGACGGGCAGCGGCAGATCATGGCCTATTTCGTTCCCGGGGATCTGTGCGACCAGCGCATCTTCGTCCTCAGGCGCATGGACCATTGCATCGGTACCGTGACCCCCACGACCGTGGCGGTGATCGCGGCGCAGACCATGATCGACCTCACCGACCACTATCCCCGCATCGCTCGGGCGCTGTGGTGGAGCACGCTGGTGGACGAGGCGATCACCCGCGAGTGGGTCGTCAATGTGGGGCAACGCGATGCCCTGGAGCGGGTGGCTCATCTGATCTGCGAGATGTTCGTGCGCGTCCGCGCCGTTGGCTTGGCGGAGGGACTGAGCTTCGACTTCCCAGTGACACAAACCGAGTTGGCGGACACGACGGGACTGACGACGGTTCATACCAACCGGATGCTCCAGGAGCTTCGGGCGGCGGGGCTGATTTCCCTGAAAGGGCGGCGCCTGACCATCCTCGACCTGGAGCGGCTGGTGGACCTGTCGATGTTCAATCCCAACTACCTGCACCTGGAGCGGGAGGGAGATGGTCCCGCCAGAGAGCCTCATGGGCCGGGGGGACATCACCGGGATGCTAACCGGCGGCCATCGACATAGCGAGCGGTCTGCGGAAACGCATCTGAGGTTGGACAGACTGAGGACCAACGGCCCCGGGCTGGGCGGTCTTCAATGCCCGCACTCCCTGGCGGCAGGCACGTCCGCGTCACGGGCGAGACATCCCAGATGTGGCGATCCAGTCAGGGCTGGTCTGAACTGTCGGGGTCGGACTGTTTCCTTCGGATGTTGTTTATGACAGACCGAAGCTCACGGCGGAGGCGTTCCAGATCACGCTGCAATCGATCAAGCTGATCAACGAGTTCGGCGTCGGTCGAGCCTGCAGAGATATTACTCTTTATCCAACCTTGATGAGCCTGGATGATGGCCTCCAGCTCCGTGAGCAAAGTCTGACCGATGCCAGGCACCGTTAGCCACTTTTGCGGCGGGATGTTCGCCACTTCCTGAAGTGTGGGATGTCGCCCCTGGAACTCTGACAAGATCGCTGCCCTCAAGCGACTGGAACAACGTTCTAGCGGGAATGGATCACTCGGGCGCATCGGACCCCATCACGAGTTCGTGAATGAGAACTCAACTATAGTGCTAAACCTTAGCCACGCTACTAGCCCCATCCTGTTTATCAATGCCTGCATCGTGAAAGCTCGGACTAGCTGGGGTGAGGTACGACAAAAGGGCTTCCGCCGATGCTCCAGAGACGCATTGCTCAAGGACTCGTACCTCCCTTCCACACGGGTATACGGCGACAGCCTGATGCTCGTGAAGTGTCTCGCCGGACTTTTGGCCGGAGGGGAACAGCATGAGGCTTTGCGCTGGCGCATCGTGCGGAACCAAAGGTCCGCGTCAGCGAAAGGCGGACCCGGTTTTTCGCAATTAACGATGTGACGCTAAACAAGGGAGCATCGAATGGGCTCCAAATGTGCACTCCACTTTTGGGTCCGATGCTCTAGCCCAAGGACTTCCTTGCTCCCTCCGGCAGATTCAGGAGCCTGACGGTCCTCTCATCAGGCCCTTTCGTCTGATCAGCAGACCGTTAGCGTCAGTAACCTCGCAGCATCTCACCCTTTTTAAAGCGAAAGCCCGAGAGCGCCGTGGCTCGATGGCGGCAAAGAAAAGGGCCGCGCCTGAGCTCTGATCTGGTTCAGGTCTGCGGCCTCAGGTCTGCGGCCTCAGGTCTGCGGCCCTT
>NZ_QDAH01000064.1 GCF_003075415.1 Microvirga sp. KLBC 81
TCACTGATGGAGCGGATGGAGCAGGAGGGCATCGTCGGGCCCGCCAACCACGCCGGTAAACGCGAAATCCTGCTGGACCATCTGTCGATGGATGATTGAGTTTCTGCTTGATGACGAAAAAGAAAAAGGCGGCTCCTGTAAGCCGCCTTCTCCATTTTTTGGGATCGAGATTTAGTCGATGACCTGCACGACGGTGCGGGTCTGCGGATCGACGAGAACCGTGCGGTCGTTCACGACGGTATAGCTGTAGGGGTTCGCGAGGCCGACCCGCTCCGGGACAGGGTAGAGACGCACGCGCGGCGGCAGCGGCTGGCCGACGACTACTTCGTCGGCGACGCGAATTGACGGGCGACGCTGTGTGACCACATAGCTTTGCACGCGGGTGGATTCTTCGGGAGACAGTGCGGTACCGACGGCAGCACCGGCGACACCACCGACTGCAGCGCCAACCGGACCACCAACAATGGCGCCCGTCACGGCACCGCCGGCAGCACCCGCTGTCGTTCCGCTCTGACAGGCGGCGAGGGCGAGGGGAAGAGCGATCACGACCAGGGTAGCGGCCGAGCTTAGGACACGATTGCGCATGACGGACTCCTTTCCGATTGGCAGAATGCGAACGCAAAAAAGCTTGGCCGGTTCCATAAGGAGGAAAACATGAGCAACGATTCCAAGATCGCCATTGTCACTGGAGCGGGGACTGGTGTGGGCAGGGCGATCTGTGCAGCCCTTCTGAAGGAGGGCTACAATGTTGTCATGGCAGGACGGCGGATAGAGGTGCTCGAAAAGGCGGCCGAGGAGATCGGCGGCGAGCCTCTTCTGGTTCCCGCCGACGTGACAGATCTGGCTTCGGTCGAGGCGTTGTTCTCACAGGTGAAGGAGACCTTTGGGAGGTTGGACCTCCTCGTGAACAATGCCGGCATCGGAGCTCCTGCCGTTCCTCTGGAGGATCTCACCCTGGAGCAGTGGCAGAGTGTTGTGGATACGAACCTGACCGGAACGTTCCTCTGCACCCAAGAGGCGTTCAGGATCATGAAGGATCAGGATCCGAGAGGAGGGCGCATCATCAACAACGGCTCGGTTTCGGCCTATGCACCGCGCCCCTTCTCCGCGCCATACACGGCCACGAAACACGCCGTTCTGGGCCTGACGAAATCCACGTCTCTGGATGGGCGCGCCTACGACATCGCATGCGGGCAGATCGATATCGGCAACGCGGCGACCGACATGGCTGCCAGGATAGCGAGCGGAATCCTGCAGCCGAACGGCACGGTGATGGCAGAGCCTACCATCGATCCCGTTCATGTGGCGGAGGCTGTCGTCTACATGGCAAGCCTGCCGTTGAGCGCAAATGTCCTCAACATGACCGTGATGGCGACCAAGATGCCTTTCGTCGGGCGCGGGTAGGGCGCAAAAGCTACCCCGCAAGGCTGGGAAGCGTGGCTTTCCGCTCCATATGGAGTCTGATGCCGGTCCTAAAACAGCCGTACTATCCAGCTTTCATTCAGGCTGCTTACGACAATGTGAACGGGCCGGGCGCATGCCGGCCTGTTTCATCGCGAGTTAGGCTTAATAAGGAGCGTGATCGTTCAATGATGGCGGCGGAATGAGTGCGATCCTCGTCAAGATTTTCGCAACGGCCTTAACTTTGAGTCAGGTCCTGGTGGACCCGGATACGGTGAAGACGTCCTTCGATCCAATGCAGGACCGGGAGAAGGTGGCCGAGATCCTGAAAAGCGGGTGCACCCATATGCGCCGCGCGTTCGATATCGAGGACATCAATCTCGACGATCTGATCGCAACCGCGATGGACGATCCGCAAGCGGTAACGGGCGATCTCAAGATGCTCCAGGGGTTGAGCTTCAACGACCTGCATGCGAGCTACCGCCAGTTTTGCAAGAACGAGAAGGTAGAACCTCCGCCCGTCGATCTTGGCGAGGTGATTACTTATTACAACAATGCAGTGGCCGATCTCCCCGACGCAGGAAAGCTGAAAGGCCTCAAGCTGCCGGGCGTCAGCGTGATTCTCGATGGCAACGGCCGGCGCTTTGCCGAGGTCTACGAACCCGATCACCGGCGCATCTGGGTGCCGTTGTCGGACATTCCCGAATCCGTGCAGCAGGCCGTCGTCTCGGCGGAGGACAAGCGGTTCTATCAGCATAAGGGTGTCGACGAGCGTGGTGTGATCCGCGCCTTCATGAACAACCTCGCCGATCCGGCACGGCCGGCGGGCGGTTCCACCATCACGCAGCAGGTCGCCAAGAACCTGCTGGTCGGCGACGACGTGACCTATGAGCGCAAGATGCGCGAAATGATCGTTGCTTCCCGCATCGAGCAGACGTTGAGCAAGGCGGAGATCCTTGAGATCTATCTCAATTCCATCTATCTCGGGCGCACCTCCTGGGGCATCGAAATGGCGGCCCAGAGCTATTTCGGCAAAAGCGCCAAAGATCTTTCCGTGTCAGAAGGGGCGCTTCTGGCGGGTCTTGCGAAGGGGCCGAACTACTACAACCCCGACACCCAGCCCGATCGCGCGCATGAGCGCATGGCCTACGTTCTGAGCCGCATGCAGGAGGATGGATTTCTCAAAGCCAGTCAGGTGCAGCAGGCGATTGCCTCCTTGCCGCCACGAGTTGCCTATCAGCGTCCGCGCCGCGACAGCGGTTTCTATTTCACGGACCATGTGAACCGGGATGCGCGAACGCTCGCGGGCATCGAGAGCCTCACCTCCGGCTCGTATACGGTGCGATCCACGATCAATCCTGATCTGCAGCAGGCGACCGAAGCGGCTTTGCAGGAAGGGCTGGCTCGCTACGAGTTGAGCATCGGCCGTCAGCGCTTTCAGGCGGCAGAGGCCAATCTTGCCGAAGCCATCAGGTCACTGGATGGCAGGAAGGAGGATGGGGCGACACCTGCCTGGCGCAGAGCTTTGGAGGCCGCGCGCCTTCCTCTGTATGACGTGCAATGGCCCGCTGCGGTCGTAATCGAAAAGGGCAGGGACAAGAAGACGGGAGCGAATGTTATTCGCGTGGGGCTCTCCGATGGGCGTATTCTCCCTCTCAATGCCTGGGAGGCAGCTCGCCGCGACCTGAAGCTCTATGACGTGGTGCGCGTGCGGATCATCGACCAAAAAGGCAAGGGAGTTGTCCGAGCGGATCTGCGGGTGCCGCCGACGGTGCAGGGCGGAGCCGTCGTTCTGGAGAACAGGACCGGCCGTATTCTCGCGATGGCGGGCGGTTTCTCCTATCCGTTGAGCCAGCTCAATCGTGTGACGCAGGCGCATCGCCAGCCAGGATCCGCCTTCAAGCCGCTCACCTATCTTGCGGCTCTCTCCAAGGGATTGCAGCCCAACACGCTGGTCTGGGATGCGCCCGTCACCCTGCCGCCCGTGAACCCCGGCGCGAATGTGCGGGCGCGGGATTACTGGCGACCTAAGAACTACGATGGCGGCGCAGGCGGCATCGTGACCTTGCGCCGGGCATTGGAGAATTCAAAGAACCTGGTGACCGCCCGTTTGCTCGATGGCGGTATCGAAACGAGCCCCGCGGAAAGCCTTCAGGATGTCTGCGAGCTCGCTCTGGAGGCGCAACTCTATGTGGAGTGCACCCCGCATTACCCCTTCGTGCTGGGCGCGCAGCCGGTGCGGATTTTGGATCTCGCGGCGTTCTATGCGGCCATCGCCAACGAGGGCGCGATGCCGGTGCCCCATGCCTTCGAGAGCATTGAGGAGCGGGGGCACCCCATCTACAGCCGCAAGGCGCAAGGATTGGTGCGGCTCGGCTCTGCGGATGCCGCTGCCTTCTATCAGTTGAAGACGATGCTTCAAGGCGTGTTGGAGCGGGGAACAGCCCGTAACCTGAAGGCTCTCGCGCCTTATGCCGCCGGAAAGACGGGTACTTCGGACAACGAAAACGATGCTTGGTTCGCCGGCTTCACCAACGATGTCACTGTGATCGTCTGGGTGGGGCACGACAATGCAGATGGCAAGCGCCGCACGCTCGGACGTGGGCAGACCGGTGCAAAGGTGGCGGCTCCGATCTTCAAGGACATCGTGGAAGCCGCCTGGCAGCACCACGTTCCGAAATCCCCTTTGAGCCCGCCGTCGCCTCAGGCTGCCAAACAGCTGATTGCAATGCCCATCGATCTCAACACGGGCGACCGGGTGACGGATGGGCGGCGAGAAGCGTTCAACGAGTATTTCCGGTTGAACTGGTATGGACGCTTCAGCGACACGCAATACCGTCTCGTGCCGCAGGAGGAGGTCTATGCCTTGCGCAATCCCGATCCGTGGAGCGATGGCGACGAGAGCGGCGGATACGGCTTTTATGACGAAGCTCCTTACTCACAAGGGCAGAGCTGGCTGGATTCGCTCCGGCAGAACGCTCCTCCTCAACGGCGCACGGAGCCAGGTTTTCGCTGGTGGTGGGAGGACGATGAGCCCCGTCCAAGACCGCGCCGGGTCGATCCGGATTATCCCTGGGGCTATCGACGGGTTTATTGATGAGAGCACTTTGTTCACTGCGCTGGAGCCTGATCGCTCTGGCTGCCTTTTCTCTGTCCGTCGCTCCGGCCCTGGCCGAGGGCTTTCGGGTAGAGGAGGTGCCGTCGGTTACGGCCGCTCCCCTCACGCAACTGAAGCCGAAGACGATCTTTTTCAGTGATCACACCGGCGACAAGATCGCCGATGGTGAAACGGGCCTCATGCGGTTCGAGGATTGGGCGCGGGAACTGCCTCAGGAGAAGCGCTTCTTGAGCCTCTTCCCGAATTACGTGGAGCCGACGATCAAGGTCTCCGTCCATGGGATCGAGAAGCCCTATACGGAAAAGCTCCACATGTATGTGGTGGAAACGCGCTTCCTGATCGGCAAGCCTGCAGACGCCATCGATCTCAATCGGTTCGTCGGCCTCGATGTGCTGGAAAAGATCGACCCTTCGATCAAACATCGCCGCATCACGGCCGAACAGGCTCGCCCCAACACCGATCCAAAGAGCGCTCATAATCGCAATCCCGATCGACGCTGGTGCGAGGCTCCGCAAAGCCTCTGCATCGAGTCCCGTTATCCACTCGAAGGAAGACTGCCGGTCGGCATTCGACTTGCCAATAAGCTGGAGGAAGGGGGCAAGAAGATCTCGGAGTTCATGGAATTCCAGACCGAGATCCGGGTTCTTCCGAAGCAGGAGATCGATCAGGCTGGTCTGGCCAAACTCACCAATGTCGATGCGCCTGTGGCCGGTGTGCTCGAGCAGACCCTGTTCGACGTGAACCAGGTCATGCAGTTCGGAAAGCTGCTTGCCGTGCTGCAGCCTCACCCCACGGATCGCACGAAGACGGTCGCGACCATCTTCATGGCGCTCGGGATCGAGACCGATGTGCTGCAGCAGAAGAAGGAGTTCGCGAACGTGCCTGTCCTGCGCAACCTGATCCCGGTGCAGGTGCTCATGGGCAAAAGCTCGTTCAACACCGGCAACTCCATCAGCGCCGGGCTGCCCGGCTACGTGCGCAACCGCATCCGCGCCATTGCCGAGATGCTCGAAAAGTGATCCCCACGAAAAAGCCCCGTTCCAATGCGGGCTGAACGGGGCTCGGAGTTCGCGGAGGCGATAAGGGGTTGCGGGTGTGATGCCTCCGTACCAAGTCAAGAATTCAGAGCGAGCTGAGGTTCCTTGACATAGAGGTTCCCGAGAGCTTGGCAGGTTCACGTTTTCTCGACTATGTGCTCCGGCGGCAAACAGCCTGTCTTCCCGGCACTCCTGTCGTCATCTCAAGGCTTAGATTTTCAACGAGGTCGTCCCCATGGCTAAAGCTATTCACTCCATGATTCGTGTCCTGGACGAGCAGCGCTCGCTGGATTTCTACAGCAAGGCTTTCGGTCTCCAGGTGGCGGAACGCCTTGGCTTTGATGGCTTCACCCTGGTCTACCTGAGCAATTCGGAAAGCGAGTTCGAAGTCGAGTTGACCATCAATCATGACCGGGCCGAGCCTTACGCTCTGGGCGATGGCTATGGGCACCTTGCCGTGTCGGTAGACGACTTGGAGGCGGAGCATGCCCGTTTAACAGGCCTTGGCCTCAATCCTCTGCCGATCAAGGAATTCATGCACCAGGGCAAGCTCCTGGCGAAGTTCTTCTTCATCCAGGATCCGGACGGCTACAAGATCGAAGTGCTGCAGCGCGGCGGGCGCTACAAGTAAGACGTTTCAAGCATAGGAGCCTGCCCGTGGCGATCCGTCCCATCGTCCGCTTTCCCGATTCGCGCCTGCGCCTCGAGGCGGAGCCCATCATCGCTTTTGACGATGAGCTCCGCAGGCTTGCGCAGGACCTGACGGAAACGATGCGGGCGGCTCCTGGTATCGGGATCACGGCTCCCCATATCGGGGTGCTCAAGCGTCTCGTGGTCATCCAGCTCGAGACCGATGCTTCGCCGCATGTTTACGTGAACCCGCAGATCGTCTGGTCCTCGCCTGAGCTGATCCACCATGTGGAGGGAAGCGTCTCGATGCCTGGTGTGACGGACGAACTCCAACGGCATGCCCGGGTGCGGGTGCGCTACCAGGATCTCGATGGTACGGAGCATGAGGAGGAGGCGGAGGGGCTGATGGCCGTCTGTCACCAGCATGAGATCGACCAGCTCGACGGGATCTTCTGGATCGACCGCCTGTCGAAGCTTAAACGGGATCGCCTGATCAAGAAATTCGACAAGCTCCAGCGCCTGAGGGCGTGATAGTGGAGCTCTTGTCTCAAGTGGAGTTGCCCCTTCGTGATTGAAATCTACCGCATTGAGACCGTTGCCTCGGAAGAGGCGGGCGGCGGGGTGATCCGCCGTATCATGGTCCGCACCGATTCCCTGGAGAAGGCGAAGGAGCGCGCCCTCAAGGTCTTCGCGCTCGCCCGTCGTCCGCAATCCCGTGATCCCGAAATCGAGGCCGTGCGCGTGCTGAACGGGGCAGGGCACGAGCTGTTCTCCGTCAGCACGCGGGACTGACGGGCGAGGATTATTGTCCGGGAAAATCAGCCTGGGCTGTGGATGGCGAAAACAATATTTGACAGGCTGCCAAATCACCGGTACGAGCGCGCCTCCATCGCAGAAATTCAAGGCCTTGGGCCGAACGCGATGGGACGAAATGCGCGGGCGTAGCTCAGTCGGTTAGAGTGCCGGCCTGTCACGCCGGAGGTCGCGGGTTCGAGCCCCGTCGCCCGCGCCACTTTCCCTCCCAGAAAATTTCGCTGCGCAGCCTTACGACTGAATCGCGTCTGCTCCTGAACGAACAAAGGAGCCGCAGGGGCTCCTTCGCCGATTTTCAGATCACAGCTGTGCAGGTCAGGCGATCTTGCCGCCGCCCTGCTTGGTGATGACGAGCACGGAAGGACGGGTCGGCATGTTGTCCTTGAAGTCCGGCCAGCGGGTGATCGGATTCTCGAAGGTCGATGTCGCGCCGTCATCCGCCTCGCCGGGATGCTGCACGGCGAGGAACAGGGACTCGTCGTTTGGCGTGAAGAACGGCCCGCACAACTCGCCGCCGATCGGCACGCGGAAGAAGTGCTTCGAGGTGCCGCGCTTCTCTCCTTCGGTTTCGAGAGCCCAGAGACCGTCGGCACGGCCCGTCGCCTTGGCATTGTTGCCGTCGGTGGAAATCCAGAGGCGGCCCTGGCTGTCGATGGCGCAGTTATCCGGCATGCCGAACCAGCCGTTCTTGGTGGTCTCGGACGAGAAGGTTGCGCCGACCGAGGCAACAGACGGATCGCCGCACTTCACCAGGACTTCCCAAGTGAAGTTTATCGCAGCATGGTTGCCGCCTTCCGGCATCATCTCGACGATGTGGCCGAAAGCGTTGTTGGCGCGCGGGTTGGCCGCGTCGACCTGATCTTCCTTACGCCGGGTGTTGTTCGTCAGCATGACGTAGACGCGGTTGGTCTGCGGGTTCGCCTCGATGTCCTCGGGACGGTCCATCTTGGTTGCGCCAAGAAGGTCGGCCGCACGGCGGGTCTCGATCAGCACATCAGCCTGGCTCTTGAAGCCATTGGCCTCGGTGAGCGGTCCCTGGCCATGAACGAGCGGCAGCCAGGTGCCCGTGCCGTCCGCATTGTATTTGGCGACATAGAGGGTGCCCTCATCGAGGAGGCCGAAATTGGCAGCCCGGTTCTGCGTGTCGACCTTGCCGGCCGTGACGAACTTATAAACGTAGTCGAAGCGTTCGTCGTCACCGAGATAGACGACGTAGCGGCCATCGCTGTTCGTGATCCCGGCAGCGCCTTCGTGCTTCGTGCGGCCAAGCGCGGTGCGCTTCTTCGGCACGAAGTTCGGATCGAACGGATCGATCTCCACCACCCAGCCGAAGCGGTTCGCCTCGTTGGGCTCTTTCGTCAGATCGAAGCGGTCATGGAACTTGCCCCAGGCATAGGCGGGCGTCCCGATGCCGTAGCGCTTGTAGTTCTTGGCCTCGGCATGGTCGTCGGCGAGCTTGCCCCAGAAATAGCCGTTGAAGTTCTCTTCGCAGCTCAGCCAGGTGCCCCAGGGCGTTACGCCGCCGGCACAGTTGTTGATCATGCCGTTCACCTTGCGGCCGGTGGCATCGGCAGAGGTCTTCATCCGGTCGTGGCCGGCAGCCGGACCAGTGATCTCCATAGACGTATCAGCCGTGATACGGCGGTTGTATTTGGAGTCCTTGACGACCTGCCATTGGCCATTGACGCGGCGGATCTCGACCACTGCACCGCCATGGGCCGCAATCTCGATATCCACCAGCTCCTTGGTCATTTTGCCGAAGTTCGCGTCCTTGGAATCCTGAACGCCAACGCCCGGGAACATCAGCTCCTCGTTGGTGTACTCATGGTTCGCCACGAGCAGGCCGTGATCGGCTGAGCCGTCGAGCGGAATGAAGCCGATGAAGTCCGTATTGTAGCCGAACTGACGCACCTGCTTTTCGGCCGTCTGGTTCATGGGATCGAACTCGGGAGCATCGGCGAAGATCGGGTCGCCCCAGCGCAGCAGCACCTGGGCATCATAGCCCTCGGCCACGTGGTGGGTCTGGTCGACCCCGGCCTCGATTTCTTTGAAGTCGAAAGAGGCAGCCATCGGCTTCTTTGCCGGCTGCTCGTTCCCGGCCAGAGCGCGCGTGCCGACCGTCGCGGAGATGGCGGCAACGGCAAGCGAGCCGCGCAGAAGATCGCGCCGGTTGAAGCGAGTGGCGATGATCTCGCCCATGGTGAGGTTTTCTGTCGGGTTGATGCCGACATCGCCGGAATCCTCCAACTCGCTGGCGCGAAGGCGAACCTTGTGCTGGTCCATTTGGCTTCTCCATTATGAGGGACCAAATCGCCTTAGAACGGTTCTATGTAAGCTGAGTGACAAGCTTCGGCCCTCGGACGATTGCCGAGGACAGGCCCCGCTGGATCATGTATGGATCGACATATGACTGACGATAACGCTACCCTCCGCATCCAGCTGGCCGATCAATGGCAGAAGCTCGCCATCGAACTGATCAAGAAGGGTCTGCCAGCCGACATTGTTTTCGAATCTCTCCTCACCGTGGGATTGGCCGGTCAGGTCGAGGTACTTGGCAAGGAGGTGGCCGCCGCTCGATTGGCAGCCATCGCCGAGCAGCTTTCCGAGCAGGTTCGGCAGCAGAAGGAGGCACTGAAGGAAGCCTCCAACGCGACGAAGAACTGAGGCGCTCGAGAGCCTAAGAGCCTGCCCTCAAAAAACTTGCCGGACAGACGCAGAGCCCGTGCAACACCTTACCAGATTGCCGCGTTAGGCTCACAAGCCTTGTCAAACGTTGGGGTGATGCCCTCATGCAGCCGGCACTCGACAGTAATACCTTGGACCGTTTGATCTCCCTCGGGCGCGAGAGGGGACATCTCACGACCGAAGATCTTCGAGCGAGTCTTCCCGTCGAGAGCATGAGCGCAGAAGAGATCGCGCTGGTCGTGGTTCATCTGGAGGAGACGGGTGTTCCAGTCGAGCTTGAGGAAAGCTTGCTCTCACCCAATCCGAAGCCTGCGGCGATGCCGCGCCAAAGTGCGGAGATCATTCCCTTCCCAGGACCTCGTGCCAACCGCGAACCCTCCAAAGCAAAGCCCCTGCAGCCGACGAAGCCTGCTCTCCTTGAGCCGCGTCAGGCCGAAACGCAGGAAACCTCTTTTTCGCCCTGGATCGTAGCGGCGGCCGGGATGCTCGCCTTCGCCGTGTTCGCATTGGTCATCTTCGCAACAGCGGGCTAGCGCATCGCGCGGAACCGAAGGTCCACGTCAGTGAAAAGTGGACCCGGTTTTCCGTAATCAACGATGCGCTCATCAAGGAAGAGAGCATCGGATGAGCCCCAAAAGTGCAGATCCACTTTTGGGTCCGATGCTTTAGCCAGCCTTTGCCCACATGCTGCGAGGAGACGGGTCCTGCTCAAGTCGCGGAACGGGCTTGATGGCGGGGCCGGTGAAGCGCGTGTGGCTTAAGTCATCCAGCGCACCTGAAGAGAAGCCCATATCGAGCAGTGCGGTCTTGGGCTCGAAGAGCGACTGTACGGCTGCCTCCACGTCGAATCCCAGAATGGGCTCGAAAGAGGCGACTGTTTCGCTAGGCGAAGCCGGGGCCAGCGCGATGCCAGCAGGCGGCAACGGTGCCTCGACCCTTGCTGTCTGGATGACCGCGTCCTGTGGCCGCTGCGGCGGTAGCGGAACTGGTTGCGCCTTGATCTCAGGCACCACGGAGGCAACCACTGTCGGCTCCTGAACGGGCGACGGCGGTTGTGCTGGCATCCTGCGTCCAAAGACATTGGCCAGCAGAGTGCCGATGGAGCCGCCACCCGCTGAGGCCTGCGTGGCAAGGGCAGCGTTGCGGGCGGCAATCTGAGCCCTGGCCTGTTCATAGCCAGGAAGCGGCTTGCCGTCGGAGGGCAGGTGAGCGGTGTTCCCATTCGGGAAGAGACGCGCAAGCTGCTGCTGCGACATGCGCGGCCAGGCACGTACGTTGCCCGTATCGACATGCACGAAGTCGGAGGACGCATAATAGCCGACTCCGCCATATTGCATGCGCATGGCGATCGCGCGCAGCCGCTCGGTGGAGACGTCGGGCAGGCGAATGTCCATGGCCTTTCCGAGCATGTGCTGGCTGTTCTCGGCGACGCCGCTCGATCGGCGACGCAGGGCCGAGTTGGTTTCAGGCGAACGATAGGACGAAATGATATGAATGGGCTGCCGCGATCCGGACTCGCGATAGACCTCCCAGAGGATGTCGAACAGGCGAGGGTCCATGCGGGCAGGCTTGTCATTGCGCCAATCACGCAGGAACCAGTTGAGCTGGTTCAGGGCCTGCTCGTCATACTGGCCGTTCCGCCGGAAGGTGATGGTAGTGCTGTCCTGCCGATGGGTATGAACAAAGCTCAGTGTTCGCGTCTCGCCATCCGCGCGCACCGTCGTATTCCATGGCATCATGCCAACGAGCGCAGCAATACCGGCGAGAAGATATGTAATCTTCAGGACGTTTTTCCTGGCATGCTCGCAATTGTTCGCAAGAACACGTGGCGTCGTTTGCTTGCCAAGCGACCGTTCCGGTCGGGCCATGATGTCCCGCATATTGCTTTGATCCCGCTACCCTTAAGACAGGTGTGGCGGTCAACCATGGCAAAAATAGGCTTAATACTTCGTTCTCAGGCTCGAGGTGCAGCGTGGTTGCGCTTGTTTCCAGGGGATCCAAGGACCACCACCTTTGTCCCGATAGGGGTGTGATTGTAGAGGTCGATCACGTCCTGATTGATCATACGGATGCAGCCGGACGAAACGTTGGTGCCGATCGTCCAGGGTTCAAAGGTGCCGTGGATACGATAAAGCGTATCCTTGTTGCCCTGCCAGAGATACATGGCGCGGGCGCCGAGAGGATTGCCGGGGCCGCCCGGCATTCCAGCGCCACCGGGCAATTCACCCATTTGCTCCATCAGCTCGGGCTGGCGCCCGAACATCTCCTTGGGCGGATACCAATCCGGCCATTCCTGTTTGTCCTTGATCACCGCCGTGCCGGACCAGCTGAAACCGGAGCGGCCCACGCCGACGCCGTAGCGGACTGCCATGCCGTCCCGCAGCACGAGATAGAGGTAGCGGCTCCGGGGATCGATCACGATAGTTCCGGGCGCTTCGCTCGTCTCGTATGGAACGACTTTGCGCAGGTAGTTCTGATTGATTTTCGAGAGATCCACCCCCGGGATCGGGTAGAGATCGTCATCGATCGGCGCGTATATCGCCTGATAGGTCGAGCGTGCCAACACCTGCTGCGCAAGGCTCGAACCAGCAGGGAGGGCGGAGCAAACGGCGGCAGCCGGAAGACCTAAAACAAAGGCGCGACGATTGAGGTCCATCTTTACTCTCCCCAAAGCTTTAACCTGGCAATAAGAAGACGCAGGACCATACGGCTCGGTTTCATCGAGCCCGACGGGAGGTCGTGAAAGGTCGGGCAGCATGATCATCGAAAACATGTCCTGGACATGGCTCGCCGGCATTGTCCTGCTCGCTCTGGCGCTCATCATTGCGCTGATCTGGGCACGCCGCGTGCGCTATCACCGCATGTCGATCATGACGGCCAATGAGAGAGAGTTTTACCAGCGCCTGCTGAAGGCATTTCCCGACTGCGAGATCTGGCCTCAGGTGCCGATCCTGGCTCTCCTGCGGCCCGACGCGAAGGAAGGCAGCCGCACGTTCTGGGTCGCCTTCAAGCAGATCTCCAACATGCGCGTCGATTGGGTGGTCGCCCGCGACATGGAGGTGATCGCGGTGATCGAGCTCGATGACCGCTCCCATGATGCGAAGCGCGATGCCAGGCGCGACCAGATCCTCAAATCCTGTGGCTATCGTGTGCTGAGATTCCAGTCCAACAAGAGGCCGGAGCCGGAACAGATTTATGAAGCCGTGTTCGCTGCGCGGTAAACGGTCTCATGCAATCAACGACCTTGTCTCGCTTGGTCTGAAGCTCTCAAACGTTTCTTCCCGCAGAACATCAGGCTCACTGAGATAGCGGGCGGAGTGGTGGAACGGTGTCACGTACCGGACGCCAGCTTGTCGAGCGATGTCACCTGCTTCCCAGGCAGTGAGATGATGCGAGGCTTCGGCGAGGTGCCGGTCTTTTTCCAGGAATACCGCCTCGATGAAAAGCTGATCCGCCTTGTCGGCGAGTTGCAGGATCTTCGCGCGGTTTGCCGCATGCGGAGACGCATCGGTGATATAGGCGACCACCTGCCCCGGAGCCACGCGCAGGGCGCGGTGCTTCAGTTCTCCCAGCCTGATGGTCTCTTTGTCTGAAATCATGATCGGATGATCGTCCGCCAGTCCGAGGCGGACGGCGCGTTTCGCCTCGTTGAGCCATGGTCCCGGCGGCAATCCCATCTCCATTAGAACGCCGCGCCAGACATTGACCTGCATGACTTCCTTCAAGGCGAAAGCGAGGGAGGGAATGCCATGATCGAGTGCGACAGCCTGGATCCTGAAATCCGCTTCAGTCCATGCGATGCCTTCTGGAAATTCCGGAGCCGGAACATTGCGGCGGGCAAAAGCTTCCCGGGCATGGAATTCAGCGGCCTTCGTGAGGCGAAAGCCATCGTACTCCATCGCACGCAGGCAGAAATCGACCGAGTTCTCGTCCAGCAGGTTCCAGGTGAAGCTGCGAATGCGGTGCTCGATCTGATCCACGAAACTCGGCGCGCCAATCAGAATGAGTGGCGAGGCCCGATGGAGGCAGAGACGGAACAGGCGGTCGAAACCCGCGATGTGATCAACATGTGTATGCGAGACGAAGACATGGCTCACCCGAAGCAGCTCGCGCGAGGAAAGTAGGCTCACATCGCCGAGGTCGAAGAGGATCGCCCGACGGCCATACCGGAAGTCGAGATAGACGCCTGGATCGCTGAAGGGATCGTTCACAAGACGGGGTTGGACAAGCCAGGACATGACGGGCCAACGGCCCGGCTCGTCCCGTGTTCCCGGGCGTGTCAGGCCGGCCTGCTACCCTTGTAGCGGGCGAAGGATCTCTGGCCCGAGGGTCCGAAGAGCACCACGTCAAAGGTCTCGGGCTCCATACCTGCGACCTCCATTCCAGGCGAGCCTGCCGGCATGCCGGGGACGGCCAGCCCCCTGGCGCTGGGCTTCTCCGCGAGAAGGCGCTTGATCGAATCCGCAGGCACATGGCCCTCGATGACATAGCCGCCGATCTCCGCCGTATGGCAGGAGGCCAGATCCTGCGGCACAGCAAGGCGCGCCTTTACGCGGTTCATTTCCGGAGACTCGATAACCTCGACGGTAAATCCTGCCGAGCGGACGTGATCTACCCAAGCGCCGCAGCATCCGCAGGTCGGATCCTTGGTCACGAGCATCTTTGGGAGCGTTTCGGCAGACGCGGTACGCATCGCGATGGGGGAAGCGATGAGGGCCGTCAGCAACGCTCTCCGGCTGATCGTCAGGTTGGACTGCATCATTAAACTCCCTTGAGCCATGTCGCTCATGGTCTGCACCTTCCCACCATGGCAAAGTCAAGGACGCGAAGAGTGTTAAGGTGTCTCATTCGAGAAACGGAGGCACTGCGTCCTGGTTGCCGAGCCCTTTGATCCCGGGCTCGGCTTTCTTAAGAGCCATTCTAAAAGAAAGGGCTTAGTCCTCGTCAGCCTCATCTGGGTCCGTCACGTCGACCAGGAACATGATGTAGGGGCCATCCTCCTCATCATCGTCCTCTTCGTCTTCATCGTCGAAATCCGCCCCCTCGAATTCGGCCTTTTCCTCTTCGGTGGCAGGCCGGACGTTGAGAGTGGCAAAGCCGTCCCAGATGGGAGCGCCTTCGCTTTCCAAGTACTTGAGGTCTTCCTTGAAATCCTCGCTCATGAGGAGTTCGCGGGCTTCCTCCTCATCGGCATTGGTGATGGCAATCGGCTTGTCGCTGATTGTAAGCGTAAACATGGTTTTTCCTTTCCTGTCGCCCGCAAGGGATACCCGTTAACGCACGAGCCCTCTCGTTCGAAGCACGGTGCTCCCCACAAGTGCGCAGCAACCATCCTCTACACGCTCCAAGGTCGTATTGACACTGCCAAGGTGAGGGTGGTCGGATCCTCAGAAAACAGCAGTCCTCACAATGGTTTGGAAGCCTAGTGAGGAATTGCACCTCAAAGGAAGGAGAGGGCCCATGCGCCACAAGATCGCCGGCGCAGTGGGGGCGGTCCCCCTGATTCAGAGCGGCGACACCTTCTGTACGTCCAGATCCGTCGGCATCGGCACGCCGGATGCCGCACCAAGAGCTGTGGCGGGTGCTCACCCGCACCGTGAGGCCTCATGTCTTCGAGAGCAAGGCCGAAGCTCAGGCCTTTCACGAGCACATCTGAGACAAAAAGGCCGGGCTCAACGCCCGGCCATCACGGTTTATTGTACGCCCTTCTTCTTCAGCCAGGCCTGCATCTCCGCAATCTCGCGCTCCTGCTCGCGGATCACGTCGGTTGCCCATTTGCGAACCTGCTCATCCTTAGCGTTCTGAAGAGCGACGTTTGCCATGTCGATGGCACCCTGGTGATGCGGGATCATGCTGCGCACGAAGTCTGCATCGGGGTCGCCGCTATAGGGGATGTCCATATTGCGATGCATCTTCGCATTGGCTTCGCGGTAGCCCTTCGTGGCCGAGGTGTCCGTGGATTGCTGCGTCTGCATGGGCATGGAATGGCCGCTATGGGAGGTTCCTTGCGCGAGTACGAGCGCCGGAAGAGCGGCGATGCTGGCCGCCATGATCAAAGAGCGTAGGATCATCATAATCTCCTAAAGATTGGGTGATGTGGGGCGCAAGGGCTGCACCAGAAAGAGATAAGGCTGCTGCTTCATCGATCGTCAGAAACTGCTTGGGCTGGGTAGCCGGCATTCTCCAGAGCGGCGAGCAGGGAGACTTCGGCTTTGTCCATTGCGACCGTGATCGTGCGGTCTTCAAGGCTACCTTCGATGCGCGTTTTCGGATCGAGCTTCTGGATTGCCCTTGTCACGGCACCGGGGCAGCCGCCGCAGGTCATGCCAGGAATGTGGAATAGATGCATGTTCGGATCTTCCCCTAAATCAAGATCCTCGGCTGTCTAGACCTTCCCACCATGGCAAGGTCAAGCCACGATAGCCAGGCTCCCGGTTGCTCGGGCTTGAAAGAAAGGTTCAGACATGCGCAGGAAAAACGCTATTCAGGCGTGTCAGCCCTGTTCTGCACCTTCGTAATAGGGTTATATGTCTCGGCACAGCTTGGCTCTTGAAGAGCCGACAGGAATTTTGATTGGCTTGACGGGAAGGGAAGTATGAAGGTCGTCACCCATAGCGGGACATTCCATGCGGATGACGTGTTCGCATCCGTTGTTCTGCGCGCTGTTCTTGGGGAGTTCGATTTCATCCGCACCCGCGACCCGGCTCTGATCGCCGCAGCCGATATCGTGTTCGACGTAGGCGGCGTGTATGATCCTGCGAGGAAGTGCTATGACCATCATATGCGTGACCTGCCGCGCCGCGAGGATGGCACGCCCTACAGCTCGGTCGGCCTGATCTGGCGCGATTATGGGCGTCGGGCTCTCAACCATCTCGTGCCAGAAATTGGAGACGATACGCGCGAGGTCGTCTGGCAAGATATCGATGGAGGGCTCATCCTTGCCATCGATCTCGCCGACAACGGCGTGTCATCCGCATGCCCAGGGCATCTCGCGCTCCTGATCGAGGCATTCAACCCCACGTGGGACAGCACCCAAACCTATGACGAGGCGTTTGCGGCGGCGGCGGCCGTGGCGCATGGCATTCTGCAGCGCGCCTGCCGCCAAGCCTATGCGGAGGCTAAAGCCGTGTCCTTCGTGGAAGCGGCAGCGCGGGAGACGAAGGATCCGCGCGTGATTGTGCTCGATCGAAAGCTGCCTTGGGAAAAGGCGGTGTTCGACGGTGGCCTGGGGGATCTCCTCTTCGTCATTTACCCGAATGAGGATGCTAGCTCGTGGTATTGCCGCACGATTCCCCCAGAGCCGAGTTCCTTTGGCCAGAGGCTCTCGCTGCCGGAATCCTGGCGAGGCCTGCAGGAGGAGGCCTTCTCCAAGGCCGCAGGCATTCCGGATGGCGTCTTTTGCCATCCAAGCGGTTTTATCTGCGGAGCCCGTTCCCGAGCCTCGGCCGTCCATTTGGCGGAACAGGCGATTGCCGTGGGTGAGCAAATCGGGGCAATCTGACCAGCCTATTCTTATGATGGGCCGGAGTTCCTTCCCATGTTTTTGACCAACGAAGACTTGGTCGAGCTGACCGAGTGGAGGCGCGGGCTGCACCGCCATCCCGAGATATCGGGAGAAGAAGCTGGAACTGCCCGGACTGTTCAGGACTTGCTTGCCTCGGCTGGCTCTGATCGAATCATCACGGGCCTCGGCGGTCATGGCGTCGCCGGCATCTTCGAGGGCAGGGAGCCCGGTCCCACGGTGGTGTTTCGCGCGGAGCTCGACGCTTTGCCTATTGAGGAAGTTTCCGACGCGCCTCATCGCTCACGCGTGCGGGGCAAGGCGCATTTGTGCGGACATGACGGGCACATGACGATCCTCGCGGCTCTCGCCCGAGGCTTGGGCCGGCAGCGTCCGCAACGTGGTCGTGCTATTCTGCTCTTTCAGCCTGCCGAGGAGACGGGAGCGGGAGCCGCTGCCGTTGTGGCGGATCCGAAGTTCCGCGATATTGCGCCCGACTTTGTGTTCGCGCTTCACAATCTGCCGGGCATGAAGTTCGGCAAGGTCGCTCTCATCGAGGGACCGGTGAGTTGCGCCTCACGCGGTATGCGCATTGTGCTCACGGGCAAGACAGCCCATGCCTCGATGCCTGAAACCGGAGTGTCGCCGGTCAATGCCATCGCGCAGCTCATGCCGGCGCTCACGGCCTTAGGGAGCGGCGGTCCCATGAATGAGAGCTTCGCTATGGTGACCGTGACGCACGCGCAGATCGGCGAGCCGGCCTTCGGCATTGCTCCCGCTCATGGAGAGATCTGGGCGACGCTTCGGACGATGACTGACGCAGGCATGGACGCTCTCGTGTGCAAGGCCGAGCAAATGGCGAAGGACGCCGCGCGGGATAGCGGCTTATCCGTCGCAATCTCGTACAGTGACATTTTCCGCCATTGCGAGAACGCTCCCGAAGCGGTGGCACACTTACGCCGTGCGCTTGATGCCGAGGGTGTACCGCATGACAGGGGGATCTACCAATGCGTCCGTCCGAAGATTTCGGGCAGCTGGGTGCGAATGCTCCGGCTGCCATGTTCTTTCTCGGCGCGGGTGAGGATCACGCAGCGCTCCACAATCCGGATTATGATTTCCCGGATGATCTGCTTGCGATTGGGGCGCGGGTCTTCATGCGTACGTTGCGGGATTTGCTAGGATAAACCCCTTGCCCTTTCTTGCCGCTTTCCGACGAGACGTACAGACGCTCCTGGCTTTGAAGCCAGGAGCGTTCCGATCTGGACCGTTTCTAACCCTCAGGCTGCGCGGCTGACATGTGGGGCTGTCTTTTCGGATCTTTCAATCTGAACGGTCACGGTGCGAGTGGCCTCGTCTGCCATCTGGAGGGCGAGCTCCGCAATGCGCCGGCTGTTGTCAACGGTTTGCTCAACGTTGTCCCGGATCAAGGAACTCTGAGCTGCAATGAAGTCAGACATAGACCGGCATTGGGCCAAGACGGTCAAGCCTTCGAGGTTCCTTTGAAGGCGCCTTTGACTCAGTTCAAAGCATTCGCGGGAAACCTCGTGCATCCCACGCGCCAGAGCCGAACCAGATTGCGCGGCAATGCGGAAGTTTTGCGAGGCTTGTGCCGTGAGCCCTTGTGTCTCTCCGCCGGGACGGTTGAACATCTGCATGGCTTGCCCTGTCGATTGGCGAGCCAATTCGGCGAACGTGTTGAAGCTGCTCTCGACGGCTTCCTGTAAAGTACGGGCGAGAGTCTGGGCGCTTTCCGCTCCAGCTCGCATTGTATCAGCGACATCAATCGCGACACGTTGGACGATCTCGACCTGCTCACGGTTATGCTGCGTTTCAAACCGCTTTGCTTCGTCAATACTGGCCATCTTATCCTCCACCTTCTCGATCACCGCCTCTACTTCCTCCTCGCTGAGAACCTCAAGCACGGCTGGAAGAAGCTCTTTCTTGTCATCCCGGATATGCTGCTGGAAAGTTCTCCTTAATCGAGCGACATGATCGAGGAACTCGCTGCTGTTTTTGGACATGCGCTCCAGCTGTGTGAGGAGCGCAACAGTTTCCTGGTTGTCGTTGACTGCCATCTGCACGAGATCGTGCATTCCGTTCCGCATCAGAACTGGAAAGAGATGTTGCTCTTGGAGAGTTGCCAAGAGTTCGAGCTCTTCCTTGAGATCTGCGAAGAGGCGTTCTCGTGTTTTGACAGCATTGTCGGACGTCGCGAGGAGCTTTTCGAAGAGCTCGTTGGCCTTGTCCGGGGGCGTTTGGCTGAAGCGTCTGCTAGCGGGCATCGTATCTCTTTGCTGTTGAAAGAGTGGTTCCAATTCACTTGAACGCGCACTACTGGCTCAATCTGTGTCGATCGGAGCCGCAAGGCCTCACCCCCCACTGAAGCACCAAAGGAGGCGAGGCTACAGAAGCGTGCTCTCAGCCAGGCTACTTCTCTGGCGCCTAAATACACAGCTTATGCTGTGGTTTCCTCTTTGCGAGGATTGAGACAAGAGCACATCTCTATTGATTTGATTAATCTGTGTTAATTTTTTGGCAGGCGCGAGATCGTTCTGCGCCGGTCTGAGGCGCGACCATGCAGACAACCGTGAGGGCACCCTCACGGTTGCTGGCTAAAAAATATCGAGAACGGTAGCGCGTCACGTCCGCTTCGGGATCTCAAGACCGCGCTGCACGGCAGGGCGGTCGAGGCCACGGTCCAGCCAGGTCGGAACATTCTTGAGCGTGTCGTAGCCAACGAGCTCGCCGGCCCCATAGAAGCCGATGAGATTGCGTACCCAGCCAAGCAGGGAGATGTCGGCGATGGTGTATTCATCGCCCATGACCCACTGGCGGCCCTCGAGCCGCTTTTCCAGCACGCGGAGCAGGCGCTTCGACTCTGCGCGATAGCGCTCGAGTGGCCGCTTGTCCTCGATCTCGCGGCCCGCAAATTTATGGAAGAAACCGAGCTGGCCGAACATCGGGCCTACGGCTGCCATCTGGAAGAATACCCATTGGATGGTCTCATATCGCAGCGCCGGATTCCCCGGCAGGAGTTGACCGCTCTTCTCCGCAAGGTAGAGCAGGATCGCGCCGGATTCGAAGAGCCCTAACGGCTTTCCATCGAGCCCGTTGGGATCGATGATCGCCGGGATCTTGCCGTTTGGATTGAGCGAGAGGAATTCTTCTGTCCAGGTTTCGTTCTTGCCGATGTCGATCAGATGCGGCTCGTAAGGCAGGCCAATCTCCTCCAGCATGATCGATACCTTCACCCCGTTGGGTGTCGGCAGCGAATAGAGCTGCAGACGGTCCGGATGGGATGCGGGCCAGCGCCTGGCGATGGGGAAGGCGGAAAAGTCTGCCATAGGAATCTCCAGAAAGGGATGCCCTTAGATGACGTAGAAAACCGAGGTTGTCATCTTGAGTCCCTTGGAGAGAACGGCAAAAAGGATGGAGCCTCCTCTACGGAGCCATTGGCTTCGTCGGATAACGTGGTCACTCTGGATCGTATTATCGGCGACGGGAAAGCCGGTGATCTGGTCGATATGATCCGCTGGGCCGACGACCTTGGTGAATGGGTTTCGAGAAGTATGCCTTATTTCAGGGGGATATCTGCGGCGCAGATGAGGCCACTGGGGAGGAAGTCGATCTTTACTTGACCCTCCAGCTCTCTCGCGAGGCTTCTTTCTATGAGGCGCGTTCCGAAGCCGCGGCGGGTAGGCGGGCTCACTGGAGGTCCGCCGCTTTCCTGCCAAACAAGATGCAGGAAAAGGTCATTATCCGAGCGCGTCGTCGACCATTCAATGATAACCGTGCCTGTCTCGTTCGAGAGCGAGCCATACTTGACGGCATTCGTGGCGAGCTCCTGAAGAGCCATTGCAATTGACAATGCCTGTTGCGGGGTCAGGATCACTGCCGGTCCGTGCGCTTGAAAGCGCTTCTCGCCTCGGTTCAGATAGGGGGCAATCGCTTGGGCCACGATGTCGGGGAGGCCGGCGCGCTCCCAGTTTTCCCTCGTGAGAACATCGTGCGTCCGGGAGAGGGCCAGTAGACGACTCTCCAGATCCTCTTCGGCTTGCTGTGGTGAGCGGGCATTGCGCAAGGTTTGCCGTGCAATCGACTGTACGGTTGCCAGAGTGTTCTTCACCCGGTGATTTAATTCGTTGATGAGGAGATTGCGGCTTTCTTCCGCGCGCTTACGGGCGGAGATATCGCGCAGGACTCTGATGCCGTAAAGAGGGCGACCGACCAGATCATCGACCCGTGACGCAGAAAGACCAACCCAGACAAGGTGCCCGTCTTTACGCAGGAGGCGCTTCTCGAGGGAATAGACGTCGATTTCTCCGGCCATTTGTCGGTGGAACATCTCCAAGTCCTGGGCTTGGTCGTCGGGAAACGTGATGTCGCCTATCGTCATTGCGAGCAGCTCGTCTCGCTGGTAGCCGCTGATCGCGCAAAGCCATTCATTGACCCGCAGAAAATGGCCGTTCGTGTCGACTTCGACGATCCCGATGGCTGCGTTTTCGTAAGTTGCCCGTAGTCTCTGCTCGCTTTCACGCAGGGCGGCCTCAATGATCTTGAGCTCGTGAATATCCGTCGAACTGCCGAACCAGGCCGTGATTTTGTCAGAGCCGGGATATCGATAGGGATTGGCCCTGACGACATGCCACCGATAGGCGCCGTCATGCCGACGGTAGCGAAACTCCGTCTCATAGGGAATCCCCTTGACCTGGACATCGGTCCAGACGCGAAGCGTTCCCTCCACATCATCCGGATGGATCGTGTTGAGCCAGCCGTAGCCTAAAACCTCTGAATGAGGGCGGCCCGTGTATTCTGACCATCGATCGCTGGCATAGGTCACTTCACCTTCGCCATTGGTGATCCAGACCATTCCAGGCGCTGAATTGGCGAGGAGCCGGAAGCGCTCCTCGCTCTCCCGCAGGATTTCTTCGTGACGCTTGTTTTGGGTAATATCGATGCAGACAGCCAGGGATCTTTCCGGTCGACCCATTTTATCGCGAATGAGGCTTGCAGCCGTCCGGGTCCAGACCACGGAACCGTCAGGTCGGAGGTAGCGCTTCTCGACCTCGTAGCGATCCTCATTCAGCAACCCCGCTAGCAAGGCCTCGGTTCGCGGAAGATCATCCGGGTGCACAATCTTGCTGAGGTGACATCCGAGAAGCTGATCTCGGCTGCGGCCGAGCATTGTGCAGAAATAATCGTTGACGCGCAGGAGGTATCCGCGCAGATCGCACTCGGCGAGGCCAACCGTTGCCTGAGTGAAGAGCACGTCCACCGGTTGCCTACTCCTGACCCGCCCATTGCCGGAATGGAGCCAGATCTGCCAAATCAACCGCACGGCTCGGCGGCTTCGGGGACTGGTCCTCAAGCAAGGCCTGAACATGGAACATTCCTGTGCTGCCGAGGTTCCGAAGCAGCTAGGACCCAAGGGCATTCGCGTGAACGGTGTCGCGCCCGGCCCGATCTGGACGCCGCTTCAGGTGAGCGGCGGTGCCACACAGGAAAAGCTGCAGCAATTCGGCGGCGACACGCCACTCGGACGCCCGGGCCAGCCGGTGGAACTCGCCTCCATTTATGTGCAGCTGGCCGCATCCGACGCGAGCTACGCCACAGGGCAGGTCTATGGCGCGGCAGGTGGCAGCGGACAGCCCTGAGCCTCACCCGGCGCTCAGTCCTTGCCGCGGAACAGCAATGTCGTGTTCCCGCCGATGCCGCTCGAGGCCACCGGGCGCTTGGAGGCCAATAGAGCTTCGGCCCTTTCTGAAGGAAAACGGCTCTGATAGATTTCGAGCCATGCGATGCGCGAGCCCGGCACGGTGCCGTCGCCGGGATAGGGCTCCTGCTTTGAACCTGTGGCCTTCTCGAAGAAGGATGGATCCGTAAAGGATTCGACCACGCGGTTGACGAGACGCGACAGAGCCTTGTCATTCTCTGTGTAGAGATCGATGCCCTGCGTGCGTGCAAGTTCTGCCGTGGCGATCAGCGGCTCGGCGGCGAAATTGTGATAGTCGCGGGCCCGCTTCGCGCGTTTGAGTTCCAGGGGCAGGATACCATCCTTCGTGATCTGCCTGATCCCGATGCGGGCGCTGTCGGCCCCCCATCTGATCAGCTTCTGGTCCCCTGTGGCGATGCCGGCCGCGATGGCGCTCAGGCCATTCCAGTAACGGTGATTGTTTCGGCCCGAGACGCCGTCGTTCTTGTCCATGGCATCGGCAACTTGATGCCCCAACTTGTTGAGCCAGGCTTCGATCCGCTTTTTCTGCTCGTTTGGTAGACCGGGTGCGTTGCGGATCTGGAGATAAGCCAGCGCGATACCACCCACGGCCTGTCCCTGATTGTGGCTTGCCTGCCTGGAGCGCATATCGGTGAGTGCATTCGCCTTCGCCCAGCTGTCGAGCCAAGTGAGCACGCAAGCCGCAGCCGCCGTATTCTTTGGGTCGGATTTGACGTAGGCGTTCGAGATCTTCACCAGCGCTCTGCCGTAATCGCGCAGAGGCTCCACGGCTTCCGAATAGGCTTCTTCGGCTTCTTCGTCGATCGTCGAACGGCTGGCATCGTCCTGCTTGTACTTGCTCTTCACATCGAGCGATATGAGCGGTTCGCCGGGCGTGTCGCAATCGTATCGCGGCGTCTTCTGGAGTTCGTCCGGGGCCGGGGCGGGGACCAGATAACCCATCCCGCCTTGCGCGACAGCCGGAGCTGTCGCCGCCAGCATGCCGAAAAGGATCGAGGTGGTGAGAAAGCTTCTTGCCGGAACGCGACGATGCCGGAAAGCAGTCCATCGCACAATCGATCCCAGAGTGCGCTCCATCCCGTCTCTCCCTGTTCGACCATGAATTAGGCCGAGAGAAGCGACGTGCAAGATCGTCTGGATGATCAGGTGTCGCGCTCAGGGACCGGGAGGCGTTGGCTCCGGTTGACCATACGAGGCAGGAGATCCTGTTTGCTCCCGGCAACGACGACCAGGCGCTTAACCTCTCCTCTGAGATAGGCCTGCAGGAAATGGTCGTAGTTCTTGAATGACACGCAGCCGTTCGAGTCTCCGTTCGGCCCGAGCAGGTAGGTGTGGGCGAGAATGCCGTCGCGGCCATAGATGGCGGCGCTGCCGCCCACGGGGTGCATGCGCAGGGCTCGCACGCCATGGAACAGCGCTTCGCGCTCGGTGAGGATATAGGTGCCGGGCGGCGTCGCGCCCTTCATGCGCACATGGACGAAGCGCGGATCGTCGAGCTTGTCGCCGAGGCCGGAATGCGCTTCCAGACGCTCGCCGTTGGGCATGATGACGACCTTCGCGCTGATGTCATAGACAGCGGTTTTGTCGCCGACCTGCGGAGCAGGGCTGAAGCGCGCACCCGGCGCAATGCTGCCGGTGGTGCTGCCCAGCGCAGCATAGCCGAGGGCATTGTCAGGCGGGGGCGCGGGCTTGATGCCGAAGAGCTTCTCGATGAAGGAAGGCTCGTTGACCGGTCCAATCGGCGGCGTCTGCAAAGCCGCTGTCTTGATCGGCACGCTCGCCAGCTTCGGCATTTCAGGCTTTGGCATCTGGGGCGCCTTCGCAACCCGGAATTCCGCAGGACGCGGCACGGGCAGCGGGACCGGCGGCCCGTCGGCTTGAGCCGCCTTCATCCCAGGCGAAGGCTGGAGTGGTTGAGCAGGCTCCTTCTGGGCCGCAGGAATTGGCGGCGCGGCGCTGGCCACGGCGCGCGGAGCGGAGGACGGCTTGAACGTTGTGGCAAGTGCCGCATTGTGAGCCGAACCGAACGCCTCAGGCCGCCCCATGGGCTTCGGATCGACCAGCGTCCACGCATCGCTTTCAGCGGAGGCCGCTGCCATCGTGCTCTGCTCAGGCGTCGGGCTTGCGACGCTGCCGGAAATGTCAACGGAAGGGAGCGCGTCTTGAACCCGGAGGTTCGCGTAGATAGCGACAGGGCTCATAGAAATCGCCACGAGAGCGGCCGTCACAAAAAGACTGCGCCGGTTCTTTCGAAGGACGCGGCGGCCTGACGGATAACGATCGTGCACCATGGCGAACTCTACGCAACAACTCGAGCGCACAAGACATCGTGAGTGATGAAACCGTCATGCGCGCAAACACACTTTTACTCAGGGCCGATTAGACGATGGTTTGGTTAAAACATGGATAATCGGATGCGCCTCTGCCGTGGACTGAAGCGCTTGCCGTCCCTCTGCCAGCTATGACGACATGGCGGTTCTGACTGGCACGAGAGGGCGTGTGAGATATCAAAGAGCGCGCGGCAGCGACCTCGAGGCCGGTGTGGCTTCCGAGGGTGAATGGGTCGAGGGGGGCGCGAGGAGCGGTCCGGCTCGATCTGTGATGATGATGCTTGGAACCGAACGGCTCCTCGCGCACGGCTTCTTTAGGCGGACACCGCAGCGGTCGCTCGGGACCTGCGGGCGGCCTCCTGCCGGTGGGCTGGCGTTCAGCCTCCTCCGCAGGACCGTGCCCCGGCTCCACAACCTGCGACGCCTCGCGAGCGCGCCCCTCGGTGAGCCGGGACAAGACACGATATAGCCGAGCTTAGGACAGAAGTCAAGAACGAACAGAGAACATTCTGCGGCTGTCCAATCCAGTTCTCCGTCATCCCCGGGCTTGGGCCGGGGATCCCGCTTCGGTGAGGCGCGGCGTTCCTCC
>NZ_QDAH01000065.1 GCF_003075415.1 Microvirga sp. KLBC 81
AAGATGCGGGAAGCCCTGAAGCTGATCCAGAGCCAAGCCCCGGACCTTGAGGTCGAGGGTGAAATGCACGGGGATGCGGCCCTCAACAAAGGCATTCTCGATCGGGTGTTCCCCGGCTCGCGCCTGACCGAGGCGGCCAACCTGCTGGTGATGCCGAACCTGGATGCGGCGAATATCACGTTCAATGTGCTCAAGGCGGTCGCGGGGCAGGGGATCACGGTCGGACCGATTCTGCTCGGGGTTCGGCGTCCGGTCCATATCCTGACGCCGACAAGCACGGTCCGGCGGATCACGAACATGACGGCCCTGACGTCGGTCGACGCCGCGATGGCTGAGTAATCCGAAGAGCGAGCCAGCCGGGGCATTACCCTCGGTGCAATGCTCTGCGCTAGACTGCTAAACTTCAGGCCTGTGATGCAGGGCGAGCTTATGGATCGAACAGCGTCCGGCGAGCACTCAAAGGGCACGCATGGGAATCAGCATTGAATGCTGCCCCCAAGGCCGACAGGAAGGGGAAAACGAGTGCCCATCCCTCTGCTAGCGTACGAAGACCCATCCTGAGCCGATGTTAACCGTAGCTTGGCCTGCCCAAGACGTGGGTCGAGCGGGGGATCCGTCAGAGGAAAAGCGGCAGATAAAGTATGCCAACCGTCCCGGTCAGCACGAGCACAGCAGCGATTATGGCTCCTACCGAGCCCTGGTCATTGTTGCGGTCCATGGCTTTGCCCAAAAGTTCTAATTTGTTTGGCGGAATCCCGCAGAGGCTCCTGGATCAAGCTGGAGCGGCTGAATTCACCTGTTAGGACAGTCGGCGGAAGGGGGTGCCAAGTGCGCAAGGCCACTCAACGCCCCCTCAGCCCATCTTAAAGCAGGCAGTCTGAACACCTTTTGTGTTAGGCGGCGGCGGCGAGAGCCGTTCCGGCGAGGTGTTCGAGCTCGGCCCTCGCGCCGTCAATGGCCTGATCACGGATCTCCGGACCGAAGGCCAGACGCTCAGCCCGAACAAAGGAGATGTCCGTGATGCCGATGAAGCCCAGCATGGTGCGTAGATGAGGCTCCTGCGAGTCCATGGCTTGGGCCGGGCCCTCGCTGTACAGGCCACCGCGGCTCAGTACGATGATGGCGCGTTTGCCGGTGACGAGCCCCTCGGGACCAGCCTCGGTGTAGCGGAAGGTGAGACCCGCGCGGAGTACGTAGTCAAACCAAGCCTTGAGCGTCGACGGGATGCCAAAGTTGTACATCGGTGCACCGATCACGATGACGTCAGCAACCTTGAGCTCGGCAATCAGCTCGTTCGACAGCGCCTGGGCGGCCGCCTGCTCCTGGTTGACCGGATCGGCGCTGCGGAGGGCGGTGGCGGACTCCAGGGTCAGGTGCGGGATCGGGGCAGCGCCGAGATCGCGCGTCACGACGCGGAGACCGGGATCCTGGGCCCGCAGGTCGGCTACGGCCTGCTCGACCAGTTGCCGGGACACGGAGGCCGCGCCGCTGGCGCTGCTGTTGAGGACGAGAACGGTAGACATGAACAATCTCTCCAAGGGCGGTATGCATTGCTGATGGAGGGAAGGTAATGGTTTATTGAGCGAGTATAATTCCTCGTATTTTGAACACACTGTTCGACATCAGGAAACACCGTGGGGACGGCTCTGCGTCCCTAGCAAGCCTCTAGAGCAGACGTCCCAAGCCGCCGACCGGCGGCTCATGAGGCGGCCCGCCCAGCATCGGCAGACGATTGTTGATAAAAGTGTTCAGGTGCAAGCGCCTCTGGTGTTCGAGCGTGTCAGGCGCCGCCCGCCTCCAGCGTGAACCCAGCCTTGAGCACCACCTGATAATAGCGAACCTCGCCATTCTCGACATGGCCTCGGGTCTGGACGACCTCGAACCAGCGCAGGTTCCTGAGCGTCTGGTCGGCACGTTTGATGGCGGTCTGAATGGCATCCTCAATGCTGTCCGTCGAGGAGCCAACGAGTTCCACCAGCTTGTAAACATGATCGCTCATCGGGACCTCCAGCTGGTTTGCCGCCGAACCGGATCTAGTGCGCCTCGTCCGATCGTCGATCCGCACGAGTGGGGGAGGGCCGGCGTCAGTGCAGGAACACGAGCCAACCGACCAGGGCCGGGGGCGCGATGATGCCAAAGGTGAAGGAGGCAATGCGGGCGAGCACGATAGGGCACCTCGTCACACACGACGGGATCATCATGTGCAGGGTGTTTACTATTGTGGTTGGGACCTGGCCGCAGTGAGGTTCCGCACACGCCTGCGCGGACCATTAGGCCGCCGGGCGTCAGGCCCGGCTGCGGGCCGTCCGCGGGTCGAGGTCCTTGGAAGTCTCCGGGCGTTGGAGGAACCGCACCGGGACGCTGTAGGCGCCCGGGCCGCTCACGAAGTAGAACAGCAGGCCGCCGATGATCGCAACGTTCTTGAAGAACTGGGTCTGCTGGGCCTGCTGCGCAGCCTCCGGGAACGTCCAGAAGCTGTGGCTGATCAGGGTCGCGACCACCGTGAATGCAATCAGCAGCAACGCCGTGAGGCGCGGGAACACGCCGAGCACCAGAGCTACCGGGCCGATGATCTCGGCGGCGACGCCAAGCGCAGCCAGAAGCTCTGGGAAGGGCACGCCCTTTCCGGCCAGCGAGGTGGCGAAGCCGGGCAGGCCGAAGAGCTTGCCGATGCCGGCCGGGAGGAAGAGGGCGGCGACGGCCAAGCGGGCGGCGAGCAACGCCATATCATTGGTGCGAGCGATCATGTCATTCTCCGCCGCGGGTAATGGTCGTGGGCCCCCTGAAAGACGGGCCGCCGCGAGGGGCAGCCCGGAGGTTTCGATGGAGGAACAATGAAGCATCGGGGCGATCGATAGAGCTCGCTTCCGACGCGAGGAGTTATGGCTTTTCTGACCCGGCGGCACAACCGCAGCTTGCCTGCCAGGACGCAACCTGAACATTGCACCCACGCACATCACAACTCCGTCAGGAATGGAATGAACTGGTCAGAAGCGGTCACGCCGGAGGCGGGTCGCCGTTCCAGGCCCGGGTCAGCAGATCGCGCAGAGCCTGCTCTTCAAGCGGGCGTGGGTTCCAATAGGGAGCCGCCAATGTCGCCTCGAGAGCTTGCTCGATGCCATCCGCCGGCATGCCGATGTCCCGCAGCGCCTGCTTGGCACCCAAGCGTCCAGCCAGCCCGAACAGGCCTTGTGCGGCGTCAGTCACTCCCAAGGCCCGCGCAATCCGCTCCATAGCGTCAGGTGCCGCCGGAGCGTTGTAGGCGACCGCATGCGGCAGGACGATGGTGTGGGTTTCTGCATGTGGCAGGTCGAAGGTTCCGCCGAGAACATGACAGAGCTTGTGATGCAGGGCCATGCCAACCGATCCAAGGCAGGTGCCACACAACCAGGCCCCATAGAGAGCATCGGCCCGTGCCGTGCGATCCTGCGGATCGTCGGCGATCTCCGGCAGAGACCGGGCGAGGCTTCGGATCCCTTCCTCGGCCATCAGCGAGGTAATCGGATTGCGGTCTTTAGCATACAGCGCCTCGACCGCGTGGGCCATGGCGTTCATCCCGGAGGTCGCGGCGATGGCCGGAGGCAGGCCCATCGTGAGATCGACATCATAGATGACAACCTCCGGCAACACCTTCAGCGTCCGTTGTGTCGTCTTCACGCCGTCCTTGGTCTCGCCCAGGATTGGCGTCATCTCCGATCCGGCATAAGTGGTCGGCAGGACGATCTGCGGCAGGTCGGTTCGTAGTGCGATAGCCTTGCCCAGTCCCGTCGTCGACCCGCCGCCGACCGCCACGACGGCATCGGCCCCAAGCTCTCGGACCACCTGCAGCGCCGTCTCGGTGGCATCGACAGGCGTATGCATGACTGCGCCGGCATGGACGCCGCAGGACAGATCGCCGAGCAGCGCGGCGATCTCGCGGGCCTGCACCTCGCCGCGGCCAGGCGTGGAGAGAACAAGAACCCGACGCACGCCCAGGCGCTCGACCTCGGGCCTGAGCTGGGAAGCAGTGCCGGAGCCGAATACAACACGGGTCGGAAGGGCCTCATAGACGAAGGACTGCATGGCTCGCACCTCATAGCGTCAGTGGTTGAGGACTCAGGCTGCGTTGGGGCTGGCCCGGAACCGCTCCAGCGGCAGGTCCCGGTCCCAGTACGGATCCCGTCCGAGGGCCTTCGCCAGGTGGTCGAGGAAGGCGCGCACCTTGAGGACGTTGTTGCGCCCGGGCGGCATCACCGCGAAGAAGGCGGGCTCGACCACCGACCAGTCGCACAGCACCGGCTTTAGCGTGCCGGCCCGCAGCGCCTCGTGGGCAATGAAGGTGGGCGACAGGGTGATGCCATGCCCGTCGACGGCAGCCTGCATCAGGACCTCGCCATTGTTGCCCCACAGCCGCCCGTCGACGCGGACATCCTCCCGCACGCCGTCGCACTCGAAACTCCATGTGCCGTGCCGGGACAGGTAGTCGTAGACGAGGCAGTCGTGGTGTTCGAGGTCGTGCGGGTGTTTCGGCTCGCCCCGACGCTTGAGGTAATCGGGAGACGCGCAGACGACCATGCGGGCCGGCGCCAGGTGCTTTGCGATCAGGGACGAATCTTCGAGGCGGCGAATGCGGATCGCGATGTCATAGCCCTCCTCGACCACGTTCACGACGCGGTCGTCCAGCGTCAGCTCGACCTCCACGTCCGGGCACTGCCTGAGGAAGTCGCTCACGATGCGGCCGAGATGGAGGACGCCGAAGGACATCGGCGCGTTCACCCGCAGCGTGCCGCGGGGACTGGCGGTCGAGGCCCGGATGTCCTGCTCCGCAGTGTCCAGCAGCCCGAACAGGGTCGTGGCCGTCGCATTCAACGTCTGGCCCGCTTCGGTCAGGCTGAGCTGGCGGGTGGTGCGGTTGAGCAGCTTGACCCCGAGTTCCGCCTCCAGGTCGGCGATGTGCTTGCTGGCCATGCCGCGCGAGATCCCGAGCTTGTCGGCCGCCCGGGCGAAGCTCCCGAGCGCGGCGATGGTGGCAAACGTCTTCAGGGCAATGAGGTCGCGGATCACGGATGCCTCCGGTCGATGGGACGGACCCCTATATGGCACCTTCATTGTTCAATAGAAGCAGGCAGATAGTTCAAAAATCACAGAATTGTTTGAGCCTGAGAAATCAAGCATCCCTGGGGTGGGAACGAGGAGGCGCACGCCCAGCCACAAGCCTCTGTAGGAGATCCAAAACATGCGTTTCTCAACCGTCCTGAAGGCCCTTGCCGTCCTGCTGCCGATCGGCCTCGGCGTCGCTGCTCCGGCCGAGGCGGCTCCCCCGGCCAAGAGCCTGCTCACTCCCGACAACCACATCCTCGTGCTCGTCGACCACCAGCCGCAGAAGGGATTGCCCGCGCTGACGCAGTCGGCGGTTCAGGGCATCGAGGCGATGCCGCCGAAGGGCAACTGCGAGGACTGCATCCCGTCCGAGATCGAAGCCGCCATCCGCTTCATGGCCGGCATCACCAATCCCTGATCCATAACCCAATGGCATCCACGACGGACACCGCACGCACGAACCAATCGAAGGTCCATCCCGACATGTCGTCCCATCTGACCCGCCTCATCATCCTGATCGCCGTGAGCTCCGCAAGCGCCGGACGCCACAGGACCTCGTTCGGCAAGGCGGTCGGCCACCCGGCACCGCCAGCGAAGAGCGATCTCCGGTCCGACTAGGCTCCCCGCATGCCGGGTCGCGGGACCACTCGGGCGTCAGTAAGGGAAAATCTGTCCGATTGACGGACCGGGCTACGGGGAGCAGCGTCATGCTTCCTCAAAGGAGGCGACCATGTTCGAACAGGCCGTCGAGTTCAGCGAGGCGTTTCGTCGGGGTGCAAGCCGGATGCAGGGATCGCTGGTCCCGGCTCTCAAGGTCTGCCCACCCTGCCGCACGGTTCACATGATCGCTGCGCCGGCCTTGGGCACGTGCGCCGCTTGCGGAGCCGAAATGAGGGTGCTGGACCCGACGGACGTCTGATCGGCGGCGAACCTTCATGACCAGGGCGTGGTGCCGCTCCCAGAACGGCAGCTACGGGCCGTCGGGCTCTGCAGCCCTCGCCCGTGATGCCGGATGCAGCGAATAGGCGAGCGTCGCGACGAGCACCACGGCACCGGTAACGGCGAGCGGAACGACCAGACCGCTCGTGCGCACGAGCACCGCGCCGATCACCGCCCCCATGAAGGTCGCCAGCACCGCGGCGACGCGTCGGCGCCAGTTCCTGTTTTCGCCACCGGAGAGCGAGGAGTCGGCGGCGAGGCCGGTCAGGGTCAGCGTCAGGACGGTCGTCGTGAGATCGGGCACCTTCAGGCGGCGGACTGTGGCGTTGCGCAATCCCATCGCGACGGCGGTCAGGCCAATCAGCGTGAACAGCCACGATGCTGGCGACAGGCTCCCCGGGGCGTACCGGATGGCCACGACGGCCGCCACCCAGAACAGGGCCGTTTCGACGGCCGCGACGGTCAGCAGCCACCGCCGGCGGGTCGACTGGGCGAAGGCATTGGCGACCCACCCGCCGGCCAGCGCGCCGACCAGGAACGCCACAAGCGCCGCAACATAACGCGGAACCTCGAACCCTGGCGCTCCGCCGACGGCAAAGCCCAGGAAGACCGTGTTGCCGGTCATGTTCGCGACGAAGACCTGGCCCAGCCCCAGAACGCTCACCGCGTCGACCAGGCCCGTGACGGCGGAGAGGACGATGAGGACCAGGGGAAGGGGATCCTTCGGATCGACGATGGGTGGTGCCATGTTGCTACTCCTCGTACCAACCAGGGTGGACAGGTGCGCGCGGAATCCTTGCTGCCTTCATCGCGTGGCGCTCACGTTGGAGTAGGCTCCTCAGTCAATCCGGGCGCTGCCGTCCGCCTCTTCCTCGAACGTGACCGCAACATCGGCATTGGCCGACAGCCGCACCGTGTTGCCCTCGACCTCTGCGACGAGGGCGAGCGGAACGTAGTGGTGGTGGCCGGCATGCGAGCCCTGGCCGCTGTCCTGCTTGGTCAGCTTGATCCGGTGTCCTTCCAGGCGATCAACGGTGCCGACATGAACGCCGTCTGCCCCGATCACCTCCATGTGCTCTCTGATCGCGCTTGCATCTGACATGTGTCTTCTCCTGTTAAAGGGCCAAGGCAGGCGCCGGCGGTGGGCCTGACTGCCAGGCCCGCCCCGACATCCCCATCCGTTCGCCGACGCGAAAGAGCTCTCCCATGTACTCGCGGTCGAACTCCGATCGGGCCGCTTTCGTGAAGCCCGACGGAATCGAGGTAAACAAAACGCGCGCGTTGGTTTCGCGGGCGATGCGATCCAGTCTCCGCAGGTCCGACAGGCCCTGGTACTTCGTCAGGGTCGTGATGGAACGGACCGCCAGTGACAATACCGCTTCGTCGGTAGGCTTGTAATCGGGCGTGAGCTTGCCGTTGCGGATCACATAGAGGGTTCGCTGCCTTGCTGCGCCAAAAGCCGTTTGCTCGAAGCGGGCGAAGCGTGTCCGCGGTGGCGCGAAGAAGATTTGAGCCGAGACACCACCATCGACATGGAGCTCGTCGTAGGCGCGTCCATTGGCATTCACGCTTATTCGCACGGGAGGAAAGGCGCCTGGGATCGCGCTCGATGCGAGCAGAACCCGAACGATGAGGTCCCGACGATCGGGTTGCTGGCTCGCAGCGATCGCCGAAAGATCCCAGATGACGGGACGCTGAGCGTCGATGTTGGTGGTCTGCACGAGCAGGCGACGTCCCTTGGAATACTCCCGCGCGATCGCATCCAACGTGTCGTCCGTCATGTATTGTTCGATCAAGCGCTTGAGAGGGGCCGTGTCGTACAGGGACGATCCGAGTAATCCGAGGATCCCACGATCCATGACAAGGTCACTGTCGCCGTACTTCGTGTACAGGTCCTTCAGGACGCTGTCATAGTAAGGCCCGAGGAAGGCGAACGGGGCCGCAAGGGCGCCCGTCGACACGCCTGTCACCACCTCGAAGTGAGGGCGCTGGCCGCGCCGGGTCCATCCGGTGAGGAAGCCGGCCGCATAGGCGCCATCGCCGCCGCCTCCCGAGATGGCCAGAAAGTCGGCCTTCCTGGTGCGGGCCCCCGGTTCTCCGGCAAGAGCGGCATCCCTGACCTGCCGGTATTGCCGGCGGATGACCGTCTCGATCGTCGGCGTGACCTCGTCACCCCAGAAGCGGATATCGCCGTAGCCACCGACGCGAGCCGCCGTGAGCTGCGGCCCCGGCACGGCCGCGCGATCGTTCGTTGCGAGGCACCCACTCATTACGGCCGCAAGGGCCATGACGAGAGCTGCGCGGGCTGTAAGGCCACATGTCACGGCTCGAACCCTCCACGAATCTGCATTCAGAATTTCAGAACCGTCTCGAATCCGACGAAGTGAGCCGTCTTGGACGGTCCCGTGTCCTTGATGAACTGTCCGGGCGTGAACACCGAGTAGGCCAGTTCCGCGCTGAACCAGCGGGTGGGCTCCCACCCGAGAACCACATCGGCCTGGGTTCCGATATACCGCGATCGGCTCCCGCCCGAAGGTCGGACGAGGCCGCCACCGGTATCGTAGATGCCGTCGCCCAGGCTGTCCCGCCAATAGAACACCGCTGCCCCCGACAGCGTCCACTGGTCGTTCAGGTGAAGCGTCAGGTTGGGATGGACATTGATCAGGTTGGAGGGGCCGATCAAGCCGATCTCGCCAAAATACTTCCCTCTCGGAAACAGCGGATTGAATGTCTGGAGATCAGGATTGTCCGGGTTGCGGTCGCCGCTGATGATGTTGGCCCGCAGGCCGACACGCGGGCTGAAGGTCAGGTCCATGAACGTGTAGCCGGTGTCGGAGGCGACGGACCAGGCCCGAATGTTGCCGCCGTCGAAGCTGCCGAACTGGAACATGCCCTCGAAGTTCCAGTCCCAGCCCTTTGCCTTGCCGAAGAACCGGCTGCCGAGCGTGTGCCGGACCTCGTCCCCGTTGCCCTGGTTGAACTCCGCGTCGGCATTGCGATAGCCGATGTAGTAGAGGTCGAGCCCAGATGTGGGGCTGATCTCTTCCAGCGCGCGGGTGGCGTAGACCGACCACACTGACCGATCCTCGTTGAAGCGGTCGTTGAAGCTGTCGACCTTGTTCCGCACCGGCCGAGCATAGAAGGTGTCGACCCGCCAGAGACCCGCCGCGACGGATGCAAGGCCTGCGTCGAACGACCGGAGCACATTGGGGCCGTACCGCAGGCTGATCAGACGCTCCGAGCCGTAGGACAGGAGCTGGCGTCCCCCGCGCAGGGTCAGGTCCGCCCCTTCGGTCAGGGGCAGCCTGAGTTCGCCAAAACCCTGGAGGACTTCGAGCCCGGTCTCGTCGACACCGGTGACCGTGGTCTCCTTGCCCGTGGCCCAGGCGCCGATCATCTGGCCGAATAGGCGCAGGTTGGGCCCGAGATGCAGGTCTGCATAGGGCAACATGCGGTACCACTGGTAATTCTCGATCGGGACCTCGCCCCAGTTGAAGTTCCAGTAGGCCTCCTCCCGGAACCGGAGTTCCGCCCCGAGCGTGAGGTAGCTGGTCCCTGACGCATCGAGCGGGATGTACTTGAACGGCTCCCACCAGGCTCCGGTGCGGTTCGCCGGGTCCCGCAGGTACGAGTAATCTTCCGTGTAGCGGAGATTGGTGAGAGGTGGCGCTGGCAACCTGCTCTCGGGAGCGCTCTGGTCACCTGCCGGTGCGGTCTCGCCCGCAGATTGGGCGGCTGCTTCCGGGACGGGCGCCAGAGCAATCGCCAGCAGAGTGGCCCTCGCGGACCATGGCACAACGACGGATCCGAACCGGGAGCGCGTCCTTGGATCTTGGGAAGTTTTTGGGCTGGACGTGTTGTCCACCACACAGGACATGCCGCTCTGCCACTTCATCTGCATAAGGCTCCCACGCTCAGATCAGCAGGACGTCGAACAAGCAGCAGAGCGCGCTGTGGTGTAATGATCATGTGGTGCCTGGAGGCTTGATCATGTCGCGGGCGTAGCTCAGGCCAATGCCGTAGCCCCCGCCGTAGGTCTCCACGATGGAGCGTGCGCCGTCATAGGTCTCGTGGCGGGTCCAATCGCGCTGCAGTTCGAGCAGAACCTGGATCCACGATGTCATGCGTGCGCCAGCGGCCTCCATTCGGCGGAGAGCAAGCTCATGGCTAACGGACGTCAGACCTCCGCATGCGTCTGCGACGACGTAGACGTCATAACCCTCAGCCAATGCTGAAAGCACCGCGAATGAGACGCAGGCTTCCGTCAGAAGGCCAGAGACCAGAAGGCGCCTTCGGCCCGAGGACACGACTGCCGCACGGGCCGCCTCGTCTTCCCAGACGTTCATGCTTTTGCGGTCGATCGCCTGCACATCTGGAATGACCTTCTGGATCGCGGGCATTAGAGGCCCGCTGTAGACCTTCGTCGCCGATGTCGAGACGATGACGGGAACGCCGAAGACAACGGCGGTCCGGGTCAGGGCAGCGGTATTATTGAGCAACGTCTGACGGGCGATCGACTCCACCGCAAACGCGAGCCCTGCTTGATGGTCGATCAGCAGCAGCGCGCACTCCGATGGAGTTAGAAGAGATGAGATGTTCGTCACGGATCTTCCTCGTGTAAGTTAACGGCGGACGATGCAGCCGCATCGCGCGAGTTTCATGAGCTATCCTGTTGGGAGCCAACCGGGACCTCGCGGTTGCCGACTGGGCAGCATTAGTACAAGGCGCGGGCGTTCAGCTGCGCCAGCCATCAAGAAAGTCGAGAAGCAGCTTGTTGACGACGTCCGGCCGTTCTTCCTGGGGCAAGTGACCGCATTGAGGAATGGGGTAGGTGACCAAGTCATCGGCGAACTCGGACCACACCTTGGCCATGTCGAACAACTTTCCGACGGCGTGGAAGTCGGCCCCCCACAGCGACATCACCGGGCAGGAGATCTTGACGTCGGCGTCGGCCTCATCCTGAGCGATATCTTCGGCGTTGGCCCGATAGTCCGCCATCGCGCCGCGTACGGCACCAGGTGCCTGATAGGCGCGAACATAGGTATCGAATGCTTCGCCGGAGATGGTCGACGGGTCGTAGGTCCAGTCGGAAAAGAAATGCCTGAGCCAGATGTGCTCGCGTCCGGCAATCAGCGCCTCGGGTAGGTCGGGAACCAAGTGAAACAGGAAGAACCAATATCTCTTGGCAATGGCGGCATTAATATCGCGCGCCACGATGCGGGTGGGCACGTTGTCCATCACGACGAGCCGATCCACCAGATCCGGATAGTCTTTGGCGAAGCGGGTTGCAACGCGTGCCCCCCGATCATGACCGACAAGCGCGATCTTTGGCAGTTCCAGCACACGCATCAGCTCACGGATGTCCTTGGCCATGTTGCGTTTGTCATAGCCGGTGGCTGGCTTGTCGCTTTCGCCGTACCCGCGCAGGTCGGGCGCGATGACACGATAACCCTCGGCAAGCACCGGGATTTGGAAGCGCCAGGCGAAATTGGTCTCGGGAAAGCCGTGCAGCAGGATCACCGGCGGGCCGTCGCCCGCCTCGACGACGAACTGGCGGATGCCATTGGCTTCAACTGTATAGCTCTTCTGACTCATCACGTTACCTTCCATGAGGAGCAGCGGCAGCGCGCTTTGCGCATGCGAGGCTGAAGAACTGCATGGTGCTGGCCAGTGCTCCGAAGGCGACACCAAGACCTACGACACCGACCCAGCCTCCCGCTTGCCAGGCGGCGGTCGCAGCAGCCGATCCGAGCGCTCCACCGAGGAACATGGAGCCCATCAGGATCGTGTTGAGGCGGGCGCGAGCGTCGGGCCGGAGCGCGAAAACGATGTGCTGATTGGACACCAGAGCCGACTGCATCGCGAAATCCAGGAGGATCACGCCGACGACAAGACCGGCCAGCGACGTCCACAGACCGAACACGATCCATGAGGCGAGGGTGAGCGCAGCGCCCATCGCGACGACCGGAGCCGGTCCCCGCGCGTCGGCGAAGCGGCCAGCAAGGGGAGCAGCGAAAATGCCGACGGCGCCGACAATGCCGAACAGTCCGGCCACGTCGGCGCCAAGACCGAAAGGCGGTTCCTGGAGCCGAAAGGCCAGGATCGTCCAGAAGGCGGTGAAGGCTGCGAAGATCAGGGCCTGGGTTATCGCGGCAAACCGCAGTGCGGGAAATTCCTGCCAGAGATGAACAAGGGAGTGCAACAGACGGCCATAGCCGAGGCGTGAGGTCGGTGGACTGTGCGGCAGCACGATCATCACCAGGCCACCTGCCGCAAGGGCCATGGGAACTGCGAGCCAAAACATCTCACGCCAGCCGCCGTGGGTCGCGACGAAGCCGGCGAGGGTCCGACTGAGCAGAATTCCGGTCAGGATGCCGGCCAGGATGGTGCCAACCACCGCGCCGCGGCGTTCCGGAGCGGCAAGATGCGCCGCCAGTGGAACAATTTGCTGTGCAACCGTCGACGCGACGCCAAGCACGAGGGAGGCGATCAGGATCAAGGGCGCGTTCGGCGCGATGGCGGCCAGAGCGAGCGCCAGAGCGAGAACTCCGAACTGCACGATGATCAGCCGTCGGCGTTCGAGGATGTCTCCGAGAGGCACCAATAGAAATAGGCCCGCGGCATAGCCCAGCTGTGTGGCGGTCGGGATCAGCGATGACAACTGCCCGGGAAGATCCGCCTCAATCAGGCCCAGCATCGGCTGGTTGTAATAGATGTTTGCGACCGCGATTCCTGCAGCGGCAGCCATGACGTAAATGACCGACCGGCTGACAGCTGAGGAATGTTGGTTCGCCTCTTTCGGTTGTTCCATGGTCCGTATTCCAGAAATCCGATCGTCGGGTCAGCCACGATCCCGCTGGGGCGGCTCACGATAGGACGCGCTGTGAGCCATGATCTCGTCGCCTGAGGATCGCTGATGTTGTCGAGCAAAATCCGACTCGACAGACGGGTCTTGCTCGACAGAGTTGGGAGGTGGTCTTGCGGTTGCGGAACCGCGTCTAGCTGCGGATGAACGCCAGCAAGTCGGCGCTCACCTGGTCCTTGTGGGTTGTGCACGTGGCGTGCGGAGCGCCGGGATAGACCTTGAGCTGCGCACCGGGAACGATGCTTGCAGCCAGTTTTGCCGTGGGCTCGATGGGCACGGTCTGGTCGTCGTCGCCATGGATAATCAGGGTCGGAACGGTGATTTCGGCCATTTCTCGCCGGAAATCGGTTTCCGAAAACGCCGTGACACAGTCGATTGTGCCCTTGATGGAAGCCTGCAACGCGATCTGCAGCGTCTGAGTCAGGACGCCTTTGGATACCTTGCTGCCTGGCCGGTTAGTGCCATAGAAGATGGTGTTGAAGTCATCCAGGAACTGCGGCCGATCATTGGCGATGCCGGCGCGGATACCCTCAAACACCTCCGAGGGGACGCCATCAGGATGATCTTCGCTCTTGATGAAGAAGGGAGTAACCGCGCTGATCAGCACCAGCTTGGCTACCCGGCCGCTGCCGTGGCGGGTGAGGTAGCGCACGACGTCGCCGCCGCCCATGGAAAAGCCCACCAGGACGACGTCCTGCAGGTCGAGATGTTCGATCAGTTGGGCGATGTCGTCGGCGAAGGTGTCGTAGTCATAACCGTCCCAAGGCTGGCTCGATCGACCGAAGCCACGGCGGTCGAAGGCCACGGCGCGATAGCCGTGCCGGGCCAGATGCAGCATCTGATACTCCCACATGTCGGCGCTGAGCGGCCAGCCGTGGCTGAACAGGACTGGCTGCCCTCGGCCCCAGTCCTTGTAATAGATTTCCGTGCCGTCCTTTGTCGTGATCATCCCCATGGAGGGTCCTTCGCTTGCTTGTATGGCTTGGGTGAGTGGTGTCGTTGCGGTTGCCAGCGCAGGGGCTCGGCCCAGGGCTCGACGACGAGCCACTCGACGGTGGGGTGACGGCTTGTCGTACCGTCACCCCCGACCCTTAGGCTTTGATGAAGGCCAGGACGTCGGCGTTGAACTTGTCTGCCTCGACCTGCGCCAGACCGTGCGAGCCGCCCGGGTAGACCTTGAGCTGAGCGCCCTCGACGATCTTGGCAGCCTTCTCGGCCGATGCCTTGATCGGGACGATCTGATCATCGTCGCCATGGATGATGAGCGTCGGCTTGTCGATCTTCTTCAAGTCCTCGGTGTAGTCGACCTCGGAGAATTCCCGGATACAGTCGTATTCACCCTTGATGCCGCCCATCATGCCCTGAAGCCAGAAGGATTCGCGCAGGCCTTCGTTGACCTTCGCGCCGTCGCGGTTGAAGCCATAGAACGGGATGGTGAGATCCTTGAAGAACTGCGAGCGGTCGCCGGCAGTGTTCTTGCGGATGCCGTCGAAGACGTCGAGCGGCGTGCCTTCCGGATTGGCCTCAGTCTTCAGCATCAGCGGCGGCACCGCGCCGACGAGAACGACCTTTGCAACCCGATCGGAACCATGGCGGCCGATATAATGCGCCACCTCGCCCCCGCCGGTGGAGTGGCCGATCATGACGATGTTTCTGAGATCGAGCTTCTCGATCAGTTCGGCGAGGTCGTCCGCATATTGATCCATGTTGTTGCCGTCCCAGGTTTGGTCCGAGCGGCCATGGCTGCGGCGGTCATGGGCGACAACGCGGTAGCCCTGCTGGCCGAAGAACAGCATCTGGCCGTCCCAGGCATCAGCCGTCAGCGGCCACCCGTGAGAGAACAGGATAGGCTGTCCGGATCCCCAATCTTTGTAGAAGATCCTGGTGCCATCCTTCGTGGTGATTGTCCCCATTGGGGCTACTCCTTCTGCTTGCGAGAGTGTTGCCGCTGCGCCCGACATGCCTGGCAGGGCGAGGGAGGCGGTGAGCGCCGCGGTCGCCAGGAGTGTGTCCCGGCGGGTGAGGGGTAGTTTGCCTTCCGGCAGTCCTGACATCGCAATGTCTCCTTGCGTGGCCTCAATGGGCATCCCGACCGGATCGGCCGACCGCCAGGAAGTGCTGGACCAGGGGCGGCTCCGCTCCCTGATGGAACCGGCGAGCCTCCGCTTGGATGTCGGCATCGGCCTTCGAGACGCGCTTGTGCTGGCGCAGGTGCTCGGCCCAGGACTCCACGAAGAACCACTCGACGATGCGCTCGGGATCTGCGGCGTCCTCGGAGATGCCCCAGGCATAGGCGCCGTCCCGCCGGCGCTCCTCGGAGAGACGCTCGAGAGTGGTGAGGAAGGCGACGCGATCCGCCTGATGAATGCGGTAGGTGACCATGACCATCACTGGTCCGCGGTCATGCGCGACGGGCTCGGCCATCGCCGGCTCGGGCCAGTGCAGCGACGGCGTCAGATCGCCCTCTCCGCTGGGCAGGGGCGCCCGGTGAGCCAGCGCCGCTGCGATGGCCAGGACCGCGCCGGCAACTAGCAGGGTCGTGTCCGTGCCGATCTCCTGGGCCAGGAATCCCCAGCCCAGGCTTCCGGCCGCCATGGCGCCGTTGAACGCGGTAAGATAGATCGCTAGCCCCCGGCCGCGGATCCAGTTCGGCAGGATCGCCTGCATGGTGCTGTTGAGGGTGGTCAGCATGGCGATCCAGGCAATCCCGAGCACGAAGGTCGCGATGATCGCCACGATCTCCGAGTTGGTCAGGGCGAGCAGGGCAGTCGATCCGGCTGTGACGAGTGATGCGGCCAACACCAGCCGGTCTTGCCCCAGCCAAGCGCGAACCCGCGGCAATAGAACCGCTCCCAGAATGGCACCGGCCCCGACGCTGCCGAGCATGAGGCCGTAGAAGCTCGGTCCTCCGCCGATTTCCTGCCGCGCCACGATGGGGAGAAGCGCCCAGACGGCGCTGGCGAAGGCGAAGAACAGCACGGCCCGCCACAGGATGCGGTGGAGGTCACGGCTGGCGCGGGCATAACGCAGACCGGCCCACAGGGCGCCGCCGAAATGCTCCCGCAGGCCATCATCCGCATCGGCCTCGCGCCGCCACCAGAGCAAGGCTCCGCCAACGAGGATGTAGGTCAGGACGTCGAGGCCATAGACCGCCGCGGCTCCGAACCCGGCCAGCAGGAAGCCTCCTAAGGCCGGGCCGATGGAGCGGGCGATGTTGATGCCCAGCGAATTGAGAGCTACCGCTCCTTTGAGGTCTGATCGCGGAACGAGTTCAGGCGTGATGGCCTGCCAGGCGGGAGTTGCGAGCGCCGCACCGACACCGCCCAGGAAGGTGAGGATGACCAGGCTCTCGACCGAAACCGTTCCTGTCCAGGCCAGCACGGCGAGCACGGAGCTCACGGTTCCGAGCATGATTTGAATAGCAATGAGAAAGCGGCGCCGGTCAAGGATGTCGGACAGGACGCCTGCCGGAATGGCCAGGAGGAAGACCGGGAGCGTGCCTGCGGCCTGGATCATGGCGACCGAGGCGGGCGAGGCGGAGATCTCCGTGACGAGCCAGGCAGACGACACATCCCGCATGAAGGTGCCGATGTTGCCCAGCACCGTCGCGGTCCAGATCACCGCGAAGAGACTGTGCCGTAGCGGTGCAATGGTGCCGGGCGGGGGCGGTGGCGCTGCGTGTTCGATGGTCGTGCCTTGGGTCATGACCGGATACTCTGTCGGTTGACGAACAGAGCGGAAAGTGTGAGCCCGCCCACGATGGCAACATGCTCAAAGAAAGTTGCAGTCTGGCGGCCCCGATCCGGACCTTCGAACATCCAGAACGGATGGGCGAGCAGGGTGGCCAACGCGGTGAACCCGGCCAGGATACCGGCACCGAGCCAGCAATAGCGGCGGGTCAGGAAGAGAGCGGACCCGCCGAGCTGCGTCAGGATGACGGCGGCTGCGATCAGCCCCGCAGGCTGGAGGCCTAGGCCCGTGACCTCGGCGGTGGCGCCGCCAAAGTCGGTGAGCTTCACGAGCCCACTGATCAGGAAGGGTGATGCGAGCGCAAGGCGCGCCAGTGTGTCGAGCCCGGGCAGGGCCAGCACCCGGTCGATCGGGCGGGGAGCTGCGATGTCGTTCATGGCACCCTCCGTCAGAACGCCCAGCACGAGCAACCGAGCACGCCCCAGAACGAGCGGGCGTCCGATGCAGGCGTATTGGCACCCCAGGCGCTGGCATGGGAATGGCCGTGCACCCCGCAGGTATTGGCGCAGCCGCAGGCTGCCGCCGCGAAAGCATATTTGCGATCGGTCTCGAGGCCAGCACGGCGCTGTTGATAGCCGCCGAAGGTACCGACAGGCGACCAGTCCGGCATCGGAGCAGGCAGGGGCGGCGCGAGATCCTTGAACTCGGCGTCGCCATGCACAGGCCTGCCGCCCAAGAGTGTCAGAACCGACGTGATGTCCTGAATCGCGTCCTCCGGCACGGAAAAGTAGTCGTCGGACAGCACCGCCAGGTCGGCCAGTTGCCCTTCCGTGATCTGACCCTTCTTACCGGCCTCATTGGAGAACCAGGTGTTGGCTTCGGTCCACAGCCGCAGGGCACTTTCACGATCGAGGCGATTGGCCGATGGGTAGAGCGTCAACCCTCCCAGCGTCTTGCCGGTCACAAGCCAGGACAGCGACACCCATGGATTGTAGGAGGCAACACGGGTCGCGTCCGTGCCGGCACCCACCGGCACGCCGGCCTCCAGCATGCGCTTGATGGGCGGTGTCCGCTCCGCAGCCTTGTTGCCGTAGCGCTGGACGAAGTCCTCGCCCTGGAACGCCATCCGGTGCTGGACCGCGATGCCGCCGCCGAGCGCGGCGATGCGGTCGATGTTACGATCATCGATGGTCTCGGCATGGTCGAAGAACCAGTGCAAGCCATCGAAGGGAATATCCCGGTTCACCTTCTCGAATACGTCGAGCGCCCGCGTGATGGTCTCGTTGTAGGTGGCGTGCAGTCGCCAGGGCCAACGGTTCTCGACCAGCAGGCGGACGACCGGCTCCAGGTCGCCTTCCATGTTGGGCGGCATCTCGGGACGTTCGACCTTGAAGTCCTCGAAGTCGGCGGCGGAGTAGACCAGCATCTCGCCCGCACCGTTGTGGCGATAGAGATCGTCGCCTTGGCCTGGTTTGACCTGCTTGGACCAGCTGTCGAAGTCCTTGAGCTCTTCCTTCGGCTTCTGGGTGAACAGGTTGTAGGCGAGACGCACCGTGAGCTGGCCCTCGCGGTGCAGCTCTTCGATGACCTGGTAGTCGTCCGGATAGTTCTGGAAGCCGCCACCGGCGTCGATGACGCCGGTCACACCGAGCCGGTTGACCTCGCGCATGAAGTGGCGCGAAGAATTCTTCTGGTATTCGGGCGGGAGCTTCGGACCCTTCGCCAAGGTGGCGTACAGGATCGTGGCATTGGGTTTGGCGATCAGCAGGCCTGTGGGGTTGCCGTTCGCATCCCGCTGGATCTCGCCGCCGGGCGGATTGGGCGTGTCCTTCGTATAGCCGACGGCCCGCAGGGCGGCACCGTTCAACAATGCACGATCATACAGATGCAGGATGAAGACGGGGGTATCGGGCGAAACAGCGTTGATCTCGTCCAGAGTCGGCAGCCGTTTCTCGGCGAATTGATGCTCCGTAAAACCACCTACCACACGCACCCATTGCGGGGCAGGGGTGCGGTCCACCTGCTCCTTGAGCATGCGCATGGCATCCGACAGGGAGCGCACCCCGTCCCAGCGCAATTCCATGTTGTAGTTGAGGCCGCCGCGGATGATGTGCATGTGGCTGTCGATCAGCCCCGGGATGACGCGCCGTCCCTTGAGGTCGATCCGCTGCGTGGTCGGTCCCGCGAGAGGCATGATCTCCCTTTCATCACCGACAGCGGCGAAGCGCCCGTCCCGGATGAGGACCGCCGATGCGTCGGGCTTCTGACGGTCAAGGGTCGTGATCCTGCCGTTGAACAGGATAAGGTCGGCTTTCATGGACGTGTCTCCCATCGAGGATCGGGTTGCGTCTGAAGCATTGGCGGGCGCGTGTGACCCGTGAAGGACAAACCCCGCTGCGGCGCCGAGAAAGGTGCGACGTGTGGTCATGATGCTTTGTCCGGGGCATTGGCCGTCGGTTCGGAAGACCTTGCCCCTTGTGGCAGGTGGCCGAAGATGTGCGGACGCACCTGATGCGACCAGGACTGCGTCGGCGGCTCCTTTTGCCAGAAGCTTTTGACAAGGGGCGGGATCTGCTCGCCGACCAGGATGCCGAGCAGACCCACCAGGGCGACCACTGGCGGCGCCGGCGAGCGCACGTTGATCAAGCTGTAGATGATGCCGACCAGCAGGCCGGCCCCGAGCGACAGAAGGTAGACTTTCAACAACGCCTCCCTGGAGGAATGCACAAGGAGGGCGACGCATCGATGCCGACACGACGCCCCTTCGGCAGGAGGCGGGACACCTGCCCTAAGTAGCCTATTCGGCAGCGACGGCCGACGAGCCGTGAGCGCCTTCGCTCGCACCAAACATGCTTTTGGCGTAGATGATGCCGAGGCCGTAGGAGCCGCCGAACTTCTTGGCGATGCCCGTGGTCATGTCGTAGGTCTCGGTGCGGGCCCAATCGCGCTGAAGCTCCAGCAGATACTGCAGCGAGGTCATCGGCCTGACGCCGGCCTGGATCATGCGTTCGACTGCACGCTCGTGCGCTTCGGTCGAGACGTCGCCGCACGCATCGGTGACGACATAAACCTCGAAGCCCTGATCGAGCGCTGAGAGCGTCGGGCCGACGATGCAGACGGACGTCCACAGGCCGGCGAAGACCAACCGGTCCTTTCCGATCCGGTTCACCTCCTCGATGACGGCGGCATCCTCCCAGGTGTTCATGGAGGTACGGTCGAGAAGCTTCTGGCCCGGGAAGGCTTCCGTGATCTCGGAGAACATGGGGCCCGAGAAGCTCTTTTCCGCAACGGTGGTCAGGATCGTCGGCACCTTGAAGCCAGCCGCCGCCTGGGAAATCAAAGCGGCGTTGGTGCGAAGATTGACGGCATCGATCGACTTGGTCGCAAACGACATCTGCGACTGAAAGTCGATCAGGATCAGTGCGTGATCGGTGGGGTTGATGAGCTTTGAACCGGGAGTGGGAGACGCTTTGATCGGCATGGTCTGGTCCTCTTGTGCTGCGAACTGCCGCAGGACAATGGCGCCATTGAGCATCGAAATCTTGGACATCTTGAAACCCGGTTGGACAATCTGGTCGTGTCGTGACGGAAAGCGCCGAAAAACGCCAAAGAGTGCAAGACAAACGGATTTCGCCGCGATTAGGGTGTAGGAAATGATACACTGGAGGGACGCCATGGCCGGACGCGGCCTTCATCACGTCACGCTGATCTCGAGCGACGCCGAGCGGAGCTGGCGCTTCTACGCGTGCCTGCTCGGACTGCGACTCGTGAAGCGGACGGTGTCCCATCAGGACCCGGGCACGTTCCACCTCTGCCTCGGCGACGAGACCGGCCGGCCCGGCACACTGTTCACCCTGTTTCCGTGGCAGCGCGTGCAGCGTGGGAGGCGCGGGGCTTGCGAGGCATGGCAGACATCATTCCGTATTCCGTCGGGCTCGCTGGACTGGTGGACGCGGCGCCTCGGTGCGGCCAATGTTCGCCACCAAGCCGGCCGGACCGCATTCGGTGAGAGTTGCCTGACCTTCGACGACCCGGATGGCGCAATGCTTGTCCTCGTGGAAGCGGCCCTGCCAGCGCAGCCAACAGCCTGGCACCATCCCGAAGTCCCTGCCTCCTACACTCTCCAAGGACTTCACGATCTCGTCTTGAAGGTGCGCGAGGCTGATCCGCTGGGCGAGCTGTTTCGGGACGTCCTGGGCTTTTCGGAGATAGGCCGGAGCGGCAAACTCGTCCGGTTCGCGGCGCATGATGGGCCTGGCGGCACCATCACGCTTGACGAGAGCAGCCGCCTCGCACGCGGCCAGCTCGGGGCCGGAAGCATCCATCATGCCGCTTTCCGCGCCCGTGACGCTGCCGACCAAGACGTTCTCGTTCAAGCGCTGCATGATCGGTATGGAATTGTCGCGACAGAGCCCAAGGATCGAATCTACTATCGATCCGTCAATTTTCGCTCGACCTGCGGGATCCTGCTTGAAATCGCGACCGATGGGCCGGGCTTCGAGGTCGATGAAAGCTTCGAGACGCTAGGCACGAGCTTGAGGCTGCCGCCTAATCTTGAGGCGCGGCGAGGCGAGCTTCAGCGGCTTTTGCCTTCACTTCCAACCTCGGGCATCTAAGCGCTGTGTGCCTCATAGGCGGAGATCCTTGGCGACCCGCAACTGTCGTGACACCTCCGCACGCCACGACGGGCGCTATTTGCGTCACTGGAGCATTGACTTGCGCCAAGCGCCGGGGCTTGCGCCAACACAACGCGTAAACACACGGGTGAAATAGCTTTGGTCTCCGAAGCCGCAGATGAGCGCGATGTCGGCCAGGGACAGGGTTGAGGACAAGAGAAGGCTCTTGGCTTCCTGAACACGCATATGCGTCAGATACTGATGCGGACTGGTTCCTGTCGTGCGGCGGAAAGCCTTGGCGAAATAGCTCGGTGTGAGACCACATTCACGTGCAATGTCGGCAATCGTCACACGGGCTGCAAGGCGGGAGTGCATGATCTCCTTGGCGCGACGTTCCTGCCACGAAGCAAGCCTGCCATTGTCGGGAATCGGGGGAAGATGCATGCCCCCATAGCCTTCCGCGAAGTAGGTCAGCAGGCTCAGGGCCATCTGATCGACGAAGAGCGGGTTGGTTTGAGCCAGTTCCGGCGGCGCCGAGAGAAGGAACGTGCACATTGATCCCAGAATGGGATCGATGGCATCAGGCAAGGCGCGCAGGGTCGAGATCGGCGAGGCGCCGCGCTCATAGGCCAGATCGTCCAGCGCGTCCTTGCGCATGTAGAACTGCACGCCGTCAAACGGACCGCGGATCCGGCTGCGAGGGTCTTCCGACAGATCGGCTGCGCTGACCGTTCCGGCCGCGAAGCCGCGGGAGTAGCGCAGGCGGCCATCGAGCCAGAGCTCGTGTTCTTCGACATCCTTCAATTTATAGGTGGCGCTGAAGGCCGCCTCCGGTTCGATCAGGACTGTCCGCTCCCGGTCTTGGCGCATACAGGTCAGCCGCGTCACCGCAAGCGAAAGACGATCCCCCTTCGAGATCTGCAGAAGGCTCTGAGTGGTCATCCCGACATGACGTCCAAGCCGCTCGCCAAACAGTCCGGAGTTTGAGCTTTGCTGCATTCGAAGCCTCCTGCCTGCCAGGTGAGCAGATCAATGTGACGTTAGGTGAACAGAGGACTGATGTTCAAGACTTAGTCGGTGAACTCAACGGGATCATCGGTGCACCGGGCTCGGCGCGTCGCTCAGCAAGCGATGAGGCTCAATCTGCCCCTCGATGAGCTTGCGACGTGACGAAATTTCGTCTGCGAGGAAGTCGAGAAAGACCCGCACACGCGGGGATTGACGCAGATCGGGATGGGTCAGGAACCAGAGACCAGCGGAGAATTCCGGAATCCGCTCACCGAGGCGCACGAGACCGGGCTTGGCATCGCCGATGAAGCAGGGAAGGTGGCTGATGCCGAGGCCCTGCTCGACGGCCTCGGCCAATCCGAGCACCGTGTTGACCTTGTAGCCGATCCGCTCCGGTGAGACGTGCTCGTGCACGAACTTCACCGCCTTGAGTGTGGCCATGTTGTCGCCGAGGGACACCCAGTCGCGCTCGTAGAGGCTCTCCGCATCGAGAGCTTCCATCTCAGGAAAATCGTCCGCACGGCCGTAGAGCGCCCAGGCGATGGTGGCGGCCCGCCGGCCGACAAGGTTCTCGGGCGGGCTGTCGGTGGCCCGGATCGCCACGTCGGCATCGCGCTTGGACAGGTTCAGCTCCTGGTTCGCCAGGACCACGTCCAGGCGCACATTGGGGTTTGTCTTCCGAAATTTCACGAACAGGGGTGTCAGCAGGTGAACCAAGAGTGAGTCGTTGGTGGTCACGCGCAATTCGCCTGCGGGCGCGATCTCCCGTCCCGCCATCTTGCGTGTAAAGGCCGTGATGTCCTCGTCGACCCGCTGGGCCAGGGCGACCATTTCCTCGCCGGGCGTGGTGAGAGTGTAGCCGCTGCGGTGGCGCTCGAAGAGCGTAGCCCCGAGCGCGTCCTCAATTTGACCGAGGCGGCGGAACACGGTCGAGTGATTGATGCCAAGGAGCGCAGCGGCGGCGGGGAGGCTGCGGACATCGGCAATGGCCTTAATCAGGCGGAAGTCGTCCCAGGCCAGATTCTTGATCGGATCGCCCACGGCGTTCTCCCGGAAACATTTCGGCTGCCGGCGCAGCTTCAGCACCGGCAGCCCAAGAGGCAAGAGTTTTTAGCCAATCCGCGGGCGGAGGGAAGCCGCAGGGGCCGTTGGACGTGCAACAGGCTTCAAGGCGAGGGCGCCGTCGCCGATCAGAATGTGAGCCAGGGCGACTGCTGCCAGAAATGCGGGATACTCCCAGCCGCCGTTTGGGGCATTGAACACCCAGCCGTTCGGAGCATGGACAAGAAGCGCGCCGAGCAACACCGGCAGCAGCACGATGGAGACGACACGGGCATAGAAGCCGGTCAGGATCGCGAGGCCGCCGATCAGCTCAGCGAGAATGATCGGCTAGGCAAGGAAAGTGGGGAAACCAACTTGACCAAGAAAGCCGGCGAAGCCCGGCACGGTGAAGACGGCGATCTTCAGGTAGGCATGGGCAATGAACATGATGCCGAGGGCAGCACGAATGGTGAAGGCGCCATAGGGGGCAAGACGATTGTCGATCATGGGTCTATCTCCTGGACCGGATCTGGTCCGATGGCGGCAAAGCTGGTCCTTTCCCTAATGCAATGCAATTGGTCACCGTGCAGTCTTGATATTGCATGGGTGCAATCGAAATCGCATGGGATCCGGGCCGGACCGGCGTATCTCTGATGCAGCAACCGGGGCGGTGGTCGCCCCCTCAGAGGACACGACAATGCGCCAGAACGGTATCCACCACATCACCGCCATCGCAGGCCCGGCCCAAAGAAACCTCGATTTCTACACTCGCACCCTCGGGCTGCGCCTGGTGAAGAAGACCGTCAACTTCGACGATCCCGGCACCTATCACTTCTACTACGGCGACGAGGCTGGACAGCCCGGCACGATCCTGACCTTCTTCCCGTGGGAACATGCCGCTCCAGGACGGCTCGGGGTCGGCGAGACCCAGGAGACGGTGTTCCGGGTGCCGGAAGGTTCTATCGGCTACTGGACGCACCGTTTGGTCGAAAAGGGTGTGCCCCATGAGGTGCCGCAAAAGCGCTTCGGGGAGACCGTGCTTGCCTTCAAGGATCCCGACGGCATGCGCCTGGCATTGGTGGCTGTGCCCGGCATCGAGAACGAGCCCGCCTGGAGCACCGGCGAGATCCCGGCCGAGCATGCGATCCGCGGTTTCCACAGCGCCAGCCTGCTGGTGCCCGAAGCGGCTCCGACGGGAGCGATCCTGACGGACGTGTTCGGCTTCAGCGAGATCGCCCGCGAGGCTTCGCTGGTCCGTTACAAGGCCGGTGACACGACGCTCGGCGGTATCGTCGACCTGCGTGAGGCGGGTGGTTTCCTGCGTGGCCGTCCGGGTGCCGGCACGGTCCATCACATCGCCTTCCGGGCGACTGACGATGCCGTGCAGACAGAGATGGTCAAGAAGCTTGCCGAGAACCACGGCATCCGCACGACGGAGCAGAAGGACCGCGACTACTTCCGGGCGGTCTACTTCCGCGAACCGGGAGGTCTGCTGTTCGAGATCGCCACGGACGATCCGGGCTTTGCGGTCGATGAGCCCGCCGCCTCTCTGGGGCAGGCCCTGAAGCTGCCGCGCTTCCTGGAGCCGAACCGCGCGAAGATCGAGGCCGTCCTGCCGAAGGTCGCCTAACCCGACCTCAATCCACCCTGTTGCCTGGCTCGGCCAGGCAACAGGGGCCCTTTCCCTTTCCGCATTGCCAGGGCTGACAAACCCCTGATCGAGGTAATCATGTCCACCACGACCGAACTCTCGTTCATCCACCGTTTCAAGCCGGCTACGGAGCCCGGCCGGCCGCCGCTTCTGCTGCTGCACGGCACCGGCGGCAACGAGGACGACCTGCTGCCGCTCGGGCGCATGCTCTCGCCGGGCTCCGCTCAGCTCTCCCCGCGCGGCAAGGTGCTGGAGGGCGGCATGCCGCGCTTCTTCCGTCGCCTGCGTGAGGGCGTGTTCGACGAGGAGGACGTGCGCCGCCGGGCTCACGAGCTGGCTGACTT
>NZ_QDAH01000066.1 GCF_003075415.1 Microvirga sp. KLBC 81
CCTCGATGAAGCGCGTCATCTTGGCCTCCCACGTCGGAGAGCAAGTCTACCAAATCAGCCTGTTTCCACACAGCCTCGAGTGGTAAGCGGACCTTCCTGAAGGGCAGAGAATTTCGCATTCGATCCGAGGCGACCTTCCGGAGCATGCTCCTGGGCCGGATTTGATGGTTCAGCCGACCAGAACGGGCGGAGTTGTGGTAGGTTGGGCCGCCGTATCGGGCATGGCGATCAAAATCGCCTTGTGAGCACCTGAGGAACTCGAAGGTGCAATGAATTGGCCACAGAGTTGCGGCTTGCCCGCATTGTAACAATGCCGGCAAGCCTCTGCACTTCAATATGGCCAGGTGGACCTTCCCAGCCTCGAGGCTAGCTAGCCGCCTTCTTCACGAAGCGATCGTCAAAGGTTGCGGAGAGATCAATTTTGGCATCTTTCAGCTCGGGGTCGAGCTGCTTCAGCATATCCATAACGCTCTTCATGCCATCGGGCGATACGATGCCATCACGAGAATAGCTCTCAAGAGAATTCTGTACGGCTTTGAGGTAAAGCGGGCGATCACCGAGATGATATTCTGGCGGCACTGTTTCGGCGACATCCTCCGGCTTTGCCGTCTGGAGCCATTTGAGCGACTTCATGAAGGCGTTCACGAGGCGCTGGGTCGTCACCGGGTTGGCGTCGATAAAGTCCTTTTTCGTATAGAGCGTCGCCGCCGGGTTCGACCCGCCGAAGAGCGCCCGCGTTCCAGCCTCTGTGCGCGTATCGATCAGGATCGAGATGTCCCCTTCCGATTCGAGCTTGGAAATTACCGGGTCGAGGTGTGAGATCACATCGATCTCGCCCTTCTGCATGGCGGCTACAGCGCTCGCACCGGACCCGACACCGATGAAGGCCGCATCGTTAGGCTTCAATCCCGCCTTCACCATGGCGTACTGAGCCGTGAGTGCGGTGGAGGAGCCCGGTGCCGTCACGCCGATCTTGAGGCCCTTGAAATCGGCCGCGGATTTGATCTGCCCGGCCTTGTCCTTCTTCGCCGCGATCACGATGGCTGGAAAGCGCCCAAGTTCGGTGATGGCGCGAACATCCTGACCTTTGGCCTGCATGCGAATGGTATGTTCATAGGCCCCGGTGACGATGTCGACGGAGCCGCCGATGAGGGCTTGGAGCGACTTGGCGCCGCCACCAAAATCGTTGATCTCCACCTCGAGGCCTTCGTCCTTGAAGAACCCTTTCCGCTCCGCGATCGTCAGTGGGAGGTAATAGAGCAGCGGCTTGCCGCCCACGCCTAGAGTGACCTTGCTCTTCTCAGGCTTCGCCTGTGCAAAAGCGTTGCGGTTCAGTCCGGCAGCCAGAGCAACCGCGCCCGTTCCGATGAGAAATGTACGGCGTTCCATCCAAGTTCTCCCTGCTTGAATGCAGATTGTGGATGGAAGGATTGCCTAACCTTGCCCGTTTGTCGATGGGGCAGGGCGCCAGACCAGGAGGCGCCTCTCGATAAGGGTTACCACGAGATCGATGAGAATAACGAAGATTGATAGGATCACCATGCCCGCGAAGACGCCAGTGACGTCAAACACGCTCTCCGCCTCATGGATTTTGTAGCCGAGCCCTGCGGACGAGCCGAGATACTCACCCACCACTGCACCGACAAGGGCGAACCCTACGGAGGTGTGCAGGGACGAGAACATCCACGTCAGCGCCGCCGGCCAGTAGACGTGCCGCAGAAGCTGACGCTCGTTCATGCCGAGCATCCTGGCATTGGCCAGCACGACCGGGCTCACCTCGCGCACGCCCTGATACACGTTGAAGAAGACGATGAAGAAGACCAGGGTGAAGCCGAGGGCCACCTTCGACCATATCCCTAGGCCGAACCAGAGGGCGAAGATCGGCGCGAGCACCACGCGTGGCAGGGCGTTCGCCGCCTTGATATAGGGGTCGAACACGGCGGCGAGCAGCTCGCGGCGGGCGAACAGGAAGCCGAACAGGATCCCGCCGCCGGCCCCGAAGGCGAAGGCAAGGATGGTCTCCAAGAGCGTGATCCAGAGATGCCGCCATATCTCGCCGGAAGCAAATTCCTTCCAAACCCTCGCCAGCACGTCGAGAGGTGTCGAGAAGAAAAACTGCGTCTGCCGCGTTGGCGCAAGGATAGGGTAGTTGGTCAAGACGTGCCAGAGCAACAAGAAGCCGAGACCCACGGCAACTTGGAGCAGGATCAACTTCAAGCGGTTCATGGGGAGGCTCCCTCTCCCTGTGCATAGGCCTTCTGCACCTCGGTGCGAAGACTCGCCCAGATCTCCTTGTGAATGTGATGGAAGGCCGGCTCGAGCCGCACCTCGGCGATGTCGCGTGGGCGTGGCAGCGGCACGGGAAACTCTCCGATAATACGGGCGGCGGGACCGGCCGACATGACCACCACCCGGTCGGCAAGGGCAATCGCCTCTTCGAGATCGTGCGTGACGAAGAGAACGGCCTTGCGATTGGCAGCCCAGAGGTCCAGCAGCAAGTTGCCCATGATCTGTCGAGTCTGGGCATCAAGCGGGCCGAAAGGCTCGTCCATCAGGAGGATCTCGGGATCACGGATCAACATCTGTGCCAAGGCAACCCGTTTTCGCTGGCCGCCCGAAAGCATATGCGGGTAGCGGTCGACAAAGGTGGCGAGCCCGACACGTCGCAGCCATTCGCGGGCCTTCACCTCGGCCTCCTTGCGGGCAACACCCTGGGGTTCAAGGGCCACGGCCACGTTCTGAAGGGCCGTTTTCCAGGGCATCAGCGCGTCCTGCTGAAAGAGATAGCCGGCCCGGCTGTTGAGGCCATGCAGAGGCGTACCGAAGATCTCGACTTTGCCATGGGATGGCTTGAGCAGCCCCGCGGATGCATTGAGCAGGGTGGATTTACCGCAGCCGGTCGGCCCGACAATGGCAATAAATTCTCCTGGGGATGCTGTAAGGTCAATGTTCTGAACGGCTGTGTAGCCACCCACCTTTGGCCCGAAGGTGATGGCGACGCTGAGGAGCGAAACGGCTGAGGCGTTCGGCGATACGGGCATGAGAATTGAGCGTTTCCTACGCCTGTGAGCGGCGCTTGGAGTCATCCTAAAGGCTCGCACTTCTATAGCAAGGGCAGGCCGGCCTGCGGGACGTCGCCTGGGGATGTCACATTAACCTGTGGAGCCGGCAGAACTTCCTACCTTGTTGACGTCGATCAGCCGCAGGCTCAGAGGAAATCCGAAAAAGAGACAGACGGCATGGGCGATATTTGAGATGGGGAGCGGTGGCGCTTAAAACTGACGGAACCGGTCATATTCCGGCGCTCAAACTATGATCCACTGCCCAAACGTTACCGTGACATCCCCCACGAAGACTACGGCTCCCAAGATGCTCGACGTATCTAGCACGTATCTAGCGCCTCGTGCGGAACCGGAGTCCGCGTCAGCGACCCAAAGGGCCACGCCAGCGAAAAGTGGACCCGGTTTTCCGCACGATGCGCTGCTTGAGAAAGAGAGCAACGGATCGATCTCAAAAGTGCAAGTCCACTTTCGGGTCCGATGCTTTAGGTCCGCCTTATAGGGTGTCCGCACATAATCGGGTGTGACTGAGTTGGGCTCCGGTTGTGGCCCTGATTCAGCAAGCGCCAATAAGGTGCAGACAACGAGTTGCGCCCGCAATCAACAGGCAAAGAAGATTATGGTTAACAATTGCCTAACCGCCTCTTTCTTAGCCGAATCGCTGCGTCCAATCGGGAGACGCAGCGCGTTGGGAGGCGGCGATGGAGAGCGAGATCGGCATTGGCAAGCGGCATCCGAGTGTTCCCGACGCGGAACTCTTGCGTCGAATTGCGCATGACATGCGCTCCCTCTATGCCGAGGTGATCAAACAACCCTTGCCCCGCAACATCGAGATCGCTCTGTCGCGCATCGAACGCGAGCAGAGCCGTGCCGTGTGCCAGGAGCAGCGGCTTGAAGCCTGACACCTCCTTCAACAGCCCAGTCAGATGGCTGCCAGAAGAGCGATTGCAAGGAAAACAGACCCTACAAGGACCGCAGCACCGGTCCAAGCGACTCCTCGCGAGCGACTATGGAAGCCGACGGCCTGGGGAACTGCCATCCCTTGCCTCCTATGAGCGAGGAATACGGTGGCCTCATGGCAATTTAATCCAAGAGCCAAAGGGCGTATCAGGCAAAAAGGGAGTGCAACGAAAGAGCCGGACTGGGCATAAGCAATCTCGACCTCCTGTCTGTTTCCTGCTTGCAGTGGCAAGAGCCTGATCAGGTCGGGTGAGCTTCCGTGTCGTCGATCCCCGGCGACTGCTCGACCGGAATCTGCTGATCCGGCACCTTGGCTCTCTCGCTTGGATCGTGTTTGGCGCTCTCGTGGGCCGGATTGCCGGCCCCATCTTCTTTCACACCACTGCGTCGGCTGCTGTTGATGCTCAGGTTCTCCAAGCCGGTATCCTGGTTCAGCTGCTCGTGTCCTGCCATGGTTACCTCCAAGAGAAGTTAGACCCGTCAGGAGAACGGTGTTCCTCGTCTTCAGTTCGTCGCGAGAATCATGCCTCGGGCTAGAGCATCCTGCGGAACCGGAGGTCCGCGTCAGCGAAAAGTGGATCCGGTTTTCCGCACCATGCTCTAGGAGCGCGTGGCGCCGTTTATCCGCGTTAAAGCTTGGCTGCGATCTCCGGCCGGTTCTCGGCCAGCCATCGTTGGGCATCAGACGGGTCGACAATGCAGTCGAGCGCTGCCCAGGTGGGATCCTCCAGCGACTCGTCTCGAAGCCGAGTGGCGGCATATTCGACCAGCCGGTGCAGCCCTTCGTAGCCAGGGCGGGTCTCAAGGGCATCGGCAATCCAGACGCTGGACCAGCCCTGCGCCGCTAGGTGCAGGATGCTCTGGGACTCGGCCTGGCGAAACCACGGCGTTGCATCGAACTCAAGCACAAGGGCGTTGTCGGCCGTATGACACGAGGCTCGGATCATCACGCACCTCCCGGATCGGCTGCTTCAAAGACCATTGTACCACACCCGATCGTGAGGGCGGCACCGACATGGCTGTGAGGACGATCGGGTTCCCAATCGTTTGATCCGGTGCTTCCGTTTTCAAGCAGAGCATCGTTGAAAGCAGAAAACCGGGTCCACTTTTCGCTGACGCGGACCTCCGGTTCCGCACAATGCTCTAGTGTTCGATTAACCCGCTTCAGGATTTGCAACAGAACCATGCCGCTTAGGGTCAGCAACTGGCACTGAGTTGAAGTAACCTGAATGTCTGCTCAAGAAGGGAACACTGGACGTTCATGAAGGGCAGCGGATTTCCTGACTTGACCCGTTGCAGACCATCGGCATCTTCTCAAGGAAATGAATGTCCTTGGCTATACGTCGGCTCGCGCGGATCGGCGTTCGTCAGGCCGCCCGATAGAACAGCCGTCTCCAGCCCCGCTTCTGGGACTCTGGTTCGACTTCCGCCTCAACCTGCGTCTCAAGTGAGGGACTGAGTTCTTTGGCGGTTTCGTCGGGCTCTGTCTGGGGCACGTGATCTATTTCGGCTCTGGACGCCGCAATCACCGGCTCTGCCGCGGGTCGGACGGCGGGCTCCAAGACTTCGATCCGACCCTCGAAATCGTCTTCCTTCACGTAGGAGATGATGTAAGGCAGGCTCCGAGGGGTTGAGATCTCGTGTCCCAGGATGACTTCTCGGGTCGTTTGGAGCGAGAAGCCCAGACCGCGAAAAGTATTGATCTCGTTGCGGTCGATGATGCCTTCAACGAAACTGCGCGTAGTCTTGGGAGGATAAAAATACACTCGCACCTTATCGCCAACAGACAATTCCATCTACTTACCTTTTCTTCTTGTCGGGCAGAGGAGATTTCTAAGGCGAGCAGCCTACCCGCAAATCGTACTTTTGTTGGGCAAGACCAACCGCATGGCGGTGGCCTCTGAACCGGCGACTTTGAAGACTCCAAGGTCCTCCACGAGACGATGAATATGAACCGGCGCAGAGATAGGGGCGGCCAGGTTCATACTTGTTCCTCCTGCGGTCGGCCCTATAAGGGTACGAACTTTTACGACCTCCACAGGATCACTCTCCCGTGCCCGCCAAGTTCGTTCATAGCGTATCGCTCACGGCGGAACTGACCGCGCTCATCGACGAGAAGATCGCCACCGGCCATTACCGCAGTGCCAGCGAGGTGGTCCGGGCCCCTCTGCGCCTGCTACAGCATCGGACCCAAAAGTGGATTTGCACTTTTGGGACCAATCCGATGCTTTCTCCTTGAATGAGAGCACCGGTGAACCGGAAAACCGGATCCACTTTTCCGCACGATGCTCTAGCTGAACAGGATCGCCGAGTGGAGCCCAGCCATCACCGGCAGAACAAGAACGAACGCGATGGACAAGAAGTCACCTCCGCTTGACCCTGCCTTCCTCGGTGGCGGCGAAATGGGCGCGCTCATCGGCGCGTACGACTGGTCGAAGACCAGCTTGGGGCCGATCTCCGACTGGCCGCAGAGTCTCAAATCCGCCGTCAGTCTCATGCTGCCCGCGAAGGCGCAGATCGTGTTGTTCTGGGGGGCGGAATTTATCGCGATGTACAACGACGCCTATGCGCCAACCATCGGCGACAAGCATCCGAGGGCGCTCGGACGCCCAGCGTGGGAGAACTGGAGTGAACTCTGGGACGACCTTGAACCGTTGCTCCAGAGCGTCCTCCGCACAGGCGAGACGGTCTCCGCCAAGGATCGGCCCTTCTCCATTGAACGGTACGGCACTCCTGAAGACGTGTACTTCGACATCTCCTACTCTGTGGTGCGCGACGAGACAGACGCGGTGGCGGGCGTCCTGTGCATCGCCAGTGAGACGACGGAGCGTGTCCTGGCTCAACGGGTGCTGGCGAGAACCCAGGAGCGCCTATCCTATGCCCTCGGCGCGTCGGGGATGATCGGTACCTTCGATTGGCACATCCCGTCCGACACGTTCTACTCGGACGCGAGGTTCGCGATGATGTTCTCCGTCGATCCCGAGAAGGGCGAGCGGGGCACGCCGATTGCCGACTACTTCGCCGGTATCCATCCCGGCGACCGGGACCGGATCGGCAATGCGGTCAATCGAGTCATCGCAACAGGCGAGAAATACGTTCAAGAGTACCGCCTCCTGCGCCAGGACGGTTCGGTCCACTGGATCGAAGCGCGCGGCGAGTGCATCTACGACGAAGCCGGGAAGCCATTGCGATTTGCCGGTGCCGTGGTTGACATCACCGAACGCAAGCAGGCCGATGAGGTTGAGCGGTGGCTTGCTGCGATCATCGAGTCGTCGGATGATGCCATCATCAGCAAGAACCTCGACGGCATCATCACAAGCTGGAACAGGGAGCGGAACTGCTCTTTGGCTACCGGGCCGAGGAGGTGGTCGGACGGCCGATCACCGTCCTGATCCCCGAGGACCGGCAGGACGAGGAGCCGAGGATCCTTGAACGGCTCCGCCGAGGCGAGCGCGTTGATCATTTCGAGACCGTTCGCCAGCGCAAGGACGGCAGTCCGGTCGAGATATCGCTGACGATCTCGCCGGTCAAGGACGCTCAAGGCGAGATCGTCGGTGCCTCGAAGATCGCGCGTGACATCACCGATCGCAAGCGAGCCGAGCGCCTCCAACAGACTCTGGTGCATGAACTGAACCATCGGGTGAAGAATACGCTGGCGACGGTGCAGGCCATCGCTCGGCAGAGCTTCCGCAGCGGCCTGTTGGACAGCAGGGCGCGCGAGATTTTTGAAGCCCGCCTTCAAGCTCTGTCCAGAGCCCACGACCTGCTCACACGCGAGAATTGGGACGGGGCCGGAATAGCGGCTGTCGTCGCTCAGGTTCTTGCACCCTACCAGCGCCAACGCTTCGAGATCGGCGGGCCAGAGTTGCGATTGACGCCAAGGGTGGCGCTGGCACTGACCCTAGCGCTTCATGAGCTAGCAACCAATGCCGCCAAGTACGGCGCGCTCTCTGCTCCAATGGGGCGAGTGGCGATCACATGGACAGTCAGGCCCGGTGATCCGCCGCAGCTCGCCTTGCGCTGGCAGGAGCACGGCGGACCGCCAGTGTCACCGCCAGCCCAAAAGGGGTTCGGATCGCGCCTGATCGAACGCAGCCTGGCACTGGAACTCGCGGGTGAGGTCCACATCACGTACGAGCCCAGCGGGCTCGTGTGCGACGTGAGCGCGCCCGTACCCGCCGCGTGGGAAAACGGCGTCGAGGCAACCTGAATACGCCGTGAGCCACACAGCTGCGCATGAGCAGAACCGCTCACCAGTCTGCCCGATGATCCTGCGCTAGGACGAGAGGGGGGACTGCGCTCAGACTAGCGCCTCGTGCTTAAAAGTGGACCTGGTTTTCACTGACGTGGCCCTTCGGGTCGCTGACGCGAACCTTCGGTTCGCATCCAACGATGCTTGGCTTGAAAGAGGAAGCATCGGATCAATCCCAAAAGTGCAAATCCACTTTTCACGTCCGAGGCTCTAGCACCAATGTCAGCTCGTGGCGCGAAGCAGAAGTAAGTCGAACTTCAGAAATGCAGCAGTGAGCGGACGTTCAGCGAGGGCAGGGGATTTCCTGGTTCAACCCGAACGCGACATTCCTAGGTTCCTCGCCATTGTAGAATTATCCGTGGCAATTCGTACCTCTCATGCACCAATACTCATCCGCGCGAGAACAGCTAACCTCAAGCTCATCCTGTGCACGAGGGAGAGCTGGATGTCGAGGATTGGAGCAAGGCTCAAGGAACTCGGACCGGTCTTGCCTGAGCCCCTGAAGGGGCCCCCGAGATTGGTCTTGCCGTTCCCTTGGGTGAACGTGCGGGGCGACCGCGCCTTCGTATCAGGACACAGCCCTTGAGAGGCGGATGACAGCCCATCCGGCCCCTTCGGTTCTGTAGAAGATAGCATCTCCGTCGAGCAAGGGCGGGAGGTCGCCAGAAAGATGGGCCTGTCCATCCTCGGCAGCTTGCAGTGCGAATTGGGGATCTCGACCGGATCACAGGCTGGTGCCGCGTGTTCGGCACGATCAACTGCGTGCCAAGCCTTAATAAACCCTCTGCCGTTATCAACGGCTTCTCGGAACTGATCCTTGATGTCTTTGGCCCCGAGATAGGACGGCATGCCCGTTCGGCTGTTGTTGTGGGCCTCCCGCTCAACTTTCCTGTCGAAGTTGAAGCAGAGGTCATGATCGCGCTCTAGCTAGCCGCAAACCCGCCGGTGTGAAACACAGGCTGGAGCGAAGTCAGACGATTCTCGAAAAACCTGAATAGCCTTGGAGGAGGAAGGGAAATGGACGACACTACGGTTCGCCTCGCGCAACCTGGCGATGAGGGCCTGATAGAAGCATTCCTGACCCAGCATGCTGACAGCTCTCTGTTCCTGCGCTCGTTTCTGGTGCTGGGCGGCCTTGTCGACGAGGGCAAGCCGCTTCAGGGCACCTATGCGATCGCCCTGAAGGATGGGCAGGTTGTTGGCGTTGCCATGCACTCCTGGAACGGGAACATGTACCTGCAAGCACCAGAGGGCGCCGTTGCTCTTGTGAGAATGGCTGCTGAAGCAACCGGACGGCCTCTCGTTGCCCTGGGTGGGCCTTGGCCGCAGGTGGAGGCGGCGCATGTTGGGCTGGGCGCCCCTGCTGTGCGACGGCGATCGCCCGAGGACCTGTTTGCTCTGAGCATTTCGGGTCTTATCGTTCCTAAGCCTCTCGGGTCATGCGCTGTCTCGTGTCGCCGCGCGGAGGAGCGCGATCTTGATCTGCTGCGGGACTGGCGCTTCGGCTACGAGGTCGAGTGTACCGGCTTACCTGAGGAGGACTCGACGCGAGCGTTCGCGGCCCGGACGATTGAGGGACACGTTGAGCGTGGAGAAGCCTTCCTGTTGGAGGTGGATGGCACCCCTGTCTCTCTGTGCACGCACAATGCGCGGGTCCGCGACAATGTGCAGATTGGAGGCGTCTGGACTCCGCCCGCGCTGCGCGGGCGTGGCTATGCCCGCTGGGTTGTGGCCGGAGCGCTCCGAGTGGCCGAACAGGAGGGCATGACGCGAGCGGTGCTTTTCACCGAGAATCCTGCGGCCCGACGCTCCTACGAGGCTCTCGGGTTTCAGCGGGTCGGGGACTTTGGTGTGATTATCCTTGCGACCTAATCCGTGGCACGAGCAAACCTCTCGCTTGGCCATTATCCCTGGCCTAGGAACACCCTTCAGTGAGAGGCAATCCGTAGAAGCTCGAACGATCGAAGGAAGAAACGAGAAGCGTCGCCTTCTGGCACGCCTCCGAAATTGCGCTCCTGTCAGCTTGCGAGCGGTAAGCGGACGTTCAAGAAGGCAGGGACCTTCCAAGTCTGACCCAGACCAGACATTCACAACTCGGCACCGGTCCGACCGGCACCGGTCCGACAATCCTGTGCCGAGGTTCTGGAGCTTTCTGTCCTGTAGCAGGCGGCTATCTGGAGCTAAATTCGCAGCGAACCCAAACGTGCGAGAAGCAGGCAGTTGGGAGAGATCAATCATACTGCCACAGAGGCGTCTTAAGATCTTTTGCCGATCAGGTCTGTCTGCGACAATACGTTGAGATAAAAAGCGATGCCTCGCAAAGATTGGTGCTGTCACGGTACCTCTTGGTCACGGCCTCCAGAGATTAAGACCGGCGGCATGATCAACCCCATCAGCTACAAGCGCCATCGTTTCCCGCCCCAGATCGTCGCCCATGCCTTTGGCTGTACGTCCGGTTTCTCCTGAGCCTTCGGCTTGTCGAGGAGATGCTGCTGGAGCGCGGCATCATCGTCGGTTCTGTCGCAACTCTTTCTGTCCTATCGCGGGCCTATGGATTGCAAGGCGAGGGAGAGTGAAGCGAGATGTTCAAAGGCCGCCATTTCGACCGCTCGGGGATCCTGCTCTGCGTGCGATGGTATCTCGCCTATAATCTCAGCCTGCGGAATCTTGGGCAGATGATGGATGAGCGCGGCATCTCCGTTGGCCACGCCATGACCCACCGTTGGACCGTCCACTATACGCCGGTCCTGCTGGAGCAATTCAATCGGCGCAAGAGGAACGTTACTGGCAAGTGGCACATGGACGAGACTTGCATCAAGGTGCGGGGCCGCTGAATGTATCTTTACCGCGCCATCGACAACAACTGTAACACGGTCGAGTTCTGGTTTAGCGAACGGCGCAATCCGACTGCGGCCAAACGGTTCCTGGCCAAAGCTCTCAAGCGCCATGGCTGGCCCGAGCGAATTGTGATCGACGGCAGCCCAACGAACCACGAGGCGATCCTATCCTGCAATAGCGTAGACCGGCTCCGGAACAGATCGCGGCGTGATCTGAAGCCCATTCGCATCCGGCAGAGCCGTTATCTCAACAGTTGAACTGAGCAGGATCACCGTGTCATCAAAAGGCGGGTCCGCCTCATGCTTCGGTTCAAGTCAGTGAACAGCGCCCGCGCGGTGCTGAGCGGGATTGAGATGGCTCACATGATGCGGAAACGACAGCCGAAGTATGCCGCAACGCATCAATATCGCTCGCTGGTCAGCTCAAGCTTCTCGCCATGTGAACGCTCAACGAGGCTCTTTCTCCCTCTTCAGCTCAAGTCTGAATTTGCGACAGATCCCTTCGTCTGGGTATTCTTCGGCTACACGATGTTTGGCACATCCACTTTTATGATGCTGTTCGTTGCAGTCGGCATCGGCTTCATTCTCGTCATCTCGATCATTCTCGAGCAGGACGCTGACGGCACTTTAGACTGGCAATTGCCAAGCGCCATGCTCCGCGAGAAGATCTACGGCTATGCCAGAAAGTTCTTCAGCTGCGCGCTCGGGGCCACGCCGACGCTCGCCTACCTGCTCGTGTTCACGATGCCGGCAGACGTCATGGCCGCAATCGGCATCCTGGGCGCTCTGGCGACGATTAATCTTTCCAGTGCCCGTACTCAGGCGCGTCAGGTCTGAAAACAATCCGCCATAAGGCGGGTTTGTTTCATGGGTGCTTGCCTAAACCCTCTGAGGATACGACTTCAAGCACTCCATCAGTTGCGGCGTCGGCAGGTTCAAATTGTTGTCGCTGGCAAGCTGAAGCAATCCGCCGATTCTTCTCTGCTTCTTCTCATCATGGTTGGACGCAATATCGGAGAGGCGGTGGTCAAGGAAAGGGTTCGCAAAGCGGTCGAGCACAGTGTCCTTATACGCGGTCGCCTCGTTGGCCATGCCGATAGCTGCGAAAACGGGCAACACCTCCTGCTCATAGACTGTCAACAGCCCGGACAATAGCTCAGGGTCTTGAAGAGCCTCGCGAACTGTTTCGCCCGCTGGGCGGCTCTGCTTGAGCCATCGATCGGCAAGAAACGTATGTCCCAGGTTAAGAATATAGAGCTTTAGCCACTCATAGGGCCGAAGGTCCGCAACGATCTTGATGTCAGGATGCTTGCACGGGAACTGCAGTCCCGGCTGATCCTGGATGGCCCATAAAGCGTATGGCTCTGCAACGGCGCCAATCGGGTCGAGCGCCTCTGATACAATGCGGTCCACAAGAGAGTTGACCCACATACACTCGCCTCGGAGCCATGTCACAAAGGCTGTTTCCAGTCCCCAATCCTGAGCAATTTGGATCACGATGTCTCGTAGGGCATCCCCGTTCCGGCTCGTCAGTTCACAGGGGAGGAATGTCACCCCTGTGCCGGCGCGCTCCCATCGCCGATGCAAGAGCTTCGCGATCTTGGCCGGGAAGCTGCGGGGGACCTCATGTCCAAGGCGATCATCGGGATCGAGGAGATATCCTCGGTCTCCGGTGTTCGAAACGACGTAGTGGACATCCTCGACGAACAGCCGCTCGATCTCCGCCCAGTCACTCTGTGCTTGGAGAGCACGCCCGATACTCTCCACATCCACGCGCCGTTCGATCGGCTGACCGCGGTCGAGCCCTCTGACCAGAACGGGATAGCTTTGGTGTGTATTCAGAGCTTTGACCCGGCGGCTGCTTTCAGGTGAGTTGGTCGTTTGCACGACCACGATCTTCCCAACGGCGTCACCACGAGAGAGCGCCTCCCCGACAAAAAGATCAACGTGCGCCTGAAGGAAACGGCTCGTTCCGAACTGCATGATGGGAAGAGGCATTGACCGGGTTCCAGATGGTGCTGAAGCTGCTTCGGATGAAAGTTGCAGGACCTCAGTTCAGGCGTCCGCCATTTTCAGCAAAGACGTGGATGGCGTCGGCCTGACCCGCCACGGATAGAACGGTGCCCGGCATCACCTCACTCGACCGCGGCAGTTCTACGGTAAGGAGTCGGTCACCTCCGACGTCGAGATAGGCGTAGGTCTGACCACCTAGCCGCTCGACGACCACGGTCTCACCCGTGAGCCAGGCCTCGCTGGGATCGCAAACGCCCAAGTCTTCGGGGCGAATGCCCACGATAATGGGCGCTCCATCTCCGGAGGGCTGAAGTGACGGCGCCGGAACCTCGATGACACTGTCTGTCTGGAGCCGCACCCCGAGGACACCAGATCGTTTCTCAGCCCGCAAATTGAACGTGTTCATGGTCGGACTGCCGATGAAGCGCGCAACGAATAGCGTCTGCGGACGGTGATAGAGATCGAGCGGCCGGCCGACTTGTTCCACACGCCCTGCATTCATGACAACGATCCGGTCAGCAAGCGTCATCGCCTCGACTTGGTCGTGGGTCACGTAGACGGTCGTGGCACGCATGCGGCGATGCAGCTTCGCCATCTCAAGGCGCATCTCCACCCGAAGCGCCGCATCCAGGTTGGACAAAGGCTCGTCGAAGAGGAACGCCTCAGGCTCGCGGACGATTGCCCGCCCCATGGCGACGCGCTGGCGCTGTCCACCAGAGAGCTGTCCCGGCAGTCGCTTGAGATAGGGCGTGATCTTGAGGGTTTCCGCAGCCTTGGCGACGCGCTCGTTGATCTGCGCGGCAGGCGCATTCCGCATCTTGAGCCCGAAGGCCATGTTATCGCTCACGCTCATGTGCGGGTAGAGCGCATAGTCCTGAAACACCATGGCAATATTGCGCTCGGCCGGGGGAAGGTCGTTCACGGTGGTGTCGCCAATGCGCAGCGTGCCCGAGCTGATTTCCTCAAGACCGGCAATCATCCGCAGGAGGGTTGATTTGCCGCAGCCGGACGGGCCCACCAGCACCAGGAACTCGCCGTCGCCGATGGTGAGATCAATGCCGGGGATCACCTCGACGCTCCCGTAGCTTTTCCTGAGTCTCTCGAGCCTGATCTGGGCCATTCTCGTTTCCTCCGTTAGACCTTGGGATCCCTGTTGATTACCATTATTGATAATGATATTCATAATAGAAAGCAACAGCAGCAAGATCGATGATGTCCGGCCTTAATCTCCAGCGGATCTACCAGCCTTCTGCACCTCGCCCGGCGAAATCGGGTGAGGTCTATGAGGCCGTGAAGCGGGAGATCATGTTGGGCAGGCTCCCGGCGGGCGAGCCCCTGGTCGAGCTCGAACTCGCAGGCGCCTTCGGGTGCAGCCAGGGGCCGGTCCGAGAGGCGCTCCTCCAGCTGCAGGAGGAGGGGCTCGTCATCCGGCAGGGCCATCGTGGCACCCGGGTCGCCGATTGTACGGCGGACGAGGCCGTCGAGATGTTCCGGCTTCGCCAGTCCATTGAATGCCGCGGGGTCGTCCGGGCCCTACAGCGGCCGAGCCGGACGCTCGTTGCCGATCTCAAGAGGCTCATCGACGCGATGGAAGAGGCTGCTCTCGCAGATGACGAGTACAAGCTCGCCGAGCACGACCGGGACTTCCATCGTCGTCTGCTGCGCGACGCCAACCTTCCGGCCCTCGAGCCAATCCTGCACCGGTGCCTCGTCCACAATCATCGCTTCAAGATTTCCCAGTTCAAGGAAGGGCGCGATCTGCTGGCCACCGCCAGGCGCCACCTCTCGATTGTTGAGGCAGTCGAGCGCTCGGATGCGGCTACCGCCGCGCAGGCGCTGGCGCATCACATCGCCACCATCGTGGATCTCGGCCCTCAGGTTTTCACGGACGGAGAACAATGATGCGCGAGCGCCCTGAAGACCTTTCCACCGATCTGCTGCCCAGCATGGCCGAACTCATGCAACGCGTGGCTGAGGAGGACGGACCCCAGATCGATCCGACCCTGTTACCAGCGGCAGAGGGGCGCGCAGCGGCGGCAAAAGGCAATCAGCGCTGGAATGTCGATCTTCCGGTCATGGCGGAAATTCGTGAACACCGCATTCCTGCCAATCTCGATCTGGGATCGGCGGAGTGCCGCACGCGCGTGCTCGTTCCAGAAGAGCGCAGTGCGGGCATCCTTCTTTTCGTGCACGGCGGCGGATTCGCTTTCTGCAGCCCGGAAACCCATGAACGATGCGCCCGTCTTCTGGCCATTGAAACGGGCATGGCGGTCGTCGTGCCAGATTACCGGCTCGCGCCCGAGCATCCCTATCCTGCAGGCCTTATGGATGTGGTGGCATCCCTGCGTGCACTGCAGTCTGAGCCGTCCTCCTTCGGGCTCGGGTCCGGGCCGCTCCTGGTGTCAGGCGATTCCGCCGGTGCCAATCTGGCGCTCGCTGCGATGATCCACGAGCATCGGCTGGGACGTGCGCTTCCTCAGGGAGCCCTTCTTTTCTACGGCGTCTACTCCGCCGATCACACTTCGCCGTCCCATGTGCGCTTTGCCGATGGACCAGGCCTGACCACCGCGAAGATGAGGCGGTATTGGGAGTGGTATGTTCCCAGCGACGAGGCTCGGCACGATCCGCTTATTTGCCCCTTGGAGGCGTCGGACTCTGAGCTTCGGGCGCTGCCACCGCTATGGCTTCAGGCGGCCGGGATTGATCCACTTCTCTCCGACACCTTGGCCCTCGGGCGACGCTTGCGCGATCTGGGGCGGGACGATCCTGTGAGTGTCGTTCCGGGCGTCGTGCACGGATTTCTGCAGATGACGGTGTCGCTTCAGGCGGCGCGAGAAGCCCTGGTCGCGGCAGGGGCAGCCGCGCGAAAGTTGGCGAAGACCAACGGATAAATCACAGACGACTGAAACGGAGGAAACCATGAAGAAGCTAATGAAGAAGTTTCTAGCTGCCTGCGGTCTTGCAGCTGGCTTGGCACTCGCAGGCAGCGCGCAGGCCGAAACGGTGCGTTTCTGGTATCACTTCGACAATCCGGACAATCCGATGTCGAAGCTCGTCGAGAAGTTCCAGGCACAGAATCCCGGCATCAAGATCGAGGCCGAGAATGTTCCCTGGAACAGCTACTACGACAATCTCTATACGGCCGTTGTCGGCGGAAACGCGCCTGATGCCGCGATGGTGAAGCTCTTTGCTCAGCCGCGGCTCGTGGAAATGGGGGCGCTGGAGCCGATCGGCGACCGGATCGAGAAATGGGCCGGTAAGGCGGATCTTCTCAATAACCTGCTCAACCTCAACAAGGGACCGGACGGCGAGCAGTATTATCTGCCGATCCAGTACGTGGTCCTCTACCTCTATTACCGTCCCGACCTGTTCAAGTCCGCCGGACTCGAGCCTCCGAAGACCTGCGAGGAGTTCCTGCACGCGGCAAAGACCCTCACCAAGGCGCCCGATCAATACGGCTTTGGATTCCGCGGTGGCAAGGGTGGCTGGGACCAGTGGGGCACGTTCGTCTTCTCGAAGGGCGCAAAGTTCGAGAAGGGTGGCCTCACGACGCCTGAAGCGATCGCGGCCAATCAGTGGCTCATCGACCTCCATCGAGTACATAAGGTCTTCCCGCCGTCCGCCCCGAACGACGGATTCCAAGAAATCCTTGGCGCTTTCAAGAGCGGCAAGACGGCTATGACCATTCACCATATCGGGTCGTCGGCCGACGTGGTGAAAGCACTTGGCGACAAGGTGTCGGCAGCTCCTGTTCCCCGCTGCGGCAATAAAGCCTGGACGTCCTACGGTGACGAATCCCTGGCGATCTTTTCGTCCTCCAATGTGAAAGACGCTGCATGGAAGTGGATTTCGTTTCTTGCCGAGGGCGAGAACAACGTTCTCTTCAATCAGGCGACGGGCCAGCTAACCGTCACAAAGAGCGGGTCGAAAAACTGGAAGCTGCACGAGCAGCGCTTTGTCGATGCGACTGTCGCTTCTCTGCCCTTCGCCTCGGTCCTGCCCCAGACGCCGGCCACGGCTGATTTCGTGAACACCGTGTTGCCGACCACCATGCAGCGGGCGCTGACCGGTCAGATCAGCTCCGAGCAGATGATGAAGGAAATCGAGGCTCTCCTCGCTTCCCAGTAAAGTTATCGCTCAGGCTGCGCCCATCAGGGCGCAGCCTGCTCTGTTGTGACAAGAGATTTGACCATGTCCTTATCCGCAGCCTTGCCGGATCAGGCGGCGCCGACGCGCACGTGGCGCAACCGCCTGCTGCCCTACGGTCTGCTGACGCCGGCCGTCGTCGTGACCGTCGTGATCGTCTTCCTGCCGATGATCGAGGCCGTCGTCACGAGCCTGTACGCATTTGTGCTCTTCAGGCCCAATGCGGCCCGCTTCGTGGGCTTGGACAACTACATCAAACTTGTCCTGGATCCCGTTTTCTGGATTACCCTCAAACATACGGCCATCTGGATCGGCCTCACGGTCCCGCTGCAGATGGGGCTCGGACTGATCGCGGCGCTGATCCTCAATCGGGAATTTCCCTGGCGGGGCCTCGCCCGGGCTTTGGTGATCATCCCATGGGCTCTGCCCAGCGTCGTGATCGCGCTCATGTGGCGCTGGATCTATGACGCCAATACAGGCGTCCTGAACGAGATCCTGCTGCGCCTATCAATCATTCAGTCCGCCATTCCGTGGCTCGCCGACCCGGACAAGGCTCTTTATGCCGTCGTCGTGACCCTCACTTGGCAGGGCTTCCCGTTCTTCGCGGTCATGATCCTCGCAGGCCTCCAGGGTATCCCCAAGAGCCGCTACGAGGCCGCATCCATTGACGGCGCGAGCGCATGGAGGCAGTTCCGCCACGTGACATTGCCTGGTATCGCAGGCGTCTTGGCGACCGCTGGTCTCCTGCGCATCATCTGGGTTGCGAACTCAATCGACGTGATCTTCGTGATGACCGGCGGCGGGCCCGGCTACGCGACCCAGACGTTGCCGCTCTATGCCTTCATCAAGGCGCGGCAAAATCTCGACTTCGGCTATGGCACCACCATCGCGGTGATGTTCACACTGCTGCTGGGCGTCGTTGTAGCCATCTACATTGCGCGCACGTCGCGGGAGGTGGAGCGATGATCGGCAAGCCAACCTTAACGCGCCGCATCCTGACGACGGATCTTCCCGCGCTCGGCGTCGTTCTGCTGGCCGTCGGCCCCTTCATGTGGATGCTCATGACGTCCTTCACGCCGCAGGGCAGGCTCGCTGCCCTGGGCGTCGCCATCAGCCCGGCCAACTGGTCTTTCGAGAACTACGTGCGTCTTGTCTCCCGCACCTCGTTCCTCGGGAACATGGGCCACAGTCTCATCGTGGCGGCCGGGACAACCGCACTTGGCCTCTTTGTCTCGGTCACCGCGGCCTATGCCTTCTCCCGGTTCCGGTTCGCCGGTCGCCGGGTCCTGATGATGCAGTTCCTGCTGGTCAACATGTTCCCGGTGGTTCTGCTGATTCTACCGCTTTTCGTAATGATGCGTCGCTTCGGTCTCCTCGACACCCATGCGGCCCTCATCATCGCCAATGCGACAGTGGCTATTCCGTTCTCGGTCTGGATGCTGACGAGTTACATCAACGCGATCCCGAAGAGCCTCGACGAGGCGGCAATGACCGATGGCTGCAGCCGTATGCAGGCGCTCAAGCGGGTTATCCTGCCTCTTGCCATGCCGGGCATCATCTCGACCGGGATCTACATCTTCATTACCGCCTGGAATGAGTATCTCTACGCTCTCACACTGGGTGGGCGGAACGTCCGCACGGTCACTGTCGCGATCCAGACCCTGATTGGCGAATATCAGATCGAGTGGGGGCTCCTCTCCGCGGGCGGAGTAGTGGGCGCTCTGCCGGCCACCATCCTGTTCCTCATTGCCCAGCGCCGTCTGATCGGCGGGCTCACCCAAGGCGCCGTCAAAGGCTGATCCGAGACCACGAATTCAAAGCAAGGACGATCATGAATCCTATCGGTCTTATATCCATGCAATACGCCCGACCGTTTACGGCCGAGCATTTTCCGCTCTTTGGGCGAATGAAATCACTTAGTTTCGACTTCGTCGAGCTTCTCGTGCCCGAGCCAGGCGAGATCGATCTGAACGCCGCACGGCACGCCCTCGATGATGCCGATCTCGGCGTGGTTCTCGCCGCGCGGGTTAATTTGCAACGCAACTTGGCAAGTGACGATCGCACGGCTCACCAAGCAGGAATTGACTATCTGCGCTATGCCGCCGATTGCGCGGTGGCCTTGGGCGCCGGGATTGTCGGCGGCCCTCTGACTGGCAACCCACTGGTTTTCGCAGGCCGCCCACCCGCACCGGTCGACGAGGGCGAGAGGCTTGCCCGTAAGGAGCGCTGCGTGACCGGTCTCCAGAAGGCAGGTGATCATGCGGCCGCTGTCGGCATCAAGTTCGCTGTTGAGCCGCTCAATCGCTTTGAAAGCGATGTGCTGTGCACGACGCAGCAGGCGATCGAACTCCTCGATGCGGTCGACTGCCCGGCGGTGGGACTGATGCTCGACACGTTCCACATGCATATGGAAGAGGCCTCGATTCCGGAGGCTATCCGTCTTGCCGGCTCACGCACCATCCACTTCCAGGCAAATGAGAACCATCGCGGCTTCTTGGGCACCGGATCCACTGATTGGGTCGAGGTCTGTCGCGCGCTCCATGACGTCGGCTATCAAGGGCCGATATCGCTCGAGCCCTTCCGCCGCAACGACGACCGCTTCGGCGTGCCCTTTGCTCAATGGCGTCCGCCGCACGAGGATGAGAGCGAACGGCTCTCCAGCAGCGTATCGTTTCTAAAGTCCCACCTGAACCTGACGAGATATCGGCGATGACCCTCAAAGTTGGCTGGATCGGTTGCGGCACTCACGCAACCCAAATGCTGCTCCCTCAGCTCATGCGTCACGACGTCGAGGTCGCCGCTCTATGCGATGTCGACGGAACGCGGCTAGCCCAGGCAGGCCGACAGTTCGGCGTGAAGAGCCTCGTGTCGAATGCCTATGAGCTGATCAACAGCCCTGGCATCGATATGGTCGGCATGGCCGTCGGCCCAGACCAGCACCTCGCATTCGGCAAGGCTGCTCTCGAGCGCGGCCTTCCCGTCTTCATGGAAAAACCGCCATCACCGACGGCAGAGGGGGCACGCGAACTCTTGAGAGCCTCCGAACGCAGCAGCAAGCCGCTGGTGCTTGGATTTATGAAGCGTTATTCGATCGGCAACAGGATCGCACACAATATTATCGCGTCCGGCCGCTTCGGACGGGTTCTCGGTCTCACCGGCTATTACATGACGGCCCCGACCTACTTCGCTGGAAATGTCGATTATTCGGGCTTCTTCCTGCACCACTGCGTCCATTACATGGATCTAGTGTCGTTCTTCGTCTCGCCCGTGCGCGAAATGAATGCCCGCAAGGTCGAGGCGGCTCCTGGGCGGATCCTCTTCCACGTGGATTTCGGCTTCGAGTGTGGTGCCATTGGCACCATCGCCATGGGAACGATCCAGTCGCGCGGCACTCCGGTCGAGCGGATCGAACTGATGGGTGATCATCAGCGGCTAGAAGTTGATGACGTCATCGAGGTCCGGTGGAACCGAAATCCTCCGTTCAAAACCGATGATCTCGCGGCGACGTTGAATGACGATGTCGATACGCTGACATGGAAGCCCAATTTCACCGCAGCAGCCAATGAAGACCACAAGGGTTATCACGCATTGCTGACTGATACGGTGAAGCTATTTCGGGGCGAGGATTCCGCAGCACCGACGATCACGGACGGCATTATAGCTATGGAGCGTTTAGAGAAGCTCCGGCACCTATTAAATCTCTGAGCGCAAGTACACAGGATGGCTGCATTCTAACCACGGTCGCACCAACAGCAATCCATCAAACAAAAAGCGAGTTTGCGGCAGAACCATCTCGATTCCATGTTCACCTGCACGCGTCCCGTGATCGAGGGCATGCGCGAGCGCGGCTTCGGGCGCATCATCGTCATCTCGTCCGTCAACGGCCAGAAGGGCCAGATGGGCCAGGCGAACTATTCCGCCGCCAAAGCCGGCGTGATCGGCTTTGCCAAGGCGCTCGCGCAGGAGAATGCGAACAAGGGCATCACGGTGAACGTGATCGCCCCCGGCTACATCGCCACCGAGATGGTGAGGGCCGTGCCGGAAGAGGTGCTGAAGTCGAAGATCCTGCCGCTCATTCCGGTCGGCCGCCTCGGCGAGGCCGAGGAGATCGCGCGCGGCGTGCTGTTCCTTGCCAGCGACGAGGCCGGCTTCGTGACCGGCTCGACTCTCACCATCAACGGCGGCCAGTACATGGCCTAAGTAAGCAGTATCCCGAAGGGCGCATGGTCGAGAGCTCCGCCGGACAGCAAAACGCCCGGCAGCATGGCCGGGCGCTCTGGCTCGATAAGGAAGCCTGTCGTTACTTGGCGCGGGTCGGAGTCTTCGCCGGAGAGAAGGCGGCACCTGCGGCAGAGTAGAGGGCTCCGAACGGCGCAAAGCTGTCCTGAGCCAATTTGGCATAGAGATCACGGGTCTTCGTCGACTGGGCGATGAAGCCTTCATAGGCGCTCTTCACGTAGTCGGTTTGCACTTCAATCGCTTTGTCGAGCGACTTGACACCGACGAGCTTCTCGAAGGTGGCGGCACTCTGCTCATACGACTTCTTGGCGTAATCAGCCGTCTCGGCAATGATTGCCTTCGTGCCGGCAGAGGCGGCCTCAAAAGCCTTCACGGTTGCGTCAAAACTGTCTTCGCCGAGCTTCTGAACGGCATCGAACTGCTGGTGCATGGGAGGTCTCCAAAACGGGCGTGTGCCCTCTGAGAGGTTGAGCCGCTCAAACTTCGGCTGCTTTTTATTGTGCATTGCACAACTAATGTCAATCACGATTGTGCAATGCACAATCGTGGCGTTCGCCGTGATGCCGCAATTGTTAGGCTAACAACCCAGGTGGCTGGCGCGCCATGCTGCACTGCGATATGCTTAGTGGCGCCTTGTGGACGCAGCGGTGCTCTGCCGTATTCTCACGTCCACGAAGCTAGCCTGCAAGTTCCATGTATCTGTTCTGCGTTCTTTCACCATACGGAGAGATCTAGGTCCCGTCGCCGCAGGTCCTGTGCGGTAGACGATACCGGATCCTCCGCGATTTTTGCGAGGAATAATGACGACCAACCGTACCATTGGCCAAACCCCGCCCGATAAGGCAAACGAACTCTTCTCTCAGCTTCTCGACACTCCCAACACCGCCGTCGAAATGCGCGAGCAACTCTTCCAGCATCTGAGACAGGAGCTGGACCTTCTTGCCAACCTGCAGGAGCAGCATCTCTTTCCGGTGCTGGAGAACCACCCGGAGACTGCCGAACTCATTCGTGGCGCGCGCGATGACAACCGGCAGACCAGGGCCCTGCTGGACGAACTCGGGGGCACGCCGAAGGACAGCGATGCGTTCCTCGCGAAGGTCGAGGAGCTGAGGAGGGTGTTTCAGCAGCACATCCGCAACGACAAGAACGAGTTGCTGCCGGTGGTACTGAAGGTCCTGAACGAGGACGAGGTCGAGGCCGTGGTCGAGAAGGTCGAGGAGGAGATCGCCGAGGCTGAGGCCACGCGCGCCGCCAATGAACAGCCTCCGGCGCGGCGCCGGAAGGCCAAACGTGCCCAGCGCACAGACGGCACCCTGCTAGCCGCGGTTGAGGCTGCGCCCGAGGCCGTCCGAGACGTGGAGCAGGAGATCCAAGAGACGGCCCAGGCCAGCCTGCCTACAGCCTCCGAGCCTGTCGATGATTCACCTGAGATCTCTCGGCGTCAGGGCCAGGAGACGCTAAACTTGCTGGATCATGCGTCCCAGTACCTTCAGGCCGTCACCCGTTCCAACAGGATCCTGGCTCGTGGGACCGGCACGATCGCGCTGGAATGGTTCAGCCTCAGTCAGCAGCGCCTGCTGGAGAACCTGGATGGGATGAATGATCTTCTGGCCTGCCGGTCGATGCCGGACTTCGTGAGCCTCCAGAGTGCTCTCGTGCGCCAGAACGCTGAGCGCATGATCCGGAACAGCCAGCATCTCGCGCAACTTTCGACTCAGATTGCCCGAGAGGCGACCCAGACCATTATGGCTCAGCCCAGGCGGAACCGGTCCGCCGCCTGAATTCTCTGCATCAAAGCACTCCCGGCTCCGATGCCGGGAGTGCTACATCGCCTTTCGCCAGCGCTGGCGCCAGTTGCGTCTTGGTATAAGCACCAAGCAGGCACCGGGCGCTGCAGCCGCGGCGTGACTTCCATGCGTCCGGCGCGGGGGTGCCCCGCGAAAGGATAGGAGCCCAATTCACGCAAGATTCAGCAGTGTCGGACGATCGTGCTGGTTCAATAGAGCGCGTGAAGCCCCATGCTCTCGCCGAGATCGCCCAAGCACACATGAGCCCTCCTCCCTCCGTCTCCGCGACAGCGGATTGTCCATCCATCGCTGAACGGGGTCCCGCGATCCCGACCGCGAGGGGCGCCGCTCCTGCCCAGGACGCGACCTTCGCCGCCATCGGCCTGGCCGTCCTGGCGACCGTCTTCTTCGCCATGGGTGATGTCACCGCGAAGTTCCTGACGGGCACGCTCCCCGCGATCGAAGTCACTTGGCTGCGCTACGTCGTTTTCTGCCTGGTGGTCGTTCCGACCGTCTTCGCCGCACGCGGCGCGAAGGCGATGCACACGCCGCGCCTGCGCCTCCAGATTATCCGGGCGCTGGCCGTGGCCGGTTCAGCCGTCCTCTTCATCCTCGGGCTGGGACATCTCCAGGTGGCCGAGGCGACAGCGATCAACTTCATCTCGCCGATTTTCATCACCGCCCTCTCGATTCCCCTTCTCGGAGAGAAGGTGGGCATCCGGCGCTGGGCCGCGGCGGCGGCGGGCTTCCTTGGCGTGATGCTCGTCGTCCAGCCCGGCGGCTCGGCCTTCCAGATGGCCGCCCTGCTGCCGATCGGTGCGGCGCTCGCCTGGGCCGTGGCCGCCATCGCCACCCGCCTGATGAGCTCTGAAAAGCCCGAGGCGACCTTGGCGTGGTCAGCCGTGATTGGGCTGATCGTCCTGACGGCCTTCGTGCCGTTCAACTGGCGCACCCCCACCGCGGGCGAGATCGGCCTGGCCGTCCTGATGGGCGCCTGCTCGACCCTGGGCCACTGGCTCATCATCCTGGCCTACCGCAAGGCCGCAGCGTCCACCGTTGCCCCGTTCTCCTACGTCCAGCTCCTGTTCGCCGGGCTGCTCGGCTTCGCCGTCTTCGGCACCGTCCCGGGGGCCATGACCCTCGTCGGCGGGATCGTTATCGCGGGGAGCGGCCTCTACACGGCCCACCGTGAGCACATCAGGGCCAGGGAGGCGAGGCTTGCTGCCGCCGGGATCCGTCGCGCATAAAGTGCTGACAAGACCTCGTCGGAGAGCTTGCTCGACGATGGTGATGCCGTTCCTGTTCGTCCTGATCGGCAGCATGGTGTTCTTCAGTCACGATAGGAGGAAGCCAGAGGAGTTCGCTGATCCGCTCACTCTAGGCTTGTAGGGCAAGCAACCGACGGAACACGACGGTCAGAACTGTAGAGGGCTCTGTGTCTTTCCGGGTACAGACATTACGCTGCCGATCGACGATATGACGCCCGCATCAGCGCTGCTCATAGCGGCGAACTTCCATTGCCCCCACCAAGTCCGTCCTGAAGGTATTTGCCATGCGTCAGACCGATGTCGCAGCCCATGACTTCGATCTCATGCTCGGAGCCAAGCTCACCCAAGCGGCCATCCGCTTTGTCGCCTCCGTGGGGGCCTTGATTGTCATGAGCCTCCTGCTGGTATCTCTCTAGGCTGTAGTGACGATTTAAGGCAGGGGATTCCCAAGAGGACGCAAATCAGATTCAAGGCTGACTTTTTGGAGGT
>NZ_QDAH01000067.1 GCF_003075415.1 Microvirga sp. KLBC 81
CCACTTGGCCTTCACGACACTCGGATGCGCACTCATCTGCTTCAATCAATGCAAGCGGTTTTGTTAGATGCTCTAAGAGCACAGGAGCGGATACCGGGCAGTCGGCATCCGCTTATTACAATGCGACTGCACGTCTTGGCCGCACTCTAGGGTAGCGACCTCGAGGGTTATCCATGACCTCATTCATCAAGCGGGAATGGTACACGACCGCAATTTTCGGGATGGTTGCGCTGGCATCATTCCTGCCGATCAGCGGCGAGCCTGCCCACGCTTTCTCTCTTGGCACCCAGGCTGCCGTCACGCTCCTGTTTTTCCTACACGGCGCCCGCTTGTCTCGAGATGTGGTGTTGGCCGGCACGACCCATTGGCGGCTGCATCTTTTCGTGCTTGCCACCACCTTCGTGATCTTCCCGATCCTCGGCCTGATCGTCGTCGCCCTGCCGAGCCTCGCTACCTCGGCGCTCGGCACGGGCATCCTGTTCCTGTGCGTCCTGCCTTCGACCGTTCAGTCTTCGATCGCCTTCACGTCTATTGCGGGCGGCAACGTACCGGCGGCGATCTGCTCTGCCTCAGCCTCGAATATCTTAGGTATGTTCCTGACTCCTCTGCTGGTCGGATTGCTGTTCCATACACAGGACAACAGCGGCATCCCGCTCGATGCCGTCGAGAGCATTCTCCTGCAACTGCTCGCTCCCTTTGTCCTCGGGCAGCTAATTCAGCCGCTGATCGGCCAATGGCTCGGGCGGCACAAGGTCCTGACGCAGATTGTGGACCGGGGCTCCATCCTTATGGTCGTCTACGGAGCTTTCAGCGAAGCCTCGATCAGCGGACTGTGGCACAGCCTGTCCATCGGCGATCTCACCGCCATTCTGGCAATCGACGTCGTGCTTCTCTCCATCGTGTTGTGCTTCACGTACTTCGTCAGCAGCTGGCTCAAGTTCAACCGTGAGGACCGGATTGCCATCACGTTCTGCGGCTCCAAGAAGAGCCTCGCCTCCGGTGCACCGATGGCGAGCGTGATCTTCGCGGGGCAAAATATCGGCTCGATCGTTCTTCCGCTGATGCTGTTCCACCAGATCCAACTGATGGCATGTGCAGTACTTGCCCGTCGCTTCGCCAGCAGCGGTCGAGAGATAGACAGTGAGTTGGTGAAAGCCGGCTGACGCTTCCTCGGAAGACGACTTAACTCAACTGACATCCGTCACTTGCTTCGGATCCCCAAACACAGAGCAAATAACTGCTATGCATACGCAAGGTTCACAGGCGATCACCCGCTGGCTTGGCGAGCAGCAGGAAGCGATGGTTCGACTTCTCGCTGACTTGGTCAACATCGATTCTGGCTCATACGACAAAGCTGGCGTGGATGCCGTGGGGGCTCGGCTCATTCGGTTCTTCTCGGAACATGGCATTGAGGTGTCGGTGACACCCCACGCAGAGTTCGGCGACATTCTCCGTGCGGAAATCGGAGATGTTCGCCGAAGTGAACACCGACACAATGTCCTGTTGCTGGGTCACCGGGATACGGTCTTTCCGAAGGGGGAGGCCTCACGACGGCCGTTCAACGTTAAAGATGGACGTGCCTACGGTCCAGGTGTCGCCGACATGAAGGCTGGCCTCGTGATGAATGCTTTTGTCATGGCGGCGTTCAAACGCTTCGCGCCTCAGGTCCCACTTGTCGCGCTGATGACGGGCGATGAGGAGATTGGCTCCAACACATCGCGGGATTTTATCATTCAGGAAGCCAAGAGTGCCATTGCGGTGTTCAATGCCGAACCGGGACGGGCTTCCGGCAATATCGTGACTGGCCGCAAGGGCAGCCTGACCTATCGTTTCGACATCATCGGGAAGGAGGCTCACTCCGGTGTAAACTTCACCGAGGGGGTGAACGCCATTGCGGAGCTTGGACACAAGATCGTCGCCTTGCATGACCTGACTCATATCGAAGATGGCATCACAGTAAACGTTGGCCTGGTGTCGGGCGGTCAGTCCGTGAACACGACCGCACCTCATGCGAGTGCCGAGTTCGAAGTGCGCTTCGTCACGAACGAGCAGCGCGACGCTGCCAGTAAGGCCATCAAGGCTATCATGGCGACATCGAGAGTTCCTGGCACGACAACGAAGTTGGTTTGCAAGAGCAATTTCCTGGCGCTTGTACCAACGGCCGAAAGCGAAAAACTCGCGGCATACTATCTCCAGTCGGCCCGCGACTTTGGCGCTATCTTAGAAGGTGAGTTTACCGGCGGTTGTGCTGACTCCGGCTTTACCGCGAGCGCTGGTGCCCCAACGATATGTGGCGTAGGGCCGGTCGGCGGCAAAGCACATACTGCTGCTGAGTATATTGAGCTGCATGCTCTCCGCCAGCGAGCTTACATCCTGGCAGAAACGATCAGGAAAGTACTCGCCGACGCTTGTTAAGTTGACCTAGCGCATCGTGCGGAGAAGTGGACCCGGTTTTCCGCACGATGCGCTCTCTCAAGAAGGGAGCATCGGATCGATCCCAAAAGTGCAAATCCACTTTTCACGTCCGAGGCTCTAGCTACAGAATGTACTGGTCCCATCCGCCATAATGCTCTCGGCTGCGAGCCCCACGCGACAGACTAAACCCTGCAAGGGCAAGACCCGCGACCAGGTCGGCGACCGAGGCAACGGTGGTGCCTCCGTCGAGCAGGAAGGGCGAGGCCGCGACCCACAACCCGAGCGGCACGTTCAGAAGCCGCACAGTCCGCGTCACTTCCGCCCAGGCCGTGACGGCAATGACAATCGCAACGCAGCCCGCAACGTGATCGCTGAAGTACAAGGGTGGCTCGACGCCATAAAGCAGGCGCGTGCAGAGCAGGTAAACGCCAATCAGGGTGCAGATAACCAGCGTCCAGGGATAGGTGACGCCGCCCCTGAGAAACTCCCAGATGATCTGACCAATAGGCATGTTCAAGCCCTGCATGGGGTCGCGTTGCTCTGAGAGCACGGGGCCGCCGCCGATCAGGGTGTGCCAGACTGAGCGGCGGACGCGCCGGCTTTGCCACAGGTACTGCACCGTCGCGAACACCTCGTCGACCGAGTAGGGAATCAGGAGAACCGTGATCGCCGCCTGCACAAGACAGAGCGTGCACAGAGCGCCAATGATCGTGGGCTGAATGATGATAAAGCCGACGCTGACCGCCCCGAGCGGCACGATGAGCAGCCCAAACAGCAGTACCAGCCACGGCATGGTGCGCCAGCGGCGCTGATCTCCGATGATGCCGGTCAGAATATCGAGGATATAGGTGACTGCTCCCAAACCGGCGTCGGCAATGGGAAAGGCCTTGGACACGGCCGACGTGACGACCGCCTCGGTGCCGTTGCGCCCACCGCCATGGCCAGAGAAGAATGGATCCCACAGGCTGTCGATGTGCCCGAGCTGGAAGGCGCCCAGATAGCGTGAGACGAACAGGCCGACAAAGGCCAGCGCTACGATGGGTACGCGCTGCACGTAGGATGAGGGCGAATAGGACCAGCCGAGCGGCATGTCCGCAGGCGATGCCAGGGCCTCGCGGCTGATGCCGGGCTGCGGCGGCACCATGACTGCAAACACGATCACGAGCGTGCCGATCAATGTATCGACGGCATAGGCGGTGGCGCTCGTCGTCCAGAATACGAGCGGGGCAAACAGCAGCCAGACGCCCACCAGAGCGACCGCCCATGGCAGCCAGGAACGGGCGCGGGCGAGAGCAAGGCCTGACAGTCCAATCACGGCAAGGCCACTCGCCATCTCGCTCCAGGCGAGCCACGCATTGCGCAGTTCGGGCGGCGGGAGCTCGTGCCCGGCGGCGGGAGGCGACGGCACCGGGCCGACCGGGTCGAACAGGCCGTAGGTGAACGGGCTTGCCAGCAACCATAAGCCGAGCGCGATGTTGGCGAGGTGCGCCCACAGCGTGGCCCCGTGCTCCTGCGCGAGGGCGGTGTCGACAGCGCGCACCGCAGGGTGGTCGGCGGATGGTTGCCGCTCGACCACCTCCCGCAGTTCCTCCTCCGCGCCCGCGACCACAGCGGGATTGAGCTTGTTGTCCTCGTACCAGGCCGTTGGATCGGCCTTGAGGGCCTCGATCATGGCGGGCAGCGTTGCCAGCAGGGAATGGCGCGGCGACCAGCCCAGGAGCGTGCGGGCGCGGCTGATGTCGAGCTCATAGTGATCGTCAGCGATCTCGACCATCCAGGGCCGGATGAACGGATCGTGCGCCAGCACCTCCTCCTGCACCCAGGCACCCGCCTCGACTAGGGGCTTGGGCAGCGTCACCACCGGCCAGGGTTCGCCATGCACGAGTTCGCCGATGCGCCATTGCAGGGTTTTATAGCTTGGCGTCTCAGTCTCGCCGAGGAGAAAGGTGACCTCGGCGGGCAGATCGCCCCGCCGGTTCACCACGCGCTCGACTGCATCAATGAGGTCGTCGAGGTGCAGCGAAGGCTGGCCATGTGAAGGATCGCCGGCGAACAGGTAGCTTGTGGGCTGACGCTCGTAGATGCGGGCGATCTGCTGGGCGAGGAAGGCGGAGCGGCAGCCCTCGTCGTAGACGCCGGCCGGACGCAGGATCACGACAGGAATCGAGCCATGCTCGGCTTGGACGAGCTGCTCCGTCTCGACCTTCGACTGCGGATAGGCCCACTTGGGTTCGAGCGGCCAGTCTTCGGTGATCGGCCGGCCCGGTTGTGTGGGGGCGTGAACGAGCATCGTGCTTGCGAAAACGAACTGCTCGACTTTATCGAACCCACGCTGCAGGCCTTGTAGCAGGCGGCGCGTGCCCTCCACCGTCACGCTCTGGTACTTGGGGTTGGGCTCACCCGAAAGGTCGTAGTAGGCCGCAAGGTGGATCACGGAAGCCAGGCGCGCACCGAACCGGCGGCGCACCTCCGTGAGCACGTCGCGCACATTGTCGCCCGAGGTCAGATCGACCAGAACCGTCTCGACGTTTTCCAAGGGCTTCTTGGGCTGAACTGTGTCGAGCCCGACCACCCGGTAATGCCGCACCAGACGCGCGGCCATGGCTTGCCCCAGGAAGCCGCTCGATCCGGTGATCACGACGAGAGGACGCGGCATAAGGCCCTCCTTGCGACAGCCCGACGGAAACCATCACTCGGCAGTGTCACTGCGGGCGCAGGTCTGCTCCAGATAGGCTGCGAGGTCATAGTCGCCGAGGAGCTCCCCTGGCCGGACCGTCTGGTCGACCTCGATGGTGACCGTTTGCCCCCCGCCGACTGTTAGCACGCTCTGCCTGGTACAGGTCCAGGATCCGTCGAAGTTCCGACGGAACGCCTCGCAGAGGTCTGGTGTCATAGCCCTCCTCCCGCGACATCGAGAGCCAACGCCCCGCTGCTTCGACGCGGGACCCTCCGGACGAGCCGGATGGTCCGCCTTGCGCCAACTCACGGAACCTTCCCTCGCTCAATGCCCCAGCAGGTAGATTGCATAGGAACTCAGGAAATATACCGCCAGCAGCGAGAGATTGAACCAGACCATCATACCCATAAATCGCGTCCGAGGCAGATAGGTCAGCGCGACAATGAAAATCCCGGACTGACCACGCTGGTAAACGCAGTGACTGCGTGGTCAGGCGAAACGGCTGCGAGCAAGGCCCCCTGTAGGCCAAGTCTCAAGCGCCCAAAGCGGCCAGCCAAAGGATGGTGACTTGCCACCATCAGTCACATCAAGCATCCTCTTTGCAGGCGGATGCAGGTGACATTCCCGTGAAGTAAGGCCCGGTGCTCCGAATTTCCGATCCGACAGAAATGCTTTATCCGCCTTGATTGACCGGATCGTCGCAGGAGAGCGGCGTCACATCGTCACGTGGCCGAACTGGTCGGCATACATGGCTGTCAATAACTCCAAGAAGACATATCCAGGTCGCGCTCCAGCTGGGCAATCAGGAGTGAAGATAGAGGCCACCTCCTCCGAGGACGTGGTCGCGGACCAAGTCATCAACATCATCCGCCAGCTCATCAGCGAGGTGCACTCCTCGTTCGGCTCCCGAGCCGTGACGTTGCAGAGCAGCCTCGATCGCGACCTCGCGCTGGACAGCCTGGCACGAACGGAGCTGCTGCTGCGCCTGAACCGGGCGTTCGAGGTTCGTTTGCCCAACAAACTCCTCGGCGAGGCTGAGACCCCTGCAGACCTGGTCGCCGCGATCATCCGTGCAGCCCCTCGTTCTGAAACCGCTCCGAAGCCCGGCGGCGCTTCTGCCCCTCCCCGGCCGCCGGTGACCGAGCCCGTCGAAGCCGGTACGCTGATCGAGGCGCTGGCATCCCACGTCCGCGCGCATCCAGACCGGATCCACCTGTACCTCCGGCAGGATGACGGCACGGAAGAGCCGCTGACCTATGCACAGCTCGACAGCGAGGCGCGGATTGTTGCGGCCGCCCTCCTGGAACTCGATTTGAACGCTGGTGAGCGCGTCGGGATCATGCTGCCGACCGAAAGAGATTTCTTCGTCAGCTTCTTCGGCGTTCTCTTCGCGGGAGGGATCCCGGTTCCGATCTACCCGCCGTTCCGCCGAGCCATGATCGAGGAGCATTTGCGGCGGCAGGCCGGGATTCTTCGCAACGCCGAAGCCTCGATTCTCATCACGAACGAGGACATCCGTGCCGCGGCAGGGCTTCTCCATGGACTCGTCTCGAGTCTCGATCACATTGCCACGGTGCATGAACTCGCCAAGGCGGCTCCGATCCCGGCCCCGATGCCGGCCACGGCCGATACGACTGCGCTGATACAGTACACATCCGGTAGCACGGGAGACCCGAAAGGTGTCGTTCTCTCTCATGCCAACCTCCTGGCTAACATCCGGGCCATCGGACGAGCCTTGGATGCTTCCTCATCCGACGTGGTGGTGAGCTGGCTTCCTCTCTATCACGACATGGGGTTGATCGGTTGCTGGCTCGGCAGCCTCTACTATGGTGCGCTTGCCATCTTCATGCCGCCGGTATCGTTTCTGACCGATCCGGTATCGTGGCTGTGGACGGTTCACCGGCACAGGGCCACGATCACCGCGGGCCCCAACTTCGCCTTCGAATTGTGCCTCAAGGTGGCCTCAGACAACACCCTCGCTAACCTGGACCTCGGCTCCCTCAGGGCTGTCATGAATGGAGCCGAGCCGGTGAGCCCGGGCACGATCCTGCGTTTTCAGGAACGCTTTGCTCCCTACGGTTTCCGACCTGACGCGATGAAGCCGGTCTACGGCCTTGCCGAGTGCTCCGTCGGTCTCGCCTTTCCGCCGACGGGACGTTTGCCAGTCGTGGACCGGGTCAGTCGCTCAACTCTCATGCGCGATGGCATGACCCGTCCAGCGGCACCCGAGGATCAGACAGCGCTCGAATTCGTCGCCTGCGGGCAGCCCTTGCTTGGCCATCAGGTTCGCATCGTCGATGAGGATGGACGTGAACTCCCCGAGCGGCAGGAGGGGCATCTTCAGTTCAAGGGTCCCTCTGCAACGGCGGGATATTTCCGGAATCCGGACAAGACACACGCTCTCTTCGATGGAGAGTGGCTTGAAAGCGGTGACCGCGCCTACATCGCGGGCGGCGACATCTTCATCACGGGCCGTATCAAGGACATGATCAAGCGCGCGGGGCGCAACATTTATCCGCAGGAGCTCGAAGATTTCGTCAGCAGGATCGATGGTATCCGCAAGGGATGCGTTGCAGTCTTTCCAAGCCCCGATCCGCGCACAGGCACCGAGCGTGTCATCGTCATGGCAGAGACCCGGCTGACCGATCCCCAACAACTCGATCGCCTGCGCCGCGCCATCATCGATGCCTCGCAACGCATCCTCGACCTTCCTCCCGATGACATCGCCCTCACACCACCACACATGGTCCCCAAGACCTCCAGTGGGAAGATCCGCCGCTCGGCAGCGCGCAGCCTCTACGAGGCAGGGGGAACACGTGGCGGCCTCCATCGCACATCTTGGCAAATTGCTCGTTTGATCTTTGCCAGCATTCTCCCGAGACTGCACCGCGCAAACAGAAAGCTTCATGGCTATGCCTATGCCACACGGTGGTGGTTCTTTCTGGGCGCTACGGCTTTGATCCTGTGGCCAGCCGTTGTTCTGCTGCCACGCCGGTCATGGCGGCGGAATGCCCTGGGCTTCGGCGCCCGCCTGTTCTTCCGCCTGTCTGGGAATCCACTTTTGGTCGAGGCTTCGACTCCCCTGCCAAGCGGAGCGTTTGTCCTGATTGCCAATCACTCAAGTTACCTCGATGGTGCCGTCCTGTCGGCCGCATTTCCGGGCGGCGTTACCTTCGTGGCGAAGCATGAACTCGCAAGGCAAGTCTTGGCAGGACCGTTCCTGCGTCGCCTCGGCACAGTGTTCGTCCGCCGGACCGATCCAGTGGGAGGGGTTGCCGATATGATGCGGGCGCTAGAAGCGGTCCATGCCAACGAGCGCCTCGCTTGGTTCCCCGAAGGAACATTCACCCGCAGGCCAGGCCTGCTTGCCTTTCATCTCGGAGCCTTTGAGGTCGCCTGCCAAGCGGGCGTGCCTGTCGTTCCCGTCACCATTCGCGGAACCCGCTCCATCCTGCGTTCAGGCCAATGGCTCCCAAGACGTGGCCCAATTCTTGTTCACGTCGGTGCGCCGCTCGTCGCGACCGAAGATGATTTCGCTGCAGCAGTCCGTCTCCGCGATATCGCCCGCGCCCAAATCCTGTCGCAGCTTGGGGAGCCAGACCTAGCGGATGAACGCATCGATCCGAGCTGATCCGTCAATCGAGAATCTGCCTGCAGGCAGACGGCCTGAACGAAGCAGGCCAGTTCTTAGAGCATCGGACCCAAAAGTGGACTTGCACTTTTCACGTCCGAGGCTCTAGCCGAGGCCAAGCTCTTTCAGGATAGACGAGATGCGGCTCTGCTCCTCCTTGATGAAGGCGGAGAACTGATCGGAGGGCATGTAGAGATCGACCCACTCCCGTTCCTGGAGAAGCTTCTTCCAGGACGCGCTCTGCACCATCTTGGCGACTGCTCCTTCAAGGGCCTGCTTGTCTTCGGCACTGATGCCGGGAGGGGCCATCAGTCCGCGCCAGTTGACCAGCGTCGCGTCCACACCCTGTTCGCGGAAGGTCGGGATATCGACGCCGGGCAGGCGTTCCGGTGACGAGATGCCGATCGGCCTGAGCTTGCCTGCCTTGAACTGGCCCGCGACCTCGTTGAGGCCACCCGTTGCAACGGTGATCTTGCCGTTCATCACCATCGGCAGCATCTCGCCGCCGGTCCCCACGGGAATGTAATTCATCTTCTTGACGTCACCGCCTGCCGCCTTGACCACCAGACCGCTCAGGACGTGGTCGGGAGAGCCGTGCGCGAAGCCGCCCCAGGTGACCGACCCCGGATCCTGCTTGAACTTGTTGACTAGGTCCACGACGGTCTTGATGGGCGAGTTGGCGGCAACGAACAGCGGCTGGTACTCGCCCTGGAGCCGAGCAAGTGGCGTGGTCTGTTCCAGGGTCACTGGAGACTTGTTGATAACCGGTGCGCCCACGAGACCGAAACCTGCGACCATGAGCGATGGGTCTCGATCCTTGGAGTTGATGAACTGCGCCAAGCCAATGGTGCCGCCGGCACCCGGCACATTCTGGACCTGCACGCTGGTGGCGATTTTCTCGCTCATCAGGACATCCTGAACCGCGCGGGCCAGCTGATCGTATCCGCCTCCGGGACCAGCGGGAGCGATGATCTTGACGCTCTTGAGCTGCTGTGCCCATGCCGGCAGCGCCGGAAGAAGACCGGCCGTGGCGGCAGCAAGGAGGGCTTTGTTGAAGCTGCGACGATCTAAGGACATTTGCTGTCTCCCATCTATCTTCTCCTGCACACGAGAAGAGTTGAATGTTGTTGCTTCTTCGGCAGATTATTCGCGGAATGGGGCGAACCACGTGCGCGCTTGGATCAACGTGACCGGATCCCACGTTCAGAGGCAGGGACTGCAAAGCCGACTTCGCACCTGTAAGGCCGACGCAAGGGCCTGAAGAAAAGGCGTATTCATTGTTCCATCCCAATACAAAGTTGAACTTACGCTCTGTGCGGTCCGAGCTTATTGGGTACGGTAGGGTCGAAACCTGTCATTCACCTGTCATCCAGGGTCACGGAAGGCATGCGCATCTTTCTGGTTGAGGATACCCGTGATGTTGGGGAGGCGATTGTTGAGCACTTCGCCAGGATCGGTCACGTGGTCGACTGGGAGACCGACGGGGAAGCCGCCGCCACCACACTCGACGAAACATTGTACGATCTGATCATTCTTGACGTGATGCTGCCGGGCCGGAGCGGGTTTTCAATCCTGCAGCGCCTTCGTACCGCTGGCAGTACGACCCCAGTCCTGATGCTCACTGCCCGGTCCGAGGTTGAGGATCGGGTGAGTGCCCTTGATATCGGCGCCGATGATTACCTGGTGAAGCCGTTCGACCTTAGAGAACTGGAAGCGCGGGCTCGCGCCTTGCTGCGCCGCCGCCATGGCGAGGCCACGAACCTGCTCGAATGCGGTGACATCTGCATCGACAGGTCAGCCCGTGCCGTGCGGGTGGGCCAGCGCGAGGTGCACCTGACACGCCGTGAAGTGACCCTGCTCGAAATCCTTGCCTCACGGCCCGGCCGGGTCTTCAGCAAGGAGGATCTGCTGGATCAGGTCTTCGGTTTTGACGAGGAGGCCCCCTCCTTCAATGCGGTCGAGCTTTACATTGGCCGCCTCCGCAAGAAATTGCAGGGGGCCAGTGCTCAGATCGTGACGGTCCGGGGCTTCGGCTATCAGATGGTTCCCCATGGCTCGCCGTGAACCGTCCCTGTTTGCCCGCCTGATCGTGCTCATCTCGCTGGTCCTGATGGCGGGCGCCGCCGCCCTGACGACGGCGGCCTGGTATTACGCCCAGGAGGCCGCGAATGATGCCTATGACCGTTTGCTGATTGGCGCGGCCTACCAGATGGCCGAAGCCCTCAAGGTGCAGGGCGGCACATTGACGGTTGAGCTGCCGGTATCAGCCTTCGAGCTGCTCGCCCGCTCGGAGCGTGATCGGATCTTCTACAAGATCGTCGACCCTGGTGGACGTACATTGACCGGCTACGCCGATCTGATGACACCCGAGAGCGATGCTCTCATTCTGGCTGGTCCAGACGTCCAGGACGGCCGGTTCAAGGGGGTGGCCGTTCGTGTCACGAAGATCAGCCGCTATTTTTCAGACCCCTCTGTTCAGGGACGTGTCGATGTGGTCGTGGCTCAGACTGTCGAGGCACGCACGGCGCTGGCCCGTGAGCTGACCTTGCGTGCAGTGGTGCTCATCATCGTTATGAGCGCCCTTGCCCTCGGCGGAGCCGTCTTTGCGATCCGCTACGCGCTCAGGCCCATTGGACGCGTTGGAGCAGCGCTTCGGGACCGAGATCCCCATGACGTGACGCTGATCACCGTCAGCACTCCTCGTGAGCTGCGCCCGTTCGTTTCCGCCACGAACGAATTCATCACGCGCCTGAAGAACCGAATGGACATGATGCAGCAGTTCATTGCCGACGCCGCCCACCAGATCCGCACGCCTTTGACGGCGTTGAAGGCTCAGACCCAGCTGCTGGCGCGACAGCCCATGGACCCGCAGGCGCAGCAATACCTCACCCGGGTGCAGGAGCGTGTCGATCATCTGGCCCGGCTCGCAAGTCAGCTTCTCAGCCACGCCATGGTCAACCATCGTGCGGGAGCCGTACCGTTTGAGCCAGTCGATTTGGTTGAGGTTGTCCGGCGTGCCATCCGCGAGGCGGTGCCGGAAACGCTTGACCGCGATGTCCTGACCTCCCTGGAGTTGCCTCCGACACCTGTGACGATTGCAGGTGATGCCATCAGTCTCAAGGAGGCGGTCAAGAACGTGGTCGACAATGCGGTTCGCCATGGCGCCCCAACGCAGCTTACGCTTCGCGTGCGCCAGGAACTCCAGACGGTGGAAATCGAGGTGGAGGATGATGGCCCGGGCATTCCGCCTGAGCTCTGGCCTCAGGTGACCGAGAGGTTCGGCTCACCCTCGCCGGGCGGGTCCGGACTCGGGCTGTCAATTGCCGCGGACGTGTTGATTGCCCATGGCGGAAGCCTGAGTTTCCGCACCAGAGATGGAAGCAGCTTTTCCGTCATTATGCGGCTGCCGAGCAAGACTGGACGCAATCCATGAATGGCCAAACGATGCCGTTGTGTCGGCCCATGTTGCTGTGCCTGTGTCTGTTCTGGGCTGTGGCTCAGCCTTTGGCCGGCTTTGCACAGGGTAGCAAAACCCCGACGTTCCCTGCCTTGGAGACTGAGCAAGAGGTTCTATCGATCCACGCGGCGACCGACCGCCCGGCCATGGAGCCGCTGATCCGCGATTTCCAACTCCTGAATCCCAACACCCGGGTTGAGTTCGTGGAATACGTCACGAACGATCTCTATGCTGCAGCGTCCAAGGCCTGTCAGGATGGCCGCGCCTTGGGCGATGTCCTTCTCTCCTCGGGCGTCGACCAGCTGGTGAAACTTGCCAACGACGGCTGCGCGCGCAGTATTCCTTCGCCGGGAATCCAGACGGTACCACGATGGGCCAATTGGCGGGATGAAGTGTTCGGCTTCACCTTCGAGCCGGTGGTGTTCGTCTACAATCGCGATAAGGTCCCTGTTGAGGATGTCCCGAAAACACACCTTGAGATTGCCGACCTTCTACGGTTGAAGCCTGAGATTTACCAAGGTCGCGTTGGCACCTATGACATTCGTCAATCGGGTATTGGCTATCTGCTGGCGTTCAACGACTCGCAGCAGACGACCACCACTTATGGCCGTCTCCTCGAAAGCCTTGGGCGCGCCCAAGCGGTCGTGCGCTGCTGCACGAGTGAAATCCTCGATGAACTTGAGGCGGGTCGTATCCTCATCGGCTACAACATGCTGGCATCCTATGCCTATGCGCGCGTTCGCGCTGGAGCCAATCTCGGGCTGGTCATGCCTGCGGACTACACTCTTGTGCTCAGCCGGGGAGCGATGATCCCCGCCGAGGCGGGCAACGCCAATGCGGGCGCACGTTTTATAAGTTATCTTCTATCGGCCCGCGGCCAGACGCTGGCACAGCGCGAGGCCTTCTTCTTCGGGTTCGCCGGAGAGGCTCCCACCGGCATTGAAGGAGCAGCCTCCATCGTACGGACAGGTATCGCCCGTCCTATCGCGATCAGTCCTGCTCTGCTTGCGGTTCAGGACGATGAAAGACGCAGACGGTTCATCGCTGATTGGAGCCGCTCTCTCGTGGAAATGGCGACACGTTAGAAAAATGTGTTCCGATGCTCCCTTCTATAGAGAGCACATCGTGCGGAAAACCGGATCCACTTTTCGCTGACGCGGACCTTCGGTTCCGCACGATGCTCTAGTGCCGGCCTTGGTTACTCCCACTCGGTCAATGCGCCTTGGGCGGCTCCGTCGCATTAACCTCGTCCGTATAACGGCCTGTTGAGCTGTAGAAGCCGGCCCGATGCTGGCGCAGGTCCAAGCCGTCAACGAAGCGGTCGATCCGCCGCAGGAGTTGCTCGGACGGGGTGATCCTCGAGCCGGAACGCGTAGAACAGGCTCTCCTGCATCACGAGACGCTCGCCCATCATGGCTCGCCCCTCCGCTGAGAAGCTTCAACAGGGAATCACGATCCGCCGCCATTGCACGAGGAGTTTTTCAATGAAATCTGCCAGCAGCAGACCTTCATTCACGACACTGCCTCTTCGATTCAGCAAGAAATCCTCAGCCATCTACGACACGGCGGCTCATTACAAGGTAGGCGGCAGCTGTCCAGGAAAACGTGTTACCTCCTAGTCCCTCACCCGTGGTCGGATCGAAATATTCGCAGAAACCGGCCTGCTCGATGGCCCTCACGGTTCCTCGCTCAAGACTGCTGGCAAGTTCGTTTATGGCGTTGACGCGCAGACCATCCACGATAAGCCAGTTAATCACGGCCCAAACCGGACCGCGCCAATAGCGCTTCGGCTCGAAAGCCGGTGAGAAGGGCGCAGTGGACGGCAGCCCCACCACCATCCCGTCACACCATCGCTCGATCTCCGCCGCCACAGCAGATCGCTGATTGGCGTCGAGGCTGACCGCTACAAGCGGGATGAAGCCCGCTTGGGTCGGTGCCTCAATATCTTGGCCTGAGACTAGATCGAGCGACACGAAGCGCCGGAGAGGGTCCCGCCAGCGGCGCTTCAGCCCTTCAGTGAGGAAGTGGTGCATCTCCGACAGTTCGGCTGCCTCAGCCTGCGCCCCAAGCGCGGATGCGAGCGGGATGAGGTCCGCCGTCGCTCGTGCCAGAATCCCAGTCATTTGCACATCCGCCACTTTGAAGGGTGAGACGGACCACTGTGATTGCGGGTTCCAACCGCAGTCGCGATAAATGTCGACTAAGTGGATGAAGCGCTGGTAATCCACATCTCGCGGCCGCATGGACGCATCCACATGGCCCGTGTCCTTGCGGCGGATCTCGGTTTTCGTTGCGGTGGGTACGCGGGCAAGCGCCTCATCCCAAGCCGGCGAGTTGTCACTGCCGCTTTCCCAAGGGTGCAGAATCGCGACAAGCCCAAGCCTGTCGGGATCCCGCGCCTTCAGCCACCAGCGATGGGAGCGCAGGGCTGCCTCGAACAGCGGGCGTGTCCTCTCGATCGAATCCTGCTGACCCGCTGCGACGGCCGCCTCATGAACAAATCGTAACGCCATCCCGAAGACCGGCGGCTGAGTGATACCAGATGTCGGAATCCTGTGGCGGGTACCCCAGACGTCCGGACCCGGGAAGTAGGTGTCGCTCGGCGCATGGAACACGATGTGAGGGATCATCCCATCGTCCCACTGTCCTTCGATCAACCGTTCCAGCTCGCGATAAGCACGGTCCACGTCGAAGGTGGCAAAACCCATCGCGACGAATGCCGAGTCCCAATTCCACTGGAAGGGATAAAGGCGGTCCGTGGGCACAGTGTAGCCGCCCCGGTCATTGCGGGCCAAAACTGCACGTGCGTCGTCGTGCCTGTTGCGCTTGAGTTCATCGGCCATTGTTCGTCCTCACGTTCGGGCAATTGCACGCCCGGTGTCGGCATCGATCCAGGTCAGGCGTGAAGGATCCACGATCAAGCCGACACGCTCGCCAGCCCGGACCCGGGCTGTTGGTGGGGCAACAATACGCGCAAGCTGACCGTCGATAGCTCCCGTCAGGAGAAGGTGCGAGCCCATGGGCTCCACGACGCGAACATCGAAGGGAATACCTGATCCATCGGTCGACAAGGCAGCATCTTCGCCTCGGAGCCCCAAGTCGAGCTCGGCATCGCGTGCAGGAGCCGGCAGGCTGGCGGAACCCACTCGGATCTGTCCGCCGGAGGCCTTGACCTTGATGAAGTTCATCGGTGGATTGCCGATGAAGCCTCCCACAAAGCGCGTGGCGGGTGTGGCATAGACCTCGAGCGGCGAGCCGATCTGGTCGATGCGGCCGCCATACATGACGGCGATGCGGTCGGCGAGGCCCATCGCCTCTGTCTGATCGTGCGTGACATAGATCGTGGTGGTACCGGCGTCGCGCAGGACCGCCTTCAACTCGGTGCGCATCTCGAGCCGAAGCAGCGCATCGAGATTCGACAACGGCTCATCCATGAGCAGCACGGCAGGCTGCACCGCAAGGGCGCGGGCTACGGCCACGCGCTGCCGCTGGCCGCCGGATAGCTTGGCGGGATAGCGATCGAGATATTGATCGATGTGGAGGAGCGCCGCGGCGCGCTGCACCTGCCGCTTCACCTCCTCCTCCCCGGCCTTCTGCATCCGCAACCCGAAGGCAATGTTCTCGAAGACCGTCATATGCGGGAAAACCGCATAGTTCTGGAACACCATGGCGAGCCTGCGGTCGCGCGGCGCAAGGCGGCTCACATCGCGCCCGCCGATCACCACGCGCCCCGAACTCTGAGTTTCGAGCCCAGCGATGATGCGCAGCAACGTAGTCTTGCCGCAGCCGGAAGGCCCAAGAAGCGCAACGAATTCGCCATCGCCCACCGTGAGCGAGACTTCCTGAAGGGCTTGGAACTCGCCGAAGCTTTTGGCGACCCGGTCGATGACAATGTCGGCCATCGTGATCTCCGCTACTTGCTCGCGATGCCCCAGACCGCGAACAGGTAGCGCCTGACCGCGAAGATAAAGAGCACGGAGGGAATGATGAGGATGAAGCCGCCTGCGAAGCGGTAGTGCAACGGGCTCTCGGAGAGAACCTTCAGGAGGTAGGCCGTCAGCGTTCGCTCGCGCACGGTGAGGATCGAGGCGGCAAAGACCTCGTTCCATGAGATGACGAACGCGAAAATCGCCGTTGCGGCAAGCCCGGGCAAGGCGAGAGGCAGGACAACCTTCATGAAGGCCTGAAAGCGGGTGCAGCCGAACACCCAGGCAGCCTCTTCATACTCGCGCGGTATCCCCATGAAGAGGCTTTGGGTAACGAGAACGGCAAAGGGAAGTGCCAAAACCGTGTGGATCAGCGAGACGCCGAATGGCGTGTCGTACAGGCCGAGGCGGATGAAGGAGACTGTCAGCGGCAGCGCCAGGATCGCAAGCGGAAAGGCGCGCGTGAGAAGCACCATGAGCCGGAAGGCGTTCTGTCCCCGGAAGGCATAGCGGGCGAGTGCGTATCCAGCCGGCGCCCCCAGGAGCACGGAGAACGCGACGGTCAGTCCGGCTGCGATCAATGAATTGATAAGGGCGCTGAACACGCCTTCTATGCTCAGGAACTGCATCATGGGCGCGAAGGAGAGATCTGCTGGCCAGATCGACTTAGGCCAGCGGAAGACTCCAAGGCGCCCGCCGAAAGCCCCGAGGGCCACGAAGTAGATTGGGACGATAACCCATATGAGCAGCACGACAATTCCGGTCCAGAGCAGGAAGCGGCGCGCTCCTGGCACTGTCACCCCAGTGGCCGCAACAGGTTGGGATGAGGTGATGCTGGTTGCCGTCATAACTGCTGCTCCGGCCGAACGCGCAGGACGCCCAAGTAGACTGCTGTCGCAGCAAGCGAAATCACCATGATGAGAACGGCATAGGCCGCTGCGACCCCGTAATTCTGGTTGAGGTTCTGCCAAGTGTAGGCCTCGCCCGCGAGCACCGGGAAGTTCGTCCCGCCGAGGGCATACACGACGGCAAAGACTTCGAAGGCGAGCACCGTCCTCAGGATCAGGGCCGACTGAAGGCTCGGCTTCAGAAGGGGGAGCGTAATCTTCCTGAAGCGCGTCCAGGGCTTGGCACCGAAGATCTCGGCGGCCTCCGCGAATTCTTTCGGGATGAGCTGGATTCCCGCGACGAGAATGACGAGAACGATCGCAGTAGCGCGCCATAGCTCCGCGAGGACGATCCCGATGAACAGGGCGACCGGCGTCTCCTGGGACAGCCAGCCCGTGGGCCCCTGAATGAGCCCGAGGGCATAAAGGGCAGAGTTGAGGTAGCCGGAGTTCTGAAGGATGGCCAGCCACGCCAAACCCGCCGCGAGATCCGAGATCCCGAGCGGAATTGTCCAGACCCAGAGCACGAGATCGCGGCCGCGGCTGATCTTGGTCAGCATCACGGCCATCATGAGAGCCAGCGCCATCTGCAGCGGCACGACGACCAAGGTCAGCAGGAACGTATTGCGGATGGCGAGCGAAAAATTGAGATCGCCAATCATCCGGGTGTAATTGCCAAGAGAGATGCCTTCTTCCGCAGAGAACGAAAGCCAGATCGTCTGAACGAGCGGCACGATGAAAAACGCGGCGAGGAAGAGCACCGATGGCGCTACAAGCGCGTAAGGAGTCCAGTTTGCGCGCGAGGTCATGGAGGCTTCCTTCAAGAGAGCGCTTCCCGGCGGCCTCTGCCTGCCGGGAAGCGTTCGGCATCAGTTGACGGAACAGGCACCCTGGCTCGGCTTGTCGGGAGCCCAGCAAGGGGCCCCTGTCTGCTTTATCAGAGCATCGAGCACCTTTGCCTGGTCCTCAAGCACAGCCTTCACCGGTTCGTTGCGCAGAACGATGCGCTGGAACGTGTCCATGTAGACCTTGTTGAACTCGCCGCCCTTGGCCCCAAGCCCGACGGGCAGGAGGGACACGACCGCATCCTTGGCATTCTGCGTGGCCCCGACAGCGCTCGCCAGAAGCTTCACGCCCGGGCTGAGATCGGTCGGCAACTCCGCTTTCACGACCGGGAAGAAGCCCACCTCCGCCGCGGTCTTGATCTGCGTCTCGGGTTTTGTCAGATGCTGAATGACGGCCACGGCACCGTCACGATTAGGAGCGTCCTTCGGGATTGCGAGCCCCGCGATGACCGGCATGTAGCCGCGCCCCCTGGGCCCGGCCGGAGCCGGGAATGTCACGAACTGATCGGGCTGCGCCTCGAGAGCCTCCTTCACGCGAGCCACATGGTCCCATGCGATCCAGACCTCGCCGCCGAGTAGCGGCTCCTGCATGAAGTTGTAGCTGGTGGAGTTGGGGCTTGAGACCGCCCACAGCTGCTTCATGACGTTCCAGCCGGCTTCCGCATCGGCTGACTTGAACGGCGTCACGACACCGCCTGTGAATGACGGGTAGAAATAGCCTTGGAAGAACCGCGCCATCAGGCCTGTTGGTCCTGCCGGGAAGCCGAGGCGGCGCTGCCCCGTACGGTCGGCAATGGCTTTGGCCCATTGCTGCAATTGCTCATAGGTCAGTGCATTGATGTCGGCGCCGGCCGGCAGATACTGGAGCGCCTGCTTGTTGGCCACCATGATGTAGGTTGCCTGCATCCATGGAATGTACTGCTGCTTGTCCGTGCCGAGCTTGCCCAGATCCATGAGACTGGCCGGAATGCCGACGCTGGTGAGCTTGGCCGCCACATCATCGATAGGCTGAAGGTCGTCGGGAACGTGGGGTTGAAGCTCTCCATGCAGAGCTCCCACGACGCTGATTGTGCGCTTGCCAGCCTGAGTTTCCGCTTTCATACGCACGGCGAAGGCGGGCGGCTCATCCACGACGTAGGTCACCTTGCCGGGAACACCTTTCAGCAGAACCTCACGGACCTTGGTGGCCTCCTCGATTGGCCGGAGCTGGGTCGAGTAGAAGATAGTATCCTGCGCCTTCGCAGCCGTCAGGCCCCCAATCAATGCAGCAGCCATCGCGGCTGCTCTCAATGTGGCACTCTGCATTGCCTGTTTCCTCCAGCGTCCCATATTTCACGGCCGTCCTACCTGGGTCGCAAGGCGAACAGCCCACCTCATCTCAACGCAGCGTGCGGAGACTCCGCCGCCCCCTTCAAAGTAGGGCATTCGAGAATGGGGTCCACTCGTGGCCTTTTACTCAGCGCTCCACAGTGAGGGTCCAAACGGGTTGAACCAGGAAGTCTCCTGTCCTTGCTGAATGTCTGTTTAGGCGAGGTTATCTGCTCTCGGGGTTAGGTCGCTCAGTGTCAGGAACTGCCGTTGCAAGGGTTGTCCCGGCAGGCCGAAGCCCGATCCCGGGTGGCCGGGCTCCGCACGTCCGGGGCACGCGAGAACGTCCGCCGGGAATGACGAGGCGCCGGCAAATCCGGCGAGAAGGATTGCTCGGCTGCAGTTGCACCCGGGCAGTCATCGAGGAGGTTGGTGGCGCCTGGAACGGCGGAGCGCCCTTTTCTGGCACCGTCAGGTTAACCCGAGGGTGATCAGATAGAGACATATGCGAGGGATGAGAAAACCCGCCATGCTCGCTATCCCGCCACCGCTTCCCGGCTGAAGTGATCAGCCATCCCGTGTGGTTGTACTTCCGGTTCCCGCTCGGTTCGCGCATGGGGGAAGAGATGCTGGCGGCCAGAGGCATCGAAGTCAGCCATGAGACCGTGAGGCAGTGGGCACTGAAACTCAGTCAGAGCTTGGCCAATCGGATCCGTCGCCGTTTTCCGGCAACCGGGACAAATGGCACTTGAACGAGGTGGTGACAGCATCGCCGGTCAGAAGCATTGGCTGTGGCGGGCCGTGGACCCGGCATGGGACCGTGCTCGACATCCTGGTCCAGAGCCGTCGCAATGCGAAAGCAGCCAAGCGTCTAGTCCGGAAGTTGCTCACGAGGCAGGGCGTGGCACCGCGCGTGATGATCACGGACAAACTGGCGAGCCACGCCGCTGCAAGGACAGCTGTGCGGCCGAGCGCAGAGCATCGGCAGCATCGCGGCTTGAACAAATCGCGCGGAGAACAGCCATCACCCCACCAGACGACGGGAGCGCCTCATGCAGCGCTTCAAGTCGGCCGGGCAGGCGCAGCGCTTTCTCTGGGTTCACAATCAGGTCGGAAATCTCTTCGGCCGACCAGCAAACCCCCTGCTGGACGCGGGTGAAGCGCCTCGAGGCCTGCGGCGCGATCGAAGGCTATGTGGCCGTCCTCGATCACAAGATCATCGGTGTGCCGAACGTTGTCTTTGTCGAGGTCACGCTCGACAGGCATGATGAAAAGATGCTCGAGCAGTTCGGCAAGGCTCTTGCCGATATTCCGGAGATCATCGAGGCGCACCTCGTGACCGGAGACTACGACTATCTCGTCAAGGTGGCGGTCGCCGGGACCGAGCACTACGAGAGATTTCTGCGCGAGAGCCTCTACCGGATTCCAGGCATTCGCCACTCCCGCTCCACCTTCGTGTTACGGTCGCTCAAGCGAGCGGTCTCGGTGGATCCTATGCTGCTTTGCTGACAATGTGTCTGTCGGCTATTCGCTCGCACGTCACTTGGACGATCACTTGGACGGTTTACGGCTCAAAATTCCAATCGTAGTAGATCAGGCACGGCCGGGGCCTGTGCCCGATCCTTTGGTCCGTAGTCTAGAGCATCGTGCGGAAAAGTGGATCCGGTTTTCGCTGACGCGGACCTCCGGTTCCGCTCTCAACGATGCTCTCATTGAAGGAGAAAGCATCGGATGGAATCCCAAAAGTGCAAATCCACTTTTGGGTCCGATGCTGTAGCAGCTAGATTCGGGCCAGACCAAGGCTTGCTCCCCATGTCGTGCGCCACCGCGATTTGATCCCCGTCAAGCCCAGGAGTGCCAGAGCGGCGAGCCCGGCAAAGAGCAGGAACCCAAGCTGATAGCTACCGGTCAGCTGCTTGGAGTAGCCGAGACTGGAGGCGAGATAGAAACCACCGATGCCGCCCGTCATACCCACGAGACCGGTCATGACACCGATCTCGCGGCGGAAGCGCTGAGGCACAAGCTGGAACACCGATCCGTTGCCCATTCCCAGCGCCAGCATGCCGATGATGAAGACGACAAGAGCCATCCAGGCCTGCGGCAGTCGAAGGCTGACGACAGCCAGCGCGACAGCTGCAACGATGTACATGATGGAGAGGGCGCGAATACCGCCGATACGATCGGCCACAGCGCCGCCAACTGGTCGCACGAGCGAGCCAGCAAACACCGCAGCGGCTGTGAAGTAACCTGCCGTGACCGGGCTCAGCCCATATTCAGAGTTGAAATAGATGGTCAGCGAGGACGCGAGGCCGCTGAAGCCGCCAAACGATACGGCGTAGAAGAACATGAACCACCAGGCGTCGCCCTCGCGCAGGACTGCCAGATACTCCACGAACTTCTTCGGTGGGGGCTGGTTCGGGCTGTCCTTCGCCAGAATGATGTACACGACCAATGCAACGGCGAGCGGAATGGCGGCCAGTCCCAAGACATTCGTCCAGCCGAAGATGACCGCCAGTCCTGGCGCAAAGAGAGCGGCAAAAACAGTCCCAGAGTTCCCGGCCCCAGCAATACCAAGGGCAATCCCCTGGTATTGTGGCGGGTACCACCGCGACGCGAGCGGGAGGGCGACGGCAAAGGATGCGCCAGCGACTCCGAGGACGACACCAAGCAGCACCACCTGCGTAAAGGAATGGATCCCGAAGAACCAAGCAGTGAGGAGACCAGCGAGCACAACCACCTGCCCGATAAGGCCGGTTGTCTTAGGACCTATACGATCAACAAGAAGGCCATTGACAACGCGCAGAACGGCTCCGGCGAGAAGTGGGACGGCGACCATGAGGCCTTTCTGGGCGGCGTTGAGCTGAAGATCCGCAGCTATCTGAACACCCAGAGGGCCCAAGACGACCCAGACCATAAAGGCCATATCGAAGTAAAAGAAAGCTGCAAACAGCGTCGGCGTGTGGCCAGCCTTCAGGAACTCTTTGTTGATCATGGTTGCAGTCTCCTCGCGCGTACGTTGAATGCTGACGAAGCGGATCGAAGTCGCGCCTGACGCTCGACTCGTTTGCTCTTTCGAAGACACGGCCGATGCCGATGGTGCCTGGCTTTGACGGACGCCGGCTTGGCCTCAGATGGCTTCCTTAACGGTTGCAGCATTGATCAGTCTCCTGATTTCGACGCGGCATGAACCGCAATTGGTGCCGGCGCGCAGGGCGTCGCCGACGGCTTCCACGCTCGTGGCTCCGGCCTCAACGGCCGCCAGAATCTGGTTTGCACCCACCGAGAAGCAGGCACAGACGATGGGACCGGGATCAACCTGATCGGCCCCGGGCCGTCCGCTCAGAAGGCGCAGCCGGTCGGCTCCACGAATTTCAGATCGTGTCAGATGCTCGATGACCCATGTGCGGGACCCGGCCACCGGCTGCGGCGCGACAAAGAGCGCTCCAAGCAACTCGCCGCCCGAAAAGGTCGCGAGGCGAAAGCTGGACTGATCTTGATCGACATACGACAGGGTTTCCACGCCCTCACCACTACCGATCAGGCCCGCCGCATAGGCTGCCCAGTCCTGTACCGGTTCGGTGCCGGCAAGCTCAATGCGCCAACCACCCTCGGCGCGGGCAATGGCCCAATAATCCGCCGAGATCTTTTCAGGTTTGTTGCGCAGGACCGCGAAGCCGTACCACGCTGTATGAAAGGGCTCGATGCGCGCGGCAGAAAACTTGAGGCCGGGCTGACCTGAGGTCGGATCGACAGCAGCAAGGATCGCTGCTCCGATGCGACCCTGCGCAGTCTGCTGGTCAGTCCAGTGCATGGGAACGAAGATGCTGCCCTGCTGCTGCCGTTCGGTCACGAGCGCGCGAACAACAGCAGCGCCTTGCGGGCTGATGACGCGAACGAGACTGGCGGGTGCGATATCAGCAGCTTGTGCATCTTCGGGATTAATCTCGCAGAAGCTTTCCGCATAATGGCTCATCAGGCGCGGTGTCTTCGCCGTGCGCGTCATGGTGTGCCACTGATCTCGGATGCGGCCTGTGTTGAGGATCAGCGGGAACTCCGGTGAGACCGCCTGCAGCGCAACTGGGGTCGGAACGAACCGCCCTCGCCTATCGGGCGTGAAAAAAGCACCTTCTGCGAAGAAGCGAGTTGTGCTCCCATCGAGGGGCTCGCCTTGCTGACGCGGCCACTGGAACGGCGCCAGCAGGTCATATGCGCTCTCGCTCAACTTGGCACAGGCACCGAGGTCGAAATCGCGCGTTCCGTCATTCGCGATGCCGGAAAGGGCAGCATGCTCGCGGAAGATTTCGGCCGGAGACTGGTAATCGAATGCGTCGGCAAAGCCTATGCGGGCCGCAACGTCGCAGATGATGCGCCAGTCGGGCCACGCTTCGCCCGGCGGTTTCAGGAAGGAGCGCTGGCGCGAGATGCGGCGCTCGGAGTTTGTCACCGTGCCGCTCTTCTCGCCCCATGTCGCCGCCGGCAGGAGCACATGGGCATGGCGGGTGGTATCGGTGCGGGTGACGTCGCTCACGACGACGAACGGGCATCCACAAAGGGCAGCCTGAACAGCGTCCGCATCAGGCAGGGAGTCGGCGGGGTTCGTCCCCATGATCCAGATGGCCTTGATCCGTCCATCGCCTACTGCACGGAAGAGATCGACGGCCTTCAGACCTGGACGCTCGGCGATGCGCGGGCTGCCCCAGAAGGACTGAACGAGACTCCGATGATCCGGGCTGGCGATGTTCAGGTGCGCGGCCAGCATGTTCGCCAGACCGCCGACCTCGCGCCCACCCATGGCGTTGGGCTGCCCCGTGAGAGAGAATGGCCCCATTCCTGGGCGGCCGATCCGGCCCGTCAAAAGGTGGCAGTTGATGATGGCATTGACCTTGTCGGTGCCGACAACGGATTGGTTGACGCCTTGAGAATAGGCGGTCACGACCCGTTCCGATTGGCTCCAGAGAGTATAGAACGCACGAAGCTGCTCGGCCGAAAGGCGTGTCACCTCCATGGCTCCCGGGAAGCCGCATGCTTGGGCATCCGCCAAGGCTTCATCCAAACCAGATGTGTGATGCTCGACATAATTCTGGTCCCTCAATCCCATCCGATCGAGATGATCGAGAAGACCTGCAAACAGTGCCACATCGGAATTGGGCGCGATCGCCAGATGATGATCGGCGGCTTCGGCCGTCACGGTGCGACGTGGATCGATGACGACGATCTTCGTTCCGCGCCGCTCCCGCGCGGCAAGGAGACGCTGAAACAGGACCGGGTGGCACCAGGTCATATTGGAGCCGACAAGGACGACGAGGTCAGCCTCCTCGAGATCCTCATAGGTGCCAGGTACGGTATCTGATCCGAAGGCCCGGATATGGCCCGCGACCGACGACGCCATGCACAAGCGGGAATTTGTGTCAATGTTTGCCGCGCCGATGAAGCCCTTCATCAGCTTGTTCGCGACGTAGTAATCTTCAGTGAGCAGCTGACCCGAGCCATAGAGCGCAACCGATTCAGGGCCATGCTCCGCGATGGTCTCGGAAAAGCGCCGGGCCACGAGATCGAGCGCCTCGTCCCAACTCGCTCTGCGCCCGCCGATTTCAGGATAGAGCAGCCGCCCTTCAAGGCTCAATGTCTCGCCTAAAGACGAGCCTTTCGAACAGAGGCGGCCAAAATTGGCCGGGTGCTCCTCATCGCCTCTGATCGCGACGGTACCGTCCTCCTGCGGTGTCGCCACGACGCCGCAGCCGACGCCGCAATAGGGGCATGTGGTCCGGGTGGAGGTGCCGCTTGCCATGGGATCCTTTACGCCGCTTGTGCCCTGAGGGCGGAGGCTGCGAGCAGGATGCGCGTGCCCTCGACGCGCAGCGG
>NZ_QDAH01000068.1 GCF_003075415.1 Microvirga sp. KLBC 81
GAAGAGCCCTCAACCTACGCCTCTGCACTGACGGCACCATCAAGCAGGTTAAACGCGGCAGGAGATTGGCACTGGATTGAGGCCCTTGGGGGCAGCATCTTCGGTGGGACGACCGATTCTCTCATCAGTAACTTAAGTTCGGCAGCCGTGCGAAGCGCCGGGTTCGGCGGCAATCCGAAGATTGCGCCGCGATCATTCGCTATCGCGGCAACCGATAAGCCGGTGTTTCTCAACCCTCTTGGAATGCTTCCTCGCGCCTGTTGCGGATGGCAGGCAGAGCCACCGCGATGATGAGGATAGCGGTTACCGCCAGCAGAGCCGCCGAAATCGGACGATGGATGAAGATCGTGAAATCGCCCTTGGAGAGCACCATGGCCCGGCGGAAGTTCTCCTCGATCATCGGGCCAAGCACGAAGCCGAGCATCAGAGGTGCTGGTTCGCATTCAAGCTTTCTCAAAGCGTAGCCGAAGAAGCCGAACCCAACCGCGAGGAACAGGTCGAAGACCGAATTCTGCACCGAGTAGACGCCAACGCAGCAGAACAGCAGAATTGCCGGGTAGAGAACCTTGAAGGGTACGGTGAGCAACTTCACCCAAATGCCGACAAGCGGCAGGTTCAGAATCACCAGCATCAGGTTTCCGATCCACATGGAGGCGATGAGACCCCAGAACAGGGAGGGATTGCTGGTCATCACCTGCGGGCCAGGCTGGATGTTGTGAACGATCATCGCTCCCAGCATCAAGGCCATCGTCGCGCTTCCGGGAATTCCCAGAGTGAGAGTTGGAACGAAAGCTGTCTGCGCCGCAGCATTGTTGGCAGCTTCAGGGCCAGCCACACCCTCGATCGCGCCTCTTCCGAACCTCTCGGGAGTCTTGGAGACTTTCTTCTCCAGGCTGTAGGCAAAGAAGGAGGCAAGTGAGAGGCCGGCTCCAGGGAGTACGCCAACGGCCGAACCAATGGCGCTACCGCGCAGCACGGCCGGCATCATGCGCTTGAAGTCGGCCAGAGTCGGCCAGAGATTGGTGATCCGGCCCGTGTAAGCCTCTCGGATCTCCTTGTGTTCCAAGCTGGCGATGATCTCGCCAAAGGCGAAGATTCCGACTGCGATGACAATGAAGTCGATACCCTCCCAGAGCTGCGGCAGTCCGAAGGTGAAGCGCATGACGCCCGAGGCAACGTCCGTTCCCACGAGGCCGAGCAGCAACCCGAGCACGATCATCCCGATTGCCTTGAGGAGCGGTCCCGATGCGAGGGAGACCGCACCGACGAGGCCCATTGTCATGAGCGAGAAATACTCCGCCGGGCCGAATTCGAACGCAAACTCCGTCAGAGGCTTGGCGAAGGCCGCCAGGATCAGCGTTCCGACACAGCCGGCGAAGAATGAACCAAGAGCAGCCGTCGACAGAGCGACACCCGCGCGCCCCTGCCGCGCCATCTGGTGACCGTCGAGCACCGTGACCACGGAAGAGGTCTCACCCGGCAGATTGACGAGGATAGCCGTTGTCGACCCGCCATACGCCGCTCCGTAGTAAATGCCGGAGAGCATGATCAGGGCGGACAAGGGCTCCAGTCCGAAAGTGAAAGGCAGGAGCATCGAGATTGTGGCCAGTGGGCCCAACCCGGGCAGTACTCCGATAAGAGTTCCCAGAACGCAGCCACCGAAGGCATAAAGCAGGTTCTGAATTGTCAGAGCGCTCGAAAATCCGAGCATCAGGTTGTCGAACAGTTCCACCGTAACCTCCTCAGCCCGTAATGAATGTTGGCCAAACCGGGAACTGGAGGTTCAACGCGTAGACGAAAACGACCAGAGCGAAGGCGATGAGAACGAGCGTGTTGATGAGGGTCGCTCGCCACGTAAATTCATGGCTTGCGAGACTCGATCCGACGACCAGGGCGATCAGCGACAGCACGAGCCCAAGAGTGTCGAGCAGCAGACCGAAGACGACAACCGAAGCAAGAATGATGAACAGAGGCCGGAGCGCCCAGCGCTCCATTTTCTGAGGCTCGGCATGGAACCGAACAGCGCCGAGGACCACCATGACGCCGATCGCAGCCATGAGGATGCCGAGCCAGAACGGAAAGTAACCTGGCCCCATTCGGGACGCAGTGCCCATCCGATATCCATACGAGGCGACGGCAAAGGCGATCCCGAGAGCGATGTACAGGAGGCCCGAGGCGAAGTCTTTCTGACGCACGATTTTCATTGCACTACCCGAAGACGTACATTCGTCCTCTCAGCTCTTAAAAAGCAGTGAGAGCTGTGTGCAGCACAGCCCAAGGCGTGCTGCACACCTGCTGCTCTGCAGGCCAGACTTGTGCGGCTCTTTATTGAGCCTGGATGTTAGCCTTCTCGGCGATCGTGCGCCACTTCTGGAGCTCGTCCTGGATGAGCTTGCCGAAGGCTTGCGCGGACATCGGTGTCGGCCGAGCAGCATCGCGAGCAAGGAATTCCTTGGTCGCCTCAGTTTCCAGAACCTTGTTGATGTCGCCGTTGATCTTATTGACGATCTCATCTGGAGTGCCGGCAGGCGCGAGAATTCCCCACCACTGCTCGACATCGACGCCCTTGACGCCGGCCTCATCAGCCGTTGGGATCTCAGGTGCCACGCTGGCGCGCTGGTCGCTGGTGACGACCAGTCCTCGCAGCTGACCGCCACGGATAAGCGGCAGGGCTTGGGTCATGCTGCTCATGAAAAGGTCCGCATGACCGCCGATGACGTCGGTCATGGCTTCCGAGCCACCCTTGTAGTGAACGGGCATCATCTTGATCCCGGCACTCTGCCCGAAGAGTTCGGCTCCGAACTGATTGACGGTGCCGACACCGGACGTGGCATAGGCCAATTCTTTGGTCGTCGCCGTCTGCAGGAACTCCTGAATGGTCTTGGCCGGTACGGATTTTCCAACCACCAGAACCAACGGAACCTTGCCGATCATGGCGACCGGCTTGAAGCCCTTGACAGGATCGAACGGCAGATTTTTCTGCACCGCCGGATTCATCGTGAAGGTGACGGATGCGATCAGCAGCGTATGCCCGTCCGGGGGCGCTTTGGAGACGTGGGCGGACCCGATCGCGGCACCTGCGCCGGGCATATTCGAGACGACGACCGGCTGCCCCCACATCTTGCTGAGATTGTCTCCAAGGTGGCGCGCCAGGATGTCATTCGAGCCACCCGCCGCGAATGGAACGACCAGGGTAACAGGCTTCGTCGGGAATTGCTGCGCAACAGCCGTGGTCGCGAATGCCATTGCCGCCGCTGTAAGAGCGTATCTGACGAACTTCATGAGCTTCCTCCGTAATGACTGCGTGATATTTTATTGCAAGCGCTGCTCTTGCCTTCTACAGGGCTCGCCGATGTCTTCGCATCGATTATGAGGCTTTGCGGGACGGAGGTTTATCGTCCCAGCATGCCAGTGGCGGTATGAGAAGCTGACGGAGACAGCCTGTCGAATAAAAAATCCAGCGTCAGCCATAAAGCCAGCTTCTACAGATGCTCCTCGCGGATTGTCTGTTTGAGGTGGTCAATGAAGTCATTCACGACCACGGATTGAGGAGCGGCCTTGGGCCGGATGAGCAGGGTTTTGGCTTCGATGCGGGGATTCAGGTTTCGGACGACGAGCCCGGGAATGCCCATCGTGCTCACCAGAAGGGGATCGACGAGCGCGACGCCGGCGCCAAAACGCGCGAGCATGATGCCGGTCAGGGAGACGCTCACCTGGACAACGATATTAGGCGCAATCCCGGCCTCACTGAGCGCGCGGTCGACATAGGGGCGAAAGACGATTTGGGGCAGGTATGTGATGATGGGATAGAACGCGAGGTCCTTGATATTAATCTCGTCGCGTTCGGCCAAAGGATGATTGTCCGGCATGACGCAGGCGATGCTCCAACTCATGAGCACCTCCGTGTCCACCGCCGAGCTGATGATCGGCTCATGCGCAATCCCGAGCTCGACCTCGCGGTTGATGACTCGGTCGAGAACCTGCGGAGACGTGAGAGACTGGAGCGTGCATCGCACCTGCGGCCTCTTCGCCACGAAGGTGGCGACAGCCTTCGCCAGATAGCCGTTGGCAATGGGGAAAGCCGCTGCGACAGGAAGGGTGCCGAGGCGCCCGCCCACCAGATCCTGGGTGAGCCGCCCCACGGCCTCGATTCGACCGAAGATCTCGGCGACATCCGGGAAGATGGCCTGGGCCTCGTTGGTCGGCTGCAGCCGGCCGCCGACCCTGTGGAAGAGCTTCATCTTCAAGCGGCTTTCGCAGTGCTTCAGCACGGTGCTGATGGCCGGCTGCGTGACGTTGAGCAGTTGTGCGGCTCCCGTGACCGAACCGGTCACCATGATGGCGTAGAAGACCTCCATCTGTCGAAGGTTCATCATTCTCGCTGCTTCCTCCCGTCCCATTCACTTCGAGCATGTCTATTACCAGAATTTATGACCCTGCTCGGATAAGTGATTAGACATTGATATGGATCGCGCGAATGATCAACCGTCCGGCACTCCGGCACGGATGCGGCGCATCCGTGCCGGATGCATTGTCTTTCGCCAGCGCTGCAGGATAGCCGGTGCGGAGGAAGGAAGCCGTACAGAATGGATATGAAGAGCGGCAAGCTGAGGCTAGGTGACCAGGGGGTGGGGCAGGGCTCGCCAGAACCGAAGGTCAGCGTGCGTGAGCTGTTCTGGGCTTTTCTGCTGGTCGGACTCTCGGGCTTCGGTGGCGTGCTCCCCTTTGTCCGCCACATGCTCGTCGACAAGCGCCGCTGGCTCACTCCTGCCGAGTTCACGGAGGTGCTGGGACTGTCCCAGCTGCTTCCAGGCCCGAACGTCGTGAACATCAGCATCTATGTCGGGGCGCGCTTCGCGGGCGCTACCGGCGCTGCGGCTGCGCTCCTGGGGCTGATGGTGATCCCGATCGCGATAGTGCTCTGCCTCGGTGCGGCCTATACGCGCTACGGCGACCTTCCGGCCGTTGCGAACGCTTTCCGGGGGATTGCTTCCGCCGCTGCCGGGCTCGTGGTCGCGATGGCTATCAAGATTGCTTGCCCGGTGCTCCGCTCAGGGCGCACCATCACCATCGCCGTTCTTGTCTTCGTCGCGATGGTGATCCTCAAGGTGCCGCTCGTCTGGACACTCGCCGTCATGGCGCCTGTCAGTCTCATTTGGATCTGGTGGAAGACCCCATGAGCGACAATGACAGCCTATGGACCTTCGTCTTCCACCTCTCGCTCCTTTCTCTTTTGGCGATAGGCGGGGTGAATACTGTCATCCCTGAGCTTCATCGCTTCGTCGTCCTCGACCATCCATGGATGACGAACGAGCAGTTCACCGCTCTTTTCGCACTCGCCCAGGCGGCCCCGGGCCCGAACGTGATCTTCGTCACCTTGATCGGCTGGCAGGTTGCCGGCCTCGTCGGCGCCCTTGCGGCCACACTCGCGATCTGCGGTCCGGCGACTGTCATCGCCTACGTGGCCACGCGTCTGTCGACACAGTGGCAGCATCTGAAATGGTTCAGGTTGCTGCGGAGCGGGCTCGTCCCCCTGACGACGGGCCTGATGATCGCCAGCGCATGGCTTCTCACAGCCGCTTCCGCTCAGAATGTTCTCAGCTATGTCATTACGGCCGCAACCGCCCTCGTCATGCTGACGACACGGATCAATCCTTTGTGGCTCCTTGCCCTCGCAGCAGGAGCAGGCGCCGCAGGGATCATCTGAACGGCCCCCGTTCGCCATAAATCGAATTAATAAGCAGTTGCGACTTAATGATTGGACGTTGATCCCCATCGATTGAATGCTCCAGGCCAATCATCAACCTGATGCAAGGGCCTGACCATGGCGGCGCTGACAATCGGCATCATCGACCCGTTCCATCCAAAGAGCATCGAAACGATCGCGGCTGCCATTCCGGCCGAATGGCGGCTCAGCATCGCCAAGGGACAGGACATCGAAGAGAAGGCGCAAGCCCTTCGCGATGCGGACGTCGCCTTTGTCATGGCGGCGCCGATGCCTGCCTCGCTCATCGATGCGGCGCCGCGCCTGCGGTTCATTCAGAAGCTCGGGGCCGGCATCGACCGGATTGATCTCGATCACTGTGCGGCGCGCGGAATTGGCCTGGCGCGCCTCCAGGCCGGGAACTCGATCCCCGTCGCGGAGCATACGCTTCTCCTGATGCTCGCAGCTTGCCGGCGTCTGCCGCTTCTGGACCGGCAGACCCGCGCCGGCGGTTGGGACAAGGAGGCGGCGCGCGGAGTGAGCCGGCAGATCAACGGCAAGACTGTCGGCATCGTCGGCTTTGGCGCGATCGGTCAGGCTGTCGCCAAGCTGCTCATGGGCTTCGATGCGAACATCCTCTATTTCGATCCGCGGCGGGCGAGCCCCGAACTCGAGCGCGAACTGCGCGTCACTTATGCGCCGCTGGACGAGTTGACCGCGCAGTCGGACATCGTGTCCCTTCATCTCCCGCTGATGAAGGAGACGGCCAAGATTTTTGATGCGGCGCGCATCGCCAGAATGAAGCCCGGCTCGATCCTGATCAACTGCGCCCGCGGCGGCCTCGTCGACGAGGCCGCCCTGCACGATGCACTCGTCAGCGGGCACGTCTTCTCGGCCGGTATCGATGCGTTCGAGCAGGAACCGCCGGTCGGCAGTCCTTTGCTCCTTCTGGATCAGACCGTCGTCACCCCTCACACTGCCGGCGGCACGATCGACAATTTCAAGCCCGTCGTGGAGCGGGCGGTGCGCAACACCCAGCTCTTCCTCTCCGGAGAGGATATTCCCGCACAAGATCTGGTGCTGGCACCGCGCAGGTCGGCAGCGTGACGTCATGACGATGGAAGGCTCCACGTTGCTGAAGAGGAGAAACGATATGGGTCTGCATCCCTTCATGATCGGCAGCCAGTGGCGGGAAGGGCAGGGGACGCCGTTCGTCTCGGTGAACCCCAGCAACGGAACCGAGGTCGCCCGGATCGCCGGTGCGGGACCTGCGGATATCGATGATGCCGTGATGGCGGCGCGTGCGGCTTTGAGCGATCCGGCCTGGGCCGGATTGAGGCATCATGAGCGTGCAGGCCTTCTTTACCGCATGGCGGATCTCGTCGCTGCGAGCGCCGAACATCTTGCGCGTGTGCAGATGGAGGACAACGGCAAGACTTTCACGGAATGCCTGTCCCAAGCAAAAAGCGCCGCCGCCACTTTCCGTTACTATGGCGCCGCCTGTGAGACCTTCGAAAGCGAGCTCACGACCCAGCGTGGCCCCAGTGTCACGATGACTGTGTACGAGCCGGTCGGAGTGGTCGCTGCGATCACGCCCTGGAACTCGCCGCTGACACTCGAGGCGCAGAAGCTCGCACCGATCCTTGCTGCCGGAAACACCGTCGTGCTCAAGCCGTCGGAGGTGACTCCACGCGTCGCTCTCGAATATGCGCGGCTCGCCATCGAAGCGGGATTCCCGGCGGGCGTCATGAACGTCGTTACCGGTGCAGCCGATGTCGGACGCGCTCTGGTCGAGCACGCCGGTGTGGACATGGTGAGTTTCACCGGAGGAACGGCGGCCGGACGCGCCATCGCGGCAGTGGCTGGGCAGCGCCTCAAGCCGGTCGTGCTCGAACTGGGCGGCAAGTCGCCTCACATCGTCTTCGCGGATGCGGACCTCAAGAAGGCTCCGAAGAGCGTGGCCGATGGGATCTTCTCGGGGGGAGGCCAGTCCTGCATCGCCGGGTCCCGTGTTTTCGTGGAAGCTTCGATCTTCCAACCCTTCATGGAAGCCTTCCAGGCTGCGGCACGAGACTACACGCTGGGTGCACCCGATGCACCGGGAACGCGAATGGGGCCGATGGTGAGCTTCAAACATCGTGACCACGTCGCCCGCGCCGTCGAACTTGCCCGCGAGGAGGGCGGCCAAATTCTCGTAGGCGGCGATCTGCCGACCGGGGATGCATTCAAGAGCGGCGCCTATTATCCGGCGACGATCATCAGCGGTGTCACGAACCAGTCACGCGTCTGCCAGCAGGAAATCTTCGGTCCCGTCGCCGTCGTCCTGCCGTTCGAGAATGAGAGCGAGCTGATCGGGCAGGCCAACGACACGGAATTCGGTCTCGCCGCGGGCCTCTGGACGAGCGATTTCGCGAAAGCCTGGCATGTGGCGCGGGCGATCCAGGCAGGAACGGTCTGGATCAACACCTACAAGGAAACATCGATTTCGACGCCCTTCGGCGGCTTCAAGCAGAGCGGCCTCGGCCGCGAGAAGGGGCTCAAAGGGATGCGAACCTACATGGAGCCGAAGGGCCTCTATTGGCACGTAGGCTGATGCAGCCGGTATGCCGATCACAACAAGCCTTGCACGTCTGCCCGCTTGAGGAAGCGGGCGCACAATTTCGGGAGGATTTTTGAATGTCGACGACCGTTGAAGTGATGGCCGATGCGTTCAAGGAAGCCGGTACGCCGTTTCTCGTGGGGCATCCGGGAGGCGAGTCCGTCGAGCTGATGGAGGCTGCGCGCCAGCGCGACATGCGCTTCATCCTGATGAAGCAGGAAACGGCTGGCGCGATGCTCGCCGCGACTTGGGGCGAGATCACGGGCTCTCCCGGCGTCTGCCTCTCGACGCGCGGCCCCGGCGCAGCGAACATGGTGAACGGTGCGGCGCACGCGTTCCTCGACCGCGCTCCGCTTATCCTTCTCACGGACCGCTATTCGCAGCCGGCTCACGAGGTCGGTCTGCGGCAGCGCATCGATCAACTTGCCGTCTACGCGCCCCTCGTCAAATGGGGCACGACGGTCGACGCGCGGACCATCCGACAGCAGCTCCGCCGCGCGATGCGGACGGCGACGGCGCCCGCGCCCGGGCCGGTTCAGTTCGACATTCCTCAAAGCGAGACGACCAAGGAGGCCGCACCGCTGCTGGCCGAGCCGCCGCTGATGCCGAACCTTCTGTATCCGGAGCCGGACGCAGCCGCCTTGAAGCCGATCGTCGATCGGATACGGGCTGCCCGCAAACCGGTCCTCCTCGCCGGCCTCGGAGTGCTGTGGGACAGGGCGTCCGGCGAACTCGTCGCCCTCGCCGAGCAGCTCGGTGCGCCGGTTCTCGTCACATCCAAGTGCAAGGGCGCCATTCCGGAGGATCATCCTCTGCGCGCAGGCTGCATCATCGGCGGGCTGATCGAGCGCAAGCTCGTGAGCGAGGCGGACCTGATCATCACCGTTGGTCTGGACGGCGTCGAGTTGCAGCCGAAGGCATGGCCCTACACGACGCCTCTCGTGGCCCTTTCCAGCACTCCGTCTCTTGATGCGCTCGTGCCGGCCGAGATCGAGGCGATCGGTGATCTGAAGGTACTTCTGCGCAAGATTACCGAGCTGTGCGCAGGCGGAAGCAACTGGGGCGAGAAGGCTGCATCAGTCTTTCGCCAGGACGTCATCGATGCTCTCAACACGCCGAGCAAGGGGCTCTCGCCACAGCGGGCGATGGAGGTCGCGCGCGCCGTCCTGCCACGGGACACCATCGCGACCTGCGATGCGGGCGCGAGCCGTCTCTTGGTCGTGCAGAAATGGCAGTCCTATGGACCGCGTGAGTTCCTGACCTCCAACGGCCTCGGGTCGATGGGATATGCGGTTCCCGGCGCATTGGCCGCGCGCCTGGCCCATCCCAATCGACCGGTCGTCGCCTTCACCGGTGACGGTGGTTTCCTGATGGCCGTTGCCGAGCTCCAGACCGCAGTTCGCGAAAACCTGCCGATCATCATCGTCGTCCTCGACGACCAGCAGATCGGGTTGATCCGCGTGAAGCAGGAAATCAAGGGACTTCCGCTGCACGGTGTTGGGCTCGGCGGCTGTGACTGGGAGAAGCTTGCCCAGGGCTTCGGAGCGGACGGTGTCACGGTCGATACGGAGAACGGTTTGCAGGACGCGCTCGGTGCCGCCTTGAAAACCGGCCGGACGACAGTGATCGGCGTCCGGATCGACGGCTCCGGCTATGTCGACCAGTTCAACGCCCTGCGTGAGCTCTGATCGACGATGCTGATCGATCTCACCGGCAAAACCGCAATCGTCACCGGGGGCAGCGAGGGACTCGGCAAGGCGATCGCGGCCCGCTTCGCAAGGTCTGGGGCTAACGTGGTCGCCCTGGCCCGGCGCGAGGAGGTGCTGGACGTGGCCGTGCGGGACATTCGTCGGGATGCCGTCGGCCGAGTCGTGGGGCATGCCTGCGACGTGACCGACAACGGCCGTGTGGAGGAGGTTGTCGCCGCGATTGCCGCCGAGTTCGGCGCGGTCGACATCCTCGTCAACAACGCCGGCAGCTCGAACCGCTCTCCTTTCGAGGAACTTAAGCGAGACGGCATGATCGCCGACATGGACCTGAAGCTCTTCGCCGCTGTCGACCTCGCTCAGAAGGTTGTTCCGGGCATGAAGGAGCGGCGGTGGGGGCGGATCATCAACGTGGTCAGCGCCAACGGGAAAGCTCCAAAGGCTGCCAGCGCTCCAACCACCTTGAGCCGGGCAGCCGGGATCACCCTGACGAAGGTCATGTCCCAGGAGCTCGCACCCTGGAACATCCTCGTCAACGCTCTCTGCGTCGGCGTCATCAAGAGCGGCCAATGGGAGCGTCGGCACAGGCGCGACGCACCCGACATGCCGTTCGAAAAATATCTTGAGCCGCATGCGCGTCCGGTGCCGCTCGGGCGGTTCGGGGAGCCCGAGGAGTTCGCCAACGTGGCCTGCTTCCTCGCATCGGATGCCGCATCATACGTGACCGGAACGGCCATCAACGTCGATGGCGGCCTGTGCCCGGTCACCTGAACATTTAACAAAAAGGGGACCCTGTTGTCATGAATTTCGAGCTCACCAGCGAGCAGCGCAGCATCGTCGGTACCATTCGCGAGGTCACGCAGGGCGAGTTCAAGGGGCGAGCCCAGCGTTACATGGACGGCAGCTTCCCCTGGGAGAATATCCGCCGGCTCGCGGAACTCGGAGTCCTCGGCATGGCCGTGCCCGAGGAATACGGCGGCTCCGGCATGAACGTGTTCGACACCGCGCTCGTGCTCGAGGAGATCGCCAAGGGATGTTACGTCACCGCCATGGCGGTTCTGGGCGAAGTGGGGTCCCAGACCCGCATCATCGCGACCTATGCTCCCGAATCCTTCAAGCGGCGCATTCTGCCGGCCGTGTGCAGCGGCGACGCGATCCTGGCGATCTGCATGACCGAGCCGCACGCGGGCACGGACGTCGCCAACTATCGCACCAACACCACCATCAGGGGCGACAAGGCCATCGTGAAAGGCGTGAAGACGCTCATCAGCCGCGTGGATGAGGCGGCCGCCTTCGTCATCTTCAGCCGCATCGATAATCAGCCAGGGCGCGAGGGCATCGGCTGCGTCCTCGTCGAGAAGGGTACGCCGGGCCTTGAGATCACGGCCCGTTATCACACAATGGGCGGCGAGAATCTGGCGGAAGTGCAGTTCAACGACTGCGAGATTCCTCTCGAAAACGTGGTGATCCGGGAGGACGGCTTCCGCAAGCTCCTCTCTGCCTTCAACACGCAGCGCTGCCTCAATCCCAGCATCTCGCTCGGACTCGCCGAGGGCGCGTTTGAGGAATCGGTGCGCTATGCCCGGGAGCGCACGGCCTTCGGCCGGCGGATCGGCGACTTCCAGGGAATGCGCTGGAAGCTTGCGGAGATGTACCGGGACATCGAGGTCGGACGCAGCATCCTCTACCGGGCCTGTGCCAGCGCGAACCCATTCCCGGATCCGCACCAGGCCGCGCTTGCCAAGATGTACTGCAACGAGATGTCCATTCGCGTCACCAGCGAGGCGATCCAGGTCCATGGCGGATACGGCTTCACGGACGAGTACGCGGTGTCGAGACTCTATCGCGGGGCCCGTTACGGGACTCTCGGGGGAGGCACGACGGAAACGCTGAAGGATCTCGTCGGCAAGAAGATCATGACTGATTTCGATGAGGCCGATGGCTTCCTTGGAATGGGGACGTTCTGATGGGTATCGAACACAGCAACGCTAGGGTCGGGACGCAGGCCTCGGCAGCACCGTCCGGTCAGGGTTATCCCTTCTCCGGTCTGGTGGTCCTCGACCTGTCCCACATTTACAATGGCCCGTACGCCACCTTTCTCATGGCGATGGCGGGAGCCGAGGTCATCAAGATCGAGCCGCATGGCGGCGAGCACCTTCGGGTGCGTGCCAGCCTCGGTGGCGCAGCCTTGCCGTTCGCCATGCTGAACGGCAACAAGAAGTCGGTGACGCTCAATCTGAAGTCGGAGCGCGGACGCGAGCTTTTCCTTCAGATGGTCCGCTCGGCGGATGTGCTCGTGGAGAATTTCGCGCCCGGAGTGACAGAGCGGCTCGGTATCGGGCCCGAGGTGTTGCAGGCCGCGAACCCGCGCCTGATCTACGCGTCCAGCACCGGTTACGGGCGCTCGGGACCCTACCGTGATTATCCGGCCATGGACATTACCGTGCAGGCCATGTCCGGCATCATGAGCATCACCGGCTTCCCTGACAGTCCTCCGGTGAAGTCCGGTCCCGCGCTCTGCGACTTCTTCGCCGGCATCCATCTCTATGCCGGCATTGCCACGGCGCTGTACGAGCGGGAGAAGACGGGGAAGGGACGCCTCGTCGAGGTTTCCATGCAGGAAGCCGTCTACGCGTCGCTGAGCTCCAACCTTGCGCTCTATCACGGCAGCGGCGGCAAGGTGCCGGTGCGCACCGGGAACCGGCATGGGGGGCTGGCGGAGGCTCCTTACAATGTCTACCCGGCCAGTGACGGGCACGTCGCCATCATCTGCAACAACAATCGTCACTTTCATGCGTTGCTGAACGCGATGGGTCGCGAGGACCTGAAAGACGATCCCCGTTTCCGGGATCTCAAGACGCGGGTGGCGCATATCGACGAGATCGATGCCCTCGTCGGCCAGTGGACACAGCGGTACACGAAGGCCGAGCTGGTCGAACGGCTTCTTGCCCATCGGGTTCCTCACGCGCCGGTACGAGACCTGAGCGAGGTCGTCAACGACCCGCATATGCACGCCCGTGGCAGCCTGCAATGGATTGATCATCCGCAGTATGGCCGCATCGTCGTGCAGAACAGCCCGATCCGGTACGAGGGAGTGCCGCCCATGCCTCTGGAGCCGAGCAGCCCGCTCGGAGCCCAGAACAGGGAGGTTTTCTGCGAAAGGCTGGGCCTGTCGGAACAGGAATTCGAAGACCTTCGCCGTGACGGCGTGGTCTGATCCCGAAGTCTGAATTGCAAGTTCAATACGAAGGGACAGTGACCGGTGGTCACTGTCCCTTCATCGTTATGCTCAAGACTCCAGAGGGGCGTTTGCGATCACGAGGGGAGGCTGCCCGGCGTTGGCGGCTTCCTTCTGGAGTGCCGCGACGTCGATGGCGTTGTAGGGGATGCCGGTGCGCTTGCGCGTGGCTTCGAGGCGGGACTCCATTTCGCCTGGCATCAGGATCTCCTCGAAACCCTCCGCCTTGGGGCAATCGTGTACGCGCCGCACCAGCGTATCCATCCGCTGGAGGAACTCCTCGCGCGTGACGAACAGGTCTGGCTTGATCGCGAGGAAGAAGTGACCGACATCCTGAGGACGGTCGAACACCTCGAACTGGTTGGCGACGTCTCCTGCATAGGCGGCTCCGGACAGAATCCCGCCGAGAATGTCCATCAGCATCGATAGGGCCGAGCCTTTGGGGCCGCCGATCGGCAGCACGACGCCGCCATTGAGGGCCGCGTTGGGATCGGTCGTCGCTCGACCCTCGGCGTCGAGGGCGTAGCCGAGCGGGATCTCCTGACCGAGCTTCGCCGCGCGCCGGATCTTGCCGCGGGCAGCGACAGCTGGCGACATGTCGAGTACGTACGGCACCTCGGACCCGCTCGGCACGCCGGCGGCAAGAGGACTGGTGCCGAGCAGGGCCTGACGGCCGCCCCAGGGTGGCATCGCCGGCGAGGCGTTGGTGAAGACGAGCGAGATGAAGCCGGCCTCGACCGCCTGGAGCACATAACAGGCGGCCATCCCGAAATGGGTGCTTCGCCGGGCGGAGACGAGGCCGATGCCGAATTCCCGCGCCATGTCGATTGCTTCCGCCATGGCGCGGGTAGCCACGACGAAGCCGAAGGCGTTCTGACCGTCGAGAAGGCCCGCAACGGGCGTCACCTTCTGCAGAGAAAGCGAAGGCTTCGCATTGATCAGCCCACCGCGCACGCGCTTGAGGTAATGGGGAAGATATTGCAGTCCATGGGTATCGACGCCGCGCAGGTCAGCCCTGACGAGGCAATCTGCGACCGCTCCCGCATCCTCCTCAGGCAAGCCATTGGCCACCAGAATGCGCGCAGCGAACGCTCTCGCATCATCGGCCTTCGCGTAGAACCGGCTGGGTAGCGGATTGGGTTGTGTCGCTGCTGCGGTTGTCATGGCACTTCTCTCTCGTCGGTTTGGCGCGGAGCACGGGTCCGGTGCTTTCTTTCTGGAGTAGCGCATCGTTCGAGCGGAAAACCGGATCCACTTTTCCGCACGATGCGCTAGAACCCGTAAAGGCGGGCAGGATTCTCGACGAGAACCCGTCTCGTCAGATCGGCGCTGCCCATCCAGGAATTGAGCCTGTTCAGGGCCAGTCCATCGTCATCGGGATGGAACGGCTCGATGCTGTTCGGATCCCGTGCGATGCCCGGCCTCGCGCCGGGATGGGGCCAGTCACTCCCCCACAGGAGGCGCTCGGGATTGGCTCTTGCCAGAGCCTTCGCGATCTCGCCTGCATCCGCGTGATCCGGCAGGTCGGAGATGCGGCGCGGTGCCGAGAGTTTCACATAGGCTTTCCCTAAACGCATCAGGGACAGCAGGGCAGCGAGATCCGGCTGGTCCGGCCCCTTCGCGGCCTTTGCCCGTGCGAAGTGATCGAAGACGACCGGCACGGGAAGATCACGGATGACGTCGTGCAAGGCCGCGATGACGCCGAGGTCGACATAGACCTGGACATGCCAGCCGAACGGGGCCGCCTGCGCAGCGGTCTCCTCAAGATGCCTGCGGGCCGCAGGGGGGTCCGTCACGCCCGCCGTCTCTAGGTTGACCCGGAGACCGCGGATGCCCGCCTCGTGCAGGTCGCGCAGTGTTTTCTTCGAAGCCCCTGAATCGATCACTGCAACACCTCGGGCCTTGTCGCCCAGATGATGCAGAGCGTCGAGCATGCAGGAATTGTCAGTCGAATAGGGACTTGGCTGAACGATCACGACGCGATCCAGCCCGAGCGTCTGTTGGTGGGCAAGCAGATCTGCAAGAGGGGCGGGACCTGGCGTGTAGCGCCGGTCAGGGGACAGCGGGAAGCGGTCGTAGGGACCGAAGACGTGGACATGGCAGTCGCAAGCGCCTGCCGGAACGTCGAAGTCGGGCCGGGTATGCTCGACTCCCAGCACGCGACCGACTGCGGCGGCAGGAGATGCGCTCATAGCTGGAGTTCCGCGACCTGGCGTGCGCGCTGCGTCGCCGCGCCGAGCAGGAAAGACAAGTCCGTGCCTGTCGAGACGTACCTGGCTCCCATCCGCACAAAATCACTGACCAGATCCTGCCGCGAGGAGAGGCCTCCGACACCCGCATGCTTGCCGTGCTTCAGACAGGCCGCGATGGTCCGCTCGTAGGCCTCGCGCACCTTCGGATGATCAAACTGGCCGGCCACGTCCATGTCGGCCATCAGGTCGTTGGTGCCGATCAGGGCGAGGTCCACGCCCTCGACGGCCATGATCTCCTCCGCATTCCGCACCGCCTCCGCGGACTCGAACTGCACGATGACCATCGTGGCCTCGTTCATGGCCGCGAAGGCCTGGGCGGCCGGGAAGGTGCGGAACTGGAGATGCGGCAGGCCTCCCGAAACGCCGCGCTGACCCAGCGGAGGGAACTTCGCGGCATTGACGATGGCGCGGGCCTCCTCGGCGGTCCTGACGTCCGGCGCGATCACGCCCATTGCTCCGCCGTCCAGAGCGCGGGCAATGTATTCCGGCCGGTTGGTGGGAACCCGGACGAAGGGAGCGATCCCAGCCTCGAGAGCCATCATGCAGATCTGGCCGGTGGTGTCGAAGCTGAAGCTCGAATGTTCGAGATCGACATAGATCGAGTCGAAGCCGGCGGTCTTCGCGATGCGGACGATCTCAACGCCTCGCACGAGGCGCGCCGTCATCGACGAGACCACCTCGCCCCGGGCCAGTTTGGTCCTGACATTGTTGCGTAGGATGCTTGCGAGATCTGCCGACATGCCACTCTCCCCGAGGCAGGTTTCATCATCACAAGAAGTGAACCGCTGGCCCGAAATGGGTCCAATCATATCCTCGGGTGAACCTATAAACGGCTTTTATGTGGGTTGCGTCGAGGGTTTCTCGTTGTCTAATTCGAAGGCCGCGCCGCCTTGCGGTATCACCATTCCCGCATCACAGGACATTATGTTCGCTGTTAAATTTCTTGTTGGACTGTGATGGAAGCCGGGAGAAGACATCCCGGCAGAAGCCGGAGCCCATCAGAGAAGAATTCGGCTAAAGCATCGGACGAGAAAAGCGGATTCCGCTTTTGGGTCCGAGGCTCCCTTCTATACAAAGCGCATCGTGCGGAAAACCGGATCCACTTTTCGCTGACGCGGACCTTCGGTTCCGCACGATGCTCTAGCACGAGGCGGTTCTGCCCTAGCCGGGAGCGAATACGCGGCAGCAGAATTGCGCCCTGGATCGCGCCAGCACCGACGCTGCCGATCAACAAGCCGTAGAAGCTCGATTCTCCACCGATCTCCTTGACGTGCAACGACAGGGAGGAGAGCCCAGACTGCGCTGGCGAGGTTCCTCAAGGCTGCGGCTTCGCCTGCATGCCTGAGAATGAGGCCGGGTCATGCTATGCCTGTCAAGCCAGGGCTTGCTTGCGGCTCATTTGCCGGCCCCCGGTTCAGCTTGCGTGGCGCGCAGGAGGTTGTCGCGTAGCCTCGTCACGGTCTTCTGCGCTTCGGGAAAGTCCTCTCCAAGCCCGGTGGCTTCAACCAGCGACGCGCCCGGATCCGTTTCAAGCAGACGGCGGCCGGCGGGCGTCAGGCTCACTCGCACCTGCCGTTCGTCGGCGGAATCGCGTTGACGTCGGATGTAGCCGATCGACTCGAGCTTCTTGAGAATGGGAGTCAGCGTGTTGGATTCCAGGAACATCTTCTCGCCGAGCGCCCGGACGGTCTGGTCGTCCTCCTCGGACAGCGCCACCATGGCGATGTATTGGGTGTACGTCAGGCCAAGCTTATCCAGGATCGGCTTATACGCGCGACCAAAGGCGAGGTTCGCCGAGTAGATCGCGAAACACAGAAAACTCGAAAGCTTTTTGCCTTCGTCGTTGGCCTGTGAGGAACGGGACCCAGGCAAGTCCGGGGTCTTCGACGTTGGTGTAGTGGGCATAGGCATCTCCAGGGCCTTCTCTGTTGCACCAATATAATTCGCGTCCGATTAAATCGGAAGTGCTTGACATGGTCCTTTCCGAAGCGTATTTGCATCGCATCCGAATTGATCGGATACGATCTAAAACGCACAGAAAGGATTTCATCATGACCGCGAAAGTTCTCTTCACCGGAAAGACTCACAACACGGGCGGCCGCGACGGTGGTACGCGCAGCAGCGACGGTCTTCTGGATCTTAGGCTGTCGCAGCCGCACCCAGCCGCCGAAAACCTGTTCGGCGCGGCTTGGTCGGCTTGCTACATTGGCGCGGTCGAGCTCGCCGCCGCCCAAAGGAAAATCACCCTTCCGACCTTACCCATAGTCGATACCGAGATCGATCTGATCCTCGACAGCGGCTCCTACTTCCTGCGCGCGCGCCTCAACGTCAGCCTGCCGGGTGTCGACCGCGAGGTCGCGCAATCGCTGGTCGATGCGGCGCACGGGATCTGCCCGTACTCCAAGGCGACGCACGGCAACATCGAGGTCGAGACCAACCTGCTCTGAACCGGACCGGCCGGGCCTGCTTGGCGACCGAGCAGGCCCGGCTCCCCCGAATGGGACGCATCGGAGACCTGCGCACCATTGGCAAGGCGTGAAGCCAAGTTTGCTGGAACACGCCGATCTGGAGAACACTCGATGGTCAACAGCCCTGCACCCCCGCCCCAAGCGTATAGTGAGTTTTCGCTTGTGCTCGACCCTTCCATCTATGAGCCACTGCCTGATGATTGGCTCATCGGGGTAACGGACGTTGTTGACTCGACCTTAGCAATCAGGTCGGGGCGCTATAAAGACGTCAACTATGCAGGTGCGTCCGTGATTGCCGCCCTTGGCAACGCTTGGGGTACGTTCGATTTCCCGTTTGTGTTTCGTGGAGATGGGGCTGCCTTCGCTCTGCCGCCACAGGGCATCATGATCGCAACCTCGGTGTTGCGACAGGTCGCGAGCTTTGCAAGAACCAGCCTTGATCTCGCTCTTCGGGTTGGACTGCTGCCTGTGAGCGAGATACGTGCCCGGGGACGTGACGTGAGAATTGCGCGATACGCGGCCTCGGAAAACGCGACCTATGCGATGTTCGCCGGGGGAGGGCTGAAATGGGCGGAGCAGCAGATCAAGAATGGGCGGTATCTGGTAAAGCCGGGTAAGCACATGGCGAAGCTGGACCTGACTGGGCTTACGTGTGAATGGACCTCCCTTCCGAGCCAGCAGGGCGAGATTCTATCGCTGCTGGTCGAGCCTCGTGAACATACGAGCCCCGAAGTCTTTGCTGCGCTTGCCAGGCGTGTGCTTGCTGTTTTCGACGCGGGGCAAGGCCGGTCTCATCCCGTTCCAAGGGACATGGCTATTCCTGAAGACGACGAGAGGTATCTTGATCCGAAAAGTTGGTCGGAGGTCGCCTCGAACTCGGACTTCCGCAAATACGACGATGTCTTGCGTCTTACGCTGGACTGTACACGCGAACAAATCGATACGGCTGAGGCTATCCTTGTTGCGGCAAAGGCACGTGGCGAGATCAATTTCGGGCTGCATCGTCAGTCTCATGCGCTCATGACCTGTCTTGTGCCTTCTGGCAGGCCGGATTCGCATTTGCATTTCTTGGACGGAATGGGCGGTGGGTACGCCAAAGCCGCCGAGATGATGGAGGCAGGTGAGCTTCCTGTGGTCGCGGGCACCGGCGAGGAGATCGCGATGTCAGCCTGAAGCGGTGCCGCAGGCTGCCGTCCTGACGATTCGGTCGTCCACAATAACTCAACGCCGGTGCGCCCGCGCTTCCGTGCGGTGTCGCACCCATGCTTTGGATCGAGCACACATCTCAGGTAGATAACTTCGGTTGTAGGGGCAGAACAAGAGACTGCCCGGGATGCATGCTCAGCAGCACGGCCCTGTATGGAGCCCTCATCTGCGGGGCCGTCTAGCGCTCCGCGAGTCTGGTTTCGAGGTAATTGCCGCCACCATAGGGAGACAGGCCTTTCGCCTTCTCCGCACCTGGCGGCGCCGATAGGCTGGCTCTACACCCAGGCTACCCTGCCAAGCCTGATCGATCCTTGCAGAGCAGCATCACGACAACCATCCGGACCGGCCCGCGATCATCGTAGTCGTGTCAAAAAAGAGCTCTCTCATGATGGCTGGAGCATATGAGAACGCCGCACCAGTCAATAGGCGTTGACAAATTATACCGATCGGTATATTCCGACACTCATGAAAAAAGCTGAGAAAACCCGTCAGTTCATCGTGGAAACGACGGCCCCCATCTTCAACGTGAAGGGATACGCCGGCACATCCCTCGCCGACATGACTGAAGCCACGGGGCTAACGAAGGGCAGCATCTATGGGAACTTCGCTAACAAGGACGAGGTGGCCCTGGCAGCTTTCGAGCATAACTGGCAACGCGTGAAGACGATGGTGCGCGCGGAAATGGACAAACGCGACACCAGCAAAGGGAAGCTGCTCGCCCTCGTGGGCGTATATCAGAACCTGCAGTCTCACGATTTTCCTGAGGGAGGCTGCCCGCTGCTCAATACTACGGTAGAGGCCGACGACACTCACCCAGACCTACGGAAAAAGGCCGCAGACGCCTTCCTGGGTTGGATGAAGAACATTGTCACCGTCGTCGAGACGGGTATTGCCGCCGGGGAGTTTCGGGCGAGTGTAGATGCGGAGCAAACCGCCCTGACGCTCATCGCCATGATCGAGGGAGCCATCATGATCTCCCAACTGACCGGCAATGCCAGCCACCGAACGGCTGTTATGGCTGCGGTGGAGAGAACCATTCTCGATCTCACGTGATTTACGCCGACTGCGATTTTTTGACCCCATGGGAGAGACCAATGGATAGGCAACTGAAACGGAAAATTGCCTTCGCCCTCTTGATGGGCGTCGTAACGACAGGGATCATCTCGTTCGTCCTTCTCGCGCTCAATTTGGGTTTCTCTGAAACGTTCGCCCTGGCATGGCTGCGGTCGTGGGGGATCGGCTACGTGATCGTCGTTCCCGCGATCCTCCTGATCGGTCCACCGCTGCAAGCGCAGATCGATCGCTTGATCAAATGAGCCGACGCGTACACATCGAGGGAAGCTGACATGTTCAAGCTATCGCTGCCCGCGTTTTTCTCCCTTGTTCTCGGTTCCTCGACAGCCTGGGGATGCAACGACAATCCTCCTGCACAAGCGCAGAAGCTGGACATCGGATACATCGAGGTCAATTCGGACATCACGCTCAGAAGGATGGTGGTGCAGAATTCGAGCTCAAAGGGAACCGTGCTTTTCCTGCATGGATTTCCTGAGACGCTGTGCGTCTGGAAGGATATTTCCTTGGCGCTGTCCGCTGAATACGAAGTCCACGCCATCGACTGGCCGGGCTACGGTTTTTCATCGAGGCCCGCGGCCGACAGGTTCTCTTATTCGCCGAAAGATTATGCGCGTGTTCTGCAGGATTACATCAAGAAAGCGGACATCGCCACGTCGAGGCTCACGATCTACGCAACAGATATCGGAGCCCTCCCGGCACTTCTCCTCGCTCTGGAAGATCCGCACATCGCCAGAACCATCATTGTTGGCGACTTCGCTCCGTTCAACAGGCCCCAGCACATGTACGAGAGTTTGCAAAGTCTGAAGTCGGAACCTTCGGCAGCCAGGACTCGCGCGTACATGAACAAGACTAGTGGGGAAATTCTCGAAAACGCCTTCAGGAGAGGTTTGCCAAAAGAGGCGCAGTTTGAGATTCCCGCTGCCGTCAAGGATGACATGTCCCGCGGATGGAGCCATGGCGGAATGACATCGGCAGATGCTTTCTATTACTACTACTCCAACTTCACGCGAGATGAAGAGTACTTCGAGGCAAACATAGACAAGCTGAAAACACCGGTGAAAGTGGTTTGGGGCGAGACGGATATCTATATCAAAAAGGAGATGGGGATCGAGTTCGCGCAAAAAATCAACGCGGACATCCGTCTTCTTCCTGATATTGGACACTACCCCCACCTGCAAAGCCCGAAGCAGGCCATTGAGGAGATTCGCGCCTCATTCCGATGACCGCACGGTGCCAGTTCTGAGCAAAGCGAGATCCCGGGTGGCCTGTTGCCGGTTCCATGATGAACGTCCGGTCGAGCAGCTTTTGAGAACTCGGCCAATGTGTCAGACAGCGTCCAACAGGCGAAGTGTGTCCGTGAGGCTCAATACTTGCTCGCCGAGCATTTGAAGAATTGGAGGCATAGGCATCCAGCAACACTTATTGTCATGTTCCAATCCGATCCCGGGCTTGCGTCAAAGTCTGGGCTGATAGACGAATGGGCAACAGGACAGCACGTGTTTACCAACCTGATCGGCTTGGCTTATGGTGCCTCTTGATCAACTCAATCATGGTTATCGGATTCCAGGTGGCTTCCTCTTCTGCCTTCCCACGCGCTCGCGCATCGTGCTTAAAAAGTGGATCCGGTTTTCACTGACGTGGCCCTTCGGGTCGCTGACGCGGACCTCCGGTTCCGCTTTCAACGATGCGCTCTCTCCAGAAGGGAGTATCGGATCGATCCCGAAAGTGGAGTCCACTTTCGGGATCGAGGCTCTAGGCGACATTGCTGCGGCGCGGCAGCTTCCAACCCGGGCGGACGAAGTGGCAGGTGTAGCCTCCCGGATATCGCTCGAGATAGTCCTGATGCTCTGGCTCCGCTTCCCAGAAGTCGCCCGCCGGCGCGAGCTCCGTGACGACCTTGCCCGGCCACAGGCCCGAGGCATCAACATCGGCGATCGTGTCCTCGGCCACCCGGCGCTGCTCGTCCGAGGTGTAGAAGATCGCTGAGCGGTAGCTCAGGCCGATGTCATTCCCCTGCCGGTTCTTCGTAGTGGGGTCATGGATCTGGAAGAAGAACTCCAGCAGGTCGCGGAAGCTCGTCTTCTCCGGCTCGAAAACGATCTCGATGGCCTCCGCGTGCGTGCCGTGGTTGCGGTAGGTCGCGTTCGGCACGTCCCCGCCGGAGTACCCGACCCGTGTGGAGACGACGCCGGGGAGGCGGCGGATGAGATCCTGCATGCCCCAGAAGCAGCCCCCGGCCAGGATGGCCCGCTCAGTCACACCAGTCATAATCTGTCTCCTTTCTCTGCAAAGAGCTTGCGAAACTCGCCGTAGCCCTCGCTTTCCAAATCGTCGTAGTGGATGAACCGCAGCGAAGCCGAATTGATGCAGTAGCGCAATCCGCCTGCCTCTTGCGGTCCATCCGGAAACACATGCCCCAGATGGCTGTTGCCGTGGGTCGAACGCACCTCTGTTCGCACCATGCCGTGACTCGTATCACGGCGCTCGACGATATGGCCGGTATCGACTGGCTTGACGAAGCTGGGCCAGCCGCTGCCGCTGTCGAACTTGTCGAACGAGGCGAAGAGCGGCTCGCCCGACACGACATCAACATAGAGCCCGGGCTCCTTGTTGTCCCAGTATGCGTTGCTGAAGGGCCTCTCGGTTCCGTCCTGTTGCGTGACCCGGTACTGCTCCGGGGTCAGCCGGGACACAGCCTTGGGGTTCTTGTGATAGGTCGTCATCGGCTGTTCTCCTTCCGTTGTGCGGAAGTGTGGTCGGGAAGTGGTTTACGAAACCGCGTTCTGGCGTGCGATGACATCGATCTCGTAACGGGAGATGCCAAGATCTTCGAGCTCGCGATCAGTGAATTGCATAAGTTCGCGGATGGTCTGGCGATAGCGCCAATAGGCGCGGATCCTGGCCAGGATAAATGCTACAAACATGGAAAACTCCTAGTGTTGAACCGGCCGACACGGCTGGTTTGAGGATGCTGATCGTCAGGATGCAGGCCGAGCCGATGAGGGCTCCGCCCATTGTCTTCGGTTAGGCGGCGCGAGGTGAGCGGAGCGCCACGAGCGAGTCGACGGCGATCCAGACGGAGAGGGCGAGCAGGCCGACATCCTTGAGCAGGAACTGCCCGGGGGCGACCGAGATCGCCGGAAAACCGAGCTCCGGCACGAACACACCGGGGGTCGTTGCCATGAGGCTGAGCGTGGTCACGAACAGCCCGGCCGAGAGCACGCCGCCGACAAGCGAGTACACCGGGCTGGCGAGCCGGGCCGCGATCAGGACGCCGATGCTGAGCTCGAGGACGCCAAGAAGGCTGGAAAAGCCCCGCACGCTGAAGAGGGAATAGGCCCAGCTCAACAGCGGGCTGTTGCCGACCAGGCCAGTCAGGCCTTCCGCTTCATAGGCGGTGAACTTCATGCCGCCGAACCAGGCATAAACCACGACCAGCGAGGCATAGAGGCCTGCGGTGGTGACGGTCCGGCCGTAACGGTCGGCGAGATCGAGGGAGACAGCGGCGCGGGCCTGGAGGCTCGGATACGCCGTGGCGGTGTGGATGGATATGTGAGACATGGTCTTCTCCTGGGTTGTGCGCGGTGGCTGCTCCGACCCGCTGGCGCGGTAAACGATACCAATCTGTATCGTCTCGAGCAGAAGTAAACCGATCTGTATCGTTTGGCAATTCGGATTTGTGGGCAATTTCGAAAGCGCCCGCTTGCAATTGTGCGGTGCTGACCACGAAGCGGACTTGCTTTCATCCGAGTTCGCGGCTACATAAAGATACAGATCTGTTACGCGTAGCGAGGGGAACATGCGCCGTTCCGAAATCCGCGATCACCTGCTCGAGACCGCACTGCGGTTGTTCAATCAGTACGGCTATCATGCGACGGGCATCGACCTGATCATTGCCGAGGCCGGGGTCGCCAAGACGACGCTGTACCGGCACTTCGAAACCAAGGAGGACCTGATCCTGGCCGCCCTCGAGCGGCGTGACGAGGAGGCCCGCGATGCCATGCGTGCGTTTGTCGAGCAACGTGCGAGCGATGCGGTCGAGCGCCTTCTGGTGACGTTCGATTTCCTTGAAACCCTGTTCCGCGATGAGCGGTTCCGCGGCTGCATTTTCGTGAGCGCGGCGGGGGAGCATAAGGACACCGCCAATCCCGTGTTCCGCGCGGCTGTGCTGCACAAGCGCTTGGTGCTGGCATATTTTGAGGAGCTCGCCCATGCGGCCCGGCTTGCCGAGCCGAAGCGGATCGCGGCCGAGATCAACCTGCTGCATGAGGGCGCAATCGCCGTGGCGCAGATGACCCGCGCCGCCGAGCCCGCCCGGCAGGCCAGGCGCATGGCAGCGCGGCTGCTCGCAGTGGAAGGGCAGGCCATCGAGCCGTCTCCCCTCGCGCCGGAAGCCCGGAGAGAGCACGCGAGCCAGCGAACACAGGTTTCCTGAGACTTGGCCGTGTTCGGACCATGCGGTGCGGCTCTGATCTGAGGCTCTACAGACACCCGATGCAGATCGTTCGGGCTGCCCTGTCATTTCGTTCCTGGGCACGTCGTTCGATCTCGGTTTGGGGGCCGATTTTGGCGGTTCCCGGATTGGGAACGGTCGCGCCAGTCCGGGCGACGCTGCGGCTGGGCCGTTCCGCTGCTGCCATGGCCGGCTGGTCCTGACCCGTCAAACTGGTCCATTTCGAAGACAACTTTTTCGGGCAATTTGATCCTTGAGGAGGGTCAG
>NZ_QDAH01000069.1 GCF_003075415.1 Microvirga sp. KLBC 81
CCAGTGCAAGAGCGGCACATTCAAAGACTACGACCTCGGCTTCGTGCATCTGGACATCAAGCACCTGCCCAAGCTGAGAACCGCCAATGGCGAGAGCCGCAAGCGCTTCCTCTATGTCGCCATCGACTATTGCTCCCGCTGGGTGCACCTGGCGGTCTATGATGACGAGACGGCAAGAAGCGCGATTGCTTTCCTCCAAAAGGCGATTGGCGCGTTTCCCTTTACGGTCACCCACGTGCTCACCGACCGTGGCTCGTGCTTTACCGCCGACGGTTTTGAGGCAGCCTGCCGCCAGCTGAAGGTGCAACACCGCAAGACCAAACCCTACACGCCGCAGAGCACTGATGTGATTGAACCGCGCCGAATTTTCCGGAGGCTGATTGGCTTGGATTCTACGCGGCCATTGGCATGACCTCAAGCTGGGCATCGTAGGCGGCTTCCGCCTCGGCAGGCGGGATGTGGCCGATAGGCTCGAGCAGACGCCGGTTGTTGTACCAATCCACCCATTCGAGCGTGGCGAACTCGACGGCCTCGAAGGAGCGCCACGGACCACGCCGATGGATCACCTCGGTCTTGAAGAGGCCGATGACGGTTTCCGCCAGGGCAGTCGTACGAGTCGCCGACACTGCCGACCGATGGCTCGATGCCGGCCTCGGCGAGGCGCTCGGTGTACTTGCCGCGCACCACCCCTTGGAGGCCCATCTGCCGCATGAGCCGGGCAACCGTGCAGCGCGATCCCCTCACGCTGCATCGTATTCATCCGGTGTAGCCGCGGATGCGGAACCGAGGCGATAGCCAGGTCAACGCCGTAGGATCTGCATCTGTGTCCGCGCCTGCCAGCCCTGGCGCTCGAGTTCCGGCGTGTCATCGCTGTAAACGGGATAGCCCAGACACAGGTAGCCGATGAACGTCCAGTGCGATGGGACCTCCAGGATCATGGCAACGGCAGCGGGATCCAGAATCGACACCCAGCCGACTCCAATCCCCTCGGCTCTCGCGGCCAGCCACAGGGTGTGGATGGCCATCACGGCCGAATACTGCACCGTCTCGGGCATGGTACGTTGCCCCAGACCGTGACCTTGCTGCGTGGCGCCCTCGGCAAACACAGCCAGGTGAACCGGTGCCTCCTGTAAGCCGGCCAGCTTAAGACGGGCATAAATCTGAGCCCGTTCCGCAGGCTCGTCCATCAGCACTTGTGCGTTGCAGACCTCAAAGTTCTGGATGATGGCGGTTCGCCGGTGCGGATCATCCACAAGAACGAAGCGCCAGGGTTGGCTCAGGCCGACAGAGGGCGCCAGATGCGCCAGTTCGAGCAGGTGCGCGAGCACATCGGGCGAGATCGGGATGGACCGGAAGTGACGAACATCGCGGCGCCAAACGAACAGCTCGCGAAGCTGATGGCGGAATTCCTGCGCAAAATCAGGAATGGGCGACGAACGTGCCATGCTCACACGTTAACCGCATCGAGCGCAATCGGCGAAATCTCGGCGGTGGCGCGTCCACTGCGCACGTTGCCGGCAATGTCGGCCAGCTTGAAGAACCCACGTCGGGCATGGCTCCAACAGAAGGCAGGCGTGATCGGCCCACCACTGCGTGCAGGACCGTAGAGATCGTTGTAGCCCGCATAGGCGTCGGCTTGCAGGATGCCAGTGAAGGACTTGAGGTGCCACTCGGGATGCTCGCCGCTGCGATCCCGGGAGGCGTAGTAGAGAGCGGCAGGTGGATCCGATCCACCGAAGGGGCGACCATCCCGCACATAGGTCCAGATCCGGCCTGTCGTGGTCTTGCTCTTCGCGAGGATCGGCACCGTGGTGTCGTCGGCATGCAACCGCTTGGCCTTGAGCACATGCGCTTCGCTCAAGGCGTGCAGCGGCTGAAGGGCTGCCGTGCAGGCGCCGACTTGGTCGGCTAGTGTGGAGACGCTGAGATCGATCCCTTCGCGCTTGTAGCGCTCGCTCTGGTGGTTCAAGAACTGATGCTGGCTGAACTTCTCGAACAGGCTCTGAGCCAAGAGGTTCGGTCCGGCAAAGCCGCGCGGCCTCACGTCGAAGGGCGCCGGCGGCTGCATGATCTTCTCACACCCTCGACAGGAGAGCCTCTCGCGCACGGTCTGGATCATCTTCCACTGCTGGGGAATGACCTCCAGCGTCTCGGTGATGTCCTCGCCGAGCTTCGAGAGGCGATCCGACCCGCAGCATGGGCAACTCGCAGGAACGGGGATCACCACACGCTCGCGCGGCAGATGCTCGGAGAAGACTCGGCGGGCGGATAGCTTGAGTGGCCGAAAGCGCGGCTGCCCGGCTCGGAAAGCCGCAATCTCTGTCACTTCGGTATCCTCGCTGGCATCAGCAGCGAGTTCCTCAAGCTGCAACTCCATCTGGTCGAGCAGGCGCGCCTTGCGTTCCGAGCGGGTGCCATAGAGCTCGCGTCGCAGCTTCTCGATCTCGAGCCTCAGAAGGGCGATCGGAGCGTCCCGGCTCGACAGATGGGCTTGCGTCCGGGCGGCCTCAGCGCAGGCGCCCGCAAGCTGACGTTCCGCGGCACAGCGTTCCTCGCGCTCGGCGAGGATCATCGCGTGCGCTTCGGCGAGGTCGGAGGGGAGAGAATCAGGAGCGGATACTATCACATCGGCAGTGGAGCAGATCCGTCAGGATTTGCAACGCAATTCCGCTAACCGGCTTTGCTCGGCCGCCAGGTTTGCTGGGGATGCCGTCAGTCGATGCCATCGAGGAGTAGGCGAACTGCCCAGATGAGATCGTCACGGCGCCGTTGGTGACGGCTGGCCACTGGAAACGACCACGCTCCAACCTCTTCGTGAACAGGCAGGCTCCGCAGCCAACCTGCCAATTCATCTTCAAAAGATCGCCTTTACGCCCGCGAAAGACGAATAGATGCCCGCTAAACGGATATGTGGCGCGCCACATATCCACTCTTATGCGTCGTGGGAGACTATGTGGCGGCGGCAGAGCCGATGGCGGCATTCCGGCGCTTTGCGGCTCTCAGCCGCCACATAATCTGAGCCATTTCTCCGGTGGGCGTTGGGCTATCCGCGCTCGCATGGAGAACGCACATGCTCCAACGCTACTTCAAGTATCCGAGGGTCCTGCATCGCTTGAGAGGCGGCGGCCTGGGCAACGAGCTCGATTGCATCGCAACCTATCTTTTCGAGAACGGCTATCGACACGCTTCGGTGAAGATCTACCTGAGCCGATTGGGCCGGTTCAGTGGGTTGGGATCGCCCGCGAAGCCGATCAGCGATGTCCTGATCGATGGCTTTGTCGCCGGTTGCCCGACCGACGCATCACGTGTCGCCGCACGCACCGCGATCGCCCTGGCCCGAAGGATCGTTCTTCACCGTTTCGAGGATCGTCATCGCGAGCACGACCCACATGAGCCCCTGCTGACGAGCTACTCCAGCTACCTGCGTGAAGTGCGTGGTCCGGCAGTGAAGACGCAGGACGGTCAGGTGCTCCTCGCGCGACGGCTGCTTGCCTGGTGGGATCGGTATCACGCCAGCGAGCCGCTCTCGGCCATGACCGGCAAGCATGTGCTGGCGCTCACCGGTCACCTCATGGGCCTGTCGTCCATGGACAACACGCGGGCCGCGACCGGGTCCTATGTGCGCCAGTTTCTGAGCTTCCTGCACTGGGCCAATCTCAATGACCAGGACCTTGCGCGATCCGTGCCGCGAACGCCATGCTACCGTCTCGCGCATCTGCCGCGACAACTGGGTTGGGAGGATATCAGGAAGGCGATCGACGCCATCGACCCTGCGCCCCCACCGGCAGCCGCGATCGGGCCATCCTCCTGTTGCTGGCCACGGACCGGCATCCGCAGCAAGAAACTTCGCTCACTCGTCCTCGAGGATATTCGCTGGCGCGATGCGCAGGTTCGGGTACGCCACACCAAGGCAAGGCGCGATCGGAGCGTGCCCCTCATGCGGGAGGCGGGCAAGGCACTCGCCGATTATATCCTGCGGGCCCGGCCCGATTGCGGCAGCCGTCGCGTGTTCCTCGTGCACCGCCCCCAGTGCGTCCAATCGACGGCAGCACTGCCATCTCCCGCATTGTTCGCTAGGCCCTGCAGCAAGCCGGCATCGCGCTAGACGGTCCCACCGGTGCCCATCTCATCCGGCATAGCCTGGCGACCCAGCTCGTCAGCCGGTGACGACCGATCAACGAGATCGCCGACCTGCTCGGCCATCGCAGCAACGACACGACTGCCATCTACGTGAAGGTCGCGGTGCCGCAACTCGCCGAAGTCGCCCTTCCTTTTCCGGGAGACGCGTGATGAGCACATTCTCCAGCAGGCTCAGCGAGCATGTCGAGGCCTATGTCGCACTTTGACGCTCGCCTGGCTTCTCGCTCAGCAAGCAGGCCGCGATCCTGCGCGCGGTTGTCACCTACGGTGATGCCGAACAGCACGATGGCCCACTCTGCCGTCGAACGGTGCTCGGCTTCATACGCTCCTGGGCGGGCACGGCGAACGGACGAGCCGTTCGTTACGGCGTGGTTCGCAGATTCAGCGAGTATCTCGCCATCTTCGATCCGCGCACCGAAGCGCTTGAGCCCAAGGCCTTTCCCAGGAACCGAGCCATCCCGCCACCCCGGATCCTCACCGACGACGAGCTTGCACGGCTCATGGCCGCATGCCGCTCGGTGTCGCCCGACTATCCCGAGCGCGCCGGGTTCCTGACGCCGCTCGTGAGCCTGCTCGCGAGCACCGGCATGCGGTCCGGCGAGGCGTTGCGCCTTGATATCAGTGATGCCGATCTCGCGCAGGGAATTCTCCACATTCGAAGGACCAAGTTCCGTAAGGATCGCCTGGTTCCCGTCCACTCCTCGACACTGACGGTTCTGCGCGACTATTGAAGACACCGGGATGGGGCCTTTCCAACGCCGGACACCCCGGCCTTCTTCGTCAGCTTGCGTGGGACGCGATTGTCGAAGTCCGGTTTGAACGCGGCCTTCGGCGCGGCGCGTTCCCTCGCCGGCCCAATCGTGGCAAGCCGGTGCGTCTCCACGACCTGCGTCACCGTTTTGCAGTCAGGCGCCTGGCGATCTGTCACCGGCCAACCGACGCCGACTGTCGGGTTTGTCGAGTCCGCGACACGGTGGTGTGCGGCCCGGCTTCCTGCCGCACTCTCAAGCCATTGACCAGTGTGCAGAAAATTATTTCTGAGGCTCTTTCTGCGCAGTTGGCACAACTTTTGAAGACCCCCGTCGGGAGCCCGAAGGAGCTGCCCACCGGCACTCATGTCGTGGATACCCGCGATCGATGGACCGCAGGAAGGAAAGCAACATGTCAGGTCTGCGTCAGAACCGCAGCCCGTGGGAAACAGGCATCCCTCGTGGACTCCGAATGTCCTTTTGGTCCGATGAGCGACGACACTCACAATCGCGCAGCATCGGCCAATGGCCGATCGACTTGGAGACCGGGTTCGACCAGCATGTGCTTGCCTGTGTCCTCTCACGAGCGCTCAAGGAGGTCGAGGCCGGCGAGGCGACGGCGACGGAGGCAACCGGCCTTTCGCGTGCCGAGCTGCAGGATGTCCTGACCCGCAATTTCCCCGCTATCGCTGTCAGCGCCTTCGCCTTGGATGAGGTGACCGACCGCGAGCCGGATATGGAGGAAGAGCTTTTGCGCGGCCTTCTGTTCGCGCATGCCCGGCCGGGCGACCCGGTGAGTGCCCGCTTCGCCAAGATCATCGCCCGGCGTGCCTTGTGCAATAACCATCTCTGGCAGGACCTCGGCCTTTTCAACCGGGCCGCGCTCAGCCGCTTGCTTGCCACGCATTTTCCGATGCTGGCGGCCGGCAACACCAAAAACATGAAATGGAAGAAGTACTTTTACCGCAAGCTCTGCGAGGCTGAAGGTTTTTCGCTCTGCGCCGCGCCCAGTTGCCGGGAATGCAACGAATTCGACAGCTGCTTCGGCCCGGAGGAGGGCGAAAGCCTCCACGCACGGATCAAGAACGGGCTCGCCTTGGATTAAGAGTGGCTTTCGCCAACGGGACACGGCCGCCAGTCTTGATCGCCATTCGTCAAAATCCACAGGCGCTTTTCCCGGCGGCGTTGCACGGAGGAGGGGATGTTCATCACCTTGCGGTATTTTGTGATGGTGCGGCGCGCAATGTCATGTCGGTTTCCTCGAGCCGGACGACGATGTCATGTCGGACAGCACATCTTCGGGCGTTCTCCCCGCGCTGTTCGAGGTAGGAAAATGCCGGGTCTCGAAGATTTCGCTCGGGTAGGCGCGCAATCCGCTCTTCCGGCTAGCCCGCTGCCCGGTGAAGAGGCTTACAATCTTGTCGGATGGCGAACGCTATGCCGCGCAACCTAGGGAGTCATTAGGTGTGACTTTTTCGTTCTTGGAGACCCGACGCGCCATGAGGGCCGATGCGCGCCGTTATAAATCAGACGCCTTCCTGAGCGAAGCCATGAAAATGCTCGCCGTAGGGATGATCGCCCTGTCGGCGGGCGCCTGCAGCTTCTCCTTTGGGACCGTGGGACTGCAGGAGGAGGAGCCGCAGGTCACGGACTCGGTCAGTCGGACGGCCGTGCGCCTGTCGCCCGGCCTCAACGAGGAGGATTGGCGCCGGGCCAAGGCGGCCCTCTCCGTGGCGCTCGATCCGCAGCGGCCCGGCACCCAGGTCTCCTGGGACAATCCGGCCTCCGACCGGAAGGGCACCTTCACGCCCACCAGCGCTCCCTTCGTGAAGGACGACCAGATCTGCCGGAACTTCACGGCTCTCATCAACGGATCGTCCTCCTCCTCCGTCCAGGGCATGGCCTGCCGGCCCTCGGGCGGCGGATGGGTGATCAAGGGCATCAAGCCGGTCAAGACGACCGCCAAGGTCTAGCCGAAGATGAGGAGAAACCAAGTGGCGAGCAACCCGGTTCCAGATCATGTCCCACCCGAAATGGTGAGGGACTTCAGCCTGTTCACGTCGGCTGGCATGCTGCCGACGCCCAACGGGGATCCGCAGGCAGCTGTCGCTTGCGTCCATGCCGGGCCACCAATCTTTTATTCCCCCTACAACACACGCAATGGCCGGGGGACCTGGGTCATTACGCGCGCCAAAGACCAGCGCAGGGTGCTGCAGGACGCCGAAACCTTTTCCAGCCATCGCAGCATCTTCGCCTCCGCGCTCGGCGAAAACTGGCCGATGATCCCGCTCGAACTCGATCCACCAGCCCATGGCATTTTTCGCGCACTACTCAATCCGCTGTTCTCGCCCAAGCGGGTGATGGTGCTGGAACCGGCTGTCCGGGAGCGAGCAATCGCGCTGATCGACAGGATCGCCGCATCGGGCACAAGCTGCGATGTTATGAAGGATTTTGCCTTTCCTTTCACAGTCAACATCTTCCTTGGCTTTCTGGGGCTATCGGATGACCGACTCGATACATTTGTCGGCTGGGCGAACGATCTGCTCCACGGCGACGATGTCAAACGACCGGCGGCGGCCCGGATGATTGTGGCGTTCATCGACGAACTTGCAGCCATGCGCCGCAAGAAACCAGTCGCCGATTTCATGACCTTCGTCGTGCAGGCAGAGGTCGAGGGCCGTCCGCTGACCGGCGAGGAAGTCCGTGGCACCGGCGTGCTTCTGTTCGTCGCAGGACTCGACACAGTTGCAGCAGCGATAGGCTTTGACTTGGCCTATCTCGCACGCAATCCCAAAGACCAGGACTTGCTGCGGAGCGAACCGGATCGAATCGGGCTCGCAGCCGAAGAATTGCTGCGCGCCTATCCAACCGTGCAGATGATCCGGGTGGCAACGAAAAATATCGACTTCGAAGGCGCGCCGATCCGTAAGGGGGACTATGTTTCCTGCGCCACGATGATTGCCAATCGTGACCCGGCGGAATTTGAATGCCCCAACACGATCGATCTTGCGCGAGAGGACAACCGCCATGCTGCCTTTGGCTATGGCCCGCATCGTTGCCTTGGCTCACACCTTGCCCGGCGGGAGATTGTCATCGGCCTCGAGGAGTGGCTGGCGCGCATTCCGGGCTTCCGGATCAAGGAAGGTACGGCGCCCATCACCTATGGCGGCCATGTGTTCGGGATCGAAAATCTGATCCTGGACTGGTCCTGACCAAAGCCGCCGGGGCACAAACATGGAGGTAGAACCATGCGCATCATCGTCCACCATGCCACATGCCAGGGTCACGCGCGATGCTGGGCGCAAGCGCCGGACATCTTCAAGCTTGATGACGAGGGCTACATCCTGCCCGGTGACATCAATGTTGCGGAAGGGGACGAACTGCTCGCGTCACGAGGCGCGCAAGCCTGCCCCGAACGTGCACTGGAAATTGATCGCACAGCCGCTGCGCTTGAATCGGTGTTTATTCAATCGAGAGTCTAATGGGCTTAAATTGGGGTCAGGGTGACCTGGCCGCACAGCGAAAAGGACGGCGCGCGGCCTCTGTCCTGCCACCGTCCTCGTCCAACTGGGCAGTGGGGTCATCCTCTCCGGTATCGAGCTGCTCCACATGATACGCAAACGGCAGGCGAGGTTCGTCTTACAGTCCGCCTCCTAGCGCCGACCAGTTCCAAATCGTTGCAGCGGACTGGAGACGCGAAAACGCCTCTTCCTGGCCAATCTCAGCATTCGCGACAGAGCCGATGAACCAGGCAAGGATTTCCGAACTACGCGACCGGGAGGCGATCCGTGACTGCCTCTATCGGTACTGCCGTGGGATAGACCGCGCGGACGAGGCGGCGCTGCGCAGCTCGTACTGGCCCGATGCACATGACCATCACGGGGCCTATTCCGGCTCGGCCGAGGGCTTCATCCAGTTTGCGCTCGGTGTCTTCAAGACCGGACCGCGCAACATCCATCAGATCACGAACGTCCTGATCGAGTTCATCAGCCCGGAAGAGGCCGCGGTCGAGAGCTACTTCACCGCGCTGCAACGCGGACCGGACGAGGCCGGAGAGATACGCCAGGTGCTCCTCTGCGGCCGCTATTGCGATCTGTTTCAGAAGAGGGCAGGGGAATGGCGGATTGCCGAACGCACGGTAGTCTACGATTGGCTCGAAGAGCAGACCCCGCCGGCGGCCTCCGAGACAGAGCGGTTCGGCCCTCGGCAGCCGCTCGGAGCATCGTATCCGGATGACCCGGTCTACGCGCTCGGGAAACGCCGCATTTCTTCAAAGAAATGAAAGTGTATTCACCAGTCACGACTTCACGAGCGTCTTGAGCAAGAACAGCATCGCCATCAGCATGGATGGCAAAGGGGCCTGGCGCGACAACGTCTTTGTCGAGCGGCTCTGGCGCAGCATCAAATACGAGGAGGTGTATTTGAAGGCCTATGACAGCGTGTCCAAGGCCCGCAGCTCAATTGGCCACTATCTGACCTTTTACAATGGCCAGAGGCCTCATTCATCCCTTGACCGCAAGACACCCGATCAGGCTTACTTTAATCCGCTGCCGCAACTCGCGGCGGCCTAACCCCGGCAGACACTCCACTTAGCCCGCCGAAAACGCTGTTCAACCAGACCGAGCCACCTCATCTCTCGCATCGTGTGCTGGACGACTACAAGGCTGTGCTGGAGGCGGTCTGTCGCGCCTGGAACAGACTCCTCGACGAGACAGGCCGGCTCACAAGTCTGACGGCCTACCAGTATCTGACCGCGTCAGGAATTCCGTGAGCGGGTATGAGGTGGTTATTTCTGATGAGTCTTCAACGTGACCATTATGAACCGTTATGAACAGTAATCATCAATTCGACTTGAAGCGGTGGCTTTGAGATATTCCAGCTATGGCCAGTTCCCTGGTGTTGATTTGTTCGAAGACTTCAGCATAGTTCGATGAATAAATCAGGCATTCTGTCGGGCGACCCATTGGGTGTGTTCCCGAGAAAACGCTCGCTCAGCTTCATTGACGAACTCTGAGAACTCGGCCTCATCATCGACGTCTTTCAAGCTCGTCTCTATTAGGCCAATCTCATGGGCGGTGAGACCATACGCTGACGCAAGTTCATTGAACTTCTTGATCTGTATCCACCCAACTAGGGCTGATGCTAAAACCATCAGCGGATCCATCGGCCACAATGAGAGAAGTTGATCGTTATAGATCCGAACCAGAGCTAGCGCGACAAGCGCCGATTGAATTGCGATACAGAGGCCAATCCAGATCTTAAACCATTTGCGGTTAGTTGCGGCTTTGCCAAGATACCAGTTACGCTGCTCTTGGATCCGGTAGCGCAGATAGAATGCTTTCCGATCTAAGAACGGCTTACGTCGAATGTTGTCCATTGTGTGGGTGATTTGGTCACCATTCATTGGACGCTTACTGACCGTCTCCCGCACATGACTATTGGCATCGAGGATTTCCTTCAAGAACTGTCGAAATGTTGTTCGAACGGTCTTGATTGATGGGGCGTCTACAAAGGGTTCGGCTTTCATCATATAGCGCCACGTCGAGGTCTTGATAGACTCGGCCAAAGCCCGTGCTCCGTACCAATCCCTCTCAGGCTTCATGATTGACATGTACAGCAAGAGAACCGCTGAGACTGCAATCGTGAACGCATAGGCTGCGTACACCTGCTTATCCCCGCCGAACCAGAGTGATAGTACTGCTGCGATGAACAGCAGGGCGTACTGCCCACGGATCATGAGGAGGTAAGCCGACTGAGAGTCAGCGGAGGCTTTGCTTGCTGATCTATAAAGTGCGGGATAGTCTTCCTCCTTCACCGTGCAAGCCTTCTGATTGCAGAGACCATCGAATCAGTATTCCAACCGACGATTTCGTCAGCAGCCGCAGTGATAGCGGCAGGCGTCATGGATGCGCCCCACGGTCTGATCCCTAGAATCGGTTTGTTAATGGACTTGGCGAACTCAATTTCGAACTGAATCCAGTCGCTATAACTGGTCCACATTCCTCCAATGATGACTGCAACATGAACAGGGCGAATTTGCCCTCTCAGCTCATCCTTTAGCTGAGGTATGCTCATACGGCCAAAACCGTCCCCCTCAGGCACCGAGTAGTTAGAGAAGCTAAAGTTCGGAGCAGCTCTCAGAAACTCCATCATTTTGTTATAGGGTTCGCTGTAGCGCCACGAATGGCTGATGAACAAGCGATATGTAAATAGGCTCGGCATAATAGGCCCCCTACGTTGAGCGGCTATGGCCTATTGGGCCTCTGCAGACCGCCCACTCGATCCATAGCTGCGAATCATTTGCCTTTGTTGATATCGCCGTTTTGCATGCCGATCATCAATAAGTTGTGTGAGATGATGCAGCTGTGCGCTACATGTTGTTGGGGCTGTTAAAATTGGGGAAAACGTAGGCCTTAAAAGAAATGCTATTAAGTTAAAGCGCCATATTGTTCAGCTGGCGTCTGCCCTAATGCATTAAGGAGAATTGGTATGTCGTGTCTTAGGAAAGTAGTTGGGACCTTTCCCAAAAAACCTAAGAACATAATAAGAAATAGCAGCGGGTCCCACCCCAAGTAAGTCATTGATTTCGTTAGAATTTAAAGTCCGCCGTTGATCGGGATCGCCTGGAGCGCCTCGTCCGCGACCGCAACACGCCCCAGAAGGTCGTCTGGCGGGCTCGGATCGTCCTGCCGAGCGGCGAGGACCTGCGCACCACCGAGGTGGCCGCCCGCGTTGGCACAAGCACTTCAACCGTGCGGCGCTGGCGCCGTCGCTATGCGCAGGCGGGCGTGGAGGGGCTTCTCAAGGACGCCTCTCGCCCGCCAGGCGCAAGCCCTCACGGCAGCGGTGATCCAGCGCGTTGTCGACATGACCCTGCATGAGAAACCGCCGCGCGCGACCCAGTGGAGCGTGCGCTCGATGGCCGCTGTCACGGGCCTATCCCACACCAGCGTGCAGCGGATCTGGCACGCGCACAGTCTCAAGCCACACCTGATCAAGACGTTCAAGCTGTCCACCGACACGTACTTTGTCGAGACGGTCCAGGACGTCGTCGGCCTCTATCTTGATCCGCCGGACAAAGCCCTGGTTCTCGCGGTTGACGAGAAGAGCCAGATCCAGGCGCTCGACAGCACCCAGCCGGGCCTGTCGCTGAAGAAGGGCCGTGCCGGCACCCATGACCCACGACGATCAACGGCATGGCACCACGCCCTGCTTGCCGCTCTGGATGGGGCGACCGGCACGGTCCTGGGCACCTGCATGAAGCGCCATCGCCATCAGGAGTTCTTACGCTTGCTGCGCGAGATCGACCGGGTCGCGGACAAGCGCCTCGACCTGCACCTGATTGTCGACAATGACGCGACCCACAAGCACCCGAAGAAGGCTTCGCTCGAGAGGCATCCGCGCTTCGCCGTGAGCGAGAGGCGCACCGAGACGGCGTATTCAGCACCAAGGCTCAGACCAACCTTCCAATCGGGAGCGAAATCCTCGGTGAATAAGAGGTCCCACTGGTTATGATGGTCCTTGTCCTCCGCAACCACAAACGGACTGGTGATAACCTCACGGGTCACACGCCATGATCCGGTCGCATAGGTCGCACCTAGGCCAACATAAGGAGTGTGCCACCATTGCTGGTAAGCGACACCAAGCCATGCGAGTCGTCCGTGCCGACCGAGTTCCTGCAGCCGCCATTCTCCGAATAGACGACCAGGGTGCGGCATCGTTTGGTATCGGGCAGCTCTGGCCACCGGCGGGCACTGCTGAGTTCGGTGACTGGGCAGTCGAAGCATTGTGAAGATCGTCAGGTCCCGATGCCGTCTGGTGGCGATCTCGCTCGTTGCGTTCTTCCGCAAACGGAAAGGCAACAGATATCCGGCATGAGGACTTCTCCACTGGGGAGCTTGGATGTGCGAAGGCCTCCATTTCGACGCTCGTTGATCCAGCTGTTCGTACGCTGATAGATCGCCAGCCCTTATGGCTCTCCAGCGAGGTCAACGTATAGCGATCGCAGGTCACGCTATCCGACACCTTCTGTCGGGTTTGTCGGCTCTGCGACACAGGCTTGTTGAGCCAGTCACTTGTTCCGCCTCAGGCTAAGTAGCTGAAAAGCAATCGCAAAGTTCGTTCTTCGGCTCGATCAGCCAAATTGGCACGAGTTTTGAAACTCTCTCGTCGCGGCGCGGCAGGAGCTGTCGACCGATATTCATGTCGTGGGTGACATCGCGATCGATGAAACGAAGGAAGGAAGCAACATGGCAGGTCTGCGTCAGATCGCATTCTATGGGAAAGGAGGCATCGGCAAATCCACCACCTCCCAAAACACGCTTGCCGCCCTTGTCGACCTCGGGCAGAAAATCCTCATCGTCGGCTGCGACCCCAAAGCCGACTCCACCCGCCTGATCCTGAACGCGAAGGCGCAGGACACCGTCCTGCATCTCGCGGCACAGGAAGGTTCGGTGGAAGACCTCGAACTTGAGGACGTACTCAAGGTCGGCTACCGAGGCATCAAGTGCGTCGAGTCCGGCGGCCCCGAGCCGGGCGTCGGCTGCGCTGGCCGCGGCGTCATTACCTCGATCAACTTCCTCGAGGAGAACGGCGCTTATGACGATGTCGACTATGTCTCCTATGACGTGCTCGGCGACGTGGTGTGCGGCGGCTTCGCGATGCCGATCCGCGAGAACAAGGCCCAGGAAATCTACATCGTCATGTCCGGCGAGATGATGGCGCTCTATGCCGCCAACAACATCGCCAAGGGCATCCTGAAATATGCCCATGCGGGCGGCGTGCGGCTCGGCGGCCTGATCTGCAACGAGCGTCAGACCGACCGTGAGCTCGACCTCGCCGAGGCGCTGGCGGCCAAGCTCAATTCCAAGCTCATCCACTTCGTGCCGCGCGACAACATCGTCCAGCACGCCGAGCTCAGGAAGATGACAGTGATCCAGTACGCGCCGGACTCCAAGCAGGCCGGGGAATACCGCGCGCTGGCCGAGAAAATCCATGCCAATTCGGGCCAGGGCACCATCCCGACCCCGATCACCATGGAAGAGCTCGAGGACATGCTGCTCGACTTCGGCATCATGAAGACCGACGAGCAGATGCTTGCCGAGCTTCAGGCCAAGGAAGCGACGCTGGCGGCTGCCCGGTAACCGCCGCTGCCGACAGGAGGCGCCGACCTTGACCCGGCGTGCCTTTCCACGAACGGCGCCTCGTCGGCGAGGCGTCACCCGAACCTTGAAAGGGGCAGGTCCCATGAGCCTGGACCACGAGAATAACGGCGCTCTCCATGAGAAGCTTATTGAGGAAGTGTTGTCGCAATATCCAGACAAGGCGGCGAAGCGCCGCAAGAAGCACCTCAGTGTTGCCACGCACAGGGATGAGATCGGCGAGGCGGGCAAGGTCCTGTCCGAATGCGACGTCAAATCGAACATCAAGTCCATTCCGGGCGTGATGACAATCCGCGGCTGCGCCTATGCCGGCTCCAAAGGTGTGGTGTGGGGCCCGGTCAAGGATATGGTCCACATCTCGCACGGACCAGTCGGTTGCGGTCAATATTCCTGGTCGCAGCGCCGCAACTACTACACCGGCATGACGGGCATCGATACGTTCGTGACGATGCAGTTCACCTCCGACTTCCAGGAGAAGGACATTGTTTTCGGTGGCGACAAGAAGCTGGAACAGGTCATCGACGAGGTAGAGGAACTGTTTCCGCTGAACAAGGGCATCACCGTGCAGTCCGAATGCCCGATCGGCCTGATTGGCGACGATATCGAGGCGGTGTCGCGCAAGAAGGCCAAGGAGCACGACAAGACAATTGTGCCGGTGCGCTGCGAGGGCTTCCGCGGCGTCTCGCAATCGCTCGGCCACCACATCGCCAACGACGCGATCCGTGACTGGGTCTTCGACAAGAAGGAAGTCGAGTTCGAGCCCAGCCCTTACGACGTCAACGTCATCGGCGACTACAATATCGGCGGCGACGCCTGGGCCTCGCGCATCCTGCTCGAGGAGGTGGGGCTGCGCGTGGTCGGCAACTGGTCGGGGGACGCCACGCTCGCCGAGATCGAGCGCGCGCCGAAGGCTAAGCTCAACCTCATCCACTGCTACCGGTCGATGAACTACATCTGCCGGCACATGGAGGAAAAGTACGGCATCGCCTGGATGGAATACAATTTCTTTGGCCCCTCCCAGATCGAAGCCTCTCTGCGCAAGATTGCCAAGCATTTCGGGCCGGAAATCGAGGACAAGACCGAGGCGGTCATCGCCAAGTACCGGCCCTTGGTCGATGCGGTCATCGCCAAGTACCGGCCGCGCCTCGAGGGCAAGACGGTGATGCTCTATGTCGGCGGCCTGCGTCCCCGTCACGTCATCACGGCCTACGAGGATCTCGGCATGGAGATCGTCGGCACCGGCTACGAGTTCGGCCACAACGACGACTATCAGCGCACTGGCCATTACGTGAAGAAGGGTACGCTGATCTATGACGACGTGACCGGTTACGAGCTGGAGAAGTTCATTGAGGGGATCCGCCCTGATCTCGTTGGCTCCGGCATCAAGGAGAAGTACCCGGTACAGAAGATGGGCATCCCGTTCCGTCAGATGCACTCCTGGGATTATTCCGGCCCGTATCACGGCTATGACGGGTTTGCCATCTTCGCCCGCGACATGGATCTGGCCATCAACAACCCGGTCTGGGACCTCTACGACGCCCCCTGGAAGAAAAAGGCCGTGCCGCTGGCGGCGATGGCTGCCGAATGAGAACCTGGCCTCCCACGGGCAGGGAGGCCGATGAACGCCCGCCGGCTTTGATCCGCGGGAGACCTGAAACGTCTCGACATCCCTGTGCCGCCGTATGGCGCGGCCAGATGGAAGAGGTGACCACCATGCCGCAGTCGGCCGAAAAAGTTCTCGATCATGCTCCCCTGTTTCGCGAGCCGGAATACAGGCAGATGCTCGCCGCGAAGAAGCTGAATTTCGAATGTCCGCACCCGGATCAGGTCGTTGCTGATCAACGCGAGTTCACCAAGACCTGGGAATACCGCGAAAAAAACCTCGCTCGCGAAGCGCTTGTCGTGAACCCAGCCAAGGCCTGCCAGCCGCTCGGCGCGGTGTTCGCGGCAGCCGGTTTTGAGCGGACGATGTCCTTCGTCCATGGCAGCCAGGGCTGCGTGGCCTATTACCGCTCGCACCTGTCGCGCCATTTCAAGGAACCTGCGTCCGCCGTTTCCTCCTCGATGACCGAGGACGCGGCGGTGTTCGGCGGTCTGAAGAACATGGTTGACGGGCTCGCCAACACCTACACACTCTACGACCCAAAGATGATCGCCGTCTCGACCACCTGTATGGCGGAGGTCATTGGCGACGACCTGCACGGCTTTATTGAGAACGCCAAGAACGAAGGCTCAGTCCCGCGTGACTTCGACGTGCCTTTCGCCCACACGCCGGCGTTCGTCGGCAGCCATATCGATGGCTATGACGGCATGATGGAAGGCGTGCTGGAGCATTTTTGGGATGGCAAGGAGCGCACGGAAGCCGCTGGCACCATCAACATCATTCCGGGTTTCGACGGCTTCTGCGTCGGCAACAACCGGGAAGTGAGGCGCCTGCTCGACCTGATGGGCGTGTCCTACACCTTCATCCAGGACGCCTCTGACCAGTTCGACACGCCGTCAGACGGCGAGTTCCGCATGTATGACGGCGGCACCAAGATCGAGGACGTGAAGGCGGCGCTTAACGCCGAGGCGACACTGTCGCTACAACATTATAACACCCGCCATACGCTGAACTATTGCGCGGAAGTCGGGCAGGCGACGGCCTCGTTCCATTACCCGCTCGGCGTCCAGGCGACCGACGAGTTCCTGATGAAGGTGTCGGCGATTTCCGGCAAGGAAATCCCCGAGGCCATCCGCCTGGAACGCGGCCGATTGATCGACGCCATGGCAGACAGCCAGTCCTGGCTGCACGGCAAGAAATACGCGATCTACGGCGATCCTGACTTCGTCTACGCCATAACCCGGTTCATCATGGAGACCGGCGGCGAGCCGACCCACTGCCTTGCCACCAACGGCACGGCGACCTGGGAAGCCGAGATGAAGGAACTGCTTGCATCCACGCCCTTCGGCAAGGATGCCCAGGTCTGGGCGGGCAAGGACCTCTGGGCGATGCGCTCGCTGCTCTTCACCGAGCCGGTGGACCTGCTGATTGGCAACTCCTATGGCAAGTATCTGGAGCGCGACACCGGTACGCCGCTGATCCGGCTGACGTTTCCGATCTTCGACCGGCACCATCACCATCGCTTCCCGCTCATGGGCTACCAAGGCGGGCTGCGCGTCTTAACGACGATCCTCGACAAGATCTTCGACAAGCTCGATCGCGAGACGATCGAGCCGAGCGTGACGGACTATTCGTATGATCTCACCCGCTAAGAGTGGCGGCCGGCCTTTTTCGAGGCCGGCCGTCTTCCGATGACCTTTGGAGACCGGCGCCATGTCCTCGCTCAGTGCCAAAATCCAGGATGTCTTCAACGAGCCCGCCTGCGAGAAGAACCACGGCAAGGATGCCAAGGCGCGCAAAAAGGGCTGTTCGAAGCCGCTGACTCCCGGGGCGGCAGCCGGCGGCTGCGCCTTTGACGGCGCCAAGATTGTGCTGCAGCCGATCACCGACATCGCGCATCTGATCCATGCGCCGCTCGCCTGCGAGGGCAATTCCTGGGACAACCGCGGCGCGGCTTCGTCCGGGCCAACGCTGTGGCGCACAAGCTTCACGACCGACCTCGGCGAACTCGACATGGTCATGGGGCAGAGTGAGCGGAAGCTCTTCAAAGCGATCCGTGAGATCAAGGAAGCGTATGCGCCGCCGGCGATCTTCGTCTATTCGACCTGCGTGACGGCGTTGATCGGCGACGACATCGAGGCCGTCTGCAAGCGCGCGGCGGAAAAGTTCGGCTTGCCGGTGGTGCCGATCAATGCGCCAGGCTTCGTCGGCTCCAAGAATCTTGGCAACAAGCTCGCCGGCGAGGCGTTGCTCGATCATGTCATCGGCACGGTGGAGCCCGACGATGCCGGCCCTTACGACATCAATATCCTCGGCGAATTCAACCTCTCCGGCGAGTTCTGGTTGGTGAAGTCGCTTTTGGACAAGCTCGGCATCCGGGTGCGCGCCTGCATTCCGGGCGACGCGCGCTACCTCGATGTTGCCTCCGCGCACCGTGCCCGGGCGGCGATGATGGTGTGCTCAACCGCGCTCATCAATCTCGCCCGCAAGATGGAGGAGCGCTGGGACATCCCGTTCTTCGAGGGCTCCTTCTACGGCATCACCGACACCTCGGAAGCACTTCGGCAGATCTCTGACCTGCTCGTGAGGAAGGGTGCCAATCCGGAGATCCTCGACCGCACCGAGGCGCTGATTGCAGAGGAGGAGGCAATTGCGTGGAAGAAGCTTGAGGCTTACCGGCCGAGGCTCGAAGGCAAGCGCGTGCTGCTCAACACCGGCGGTGTGAAGTCCTGGTCGGTCGTCCATGCGCTGATGGAAATCGGCATTGAGATCGTCGGCACCTCGGTCAAGAAATCGACGGTGGAAGACAAGGAGCGCATCAAACAGATCCTCAAGGACGAGAACCACATGTTCGAGTCGATGGCACCGCGCGAGCTTTACGCCATGCTCTCAGAGCACAAGGCCGACATCATGCTGTCGGGCGGGCGCACGCAATTTATCGCGCTGAAGGCCAAGATCCCCTGGCTCGATATCAACCAGGAGCGTCACCATCCCTATGCCGGCTATGACGGCATGGTGGAACTCGTACGCCAGATCGACCTCGCCATTCACAACCCGATCTGGTGTCAGGTGCGGGAGCCGGCACCGTGGGATTGCCTGCCTGCCGTGGAGGAGGAGATGCTGGGAGAAGAGGGAGCAAGAGCTACCATCGACGCCTTCAAAAAATTCGCCGGCACGACGGCTGGCGACTTCGGCGAGTGTTGAGGTAAGCCGATGGTCCGCATCCTTCCCCAGACTAAATCGGCGGCGGTCAATCCGCTGAAGTCGTCGCAGCCACTGGGCGCGGCCTTCGCCTTTCTTGGCGTCGAGGGTGCGATGCCGCTGTTTCACGGCAGCCAAGGCTGCACCAGCTTCGCGCTGGTGCTCTTCGTGCGGCACTTCAAGGAGACGATCCCGCTGCAGACAACGGCGATGGATGAGGTCGCGACGATCCTCGGTGGGGCGGACCATTTGGAGGAGGCGATCCTCAACCTCAAGACCCGCACCAATCCGAAGCTGATCGGGGTCTGCACGACGGCGCTGGTGGAAACCCGTGGTGAAGACTTCGCAAGCGACATCGCCAATATCAGGGCGAAACGTGGCGGAGAACTCGCCGGCACGAAGGTCGTGCTGGCCAACACACCGGATTTCCACGGCGCGATCGAAGACGGCTGGGCCACGGCCGTCACGGCCATGATCGAGACCATCACGCTATCAGGCAAACAGGCGCGAGACACAAAAAAGATCGCCATCCTGCCCGGCTGGAACATGACCGTGGCCGATATCGAGCATCTGCACGAGACAGTGGAGAGTTTTGGACTGCAAGCGGTGATTTTCCCGGATGTTTCCGGCGCACTCGACGGCACAGTTCCTGATCGCTGGATTCCGACCACATATGGTGGGACGACCATCGACGAGATCCGCGAGCTTGGCACGGTGGCGCACTGCATCGCCATCGGCGAGCATATGCGCCGCCCGGCTGACGTGCTGCAGCGGCTGACCGGCGTGCCTTACGTGCTGTTCCAGTCGCTGACCGGATTGAAAGGCGTCGACCGGTTCGTCTCGCTGCTGTCCGCGATTTCGGGCGCCGCGGTGCCGGCCAAGCTCCGCCGTCGCCGGGCGCAACTGCAGGATTCGTTGCTCGACGGACATTTCCATTTCGGCGGCAAGAGAATTGCCATCGCCGCCGAACCAGACCAGCTCTACCAGCTCGCGACCTTCTTCATCGGCATGGGCTCCGACATCGCGGCCGCCGTCACCACGACCGATACGTCGAAAATTCTCGAGCAAGTGCCGGCGGAATCGGTCCAGGTCGGCGATCTCGGCGATCTGGAAGGTCTTGCCGCCGGCGCTGATCTTCTCGTCACCCATTCGCACGGACGCCAGGCGGCGGAGCGCCTCGGCATTCCGCTCATGCGCATTGGCTTCCCAATTTTTGACCGGCTCGGAAGTCAGCACAAGCTCACAATCCTCTATCAGGGGACGCGCGACCTGATCTTCGAGGTCGCCAACATCTTCCAGGCCAGCCAGCACGCGCCGACGCCGGAGGCTCTTGATCCATTCCGTAACCGAGACATGCCAGATGACCTCCGTTCGTCGCTTCTCGCTCGTCACTGACGTGGATCACGCACTGATGCCGGAACGACAAGCCGGCGCATTGCGCGTAGCGATCGCCACACAAGACATAAAAGGCTGCAACGCCCATTTCGGGTCGGCCAAGCGCTTTGCCGTCTACGACGTGACGCCCGACGCGTGGAATTTCGTGGAAGCCGTGGCCTTCGATGACGTTTCCGACGAGAGTGGGAAGCATCGGACCGAGGGCGACGACCGCATCACCCCGAAGGTGGAGGCGTTGAGGGGCTGCCATCTTCTGTTTTGCCTGGCTATCGGCGGGCCTTCGGCAGCCAAGCTTGTTTCGGCAAAAATCCAACCGGTCAAAGTGCCTCAGCCTCATTCCATCGAAGAGGTGCTGTCGCGCACCCAGACGATGCTCAGGACGGCTCCTCCGCCCTGGTTGCGCAAGGTGCTGGCGGAAGCAGGCGTCAGCGACAAGAAACCGTCCTTCGAGGACTGAAATGAGGAGACGCGAGATGTCTGATGCCGCAGTTAGCCCTGCTGTCAACGAGGACGAAACGGCCCTTGCCACCCCTTTTGTCAAATGCCTCGTGCGGCTAATCCGCGCTCAGGATTCTTATGGGTCATGGGAAGGCAAATCGGATGCCGAGCTGCTGGCCGACTTCATCGTCACCAAGGAACAGCGCCGTGCGATCCCGATCATTGGCGATCCCGATCCGGACGTGTTGTGGAGGCTCGACCTATTCTACACCGCCGTCGGACTTGCGATCGAGGAGTGCTCCGGCCTGATGGCATCGCCGATGATGGAGATGAGCCATGAGGGCTTCGGGTGCGTGCTTCTCACGACCGGGCGGTTGGTCGTTCTGTCGAAGTCCCTGCGCGACGTCCACCGGTTTGGCTTCGAGACGCTTTGGAAACTCGCTGCGGCCGGTACGAAACTGGTCGACGATGCGATCGCCGTCATCGAAGCCTATCCCGACGTGGCGCGGGCGTGATGAAACCGGTTTTCGAGGAAGGGGATCATGCCAGACCTTGAGGAGCTGCAGAAGAAGGTCCGCAAGCTGCAGTCGCGCGCGGGAACTGCGAAAATGGAACTGCACGATCTTGCCGAGGACCTCCCGGTCAGCTGGACAGAGATCAAGGCGGTCGCCGAGAAAACCTTCAACGCTTATGCCGACTTGGACGCTGCCAAGCGAGAGCTCGCAGCATTGGAGAGTTCGCGATGACGAACCCTTTTCTCACCCGCGATGGCTCCCGGTGGATACCGGACTATCTGACCGCCATCGATGGCACGACCTGCATCGGCTGCGGCCGCTGCTTCAAGGTCTGCTCGCGCGAGGTCATGCACCTTTACGGCATCGATGATACGGGTGAAATCCTCGGCGTCTGCGACGGCGAGGACGACGACTTCGACGGCCAGCTCAATCGTATGATCATGGTCGTCGATCATCCCGGCCGCTGCATTGGCTGCGGAGCCTGCGCCCGTGTCTGCCCGAAGAACTGCCAGACCCATGTTGCGGCCGACACGGTGCCTGCATGATCTCACGCGCAAACCCGCGAGAACGACCTTGCCCTTCAGGATCTTGGATCGCGTCCTGCGGCTGGCCCTGTACACCAACGCTCTTATGATCTATCTCGTCTCACATGCCATTCGCACAGTAATCATCGCAACGTTGGCCTGTGCGCTGCTTCGTCAGGTAGGCTATTTCGGAGGCGTGCTCCTTCTGATCCGGCTGCTTTGTCTGCAAAGGAGGCGCTGGAAATCATGACGGGGCTCTTCTGGGACATCGGAGAGCGCAGCTGACCTCACATCAAACACGCCTCTTACCATGACTTGCGGATTGCCAATTTCGGTTCAATCGCCAACCGCTGGGGAGAACATGCTGGAGAAGTTCAAACGCCACCCGCTCACCTTTGGACCCACGCCCATCGAGAAGCTCGATCGCCTCGGCCAGCATCTCGGGGGAAAGGTGGAAATCTACGCCAAACGCGAGGACTGCAACTCCGGTCTCGCGTTCGGCGGCAACAAGCTCCGCAAGCTCGAATACATCATCCCCGACGCGATCGCGTCAAAGGCCGATACACTTGTATCCATCGGCGGCGTGCAGTCCAACCACACGCGGATGGTCGCCGCGGTCGCGGCCAAGATCGGTATGAAATGCCTCCTGGTCCAGGAGAGCTGGGTCCCACATGAGGATGCCGTCTACGACCGAGTCGGCAACATTCTCTTGAGCCGCATCATGGGAGCAGAGATACGCCTGGTCGAGGAAGACTTCGATATCGGCATCCGCCGCAGTTGGAAGCAGGCGTTCGACGAGGTCAAGGCAAGGGGCGGCAGACCCTATGCGATCCCAGCCGGGGCCTCTGTTCACAAATATGGCGGTCTCGGCTACGTCGGGTTCGCGGAGGAGGTGCGCGCCCAGGAGAAGCAGCTTGGATTGGCCTTCGACTATATCGTGGTTTGCACGGTCACAGGCTCGACGCACGCCGGCATGGTCGTCGGATTCGCCACGGACGGGCGACAGCGCAAAGTGGTCGGGATCGATGCCTCCGCCACCCCCGCCCAAACTAAGGCGCAGGTGCTCAACATTGCCCAGCATACTGCGAACCTCGTCGACCTTGGCGCGGAAATCATCGAGGATGACGTGGTGTTGCTCGAGGAGTACGCGTACCCGCGTTACGGTATTCCGTCCGAGGAAACGAAGGAGGCCATCCGCCTGTGCGCGCGGCTCGAGGGGATAATTACTGATCCCGTCTACGAGGGTAAATCGATGCAAGGGCTGATTGACCTTGTCCAGAAAGGGTTCTTTCCAGAGGGATCGAGGGTCCTCTATGTGCATCTCGGCGGCGCGCCGGCGATCAACGGTTACAGCTACACGTTTCGAAACGGCTGACGCTCGACAGCTGTCAAGCGACACCCAGATTTACGAGATAAGGCGACATCCAGATTTACGACGGCTCAGGCGTGAGCCCGCTGGAGAGCCTCCTCCAGATCCCGCAGGCGATAGCTGCGCCCCTTGATGTTAAGAACATGCGCCCGGTGCAGCAGACGATCGAGAATCGCCGTGGCCAGCACCTCATCGCCAGCGAGCAGTTCGGTCCATTCCCGGAGGCTCTTGTTCGTCGTGATCAGGATCGCGCCGCGGCCATAGCGGTAGGTCACCAGCCGGAAGAACAAGCTCGCCTGCTCGCGGGTCATCGGCTCGAAGCCGAGTTCATCCACAATCAACAGCGCCTGTTCATGTACCGGCGCCGTTTCAGCTGCGCGGGCGGCAGGCCGGCGTCGACCTTCAGCGCCGTCATCAGTTCATCAAACCGGTAGTACAAGACCGAGAACCCCATCTCGACCGCCCGGGTCCCGAGCGCCACCGAGAGGTGCGTCTTGCCCACCCCCGGAGGGCCCTGCATCAGCACGGTTTCGGCATTGCGGATCCACGCGCCTGTGGCGAGCGTGGCGATCCGGGACCGCTCGATCGCCGGCTGGAAGGCGAAGTCGAAGTTCTCGAGCGTCTGGCCAATCGGCAGACCCGACATTTTCAACGAGGTTTTCACCCGCCGTCCTTCGCGCCCGGAGTGCTCCACCTCCAACAGCCGGTCCAGAAAGGCGTGCGGCGCCATCGCCTGACTCACCGCCTCAGTCAGCAGATGATCGAGGTGCTCAGCCGCATAGGGGCAGCCCAGCGCCAGCAGTCGGTCGCGCGTCGTGTTGAACCGCGCCGGCTTTTCCGGAGGCTGATTGGCTTGGATTCTACGCGGCCATCGGCATGACCTCAAGCTGGGCGTGGTAGGCGGCTGCCGCCTCGGCGGGCGGGATGCTGCCGATGGGCGCGAGCAGGCGCCGATTGTTGTACCAATCGACCCATTCGAGGGTGGCGAACTCGACGGCCTCAAACGAGCGCCATGGACCGCGCCGATGGATCACC
>NZ_QDAH01000070.1 GCF_003075415.1 Microvirga sp. KLBC 81
TCCCTCCAGTCCATGTGACCCCACCAGGCTACCAGATCCCGCGTTTTGACACAGCCTCGACCCAATGCAGACCGTGGCCGCAGTACGAAAGCCGTCGATCACTCACGTCTGGTTCAGGCGCAATTGCACGATCCGGAGGTTGTTGGTCGTACCTGCGGTCCCAAAGGGCACGCCGGCTACGATCACAATGAACTCAGGCGGCTGGGCCAATCCCTCCGCTCTTACATGCGCCTCGGCTTGCTCCACCATCTCCTCGTAGGTCCGGACATCCTCCGAGCGGACGCTGTGGGCGCCCCAAAGAAGGCATAGGCGCCGCGCCACGTTCTCATCCGGAGTGACCGCCAGGATCGCGACATCCGGCCGGGTGCGGGCGATGCGGCTCGCGGTGGTACCGCTCGACGTGTACGCCACAATACAGGGAGCGTGGATCGCCTGGGCGAGATCGCCTGCCGCACTGGCAACAGCATGGGGTGGGCTCTCCTCGATCTCCGACCGGAGAGCCGTGACGATGGACCGATAGGCCTTGTCCTGCTCGGTTTTGCTGATGATGCGATCCATCATCGCAACCGCCTCGACCGGGTACTGGCCCGAGGCGGACTCGGCCGACAGCATGACGGCGTCAGCCCCGTCATAGATCGCCGTTGCGACGTCGGAAGCCTCTGCCCGTGTTGGCGTGGGGGCAGCGACCATGGAGTCGAGCATCTGCGTTGCAATGATCACCGGCTTGACCATCAGACGGCAGATGCGCACCAGTTCCTTCTGCCGCCCGGGCACCTCCTCCGGTGGGATCTCGACACCCAGATCGCCGCGGGCGACCATGACCGCATCGGACAGGCGAACGATGTCCTCGATGTGTTCAAGGGCCGAGGGCTTCTCGATCTTTGCCACGAGGCCAGCACGATCGCCGATCAGTGTGCGCGCCTCGATCAGATCGGACGGTCGCTGGACGAACGACAGCGCCACCCAGTCGACACCGAGTTCAAGGCCGAAGGCGAGATCGGCCCGGTCCTTCGCCGTGAGGGGCGACATGTCCAGCACCGTGCCCGGCAGGTTGACGCCCTTCCGGTTGCTGATCCGGCCGCCCGTTACGACCTTGGCCTCGATATAGTCAGCGCTAAGACCCGTCACCTTGATCCGGATGCGGCCGTCATCGATGAGCAAGTCCTGTCCTGGGAGAATCGCCTCGAAGATCTCCGGATGCGGGAGAGGAATCGAGGTTCGGTCGCCATCAATGCCATCAAGCACGAACCGGATCGTTTCACCCTCTGTGAGGACCAATGCGCCGTCCTTGAGCGTGCCGATCCTGATCTTCGGTCCTTGCAGATCCTGGAGGATGCCGATCGGCCGTCCGACCTCCTTCTCGAGCGAGCGAATGGCAGCGTGGACGGCGGCGTGATCCTGATAGGTGCCATGACTGAAGTTCAGTCGGAAGGTGTCGACCCCGGCGAGGAAGAGTTCCCGCAGCTTGTCCGGCGATGCGCTCGCCGGACCAACAGTTGCGACGATCTTGGCGTGGCGTTGTCGGCGCATTGTTCGATTGACCTTCCTGGAGGACCCGTCAGAGGAGGCCGATGGAAATGGCCGGCACGAGGGCGATCGCCACGAGCCCGAGGACGAGCGCACCCAGATAGAACCAGACCGTCTTCATCGCCGCATCGGGCTCGACCTTTCCGATCGAGCAGGCGATGTAATAGCCGATGCCGACAGGGGGCGCGAACAGTCCGATGTTCATGGCGACCACCACAACCATTGCATAGTGAACGCTGTGGATGCCCAGATCCTTCGCGATCGGGAACATGAGCGGAGCCAGCAGCACGATCGCGGGCAGTCCCTCGAGCAGGCATCCGAGCAGGAGAAAGGTCACGACCGTGACCGCCATGAAGACGATCCAGCCTCCGGGAAGGCCTTTCATCACTTCTGCGAGATACAGGGCAAAGCCGGTCTGCGTCAGCGCCCAGGCGGCGGCCGAGGCCGTGCCGAGGATCAGCAGGATCGCGCCCGTCATCGCGGCGGTCTCGATCAGCATGCGATAGATGTCGCGCAGCGCGATGCCGCCGTACAGCAGCATGCCGGCGATCCCCGCATACAGCACCGCGATCGTCGAAACCTCGGTCGCCGTGGCGACACCTTCGGTCACGGCACCGCGCACCAGGAAGGGCAAGACCAGCGCCGGCGCCGCGAACAGCAACGCCTTGCCGATGACCTTCATCGGCGCGCGGCGGACGCCCGCGAGATTCTCGGACCGAGCCTTCCAGCGTGCCGCGATCGCGAGCATGATCAGCAGGAACAGGGCCACGATGAAGCCGCTGGCGAACAGGGCCGAGATGGAGATGCCGGCAACGGAGCCGATCACGATCAGAACGATGCTCGGCGGAACCGTATCCGCCATGATGGCGCCGGTGCCGAGAAGCGCCACCATCTCCTCCGGCTTGTTGCCGCGCCGCTTCATTTCCGGGAACAGCGCCGGGGCGACCGTCGCCATGTCGGACACCTTCGAGCCGGAGATGCCGGAGACGAGGTACAGCGAACCGAGCATCACGTAGGACATGCCGGCGCGCACGTGGCCCAGCAGGGAGCCAAGGAAGTCGACGATCGCCTTGCCCATGCCGGTGGCGTCGAGGATGCAGCCCAGAAGCACGAAGACCGGCACGGACAGAAGGATCAGGCTCGACATGCCCTCGTCCATCCGACCGACGATCACCGTCAGTGGCAGTTTCGTCGAGAAGAGCAGGAAGGCGAGCGCACCCGAGCCGAAGCAGAAGCCGATCGGCACGCCGATCGCGAGGCAGACGGCGATCACGCCCACCAGCAGCACGAGGATGTTGGCCTTGCCGATCTGGGCGAAGACGGGTGTCATCAGCCACAGCACGGCCACCGCAGCTGCCACGGCGGCAAGGCTGATCAGCATGTCCCTGACGCCCGTCTCGCGCAGGAACTTCGCCGCGAGCGCGATGAGCATCAACACGATCCCGAGCGGGATCCCGGCGATGCGCCAGGCCATGGAGATCTCAAGGCCTGGCGAGATGACATCTCCCTCGAAATAGGTATGCTCGATCGCGGCGGGCAGGAGGGCGCCGAGGAACGCGGCCATGATCACGAGGCCGATTGCTTCGAGAAGCTGCCGGACCCGCGGCCGCATGGCATTCAGCAGCAGGGCCAGCCGCAAGTGCTCGTTGCGGTCGATAGCGATTACGGAACCGAACATCACGATCCAGAGGAACATGAAGGACGCGATCTCGTCGGCTGAGGTGATCGGTGAGCCGAGGGCATAGCGCCAGAAGACGCTGGCCAGCACGAGGCCGATCAGGCCGATCAGGAGCACCGCGGAGATCGCCTCGATCGGGCGCATCAGCACGCCGAGGCTCGAACGGTGCGCCACACCGGGCTCATCCACGCCGGCCACAGCGGTGGGTGCATGAATGTCAAGAGCGGGTAAGTCGGGGTTGAGACTGTCGGTCATAGGCTGTTTCCTCCGTCTCGGAGTGCGTCCTGCCGCATCGCCCGTCTCACGGGTTGTGGCACCACCGCAGGGTTCATTGGGAGCTCGGCCTCGGCAGCGGTCCGGCCCGAGCCCCTGTTGCGTGATGAGCCGTCAGGCCAGTTTGCCGACGACCTCCTCGAGCAGGCCCCAGGCCTCGTCGCCGAATTTCGAGCGCCACTCCTTGTAGAAACCGGCCTCTGAGAGCCTGGTGCGGAATGGGCCCGGATCGACATCGTTGAAGATGAGCCCTGCGGCGGAGAGATCCTTACGCAGGGCGATGTTCTGCTGCGCGACGTCCTCGCGTTGGGCCAAGCAAGCGTTGTTGATGATCCTCGCGACCGTCTCCTGCATGTTCGCAGGCACCTGGCTCCAGGCCCGGCGATTGATTAGGAACCACCAGCCATCCCACATATGGTTCGTGACCGAGGCATATTTCTGCACCTCTTGCAGCTTCGCTGCCGCGATGATCGCAGGCGGGTTCTCCTGGCCATCAACGACCTTGGTCTGGAGCGCGGTATAAACTTCCGCGAAGTTCATTCCGGTCGGCGCCGCGCCGAGCGCCTTGAACAGGGAGAGCCACAGCGCGCTCACCGGCACGCGGATCTTCATTCCACGCAGGTCGTCCGGATGCGTGATGGGCTTGACGCTGTTCGTGATCATCCGGAAGCCATTGTCCCAGACCTTGTCGAGCACCACGATGCCACTCTTGGTGATCTGGCTGCGCAGGTGCGTACCGAGCTTCCCGTCGAGCGCGTTCCACACCGCCGGATAGTCCTTGAAGGCGAAGCCCACGCCGGAGATCGCGGCCGCCGGGATGATCGTCGACAGCACGTTCACGCCGGAGTTCAGGAAGCATTCCAGCGCCCCGGAGCGAAGCTGGGACAGCATGTCCGAGTCGGCGCCGAGCTGATTGTTGGGAAAGAGCTGGAGTTCGAACCGGCCGCCCGTCTCGGCCTTGACCTGCTCGACCGCCTTGGCCAGATGGACATTGAGGGGATGCGAGGCCGGCACGTTCGTGCCGATCTTGAACGTGTACTCGGCGGCGTGGGCGTAGCGGATCGGCAGCGCGGCGGTGATGGCCGTACCACCGACAAGGGCGGCGAAGCTGCGGCGGGTGATGCTCTTGGACATGGTTTCCTCCTGGTTTTGTCTGTTGGGCTTTGCCAATCGGATCTGATCAGCTTGCAGGTGCGGCCTTGTCGCCGCGGAACATGAGGCCGGCGGCCCGGAAGCCTCCGTCCACGTTCAGGGTGTGGCCGTGAATGTACCGGCTCTCATCGGAGCTGAGGAAAACCGCCGCGTCGGCGATCTCCTCGGGCGTGCCGTAGCGCGTCATGGGGATCAGGTAGTTGTAGGCGGCGCGCGTCGCCTGATCGTGCGCGAACTTCGCCATCTCGGTCTCGATGGCGCCGGGCGCGATGTTGTTGACGTTGATGCCGAACTCCGCGAGTTCCACCGCCATGACCTTGGTCAGGAGCTCGAGGCCTGCCTTGGCGGCTCCATAGGCGGCGCGGCCGTGGCCGCCGCGCTGGCCGGAGAGCGAGGCGATGTTGATGATCTTGCCGCTGCGGCGCTTGACCATCTCGCGGGCACAGGCCTGCGCCACGAGGAAGGCGCCGGTCAGATTGATCGAGATCGTCCGGTTCCACTCCTCGAGCGTGATGTCGAGGAATGGGGTGTTTCCGCCGATCCCGGCATTGTTCACGAGGATGTCGACCCGGCCGTAGCGATCGACAATAGCCTGGACCATCCCGTGGACCGAAGCCTCGTCGGCCACGTTCACCGCAAGGGCGAGGCCGTCGGAGGCCCCGAGCGTGCCAAGGGCCTCTCTGGCGCCCTGCTCGTTGATATCGGCGATGACCGGCGTCGCGCCTTCCGCGACGAAGGCCTTGGCGATGGCAAGGCCGATGCCGCGTGCCCCGCCCGTCACCAGAGCGATCTTTCCCTGTAGTCTCATCTGTCCTCCTCCCGGGCGGCGCCCGTCATTCAAGTTCCTCGCGACACCCCGTCGCGTACGGCGCAGAAGAAATCGTCCCCGCCGACCTGTCCGCCCTTGAGCGCGATCTGCAACCCGTCGCGGGAGGGATCGGTGGAATGGGCGCGGCACAAGGGAGAGCCTGGTGCCACGGGGGCGATGGCGGTGAGCGCGTCGATGCCCAGCATCGAGGCCGCATGGCTCGACGTGTCGCCGCCGGAGATGACGGCCCGTGTCAGCTTGGCCTCGCGCACCACCGCGTCGAGCACGCGGCCGAGGCCGGAGCCGATCCGGTCGTTCACGCTCTCGGCCGATACGCCCGCGGTCGCCACCGCCTGCCGCAGGGCGGTGACGGCCGGATCGTCCGGGCCTGTCGCGGTGAACACGAGTGGGCTGCGGCCTTCCGAGAGCGCGCGCAGGGCGTCCCGGGTCACGCGCCCGATCTCGTTTTCCCAGGCGGGCTCGTCCACGGCACTGGTCGCGTCGATGCGGATGCCGCAGAAGCCATGGCGGAGCGCATGGGCGATCTGGCTCGCCGTCACCGGCGATACAGAGCCGGACACGCAGGCGATGTGATCGACACTCCCGGGGGGCAGCCCCGCCTCCCGCTCCGGCAGCAGACCGGAGGCACGCCAGTAGGCAACCAGCGCGGTCTCGAAGCCCTGCGAGCCGACGCCGAAGACCGGCGCGCCTCCGCGCTCCCAGACGAGGCGGCCCGCCTCGACCAGCGTCTCCTCGTCGAGCACGTCCAGGGAGACGATCCTGGCGCCGTCGGCGAGAGCCTCCGCGAGACGCGCGTCGGCTTGCCCGCGCTTCATCGCGACAAAATCGACGAGACCGACGGGCTTGTCCGTCTGCTTCGCGAGGTGACGGCCGAGGTCGGACTCGTCCATCGGCGTGACGGGGTGCTTCGACATGGTCGGGTGCCGGTCGAGCCGGTATCCCTTGCCCTGCGCCAGCGCGAAGAGGTGGCCGAAGCTCTGGAAGCGGCCCATTGCCGGGTCGGCCACGACCATCGGGATCCAGCCGTCGAACAATCCGGCCGCGATGTCGATGGCCCGCCCGATCGAGCCGATGTGCGGGGCGGAGTCGAAGGTCGAGCAAACCTTGTAGTGCACGACCGGCGTGCCGAGCGAGCGCAGCAGCGCGAAGACCGGCGGCAGGTTCCGGTCCATCCAGCCGGGGTCGCGCGAGCGCGCCACGCCGGCAATGCCGATGCCGCGGTAGGCGCCAAAGGCCCGCAGGCGCTCCGGCGTCGGTGGGGCGAGGAACAGCACGGTGTCCAACCCGGCGAAGGCGAGCGCCTCCATCGCGGCCGAGGACCCGGTGTAGTCGTCGCCGTAGAACGCCACGAGGGGTCCTCCCGGCAGAGGTCGATGCGGGCTCATGCGGCCATCTCCAGGGCGCGGCCGAGTTCGGGATGCGTCCGTGCATGCTCTTCGAGCGGGATGCCGGCGATCGTTGCGTCCCAGGCCTCGCGCAGAGCCCTTACGCCCGCGGCGGGCCCGTCTGGATGGGCCATGATGCCGCCGCCAGCCGTTACGATCAGGTCGGTGGAGTTCAGGCCCGCGTACGTTCCGGGAACCTGCCGCGCCGACTGGCCGGAGGAGAACACCGGCATGACGGTGCAGGGCTTGTCGTCGAACATCGGTGTCAGGCAGGCCCGCGCCGAGGCGATCACGCTATCGTCGTCCTCGGAGAACTTGTTCTGCAGCCCGTTCACGTGCATGTGGTCCGCGCCGGCCAGCCGCCACAGCTTCTGCCAGGCGACATAGGACCAGCCGAGCAGCGGATGGCGGGAGAGATAGCCCCAGCCGTTACGGTGGGCGTGAATCGGCAGCTCCGAGAAGCGGCCGAGTTCGATCATGCCAGCAAGTCCCACCGAGTTGAGGCTCGCCATGATGCACGTGCCGCCGAGATCGCGGACAAGGTCGTGGCGGCGCCGCATCTGGTCGACCTCGCCGGTAAGGTTGAAGGCGTACATCACCTTCTTGCCGGTCCGGTCCGCATGATCATTGATGACGCGCATTACGGCTCGCACGCGCTCGTCGAACGGGCAGTTGGGGCCGTCCGATTGCAGTTCGTCGTCCTTCACGAAGTCGATCCCGGCTTCGCAGAGGTCCTTGACCATGGCGGCGGTCGCCTCGACGTCGAGGCCCACGCTTGGCTTGATGATGGTGCCGATCAGCGGCCGGCCGTGAACGTCCGCGAGCCGACGCGTGCCCTCAATGCCGAAGCGGGGGCCGGCATAGGCTGCACCGAAGGCGGCCGGCAGGCGGATGTCGAGCAGGCGCAGGCCGCTGACATCCTTCAGCTCGAACAGGTTGCCGGCCACGGTCGCGACGAGGTTCGGCAGGGAGGGGCCGATCGTCGCCAACGGCCATGACAGGGTAACGAGCGCGCGGGTGATGCGCTCGCCGGGCTTCGGCAGGATGGCCGACGGGAGGGAGCGCTGCGCGACCGGCTCGTCAAGGACGACGAGCCGGGTCACGCGGGCGGCCGACCGCTCCTTGAGTTCGGGCGTCTCGCCCGGAACCGCAACGAAGGTACCGCTCGACTGCTCGCCGGCCATGATCTCGGCCGCGCGCTCGGGGGCGATCGGGGTCTCGAGGAGGTAGTCGGCTTCGAAACGGTCGATCAGCATGGTCGTTCCTGACGAAAAAGGGTTGAGGTGCGGGGCATGGGTCGGGCTTCAGGCCGCGCGGCAACTGAGCCCGCCATCGACTGGCAGGCTGATGCCCGTGATGTAGGCGGCATCGTCCGAGGCAAGGAACAGGGCGGCCTTGGCGATGTCCCAGGCCGTGCCCATCTTGCCGGTCGGGCAGGCGGCATCGCGCGCCGCGACCATGGCGTCGGCATCGGCGTACTGCCCGGAGATCTGCTGGAAGATCAGCGGCGTATTCATCAGGCCGGGCATGATCGCGTTCACGCGGATGCCGTCCCTGGCGTATTGCAGGGCAAGCCCCATGGTGAAGTTGTTCACCGCCGCCTTGGCGGCGTAGTAAGCGGTATAGGGATAGCCCGTGTACCGGATCGCGGCGATCGATGAGACGTTGACGATCGCGCCGGATTTCCGCTCCAGCATGTGCGGCAGCACGTGCTTGCAGGTAATGAAGCAGCTCTTGACGTTGAGGTCGAAGGTCCGCTGCCAGGCGGCCTCATCGAGCTCGATCGGGCCGCCCATCGTGGCGTAGCCGACATTGTTGTGCAGCACGTCGATGCGGCCGTTCTCCCGCACGACGCTGGCGACGAGATCGGAAACGGCGGCCGAGTCGGTGACGTCACAGGCATAGGCCGAGGCGCGGCCGCCCTCGCGGGTGATGATGTCCGTCGTTTCCTCGGCGGCATCCTGGTCGATGTCGACGCAGATGACATGCGCGCCGTTGGCAGCGAACAGGGCGGCTGTCGCCTTGCCGTTGCCCCAGCCGGGTCCGACAGATCCGGCTCCGAAGACAATGGCAACCTTGTCCTTCAACCGATCCGTCATGGCGTAACTCCCGGTTAGATAAGGTTGATTTTTTCTTGATTGGTGGCCGACCCTACATGCCGCGCCTGGACTGCGACATTGCAAATCGGCGCAGGATGGTGTGAGATTTCCTGACATCAAGAGATTCCGGGACCGCTGCCATGCCACTGCCGCGCCTGCCCTTGAACGCCCTTCGCGCCTTCGAGACGACGGTGCGGTTGGGCAGCATGTCGGCCGCGGCTGCCGAACTCGGCGTCACCCATGGCGCCGTCAGCCGGCATATCCGCGAGCTGGAGGCCCAGTTAGGACTGCCGCTCCTGCTTCGACTGCCGAAGTCTGTTACGCCAACGCCGGCGGGCTCCCAGCTTGCCGTTAATCTGGGCCAGGCCTTCGAGCTCATGCATCAGGGCGTGGCGCGCCTCGCGCCGGGGCCGCTGACCCTGTCTTGCTCGGCGACCATCGCGATGAACTGGCTCATCCCCCGGCTGAGGACGTTCAAGCGCGACAATCCCGCAATCGAGGTCCGCCTCAACATCAACTATGGCGCAGTGGATTTCGTCCGGGACGAGGTGAGCCTGGCGATCCGCTCAAGCACGTATCGCGCACCGGAGGACGTGATCGTCAGGCCGCTGCTGCACGAGGACATCGGTCCCATCTGCCACCCTGACTACGCGGACCGGCTGGAACTGCACAAGCCGGAGGATCTCACGCGGGCACGCATCCTGGGCACGGCGACGCGCACCGACGCATGGTCCGAGTGGCTGGCCGTGATCGGCCGATCGGACCTGAACCTTCAGGTGCATGAGAGCTATGAGCACCACTATCTGCTGATCCAGGCCGCCTCCTACGGCCTGGGCATTGCGATTGCACCGCGCATCTTGGTGGCAGACGAGATCGAGCGGGGCCATTTGGTCGCGCCTCTCGGCTTCGTCCCGGGAACACGCGAGCTGAATCTTTGGATCGCACCGCATGTCCGCTCGCGCGAGGACGTTCGGCGCCTCTCAGGCTGGATCCAGGATGAAATGGCGCGTCACGCTACCGCTGGGACCGGAGCGGCAGCCGAAACAGCATACGCTCAATGAGTGAGGGCAGTTTCGCAGGCATGAACCGAATCTGAAAGCAGGCCAGCTTGATGCCCGGCTACGTTAATGTCGGCTACAGCATCGGATGGAATCCCAAAAGTGGATTTGCACTTTTGGGATTCCATCCGATGCTTTCTCCTTGAATGAGAGCATCGTTGAGAGCGGAAAACCGGATCCACTTTTCGCTGACGCGGACCTGCGGTTCCGCACGATGCTCTAATGGCACCGGCCGGTCGTTCGTCGTGTGACAGCTTAGAGGCGGTTCGCCGACGTTGCCCCGCATCACCAAGCAGGGTGGGGCGGCTTGTTCAATAACCGCCCCTGATATCCTACATATCGACCTGCTCGGCAATCGCGAGCGCGTCATCTACATCGATGCCGAGATATCGCACGGTGCTCTCGATCTTGGTATGCCCTAGCAGAAGTTGGACGGCTCGGAGGTTCCCGGTTCGCCGGTAAATCATTGATGCCTTCGTTCTGCGCAGAGAATGTGTGCCGTAGGCCAGCGGATCGAGCCCAACGGCGCGAAGCCAGGAGTCCAGCAGACGGGCATACTGGCGCGTGCTCATCGACCTCGTCCGGGCGACTCTGCTCGGAAATAGTGGCTTGCCCTTGTGCAGACCTTTCTTGTCCAGCCAGCGCCCGACAGCCTCGCGGGTGTGCTCTGTGATCTCGAACTGAACAGGCCGGCCCGACTTCCGCTGCAACACAGCGGCCCGGGAGCGCGCTCTTCCATTCAGCGTCACATCGTCAACGCGAAGCGCAACCAAGTCGCAGGCTCGCAGCTTGCTGTCGAGCGCCAAGTTGAACAGCGCCAAATCCCGGATACGATGGGCAACCTGGAGTCTGACCCGAATGGACCAGATGTCCTGGCCTTAAGGGGTGGCTTGGGATCAATCAGATTTCCCCGGTTCCAGGGGGCGACACTGTTGTGAGCTTGGCCCTTGATAGCATGTTGCATTGCAGTGCTCCTTGAATGAAGCCCCCGCAATGCGGCTTGGCCGTCATCGCCAGCAGGGACATTAGATTGGACATATCTTATGGAGTTTCCGACTGCTCACCGCGCCGAACTGGACCTCAGTTCTCCTTCCCAAATACCGTGAGTTGACCCAAAGCAGCCCTCCAGCCTCTCTAGGCCCAGCGAGGTCGCATTATCCCTGCCCACGTCGCGCCAACATCCTAAGTCGTTTGATCCGCCTTCCTGCGAGAAGTCATCGTCAGGGCGAGACCACCCAGGATCAGCACCACGCCGACAGCAAAAAGTCCCCCCGTTCGGTCACCGAACATCGCGGACGAAGCCGCGATGCCGATGACTGGCTGTAGGTACTGCACACTCGCCGCAATCCGGACCGGGATGGTGCGCAGGATGTTCAACCACATGAACAGGCCTGCGACAGTCACCACGAGACCAAGATAGGCCGCAGCCCAGAGTGCCTCCGCCGTGATCTGGATGGAGACGTGCCACATTTCCCAACCCGCCCAGGGCAGAAGCGCGATGAAGCCGAACAACGTGCTCCAAGCTGCCACGGCGGCGGTGCCGTATTGGTCGGTGAGTTCGACACTCCAGACATAGTAGAAGGCAATGGTCAGTGCGGACAGCAACACCCAGGCCGCTCCAGTCACACTAGACTCGAACAAGCCCGCCGTTCCCTCGCCCTGACCCAGCGCAACAAGCGCAATGCCTACGAAGGCAGCCAGCAATCCCACCTGCTGCCGGCCCGATACTGATTGCTTGAGGCGCAGGGCGGCAAAGACCACGATGAAGACTGGGATTGTGGCCGAGATGATGGTGCCGACCGAGGCTGACGTCCCGGCCACGCCGAAGGTTTGGGCGACCTGACCCACGCCGATGCCCAACGCTCCGAGGGCGGCAACATGGGGCAGCGCCCGCCGTGGCAGCCGCTGCCTGCCCATGATGAGAAGCATCAGGAGGGGCACTGCGATGGCGAAGCGCAGTGCGGTCAGCGTCAACGGCGGCAACATCAGGAGGCCGAGCTTCGTGACAGGAATGGACAGTCCCCAGATCACGGCGAGCAGCAGCATGGAAGCAAAGCTGCGCAAAGATGGGGCTGCGTCGCCGGGAGCGACGGTAAAATGGGAGGCGTCGGGACGTGTGCCCACTGTGTTCTGGCTCGGCATGAAAAGGCCCGCATGGAAATGAAGTGACGCCGCCACCGCGGCATCCCGAGCGCTAGGACGGACGAAGTTGGCTGACAAACCATTTGTTCTCACGTAGCGTGTGAGCGAAACTCACGCATGTGGCCTTATGTTCGACCGGCTTCCCCCTCTGCAAACCTTGCGTGCCTTCGAGGCAACTGGACGCTTGTTGAGCATGACGTTGGCCGCAGAGGAATTGCACGTGACCCACGGCGCGGTGAGCCGGCACATCAAGACGCTCGAAGACCATCTTGGCGTCCGGTTGTTCCGGCGCCTCACGCGCCGGATCGTCCTGACCGACGAAGGGGCCCGATTTCATGAGGTGGTCTCCCGCCTGCTGTCGGAGCTGACCAAGGAGGCCGAACGTCTCCGGGGGCAGAAGAGCGGAGGGCGACTGACCATCAGCACAGGCATCTCATTCGCAAGCAAGTGGCTGGGACCACGCCTGCATCGGCTGATAGCGCGCCACCCCGAACTCGATATCCACCTCGACATCACCGATCCCGATGCCGATCTGAACAACGAGCAGATCAATGTGGCCGTGCGCTACGGCCACGGCCGCTATCAGCACCTCATTGCGGAGCGGATCCTGGAGGAAACCATCACGCCAGTGTGCAGCCCGGTCTATCGAGCCGAAATGGGTGGATTGCTGACGGTTAAGAGCCTTACCGAGTGCAGTTTGCTGCATGAAGACCGCTTGCTGCATGATGACCGCATGCTGGCCAACTGGGACCTATGGTTTGCAATGGCGGGGGTAGATGGTGTTCCCAGGGGCGTGGCCCAATCTACAGTCATGGCAGCATGGCCATCGAGGCAGCCATTCGTGGAGAAGGCGTGGCGCTAGGGCGCAGCGTACTGGTGGCAGAAGACCTTGCTGCGGGACGGCTGGTTGCCCCGTTCCCGCAGATACGGCTCCAGGCCGAGCGGGGCTATGACCTCGTCCATCGCCCAGACAATCGGGATCATCCCAAGGTGCGCGCTGTGCGTGAATGGCTGACAGACGAGATCCGACAATTTCTCGCGGACATCGATCGCTGGTCCGTCAGCTTCGCTGAACCGGATGGCCACTGACCGCATCCCATCCAATCGTCAGTATTGGCTCTGACCCGACGCCGCTGTGTCGGAACGTCTCCTAATGGCACGTACTGGAAGTACGCCGAATATCCGCTTAGGGCCGGAACACCGGACGTTCCTGAAGGACATGGAATTTCCTGGTTTGACCTCAACCGGCCCTTCTGACAGTTAAAACCACCCACTGAGAGCAGGCGCTTGCGGATCGATCGTGAAGGCTTCATTCGGCTCGATGGATAAGCATTGCCCGCCTGAGGACCGCTATGACACGCGGGTCGCTCGATTGCGCAACGTTGAAGCGCAGGAAGGGAGTGGCCGTCTGCGAGACGCTGAACACGTTGCCCGGAGCCAGAACGACGTTCTCCTCCACGGCCATGCGAGCGAGCGCGGCGGAATCCTGGCCCTCCGGCAGGTGGCACCACAGATAGAAGCCGCCACGCGGTATGAGCCAAGGCTGGATGCCAAGGGGCTCCAGCCGGGTCGCCATTTCGCGTCTGGTCCGCGCAAGGCGCTGGCGCAGTTCCCCCATATGCTTGCGGTAGCTGCCTCCTGCGAGAACGCTGGCAATCAGCTCGGTTGCGATGGGGCTTGGCCCGCCGAAGTTGGTGGCAACCTGGAGGTCGACAAGACCTTCGATCCAATCCGCCCGCGCGGCGATGTAGCCGCAGCGGATCGAGGCGGACAGCGTCTTCGAAAAGCTGCCGATCCGAATGACACGGTTGAGCCCATCGAGCACGGCAAGACGCGGCGAGGGTTCCGGCTCGAAATCAGCAAAAATGTCGTCTTCGACGATTGTCAGATCATGAGCCGAGGCTGCGCTCAGGAGCCTGTAAGCCGTCTGCGGCGAGAGAGTGGCGCCGGTCGGGTTATGGAGCGCGGAGTTGGTGAGATAGAGGCGCGGTCGCTCTTCAGTCAGGACCGTCTCGAAGGCCGCTACATCGGGGCCGGAGGGTGTGTACGGCACGCCGACGATCCTGACCTGGTGCGCCCGAAGTAGCGCCTGGAAATTGAAATAACAAGGGTCATCCACCAGCACCGTATCACCAGGCCTCAGCAGAAAGCGGCAGATTAGGTCAATCGCCTGCGTCCCCGAACCGGTGAGCATGATCTGGTCGGGTGAAGCCTCAAGACCTTCTTCGACGAACCGGCCGAGTAACAACCGCCGCAGAACCGGCGAGCCATGCGTCGTGCCGTAGTCGGCGAGCACCGCATTCTCACCCCGCGCGAGCATCCGCAAGGCGCGGCGAAGCGCGGGATGCGGCATCCAGTCCGTCGGCAGCCAGCCGCAACCGGGCTTCAATACCGTGGGATCGGCGTCGAGCGATTGCCGCGAAACCCAGAACGGATCGACGGCCCTGTCGCGCCGCGGCTCTGTCTCTGCCAACGTCAGCGGTGGCAAACCACTTCCTGCGACATAGAAGCCGGAACCGCGCCGGGCGCGGATCAGACCCTCGGCAGCGAGACGGTCATAGGCTTCAACGACCGTGGACGGTGAGACGCCCATGGTCGCGGCAAAGCTCCGGATCGAGGGCAGCCGATCGCCGGCAACGAGGGCACGGCTGAACACCTTCCATCGGATTGCTGCCATCACTTCGCCCGTGAGTGTCGGTTCTCCGTCCTTCATTCGCGCTCCGCGGATTGTGTGGCCGTCTATACCCATACAGTTTTATCAAATCGTACTGCACTGTCTCTGTCTGGACCAGCTGTTAAATCCTAGGATCCCCTCCGAAAGAGAGGCAACATGGATCGAACAACGGACGGGTGGGGCAGTGGCCTCCTAGGTGTCATCATCTTCAGCGGTTCGTTACCGGCCACGCGCGTCGCCGTCGGCGACTTCTCGCCCCTGTTTCTGACCTCGGCCCGCGCGGTAATCGCCGCGCTTCTCGGCGCAGCCTTCCTCGTCGTGCTGCGACAGGTGAGACCCGGGCGCAGCGATCTTGGCTCGCTTGCCGTGGTCGCGTTCGGTGTTGTGGTTGGCTTCCCGCTGCTGACGGCGCTCGCGCTCCAGCACATCACCTCAGCGCGTTCCACTGTCTTCATCGGCCTCCTGCCACTTGCGACTGCCATCTTCGGCGTCCTGCGCGGTGGCGAGCGGCCAAAACCGGTCTTCTGGTTGTTCTCAAGCCTTGGCGCCGCGACGGTCGCTGGCTTTGCTCTTTTCAACAGTAGCGCGGGTGCGGTCACCGGCGATCTGCTCATGCTGGCCGCGATCCTGCTATGTGGCCTCGGCTACGCTGAGGGAGCCACGTTGTCACGAAGGCTGGGCGGCTGGCAGGTCATCACATGGGCTCTGCTTCTGGCGTTACCGATGATGGCGGCAGTCGCGCTGATCACGATGCCGAGATCCTGGAGCGGGATCGGCGGCCCGGCTTGGCTCGGGCTCGCCTATGTCTCAATCTTCAGCATGTTGGTCGGTTTCGTCTTCTGGTATCGCGGCCTTGCGCTTGGGGGCATCGCGAGCGTCGGGCAATTGCAACTGCTTCAGCCCTTCTTCGGCTTGGCGCTGGCGAACCTACTGCTTCGCGAGCCGGTTGCCTGGACAATGATCGCGGCGACGGGCCTTGTTGTCCTCTGCGTCGCTGGCGCCAAGCGTTTCGCCTGAGAAGTATGTTATCGCTACCAAGGAGGCTCCCGTGCCTGACGTGACAGACATCAACACGAACCCAATGGTCCTGCCCGATAACCTGCCGCGTCCCGAGGACGACGGCGGCGCCGATCACCTGACCGGCATGCGTGTGCCCGATGTCGCCCTGCGGGCGACATCGGGCGAGCTCGTCAACCTCAGTACCCTGCCGCGCAGGACCGTCGTCTATGCGTATCCGATGACTGGCGTCCCCAACGTCGCGCTACCGAAGGGGTGGAACGACATCCCCGGCGCTCGTGGATGTACGCCGCAGACCTTGGCCTTCCAGGATCAGAAGGACGAGATCTCGGCTCTTGGAGCCGACGTCTTCGGCCTGAGCACACAGACCACGGAATACCAGAAGGAACTCATGGATCGGCTCGGGCTCTCATTCTCGATCCTCAGCGATGCCGAGTTCAAGCTAACAGAGGCCCTGCGTCTCCCGACCATGACAGTCAACGGCATGGTCCTGCTGAAACGCCTGACGTTCGTCATCGAGAACGGGACCATCGCGCACGTCTTTTATCCAGTCTTCACGCCCAACCAAGCGGCCGCTGACGTGATCACCTGGCTCAGGAAGAACTAGGCTCCCAACACAACTGCGGACACGAAGACGGGCGATGTTGCGAGCGTCCTGATCTACACGACCGCACAATGTCCTTCCTGCAAAGCGGCAATGGAACTGCTGAGGCAGAGGGGTGTCTCGTTCACCGAGGTAGACGTTGATCGCGAACCCGGAGCGGCGAACGCCATGGTCACCTGCAGCGGCGGCCGACGAACCGTCCCGCAGATCTTCATTGGGCTGCCCACGTCAGCGGAGTCGACGATCTGCAAGCGCTCGACAGGTCTGGGCAACTGGCAGCACTTTTGGAGGAGCAAGGGCGCTGATGATCCAATCCGTCGTTCCCCTGGCCCTCGCCGTCCTGGTGGGGTCAGCGCCGTCATTCAGCAAGTCCTGAACGCCAATCTGCGCGGAGCCCTGAACTCTGCCGCATAGTCAGGCTTCATGAGCTACTTCCTGGGCCTGATCTGTATGGTGCTGCGCGCTGTCGTTCTGCGTGCCCCCTCCCGTCGGCAGCCGCAGCCACACGTATTCCCTGGCGGGCGTGGAGCGGCGGCGTGTTCGGCGCCATCTTCATCAGTTCGGCGATCCTGCTCGTGCCGCGGATCGGCGCGGCCACGTTCCTGGCTCTGCTGATCACAGGCCAGATGCTCGCCTCGGTGGCTTTCGATCACTTTGAATGGCTGGATCTGATCTAGCGCCTCGTCGACATGCCCCGGGTGATCGGCATTGGGCTCTTGGTGGCGGGTGTTGTGCTCATCAGGCAGTGATCTGTGATGCTCCGCAGCGCAGCGGCATTGGCCTTGATGACCTCGGACTTGCTTCAGCCTGAGACATTGAACGCCTGTTGAGGACTGAGACGTAAGGACCGCTTCTGGCACATCTCGGAAATAACGCTTTGGTCCGCTCGCTTGGCCTACGCGGACGTTTGTGCAGGGCAGGGGATCTTCAGAGTCTGAGCCAAAGCGGACAACGACGCTTTGAGTTAGCTGCCCATGGCGACCGCCCGGGCGAGACGGCCCCATCCGGGGTGGAGAAATGCGATTCGCTACCTATTTCGGAAGAGCGGTGGGAAAACGGGCCGGAGTCTTGGCTCCAAAACGAAAGGAACACGCTATGCCAAAGAATACGATTTGTCTCTGGTACGATAAGGATGCCGAGGCTGCCGCCCGCTTCTACTCCGAGACCTTTCCTGACAGCGCGGTGGGTGCCGTGCACCGTGCCCCCAGTGACTACCCAGCCGGCAAAGAGGGCGACGTGTTGGTGGTCGAATTCACCGTTGCGGGCGTTGCCTGTATCGGCCTCAACGGAGGGCCCGCGTTCAAGCATAACGAAGCCTTCTCGTTCCAGATCGCCACCGACGATCAGGACGAGACCGACCGCTACTGGAATGCCATCGTCGGCAATGGCGGCCAAGAGAGCGCGTGCGGCTGGTGCAAAGACAAGTGGGGCGTGTCCTGGCAAATCACGCCGCGCGCCCTGACGGAGGCGCTGGCGGCAGGCGGCGATCAAGCCAAACGCGCGTTCGATGCGATGATGGACATGAAGAAGATCGACATCACCGCGATCGAGGCAGCGCGGCGCGGTTGATGCTCCATCGCATATGGCGGCAAAATTGCTGCCGGCAGTTGTCCGCTCCTGGCACTGGCTGGTCGTTTGTCTTGCGACAGCTTGAGGCTCAACTCCGGACCTTGCTTCATGGCGGTTGGTCAGGGTCTCCTGGATGAGGCGGCTCGTCAGCAAGCCGCCTCTGCCATTTCGATTTCAACCTGCTCCGCGATCACAAGTGCATCGTCGATGCCGAGATAACGCACGGTGCTCTCGATCTTGGTGTGGCCCAGCAGGAGTTGAACGGCGCGAAGATTGCCAGTTCTGCGATAGATCATCGATGCCTTCGTGCGCCGCAGGGAGTGGGTGCCGTACGCTAATGGGTCGAGCCCAATCGATCGGATCCAGGATCCCAGCAGACGCGCATACTGGCGCGTCGTTATCGACCTTCGCCAATTAACTCTGCTCGGAAATAGCGGCTCGCCCTTGTGCAGATCTTGCTTCTCAAGCCATCCTCCAACGGCCTCGCGGGTGTGCTCCGTGATCTCGAACTGAACAGGATGGCCTGTCTTCCGCTGCAACACAGCGGCCCGGGAGCGCACCCGCCCGTTGAGAGCGACATCATCGACTCGCAGCGCGACCAAATCAGAGGCTCGTAGCTTGCTATCGAGCGCCAGATTGAACAGAGCCAGATCTCGAACGCGCTGCGAAACCTGGAGCCTGATCCGAATCGACCAGATCTCTTTGGCCTTGAGAGGTGGTTTGGGTCCAATCAGCTTGCCTCGGTTCCAAGGTGCTGTGGTCCGGAAAGTATGATCAGTGGGAGTGTCTTGCATTGCAGTGCTCCTTGAATGAAGCCTCCCCCGCGATGAAGCTTGGCCGTGTCACTCGGAAGTAAAATCGGATCCGACACTACTCGGAAGGTCTTCGGCAGCTTACCGGATCGAACCGGACGTTAGTTTCCTCTCATCACTTTCGTACTTTGGCCCAGAGCGGACCCAACTGCTTTGTCGGTTGCACTGGGAGATGGCTGTGTCTCAGAGATAAACGCTAGCGCTTCCACTTGCCCTCGTACCGGAATTCCGGGGCTGATTTTAATTGTTCAATGTCAGCGTTCATCGTCGCGTGCCACTTGTCCTCGCTGTCCATGTACCGGATTGAAATCGATGAGGGGTCTACTGCCACGTAACGCTGGCCACTGCCCAGGATCTCGCCGACTGATAAGACGATTCCGGTGATCTGGCCGCCTTCAAACACTACGTCCTCAATCGTGCCCAGCCCTTTGCCACTAGCGCTTTGCACGTCCACGCCAATCAGACCGGAGCTAAGAATTGCATTGTTGCTGATGGTGATGAACTGTGGAGCACTTGATGCAGCGGGAGTGCTCTGAGCATGAGCCGCACCTGCGGTACCAAGGGCGGCGAGAAGCAGAATTGTTGGCAAGTGCATGAGACCTGTCCTCAATCGAAACCGCATATATCATTCTTCCAAGGTGGAAACCAATTCAGGAATATGATCCGATGCCGTCTGGTGGGCGGCCTCTTGGAGATGAATACTCCTCATTTAGCTGATCGAGGAGAACCTGGAGATGCGTCCTATCTCTCTAAGGGTGATATTGTGCTCGCCGCCTCGCTCGGTGGCGGACATGCAGAAGGAACAGTGGCCGGAGCGCCTAGGCATTCCGAATTTCGCTCTCTCGAACAGCTCTTTCGGTCATGCCGGATCTGATGCGGTACGAAAGCTCTCCCGTCTGATCGGCAGGCATCAGCCGAATGACCTCATAAACGCCTGCGGAGTTGATCCAGTTGTCTGAAATCCCCGGCTGCTTCAGCCGGACCATCTGTTTGATTTTGAACTTGTGAGACATTGAAAGCTCTCTTGAATGCGGAAACTCTGAGATGGTTTACTTGGTGAGCAATCTCGTTCGATGCTCGCCCTTGCCTTACCTGACGCGTTTGATGCTGGTAATGGTGCCTACAGGCAGGGAGCCTTTCTCCTGCTGGGTGCGTGCGATCACGCTGATAGCCCGGTTGTCGCTGGCCTTTGCAGATTTATCGATCCACAAATAGGCTGTCCGGGCGTCATCATAGTTGACCGCGAAGATCACCGATTTTGCAGGAGTGCTTTTCCGAAACATGCTCATACGAGCCTCACTATTTTGACTATCAGTCGATGGGCTTCACGAAAAAGCCGCTCCGTTGGGGAGCGGCTTGATAGCTGTGCGCCAGTTCATGTCAGGCCGCCTCGACGTCATGGATGGCAATCATGCCTGACCGACGATCTATGAAGGTATCAAACGAAGCCATCTGTCCTGCGACAAGGTCAGACAGACCGGCGCGCTCAACCGCGATGGCATTGACGAACACGTCCTGTCCAGCATCATCTGGTTGGATGAAGCCGAAGCCTTCTGCCTCGTCGTAGGACTTCACTTTATCCGTCATCATCAGGAAAGCCTTTCAGCGGTTCAGAGTGCACATGCGCATGTCCTCGCAACGAGGCGGGGTTGCGTTGTTCTCGCTGTTTGGAGAGAGCGCCTGAGAGCGTAGGCGAAACGGACCATACGTCCGGCCAACGTCGATAATTGAACATAGGCTGGATATAAGTTCATTTCAAGGCAGCAGTCGAATAATTAAATCATGGTCGCCGCAATGCCTCACAATCTGGTAGTATTTCTCAAGAATTGCACCAATTGCCAGTGCAAATGGTCGATCACGAAAACTTCGTTCGCTACCAAGGAATTTACGACGTATATGTATGGAAGGGGCCAATGAAGTGCTCCACGAGGAGCCTTCATTGAGATCTTTCACTGTCGTAGCCGCACTGGGTTTGTTGCTCTTGCCTGAAGGCAGCCACTCTGAAGAGAAGACCAACGCGGAATCGAGTGCTTCAAGGCCGGTCAGGCTCTCACCCGCTGATCGAGCAGCCCAATCCGCTGCCATGGCCAAGGAGGCACGTGACAAAGCCGAGGCGTTGGAGCGAGCCCGCGACCGCAAAATGAGAGAGATATCAAAAGGCATCTGCACCGGATGTTGATATCTGCCGGGCCCATTCAGATGGGACGGAACGTTGGCAGCAACAAACGTGCACACCGGAATGAGAGGCATGGGCAATGAATGGCATCCCCAACGAAAGCACTGCACTTCATATTCTTCGTCACCTTGTCCAAGGGATGGGCAAGACCCAAGGGCAAGGAGCTTCGATTCAAAACCTCAGGCATTGGTGGACGATAAGCCTGGGGCAGCGTGGCGAAGACCTTGAGCGCGGCCTGGAATATGCCAGCCGATGTCAATGGGTGGAGCGCGGGGTGGACGACCGTATCCTGCTTACGAGCCTGGGTTCTGAAAAAGGTGGCGTATCCCGGTCGACAGCATCATCCAGGTTGCCGAGCCCGTAAACCGCTAGCACCCTTCGAATGACCTCCCAGAAAGCGCATGAAAGTCGCATTCCGAAGGCTTTCTGGCGGCTCATTTGAGAACCAGAGGATTGATGGATGTCCTATGAAAAAGCTCTGCAAGTTGCGGAGCGAACGCTTATCGACGGAGCGACATTGGCTGAGCTCAAGCAAGCATCGAAGGACTTGCGTGCTTTAACCCCTAACAGTGCGTTGGCGGATCTGGTTGATGCCAAGATCAAGTCCATCGAGAACCAGCAACGCGGCCCCCATTCCTAACCTAGAGGTCTTGCCCGGCCTTTAGGAGGCTTGAGGCGTCAGACCTGAGACCTGCCTTTTTGAAGAAACGCAGGCATGTGGTCAGGATCGCTCACATCGCCAGGAATTGCGGCATCCAGAATGTCGTCAAGAACATCCGCCATGTCTTCAACCCGAGCGAAGCTCGCTGTGAACGTCAGCCTGAAGCCATCCTCCAGTTCGATGACAATATGAGGATCGCCACCATCGGATGACGGAGACACCAGAAACCGGGCCAGCTTCTTCGTATCAGGCATGAACTTCTCCGTGGTTCGTTGTTTATCGGAAAATCGTGAACGAGGTAGCGAGCTGATTTTCATACGCGACGCGGCTGTAGACCTCGCCAATGCTCTTGATCTCATAGCGAGGAGCCTCATCGCCCGAAGGCAAGTGCCTGATGATGACGAAATCTCCGCTCCAGGCCGAGCCCAGAAACCGCTTGTCGCTAAACGTGACGTGCTGACCGCACGAATAAAGGTGTGCTGACATGAGAAGCTCCTTTCCAGGCAGCTAATGTCTGGCCAAGATGCCGCCGAAAGGGCTCTCACCCGACGAACAGCACGATGAACAGGATGAAAGACAAGACGCCAGCCATACTGGCCGTTGAGAGCCAGGCTCCCTGGTGCCTGCTGGAGAACGGAGCAACGCTAAACATGATGCGCTCCACTCCGTGAGTGCTGAAGCCGTGCTGGGAGAGGACTCTCAAGGGCCGACTTGAGATTGAGGTTGGCGGGCCGCAGGCAAGACAGGGCTTCAAGGAACTGTTCAGGGGATTGCTGGACAGCTGGAAGGGGCTGTAGCGTCCGGCAGAGCTCGTGTTCGCCCGCGGTGCGGATTTCGTCCCGGTGGACGGAGGCGATCCTGTACTGCGGCTCGGCGGCATCCGTCCTGATGCAGGAGATGATCGTATAAGGAACTTTCCACGTGAACTGGGGATGCCGTCTCTCGGCATAAAGCACGATCTCGCCGACCGCGAACCGGTGGGCTTGCATGGCGCGTTCCTTCCGTGTTGGCTCGTGCAGGCCGCAATGCACGAACAAGGAAGCACCTGTGCGGTCTGTGAAAGACTTTAGCTTGATCGGGCCGCTGAAGAGAGTGTGTTCTGCGTCTGAAGGGCCAGGACCTCAGGGGCCTTAGTCTCGAATTGACAAGCGAGATTAAAAACCGGCGTTCAAAGCCAACGAACGACATGGAGATAAGTTCCAGCGGTAAAACTAATCCGAGTAGTCTACCAAGCTGAAAACCACCCGACGGTGTCGGTAACTTTCCAGTGTATTGCTGATTTATTCGAGTTTTGTGAGTTTTACCTTGCAATGGATCGATGGGAGGTCCATATGGAGGCCATCCAACCGACATGTTCGGCCTGCTCCCCCTTAGCTCGCAATTGAGCGCTGAGCCTGCTTTCCGTTCCGATCGATTGTTATCCTGTGCCGCGCTTCGGCGAGCTCCTGCTTGTCGCCGCGGTGCTTCAGCGACTTCAAACACAACAGTGCTGCTTGGGTGTATCCCTCGTAGTCATAGGATTATTTATGTCAAACTCTGTTAGAACTCAGAACTCCAAAAAGAAACTTCAGCCCTCAAAAGCCATTCCGCATGCCAAGGTTGAACCCAAGCCCCAGCCGACCGGGCTGTCCCGAGAAGAACTCCGTCAGATCGTCCTTGAGATGATCGGCTAATTATTGTCGTCTCGTGATACGTCAGGCTCGTGCAAGCACCAAGCAGTCGAGCACGGCACCGTAGTGGCACGCCGCGGCGGCGAGGACGAAGGCATGCCAGATTGCGTTCTGAAGACGCAGGCTCTCCCAGAGATGAAATACCACGCCAGCCGTATAGAGTATGCCACCGGCAGCAAGAAGCCAGAGAGTCGAATAAGGAAGTGCGCCAAAGACGGTCTGGTAAGCCATGAGTCCGCTCCAGCCTAGAGCCTCGGACGGAAACGCGGATTCAAAGGCTTCCCTCCGGGCCGGAGGTGTGATGCCCTTCTGAGGCCAGGAGGTGGATCATGACCCAGAGCTACTCTCTCGATCTGCGGGTGCGCGTGGTGGCGGTTGTGGAAGCCGGCCACTCCTGCCGGGCGGCGGCACGCCATTTTGG
>NZ_QDAH01000071.1 GCF_003075415.1 Microvirga sp. KLBC 81
CCTCGATGAAGCGCGTCATCTTGGCCTCCCACGTCGGAGAGCAAGTCTACCAAATCAGCCTGTTTCCACACAGCCTCGGAGAGAAACCGGACGGCTCCTCGCGTACAGCTTCTTGAAGGCGGACAGGCGCGCCAAGCGCAACGCGGCTGTGTAGCGGAGATCGAGTATCGTGGACACCGGAGTGCCGTTGCACTCCGTCAAGGAAGGCTGTTTGCCGACAAAAAGAGGCGCCCGGAAAGGGCGCCTGAGTTCCGGTCATGATCCCGGGGGGCAAACACGGGAGACCGGTTCTCGAAGATCAATGGCTCAGCGATGTAAGCGCTCCTGAAGGATAGCGAGTTGCCGGAGGTAGGGAGCCCGCCGCTCGCGGTGGTTCTCGCGCAGTAACCCCAGGGCTCGCGTACGCTCCTTTGGCTTCATGGAGGATGAGTTCAACTGCTCCCGCTCGCGCTCATACGCGAAGTCCAAGTTCGTGAGCGTTGTGAGAAGCGATTGATAAATGATTTTAAGCGCCGGAGCCTGAGAGTGTGTTTCCTCCAGCGCCGTACGCGATGTGTCGATCTCGAAAACAGACATACGCATCCTCTGCTGTGTTGAACGATGCGATAAAGCCTGTAGATCACGGTGTCTGTCGGCGTGATGACAGTTCTGTCCGGCCAAAGGGAGTAGGAGGTCTACTACTATAGGATAGGCCGAAAGCTTGGCTTTTATCTAGGCTGTTGTGGGGGGACCGGGTCCGCCTCCTTTTGGAAAGTGAAACCCGAGTTCGCTGAATCTCTCCCGAATATTTCCATAGCACTCGCAGGCTGCTTCCTCGAGCCCCTCGCGATCGGCGATGACGATGATGCCGCGGCGCTGGGTGATGAGCCCTGCCGTCTGGAGAGTGCGCAGAATAATGCTCACGGTGGGGCGCTGAACCCCGAGCATCTCGGCCAGGAATTCATGTGTCAGCGGCAGCTCGTCTCGCGCGACCCGATCATGAGCCGTCAAAAGCCAGCGACAGCAGCGCGCTTCGACGCCATGAACCGCGTTGCAGGCCGTGATCTGGAAGGTCTGGGCCAGCAATCCTTCGATGTAGCGGAAGAACAGGAAACGCAGGCTCGGTCGGGAGTCGAAGACTTCCACGAGCTTCTCGATCGGCGCTCGCGAGGCGGCTCCGGGGAGCTGCACCAGATAGCGGCCCAGGGCCACTCGCGTGGTCAAGGCGCTGGCAAAGCCAACAACGCCCTCCCGTCCGAAGACCGCCATCTCGACGGTGCCGCCATCCTTCATGATGGTCACCAGCGAGACCATCGCATCATGAGGAAAATAGGCGCGATCGATGGTGGCGCCGGTCTCGTACAGGACTTGCCCGGAGGCCAGCTCAACGCCCTCCAGATGAGGTTCGACGAGAGCGAAGTCGTCGGGCTCCAGGGCTGAAAGCAGCCAGTTTTCTCGATGGTTGATCACGGTCGATCACCTCGGCTCGTGCCCCGAAATGAGAAGCATGGACGCGGACATTGCTCTCGTGATGCGGCGCCTCGGGTGCTCTGCCCGGAGAACATTGGGGCCGAGGCTTGGTTCCCCCTACAGCCTCGGACGTGAAAAGTGGATCTGCACTTTTGGGTCCGATGCTTTCTCCTTGAATGAGAGCATCGTGCGGAAAACCGGATCCACTTTTCGCTGACGCGGACCTTCGGTTCCGCACGATGCTCTAGGCCACGAAAGATTGCCTGTGGATTGCGGGCACAGAAAAGCTTGGCTGTTCTCTTTCTGTCTCCAGCTTGGCCGCCCTAGTTTATGGAGCAGGTTTGGAGTCCGCTTAACTTGCGCTACCCGCCCCAAATCCTCGAAGAGATCCGCGCCCGGCTGCCGGTTTCGGCTGTCGTGGGCAAGCGCGTGCGCTTGAAGAAGGCGGGGCGGGAGTGGAAGGGGCTGTCGCCCTTCAACGCGGAGAAGACGCCGTCCTTCTACGTGAACGACCAGAAGCAGTTCTACCACTGCTTCTCCTCCGGCAAGCACGGCGACATCTTCACCTTCGTCATGGAGACGGAGGGGCTCTCGTTCCCCGAGGCCGTGGAGCGGCTGGCGGCGGAGGCCGGGGTGTCCCTGCCCAAGCTTAGCCCTGAGGACCGGGCGGAGGAGGTAAAGCGCAAGACGCTCTACGACGTCATGGAAATGGCGACGGAGTTCTTCGAGGCTTCCCTCCAGGGTCGCTACGGCCTGAAGGCCCGCGACTATCTGGCAGGCCGGTCCTTGAGCCCGGAGACGCAGAAGCGTTTTCGCATCGGCTATGCGCCGCCGGAGCGCTTTGCGCTTCGCGATCATCTCGCCTCCAAGGGCATCCCCGTCGAGATGATGGCGGAGGCAGGCCTCCTGATCATGGGCGAGGACGTGAAGGTGCCGTATGACCGCTTCCGCGACCGGGTGATGTTCCCGATCTGCGACGTGCGGGGCCGTGTGATCGCCTTCGGCGGGCGCGCCATGAGCGCGGATGCGCCGGCGAAGTACCTGAACTCTCCGGACACGCCGCTCTTCAACAAGGGCCGGCTTCTCTACAACTACCATCTTGCCCGCCAGCCCGCGCATGACCGGGGTACGGTGATCGCCGTCGAGGGCTATGTGGACGTGATTTCGTTGAGCGTCGCGGGCTTCCCCAATGCAGTCGCGCCTCTTGGGACCGCGCTGACGGAGGATCAGCTCACGCTTCTCTGGCGTCTCTCCGAGGAGCCGATCCTGTGCTTCGACGGCGACAAGGCGGGCCAGCGCGCCGCCTATCGTGCCCTCGAGACGGCCCTGCCGAACCTTTCCGCCGGCAAGTCCCTGCGGTTTGCCATCCTGCCCGAGGGGCAGGATCCGGACGATCTTGCCCGTTCCGGCGGGCGGGCCGCCATCGAACGGGTTCTGGCGTCGGCGAGGCCGCTGGTGGACATTCTTTGGGCCCGGGAAACCGAGATCGGCCCGCTCGATACCCCGGAGCGCCGGGCGGCCCTGGAGCGGCGACTTCGCGAATCACTGGCACTGATTCGCGACGAGACCCTGAAGAAATACTACCGGGAGGAGGTCGAAAGCCGCCTTGCGGCATTGAATCCCGCCCCCCGGGCGGGGCGGTTCAATCGCCAAGGCGGGGGAGGGCGGCGCGACTTCCGCGGACCTGCTCCGACCACGCCAAGCGCCCGTTTGAGCGTCTCGCCGCTCTTGGCGCGCAGCCCCCTTTTCACCGGCGGAACGGCGGAAAGCCCCCGGGAGGCGATGATCCTCTGCACCTTCCTGGTGCATCCGGAGCTCCTGCAAAATCACGCAGAAACCCTTGCAGATCTTGAACTTGAGGGACGCTCCGCCCAAATGATGCGCAGTCTCCTGCTGGATAGCGCCGCCAGCGGCGACCCAGCCGGTCTGAACGTGATGCAGGCCCGCCTGGAGCGTGCCGGACTGACCCAGGCGGCGGACAGGCTCAACGCTCTGGTCCGTCCTGGCGACCGCTGGATGCTCGATCCGCATGCGGATCCCTTGCGGCTTGAAGACGCATTGAGGCAAGCCATCACCTTGCATCGCCGTGCGCGCACGTTACATAGCGAACTTCGGGCCGCCGAGCGCGCGCTCGGCGAAGAGGACAACGAGGCCAATCTCGCCTGGCTGCGAGAGGTCCAAAACCAACTGTCCTCCGTCGAGGGTGCCGAGGCCGACTTGGACAAGAGCGGGTCCGCTGGGGGAGCCGGTTTCTAGCGCATCGTGCGGAAAAGCGGATCTGGTTTTCCGCGCCGAACGATACGTTGTTGAAAAGGAGTATCGGATTGACCCCAAAAAGTGGTGTCCACTTTTGGGTCCGATGCTCAGAGCAGGGTGCGGCCCAATTCGGGCGGGAGATGGTTAACGGTTAGTCAATTGACTTGCTGTTTTATGGATGAGGATTTCCGGGTGGCCGGGCCTGCAGGCCTTGCTGCCCATTCGCGCATCGAAAGTCTCGCTGGGGGGACTGACGGGGCGCCGGAGTAGAGCGAAGCATGGCAACGAAGGCAACCGAACGGGACGAAGGCGAGACGACAGCTCCGGAGCAAACGAGCGACGGGCCTCTGCTCGACCTGAGCGATGCCGCCGTTAAACGGATGATCAAGCTCGCCAAGAAGCGCGGGTATGTCACGTATGATGAGCTGAACGAGGTTCTGCCTCCGGAGGAGTTCTCCTCGGAGCAGATCGAGGACGTGCTCGGCCAACTCTCGGAGATGGGCATCAACGTCGTCGAATCGGAAGAGACGGAAGAGGGCGCTCAGGCCGAGGCCGAGGAGGACGAGGCCGAGGGCGGCGATCTCGTCGAGGCATCGCAGACCCGCGCCGTCGCGGTCCGCGAGACCACGACCAAGGAGCCGACCGACCGCACGGACGATCCGGTGCGAATGTACCTGCGCGAGATGGGCTCCGTGGAGCTTCTCTCCCGCGAGGGCGAAATCGCGATCGCAAAGCGCATCGAGGCTGGCCGCGAGGCGATGATCGCGGGCCTCTGCGAAAGCCCGCTGACCTTCCAGGCCATCATTATCTGGCGCGACGAACTCGTCGAAGGCCGGGTGCTCTTGCGCGACATCATCGATCTCGAAGCCACCTACGCCGGCCCCGACGGCAAGGGTGCGCCCAAGGTGGATGCGCTTTCCGACGAGAGCGAGGACGAGGCCGCCGAAACCGAGGAGGGCATCGCCCCGCCCGAGGGCGAGATGGACGACGAGGACATGGAGAACAACGTGTCGCTCTCGGCCATGGAAGCCGAGCTGAAGCCGCGCGTTCTCGAGACCTTCGACTCCATCGCCGACAACTACAAGAAGCTGCGCCGCCTGCAGGTCGAGCATGTGGAGCAGCGCATGCAGAACAAGCAGCTGACGCCGGCCCAGGAGCGCAAGTATCGCGAGCTGAAAGCCGACATCGTCGCTGCCGTGAAGTCGCTGTCGCTCAACAACAACCGCATCGAAGCGCTCGTCGAGCAACTCTATGACATCAACAAGCGCCTCATCTCGCATGAGGGCCGCCTGATGCGTCTGGCCGAGAGCCATGGCGTCGCGCGCGAGGAGTTCCTCAGGCACTACCAGGGCTGGGAGCTCGATCCCAAGTGGGTGCTGCGCGTCTCCAAGCTCGGCGGCAAGGGCTGGAAGGACTTCGTCGCCAAGGCGAAGGACCAGATCCACGATCTGCGCGAGCAGATCCACAATCTGGCGAGCGAGACGGGCCTGGAGATCCAGGAATTCCGCCGCATCGTCATGATGGTGCAGAAGGGCGAGCGCGAGGCACGCCAGGCGAAGAAGGAGATGATCGAGGCCAACCTGCGTCTCGTGATCTCCATCGCCAAGAAGTACACGAACCGCGGCCTTCAGTTCCTGGACCTGATCCAGGAGGGCAATATCGGCCTCATGAAGGCGGTCGATAAGTTCGAGTACCGTCGCGGCTACAAGTTCTCGACCTACGCCACGTGGTGGATTCGTCAGGCGATCACCCGCTCCATCGCCGACCAGGCGCGCACGATCCGTATCCCGGTGCACATGATCGAGACGATCAACAAGATCGTCCGCACGTCGCGCCAGATGCTGCACGAGATCGGCCGGGAACCTACTCCGGAGGAGCTCGCCGAGAAGCTCGCCATGCCGCTGGAGAAGGTGCGCAAGGTGCTGAAGATCGCCAAGGAGCCGATCTCGCTCGAGACGCCGATCGGCGACGAGGAGGATTCACACCTCGGCGATTTCATCGAGGACAAGAACGCGATCCTGCCCATCGATGCTGCGATCCAGTCGAACCTGCGCGAGACCACCACGCGTGTTCTCGCCTCGCTCACGCCGCGCGAAGAGCGCGTGCTGCGCATGCGCTTCGGCATCGGCATGAACACCGACCACACCCTCGAAGAGGTCGGCCAGCAGTTCTCGGTGACCCGCGAGCGTATCCGTCAGATCGAGGCAAAGGCGCTGCGCAAGCTCAAGCATCCCTCGCGGAGCCGCAAGCTCCGGAGCTTCCTCGACAACTGAGCGAACTGGAAAAGGCGGGCTTCAGGTCCGCTTTTTTGTTGCGAGACGCGGTGTTTCTTCCCTTCCCACAAGGGGGAGGGAACAGTGTCGCGCTTCTGCTGAGTGGCGCTCAAGCGAAGAAGGCAAAAGCCACTCCACCGGCTGCGATGGCGGCAAGGCTCGTACCGGAGACGATCCACCCGGCTTTTCTCGTTCCCAGACTGAAAGTCATGCCCGCTTTCACAAGCGTATTGACGGCAACGGCAATGCCGATGCCGAGTGCTGCGGTCGTGACTGTGATGCCGTCAGATGACAGACGCGCGAGCGAGAGCGTGATGGCATCCACATCCGCGATGCCCGAGAGAGCGGCGAGTACGGTGAGGCCCGCATCGCCCATGAGAGTGCTGACCACCTTCGCGAGCAGGCTGATGATCGCGATGAGCGCTGCGAAATACAGAGCCGTGCCGAGGTCGAAGGGGTTCTTGATGCTGAGCTGGGGACGTTCCTCGCTTCCTTTGCCGTGGGTGAGGAAAAGCAGGCCTGACACAGCCAGCAGAACAAGGCCCGCTGCGCCCAGGGGCCAGGCGAGCGGAAGAAGGAGAGCATGGTTCAAGGCGCTCGCCACGATCAGGACGCGTGCGATCATGACGAAGCCGGAGAGAAGAATGCCGGCGGAAAGCAGCGGGCTTGCCGCCGGATGGTCACGCGCCATGCGCGCGAGTGTCACGGTCGTGGCCGTCGATGAGGCAAGGCCGCCCGCGAGTGCTGCGAGAGCCACGCCTGCCTGGCTCCCCATAACGCGAATGGCCACGTAACCGGCAAACGAGATGGCGGCGATGATGATGGCCAGCAGCCAGATCTCGGAGGGATTGATAGCGTCCCATGGATCAACCGTTCTGTCCGGAAGAAGCGGCAGCGCGAGAAATGTCATCGCGAGCAGGATGAGGACGGAGCGGATCTCCAGCCATGTCAGCCGCCTGAGCCATGTGTGAAGCGGCTGCTTGAGAGCAAGGATAAGCGTGACGATGACGCCGGCCGCAATTGCCACCTGCAGGTCGCCCAACACCGTATATGCGCCGAGAGAGAAAGTGATGAGAGCAGCAACGACGCCTGTGACACTGAAGTTCTGCTCTGTCTTGGCTTCGAGCCAAGCGAAAGCTCCGAAAGCGAGCGCGAAGCCAAGGAACGACATTCCTAGGAACACAGGGCTCGTATAGCCCGCCAGAATCGCCGACAACGCACCGAGCAGCGCAACCAGCGTATAGGTGCGCAAGCCCGCCGTGCGCTCTCCCTCTGCCTCCTCGCGCCGTTTCCATCCGCGTTCGAGGCCAACGAGAAGTCCAATGGCAAGCGCTACACCCAAGCGCAGAAGAAGAGACGTGTCGTCCATAGCCCGATCAGCTTTCGGCAAGCCGTGAAGACACGGGATCGCTGCCTCGCGGACCCGCTCTTTCCTTGCTTAAGTAGCATGGCCAAGCTCAGGGAAACAGTTCCCATGCAAGCCGCCTGATAATGATCTGCCAAGCTCCGCCACAAGCGGTATAAGCGACAACATGTATCCGCGCGCCGTCACCAAGGGCTGTCCATGATCGTGAGTCTCACCGTTATTCTTCTATGCCAGCTTCTCGGCGAGGTAATTGCCAGAGGTCTGGGCTGGCCGGTTCCCGGGCCTGTTCTCGGAATGCTGGTCCTGCTCGCTGTGCTGAGTCTGCGGGATCGGATCAGGAAAACGCTGCCGGAGTTCGGGAGAGCCCTCGATTCCACCGGCAAGGGGCTGCTCGCGCATCTCTCGCTCCTGTTCATTCCCGCGAGTGTCGGCGTTGTGCAGCGGCTCGATGTGCTGGCGGCCCATGGTGTCGGGCTCGTGGTGGCGTTGGTCGTCTCGACCTTCATCACTCTCGTCGTGACGGTCGTCACCTTCGTCGTCGTGTCGCGCGTGAGCGGATCGTCCATGGAAGCGGCTGATGAAGCCAGGGCAGGGGAGAAGCCATGAGCGATCAGGCCTTCTCCCTCTGGGTTTATCTTTCCCAGACGCCGCTGCTCTGGCTCGTCGTGACGCTGGGCGCTTACGTAATTGCCGACCGGATCTCACAAGCCTTCGGGCGACATCCATTGTGCAATCCGGTTCTGATCTCCGTCGTAACCGTTGCGCTCGTGCTCTGGGTCACCGGGACATCGTATCCGGTCTATTTCGAGGGCGCGAAATTCGTGCACTTCCTGCTCGGCCCCGCCACCGTCGCGCTTGCTATCCCGCTCTATGAGAACCGTTGCGTCGTGCTGCGGGCCATCGTGCCCATGGTGGCGGCACTGATCGTGGGCTCCGTCACGGCCATCGTGTCCGCTGTCGTTGCCGCACAATTCTTCGACATGCCGACATCCATTCTCATCTCGCTGGCGCCGAAATCCGTCACCGCGCCCGTGGGCATGGGCATCACGGAAACGCTTGGCGGCGATCCGGCCCTCACCGCCATTCTCATCATGCTCACGGGCGTCATCGGCTCCGTCATGGTGACGCCGCTCATGAATGCGCTGCGCATGAAGGATTGGCGCGCCCGCGGCTTTGCCGTGGGCCTGGCCTCGCACGGCATCGGAACGGCCAGGGCCTTTCAGGTGCATTCGCTGGCCGGCACCTTCGCCGGCATCGCCATGGGCCTGAACGCGCTCGTCACGGCCCTGCTGCTGCCGATCGTATTGAGATGGCTGATCGGTTGATCACGGGATTGGTGCATCGGCAGGCGGGTGCCCGTTAGCGCATCGTGCGGAACCGGAGGTCCGCGTCAGCGAAAAGTGGACCCGGTTTTCCGCCATCAACGATGCGCTATTCAAGAAAGGGAGCATCGGATGGGTCCCAAAAGTGCAGATCCACTTTTGGGTCCGATGCTTTAGGAGCCGTGCTGCCGGTGCCCTGCGGCTCCTGTTTTCCTTCGAGCGCGGGGATGATGTGATCTGCTACGAGCGCGTGAAGCTCGCCGACATAATTATCCTCGCGTGAAGGCTCCGTCGGGTCCGATGTCATGACCACTGTCATCCCGAGGCCCGGTGCGACATAGATCATCTGCCCGCCAAAGCCCCAGGCGTAGTAGACCCTGTGGCCGCGCATCTCGCGCATGAACCAGCCATAGCCGTAGCTGTCGCCCGTGTAGACCGATGCGGTGCGAGGCTCCCACGATTCCCTCACCCAGCTTTGCGGCAGAACGCGTTTTCCGTCGATGGTGCCTCCCTGGCGGTACATTTCCCCAAAGCGCAGAAGGGCACGGGGCGACAAAGCCATCTCGTTGCCGCCAAGATAGATGCCTTGCGGATCGCGGGTCCATGGCGGCACCTTGATCCCGAGAGGCTCACCCAACCACCCGCGAGCCAACTCCAGAGTGCTGCGTTTCGACGCTCGGGTCAGTGCGGCTGAAAGCAGATGCGTGCTGCCTGTCGAATAGAGCATGCGCCCGCCAGGCTGATCCACGAAGGGACGGGTCAGCGCATGGCGCACCCAGTTGCTGCTGCTGACCCATGAGCCGTAATTGCGTCCGGAGGTTCGCTCCAGTCCTGCCCGCATGGACAGGAGATGGCCGATCGTGATCTGCCTCACGCGTTCATCGGCATTCTGCGGAATGCTCCGATCCAGGATCTCCGCAACGGGCTGGTCGACGCCTTTGAGAACGCCACGCTCGATGGCGATGCCTACGAGAGCAGACAGAACGGTCTTGGACGCGGATTTGATGTTGGTCGGCCGCTCTAGGCTGGAGCCCTTGAAGGCTTTCTCGACCACGATCCGCCCCTCTTGAGAAACGATCAAAGAGCGAAGGTTTTCGAGGCTCCTGGCGCGCTCGATGCTCTCATTCAGAAGCTGCGCCTCCGGTGCTCGCGATTGAGATGGGGGAAAAGGTTGCGCCGAAGCGCAGAGGGTCTGCGCCATCAGGAGAGTCAGGATCAGGGACAATCTGAGAGGGAAGAGGAACAGAGAAGGTGTCATGCGAGATCATGTGCATCCATGCCCGCGAATAAGATGGAGTATGGGGAAGCGTTCCGGCATAGCTGCCTGCCACACATCATTGTGAGGGCCACCCTGCGCTGCGCCCATGCAATCACGCCACGACGGCCCTGCACCTGCGACAATTGTGCTTTGTGGGGCCATCGACTATTTGCGCTTCAAACTCGTAAATAGGACATTATCTACATGATTAGTTCGTGGTTTAGGCGACCCCTTTGGCAAAGGGTCGCTGTGGGCTTTGCCCTTGGTATCCTGGCCGGCATCCTGGCGGGAGAGCAGGCGGCCGTCTGGTTCAAGCCGCTGGGCGATATCTACCTGAACCTCGTGCGGATGATCGTGATCCCGCTCGTGTTCTTCACCATCACCTCCAGCGTCGCGAAGCTCGCGGAAGCGGGCAATGTGGCGCGCCTGGGCCTGCGTACGCTCTTCTGGTTCATCGCGACCTCGGCCATTGCGGTTGTCGTGGGTATTGCGTTCGGCCATCTCATCGATCCGGGCGTCGGCTTGTCGAACCTGCCGCTCGGCGAGGTGAAGCCGCGCACGATCCCGACGCCGCTCGAGGTGCTGATCGGCATCGTTCCGACCAACCCGATCAAGGCCATGGCCGACACGAATGTGCTCCAGGTCCTCTTCTTCTCAGGAATCGTCGGTGCGGCTCTCGTGTCGCTTGGAGACAAGACGGCCGCCATTCGCAACGTAGTCGATCAGGGCGCGATGCTGGTCTTTCGCATCACGCGCTGGGTCCTGCAGCTCACGCCGATCGGCACGTTCGGTCTGATTGCCTGGGTCGTCGGCAAGTACGGCATCTCCTCGCTGCTGCCCTTGGCCAAGTTCATCGCAGCCATGTATCTCGCCTGCCTGTTCCACATCGTCGTGGTCTATGGAGGCCTGCTGAAGCTGCATGGTCTCAAGGTCGGCCGTTTCTTCAAGGGTGCGTTGCCTGCACAGCAGATGGCATTCGCAACCTCGTCGAGCCTGGCCACGCTGCCGATGAGCCTGCGCGTTGCCGTGGAGAAACTGGGTGTGCCGCAGAGCTACGCGAGCTTTGCCGTGCCTCTGGGTGCTAATGTGAAGATGGACGGCTGCGGTGCGATCTATCCCGCCATCGCCTCGATCTTCATTGCCCAGTATTTCGGCCTCGATCTGTCGCTGACGCAATATGTGCTCATCGGCTTGACCGCTGTTCTCGGCTCGCTCGGCACGGCAGGCGTCCCCGGCACATCCATCGTGATGCTCACGCTGACCTTGAGCACAGCAGGACTGCCTCTCGAAGGTATCGGCTACATCGTCGCCATCGACCGCGTGGTCGACATGATGCGCACCATGACCAATGTCACCGGCCAGATCCTTGTGCCTGTGATCGTGGCGAAGGAAGAGCGCATTCTCGATCAGGCCGTTTATGACGGCACGGTCGGCGTGCCTGCAGCTCAAGGAGAGCAGGTGCTCGTGGCTGCCGAGTAAAGGTTGAGTCCCTTCAACGAAGAAGGCGGGCTCCAGGCCCGCCTTTTTCATGCGTCAGAACAAGAAATCCGAAGTGCTGATGAGGGCCTTCTGTGTGTTCACAAGCATGATCGTCTGCCCATTTGCTTTGATGAACACATCATCCGCGAGACCGTCGCTGTCCGCGTTGCCCTGCGTGATGGAAAGGGCGCTGAAGCCGAGCGAATTGCCGCGCAGGTCTATGCGATCCAGGCCATCCTCGAAAGCGGTGATCTTGTCCGTGCCCCATTGTCCCTGGAAGCGGAAGACATCTCCCTCGGCACCGCCGCTGAGGATGTCGTTGCCGGCACCGCCGCTGAGGGTGTCCCTGCCGCTTTCACCGTAGAGCACATCGTTCTCGCTGTCGCCGTAGAGCGTGTCGTTGCCAGCCCGGCCATAGAGCTTGTCGGCTCCCGCGTAACCCTTGATGAGATCGGTGCCGGTCGTGCCGATGAGAGTGTTTGCGCTTGATGTGCCACTGATCATCTTCACCAAGGCAGGGTCGATGAGATCGAGCTTCACGTTGCTGGTGCCGACGGTCAGCTGCTTCGTGGTCGAGACGATGCCGCCCCCGGAGAACGTGACCTTGTAGGTGCCCGCCGTCAGAGCCAGGCTGTAGCCGCCGACACTCTGCGACGTGGTGGTGTAACGCGCCCCCGTGGAGCTCACGGCGGTGATCGTCACGCCGCCCAGGGCTTCGCCGATGTCGTAGAAGCGGTCGCCATCCTTGTCGTCCATGGTGACGCCGGTGAGGAAGATCTTCGAGCCGGAGCGCGCGAAGTTCTGGGTGACGAAGGCTGCGTCCCAACCTTGATAAGCGCCGGTGTTGAAGCCGATCCCGATCTCGCGGAATGAGCCGTTGAGGATGTTGGCCTTGTGGCCTGCGCTGTTCATGAGGTTGGCGTGCAGGAGCTGGACCTCGTCCTGGTACCCCGCAGGAGAACGGGTGCTCGCCCACGCGATGTTTTCAGCCGATGCCCAGGAGCCGCTGAAGACGTAGCCCGCGCTCTTCATGCGCGTCGTCGGAGCCGAGCCGTTCACGCCCGTATGGGAGAACGTGTCGGTCGCGATCATCCAGTCGGTGTGGGAATCGGCGGAGCTGTTCAGGTACCCGTTGAAGGCGAGAGGCTGAGCGCCGACCCTGGCCCGCGCCGCATTCACCAGTTCGAGCATGAGCTGCTCGTAAGCCGTGGCCTGTGACATGAAGAATGCCCCTTATGTTTATCTTTTCGGGGCCGGTTCATCCGCGCTCCCTTCATCGGAGCATTGCCTAAGGTTGAATTTGGAAGAACTTGTGGCGGCTTATTTTCTTCTCGAACCGCTCTCAATCTTGGCGGTATGGTCAATCTGCACGCCATTTGGGCTTTGCCGCAGGAGTGGTGATGATTGATGACGTGGATGATGTGAAAGGTGCTGGATTCACCAGAAGGCTCCTATAGATACGGTCACTCATCGATCCCAAGGCCTGGTACATCGCAGGAGCCGCCATGTCCGAGCGCGTGATCAAGGACGATCAGCCCCGCGTCCATTTCGACTGCAACAAGTGCCCGGCTTTCTGCTGCTCGATCTACGAGCGCGTGGTGGTCACGAAGCGCGATATCACGCGGCTGGCAAAGCATTTCGGGGTGTCCTTCGAGGAGGCCCGAGAACGCTACACCGTGGATTTCGAGGGCGAGCGCGTGCTCAAGCGGGTGAAGGACAAAATCTTCGAGCGCACCTGCATGTTTCTCGACCAGAAGACTCGTGGCTGCTCGATCTATCATGGGCGCCCCGCAGTCTGCCGCTCCTATCCGGGCCGCTCGCGCTGCGTCTATTACGATGTGCTGCGCTTCGAGCGGAGCACGCAGGGCGACGAGAGCGTCATTCCCCTGGTCAAGATTACCTTCCACGAGGTCGAGGAGGAAATTGAACAATATGCGGACGGGCCCGAGCGGATCTATGAATGGGACGAGAAGGATAAAGACTGAGGCCTGATGCGGGGACAACAACCCTGCCTTGCAGGATCAGATGAGCTTTGAAGGAACAATCTCGTATATAGTCGGCTTGGAAACGCCATAAGCAGGCCGGGCGGAGCTTGGCCCTGATAACCCAAGAACGCCATGGATACCAAATCGCCCGCCTTTGCCGCCGCTCCCGCTCGTGTGTCCGTTGAGCGTGTCGCCGTCCCGATCCTTGCGGCAATCAGCGTCTCTCACCTCCTGAACGACCTGATCCAATCCCTGCTGCCGGCGATCTATCCGATCCTCAAGGCGAACTTCCATCTCGATTTCGGCCAGATCGGCCTGTTGACGCTCACCTTCCAGCTCACCGCCTCCCTGCTGCAGCCCCTGGTCGGCACCTATACCGACAAGAAGCCGCAGCCCTTCTCCCTGGTCTTAGGCATGGGCTTCACGCTCGGCGGCCTGCTCACGCTCTCGCAGGCGGGTTCCTATCCGCTTCTGCTTGTCGGTGCGGCGCTGGTGGGCATGGGCTCCTCCGTCTTCCATCCGGAATCCTCCCGCGTCGCCCGCATGGCCTCCGGCGGGCGGCATGGTCTTGCACAGTCCGTGTTCCAGGTGGGCGGCAATGCAGGCTCCGCCCTCGGGCCGCTGCTTGCGGCCTTCATCGTCGTGCCGTTCGGACAGTCAAGCATCGCCTGGTTCTCCGCCGTGGCGCTGCTCGCCATGATCATCCTGTTCAATGTGGGGCGCTGGTATCGGGCCAAGCTCGCGGATCTCAAGGCCAAGCCGCGCGCTGCCGCGACGTCCTCGACCCTGTCGAAGAAGCGCATCGGCGTATCGATCGCGATCCTGATGCTGCTCGTGTTCTCGAAGAATTTTTACACTGCCAGCATCTCCAGCTACTTCACCTTCTATCTCATCTCCAAGTTCCAGGTGTCGGTGCAGGAGGCGCAGATCTATCTCTTCGTGTTCCTCGGAGCCGTCGCCGCCGGCACGGTGATCGGCGGGCCCATCGGCGACAGGATCGGGCGGCGCTACGTGATCTGGATCTCGATCCTCGGTGTGCTGCCGTTCACGCTGATGCTGCCTTACGCCAGCCTGTTCTGGACGACGGTGCTCAGCGTGATCATCGGCCTCGTGCTGGCTTCCGCCTTCTCGGCCATCCTCGTCTATGCGACGGAGCTGGTGCCCGGGCGCGTCGGCACCATTGCGGGCCTGTTCTTCGGTCTCTCCTTCGGCATGGGCGGCTTGGGCGCTGCAGTGCTGGGCCAGCTCGCCGACATGACGAGCATCGAGACGGTCTACAAGATCGTGTCATTCCTGCCGGCCATCGGCCTTCTCACCTATTTCCTGCCGAAGATCGAGAAGGCACGGGCGTAAGCATTCAAGGCGCTCTCTACAGAGCGAGCTGCGTTTGCGCCGAGTTTTGTGAATGGCGCATGGCCTGTCCGGCCATGCGCCGCTCATGCTCGAGCAGCCACTTCTTGCGCCAGAGCTTTCCGCCATAGCCGGTCAGTGATCCATCAGCGCCGATCACGCGATGGCAGGGGACGATGATGGCCACCTGATTGGCTCCGTTGGCCCGCGCGACGGCGCGCGGCGCTTCGGGGCGTCCGATGGAGCAGGCGATCTCGCCATAGCTGCGCGTGCTGCCGAGAGGGATTTGCCGTAAGGCCTCCCACACCGTCGCCTCGAAGGAGCTCCCCCGCTGCACGACCGGTATGTCGAAAGTGAGCGACCGGCCGGAAAAATACGTCTCGACCTGACGCGCCAGTTCTTCAAGCACAGGGCTGTTTCCGAAGCAGATCGGGCCGACGCGCGTTCGCAGCCGGTTGATCTCGGTCGGGAGCGCCGTGCGGTCGGCGAATTCGAGCAGTTGCACACCCGTATCGTCCACGATGGCCAACATGGCGCCAATAGGTGTGTCGAGCCATTGAGCCGTCAGAATAGTCCGCCCTGTGGCTCGAGCCGGCGCATCTCCGATCAGTCTGGTGACTGCGTCCCGGAAACCACTTCCGGATTCGTATCCGGCATCCAGCTGCGCATCCATCACGGAGCCTCCCTGCTGCAATCGATTGACGGCAAGCCCCAGGCGGTGGGACCGCGCATATTGGGTGAAGGTCACACCGTATTCGCGCTGAAAGGCGCGGCGGACCGTGGAGGGATCATACCCGAGGTTTTTGAGATCCTCGGTGCTCCATCTCCGCCCGGGCTCGGCTTTGATTTTTTCGCGTAAGGTTTCGACTGCGCCACTCGTGGGCCGCTGCCGATCGAGGGGCCTGCAGCGCAGGCAGGGGCGGAAGCCTGCCTCTTGAGCTGACTCGCAGCTTCCGAAGAACACCACATTACTGCGCTTCGGCTTGCGGGCCGGGCAGGTGAGGCGGCAGAAGATGCCGGTGGTCTTCACGCCCACACAGGCGAACCCTTCATAAGAAGGATCACGGGCGACCAGGGCGGCATAGAGAGTATCGTCATCACGGAGCATGGCGTTCTTTTACCGCAGATCGCGAACCCATGCCGCCGGAAAAGAGGCGTTGATTTTTAGAAGTTAGCGAGCGGTATCTGTGGCCACATCCACGCGCAGGCGCATCTCCGGGTGGATGCCGCAGATGATGTCGTAATGGCCCGGCTGGTCGAAGCCGAGAGTCACCGTATCGCCTGGGTTCTGTCCATCCGAGTTGAAGCTCATATTGGCGCTGTCGACGTGTACATTATGCGTCCGCGTGTCGTCGTTGAGGATGCGCAGTGCTTCACCCACTTTGAGCATGATGGCGCCCGGCGAGAAACGCCGGTCCTTCTGGCTCACCGTGGTGGTCGAAACAGCCTGCACCGGCGCACCCCAGGCGATCGTCTTGGGCGGCAGGCTCGCAGGACGCGGCGGATCGTTGCTGGACAGCGTGTTCAGGAAAGCGACGAGTTGTGCGCGCTCCTTCCCGGACAACTCGATAGGTTGCGGCAGATCGGCGGAGAGGGTCGGGCGCTTCGCGATGCCTTTCGCATAATGATCCACCACATCTTCGAGGGTCGCGAGCGAGCCATCATGCATGTAGGGCGCGGTCCATACACGCTCACGCAGGCTCGGCGTCTTGAAGGCGTGATCCGCCGCGCTCACGCCGAGGATCGGCCCGCGTCCCTTGTCGTCGCTCGTCAGCCCGATGTCGTGAAAGGCTTCATCCGTGAAGCGCCAGCCCTGATGGCAGCCGACGCAACCCGCCTTACCGACGAAGAGCGAGAGGCCTGCAACCTCATCTGCATCAAGAGCTTTGTCATCGCCCTTCACCCATTGATCGAAGCGCGTTTCGGGTGAGACGAGCGTGCGCTCAAAAGCGGCGAGTGCTTTCGTGAGATTGACGCGCGTGACGGAAGGGTCTTCAGGGAAGGCTGCCGCGAAAGATTTCTGCATCAGCGGATCGGCGGCGAGCGTCTTGATCGCGCTCTCGAGATCGCCCGCCATCTCGCGCTTGTTCTCGATGGGGCCTGCAGCCTGTGCCTCGATGCTTCCGGCGCGGCCATCCCAGAACCAGGAGAGACCCCAGGCCATGTTCCAGAGCGGGGGCGTGCGCCGGTCGAGAGGCTTGCCGTCGAGACCCGTGTGACGATCGACCCCGTCGGAGAACGACAAATCCGCCTGATGGCAGCTGGAGCACGACACGTTGCCTGGGCCCGACAAGCGCGTGTCTTCGAACAAAGCCGCGCCCAGCTTCACCTTTTCAGGTGTTGTGGGATTGTCGGCAGGCTCAGGCGTGTGGTCGGGACGCGCGAAGGCCTTGCGCCAATGCTCGAAATCGGGAACGGAGGATTTCTCCGCTGCACCCCCGGCGAGCATGGCGATCATCAGAACGGGCAAAACCCGCCTCAGATGGATCAGGCTTTCGCGCGTCATGATGTCAGCGGAAGTTTCCGAGCTGCAGTTCGAACTTGGCGATGGTGCTCAGGAAGTCGCCTGCATCCTTGACCGGCTGCTTCGGCGGCGTCACGGCCGGGAACACGGCCTTCAGCTCGTCCAGGCTGGCCTTGAGCGCCTTCGCTGCATCGGCATTCTTCGTGGAAGCGTCCTGCATCACCGTGCCGACGAGGCGATCCGCCTCGAACACGAAGCCGCGCGCATCCTGGTATTCCACCACGTTGGCGATGCGGTTCTTCTCGATGGCCTCGCCATATTCGTCGGCGGCCTGCTGCAGCACTTCGAGCACCGTCTCCAGTGTGAAGTACGTGCCGTTCGTTTGCTTCGCGCGCACGGCGGTCTCGGCAGCGGCGAGGCGTTCGTCCAGTGCTGCACGGGCGCGGGTGTAGGCGTCCTTATTCTTCGCCTTCACGGTCTGCGAGAGCGACTTCAGGGCCGCCTGGAAGGGGGCGACGTTGAAGGTCTTCAGGTCCTCGCGCAGGCCGGCATAGATCTCCTCTTCCGGGTGCAGGAAATGGGGCAGGGCGTCGGCCCAGCGGCCGGCTTCGATCAGCTCGTTGCCGACGAGCAGGTGGCCGCGGATCATCTCGATGCCGCGATAGAGATGGAGCTGAGGGGCCAGATTCTCGCCGGAAGTGCCGCCTTCATCTCCTTCGCCGCCCATCGATGCGGCAGGCTTGGCCGGTGGGCCATGGCCCTGATGCGCCTGGGCGAGCTGCAGCAGCTTCTGGTCCGCCTTGGTCTCGGCGGCAGCCTGAGGATAGGCCGCTACATTGGCCGCCTGCGAGGCAACCGGAGCCGCAACCAGAACGGCGGTGCTCAGGCCCGCCCAAATCTTCTTTTTCATCATGATCCCCTTCCGGCAGGTCAAGGCTACCGGCTGATAGTTTAGAAAGGCTAAAAACTGCCAGTATTTACAATTACTTAGCTACATCCTATGAGGGCGGAAGGCAAGTCTGAAGGCTCAAATCCATGCTCATCACCATTGCGGATATCCTGCCCCCGAACGAGATCGAAGAGATCCGCACAATGCTCGGCTCCATGCGCTTCGAGGACGGGCGCGCGACGGCGGGATGGAGCGCCAAGCTCGTGAAGGACAACGAGCAGGCACGCGAAGGGGCGGCCCTCACGCTCCTGCGCGAGCGGGTGACGAATGCCATTCAGGCGAACGAAGTGTTCAATCTCGCTGCGCGGCCCAAGGCGCTGACGCCGCTGCTCTTCAGCCGCTATGCGGAAGGCAAGCAATACGGCTCCCATGTGGACAATCCGCTGATGAACGGCGTGCGCACGGACGTGTCCTTCACGCTCTTCCTCGCCGATCCCGAATCTTACGACGGCGGCGAACTCGTCATCGAATCCGTCTCGGGCGAGGAGGAGATCAAGCTCCCGGCAGGCCACCTCGTGGCTTACGATTCCACGACGCTGCATCGGGTCGCGCCCGTCACGCGCGGCGAGCGTCTCGTCGCGGTCGGCTGGGCACAGAGCTATGTGCGCGACAGCGCGAAGCGGGAGCTGCTCTTCGATCTCGAGAATGCGCGACGCAATCTCTTTGCGCAACACGGCAAGACGCCGGAATTCGACCTGCTCGCAAAGAGCAGCGCCAACCTGTTCCGGATGTGGGCGGAGGTGTGAGGGGCATGCTGCCTTATCGAGAAAACCTCCATTCGTCATCACCGGCCTTGTGCCGGTGATCCCGATTGCGTGAAGTGCCGCGTTTTCGGATCGGGATGGCCGGAACAAGCCCGGCCATGACGAAGCGGGTCAGGATATAATGAGTGCGGGGTGAAATCGGTCTTGCTCGGACCCTTAAGTCCTACTGCCAGGCGTAGTTGAAGCTCACGCTGATGCGCTCGCTGTCCGCTTCGTTCAGCGGCACTTCATGGCGCAGCCAGCTTTCCCAGAGCAGCACCGTCCCGGGGGCAGGCTTCATATAAGCAAACTGCCGGTTCTCAGGCTTCGCCTTCGCCTTGCGCGGCGGGGCGGCCATCATGAAGCCGAGGCGCGGGTCCTCGAGCTTGAGCGCGCTCGCACCCTCGGGGATCGTCACGTAATAGGTGCCGCTGATCACCGAGTGCGGGTGGATGTGCGAGGTGTGGATGCCGCCGGGCGGCAGGATGTTGATCCACAGGCTGTCCATCACGAGCTTGCGACCCTGAAGGTCGTATTCCAGCGCCTTGGCAAAAGCCGCCACGTGCCTGTCGATCTCCTTCAGGAGATCCCCGAACACCGGCACCCGCCAGGGCAGGTCATTGAGCGAGGCATAGGACGTGTAGCCCGGATAGCCGTTCTTGGCGCACCAGCGCTGCCCGGCCTCGTCGTCCTCGGCGATGGAGAGACAGGCGGCCTCAAGCTCCGCGTTGCGGCGCTCGGCCTTCACCCCGGTCAATTCGGCCCGATAGATCTTGGTGACGAAAAGCGTGTCGATTGTTGGCATGGTCCGGCTCTATGACGTCGATGGGCGCTCTGTCAAAATGATTGCGCTTTTGAGGCGCATAGCATCTTTTCTCAAGTCGCGCCTCCCCATGCCTTGAAGGAAGGATGGAGACAACACACCTTGGCCCTATGATGTCATCCTCACCTCTGGCAGCCATTCCGAACGATCTGTTGTCCCTGGCCCGCAGCCTGGACGCGGAAATCCTGCCGCAGGTCATCGCTCTGCGGGATTGGCTCGTGACCACGGCGGCCCGGATGGAGGATGCCAACGAGGTTCTGAACGGGTTCCTGCATCGGCTCATCGATCTTGGCGTGCCTATCGACCGGGCGGTCTCGGCCATCGAGGCGCTGCACTCGGAATATGCCGGGATCGGGCGTTTCTGGACCCGGGAGGAGGGGACCGTCGTGCGCTATCTTCCGCATGGCGACCGGCGCGAGGCGATCTATCAGACGAGCCCCTTCGCCCATGTGAACCGCACCGGCGAATGGCTTTTTCTCGATCTCGCAGATACGCCTGACGATCTCTTCCCGATCATTCCGGAACTGAAGGAGGCGGGTTACCGCCATTATCTCGTCATCCCCATCCGCTTCACGAACGGTGCCGAGAACGCGATTTCCCTGGCGACGCGTTCGCCTCAGGGATTCAGTCAACAGGACCTCATGATCCTGCGTCTCGTCATGCCGTCCTTCGCGCTTGTCACGGAACTGCGTGCCACCAGCAACCGGCTTGACGAGGTGCTGCGTATCTATGTGGGGGACGATCCGCACAAGGCCATTCTCTCGGGCGCCATTCAGCGCGGGCAGGTGACGCGCATCCGCTCCGCGATCTTGTTCGCCGATATGCGCGAATACACCCGCATCTCGTCAACGCTCAGCCCCGAGAGCGCTGTGGATCTCCTGAACAATTACTTCGACTGCCTTGTTCCTCCCATCGAGGATGAAGGCGGCGAGGTGCTGAAGTACCTGGGCGATGGATTGCTCGCCATCATGCGTGATCGTGGCGACGACACCGGCGGCGCTGCGCAATCGGCTCTGACCGCGGCCACCAAGGCGCTGCGGCGCATCGAGGCTGCAAACAACGAAGGGCGCTTTCCGGTGCGGGTCAATGTGGGATTTGCCCTGCATCACGGTGATGCAGCCTATGGCAATGTGGGCTCCGGTCAGCGGCTCGATTTCACGGTGATCGGGCGAGACGTGAATCTCGCAAGCCGCATCGCTGACCTCAACAAGCGCCTCGGCGAGCCGTTGCTCATGTCGAAGCCTTTCGTTGAGCATCTGTGGGGCAATCCTCACCCACTCGGGGCGCACGCCGTCGAAGGCTTTGACGAAGAAATCGAAGTCTACAAACCTTGAAATCGGTCGCGTCCGTGCGGCGCGTCCAGATCAAGAATGGGCCCGAGGGGCACGATGCCTGTCGGGTTGATGGTGCGATGGCTCTCGTAATAATGGCCCTTGATGTGCTGCATGTTCACCGTCTCGGCGATGCCGGCGATTTGATAGAGATCACGCAAATATCCTGAAAGGTTCGGATAGTCCCCGATCCGGCGCAGATTGCATTTGAAGTGTCCCACGTAAACGGGATCGAAGCGCACGAGCGTCGTGAACAATCGAATGTCGGCTTCGGTGAGCCTGTCGCCGCAAAGATAGCGCTGCAAGGCAAGCCGCTCGTCGAGAACATCCAACGTTTCGAACAGCGGATGGATCGCTTCCTCATAAGCGTGCTGCGTGGTGGCGAAGCCCGCCTTGTACACGCCATTGTTCACATTGTCGTAGATACGTGCGTTCAACGCATCGATCTCGTCGCGCAGGTGCTCCGGGTAATAATCGCCGGGCTGCGCGCCGATCCCGTCGAACGCGGAATTGAACATGCGGATGATCTCGGCGGATTCGTTGCTGACGATGCTGCCCTTTTCCTTGTCCCAAAGCACGGGCACCGTCACGCGGCCGGTATAGGTCGGCTCTGCTGCCGTGTAGACCTGGTACAGATATTGCGCCCCATGGAGCGGGTCAGGAATGACGCCCGGTCCCTCCTCAAACGTCCAGCCGTGCTCCAGCATGCGCCAATGCACGACGGAGAGGCTGATCATCTCCTCCAGACCTTTGAGCCTGCGCATGATGAGAGTGCGATGCGCCCAGGGGCAGGCGAGCGACACATAAAGATGATAGCGTCTGGCGTCAGCCTTGAAGCCGCCTTCACCCGTGGGACCCGGCGAACCGTCCGCCGTGACCCAGCTCCGGAAGGGGGCGGAGCTTCGCACGAAGCGCCCGCCGGTGCTCTTGGTGTCATACCACCGGTCCTGCCAGACCCCATCCACAAGCAATCCCACCGCGTGACTCCTTCGATGTCCGATGATGCCCCTCCGTCAACGGGAGGGCGGCCTGAGGGTTCGCCGAGGGTATAGGGCGGGAAGCCCTGTTCCGCTGCACACGACGGCGTGAAGGGCGTCTTGAAGGGCAGGCGAGGGCGTCTTCGGCTAAACAGGGGGGTGACGAACGGCCTTCCCTCGGTTAGATGATTTCCTTACCTTCCTTGGAAGGGCCTGTAGCTCAATGGTTAGAGCCGGCCGCTCATAACGGTCTGGTTGCAGGTTCGAGTCCTGCCGGGCCCACCATCCTCAAGTCTTGGTGTGTAGAGGAAAATAGGCCTCTTTTCCAGTTCCTGTCCGGAAGGGGCGTTGGTTTTGCGGCAACGATCGCATTCCGGAGAGGCGCGTTCGTCCACCTAGCTCTGATCAAGTCCCATGATGGGAAGGCAATAAAGGTGCGCGCTCCCGGTGAGTGGCACGATATGCTGAAGGGCCGGCTGTCTCCGTGCTGATTGAGGAACCGCGGCAATCATTGGTTCAGTTCTGTGCCTTGCGCCTCATTAACCACAATGACAGCGAATGAGCCAAAAACGGCTAGGGTACGTTTCCAGCGCGTACTCATTTGTCGTACATGTAAGGTGTTCGGTGTCGAAGTTTCAATCGTTGATTTCGTCGCCCTACATGCACTTTGATAGGCTTTCTCCTAGAAGCCGGGCATGACGCCAAAGACAAAGTTCCGGTTGAGCCCGGATGTCATGTGAGCAGCGGATCGAGCTTTGCTCGAGGCATGATGCCGCTCCGCTGGGCCGGTTC
>NZ_QDAH01000072.1 GCF_003075415.1 Microvirga sp. KLBC 81
GTCTGACCGTAGAGTTTCGAAATATCGATGACGCTCGGGCCGATGGTGCCCTCTTTCACCGCTAGTTCCACGGCCTTACCGTCGACGGTCATTGTGCTGGAGGTCATGGGCATCAATCCATCCTGTGCGAAGAGATGGAGAGGGATAGGCGCGGACGTGGCCTCAGTCCAATATATTGTTATTCACCCAGTGATATTAGAAAGATATCAATGGACCTGTGCCAGCCCCGCTATGGCTAAATACAGCTGGGATTTTGGTGTCTGCGTCATTCTCCAGGGCGAACAGCTGATGGAGAAGGGTACTGCTCCCCAAAGTAACGTCGTAAGAGAGCGTCGTTGTCCATGGACCCTACCCGACGCGAATGGGTGCAGGTATGCGGCCAAGGCGACAACCCGATGGTTCACTATCACACCTGTCATAGTGAAAATCCTGCGGAGAGCCTCACGCTTGAACTCGCACGCTGGTTAGGTCTTTGGGGTGTTCTTGGGTTGCCACTGGCCGCACAAGCGCAGCCAGTCACTTATATCGACGAAAAAATCAACTATATCTTCGATGTGCCCGAGCTTAAACAGGGCTTGGACATTGGGTATCACGTCATGAAGCCTAAATTGCTCAATCAGATCCAGAAGTCATCAAATAAAATATCACCGGAAATTTCCGATTACATCTCGCGGCTTATAGACGATGAATTTGTCCAGATCAAACCAGCAATGTTAACCTTCATCAAAGACTATTATAAACGTCAGTTCACGGAAGAAGAGATCGGCGCCTTGTATGATTTCTATCGCACGCCCGTCGGGTCTCGTCTCGCCAGCAAGTTGAACACAGTATCGGCCGGTCTTCTTCCGGAGATGCAAACATTCATGGGCCGCCAATTTGCACCTCGCCTTCATGCGCGGTTGAGCAGCGATGCAAGATTGCGTGACGCCTTCAAGCCATAGAGAATGGGCGGAGAGTAGCACGGAATTTCCAGGAAGCGGGGAAGTGTCTCATTCGGCCAGGCGCTTACCAGCAACTTGGTGGCGTTTGCAACTGAAGACCGCATCATTGTCCTGTTTTGTTAGCGGCATCTGTCAGTTGAGGACGAGGAGCGCTGATGAGAGTTCCCCGAGCTCGCGCCTCCACCAGAGGAGTCGCTCCCGCTGCTGTAATAGCTGCTGCCGTTATCGTAGTATCCGCTCTCGCTATTATAGTAGCTGTTTCCGCTGCTGTAGTACCCGCTTCCGCGATTATAGTAGTCGTTATAGTAGCTGTTCGGGCTCGATGCGGCCGCAGCTCCAGTTGTGACACCCGCCGCATACGCCCCCCAGTAATAGGGATAATAGTAGCCGCTCCCATAGGATCCGTACCGACCACTGTAGAATCCGGACCCGCCACGATAATACGCGCCGGCAACGTCACCGCCCCGGTTGATGGTGACGTTGCCGGAACCGACCACATTCCCAGAGCGCACAGGACCGTGCGCCGTGACATTCCCGCCACGAACAGGCGCCACGACATTCCCGGAGCCTACGGAGCCATGTGCCGCGATATTCCCGCCCCGAACAGGGGCCATGTGGTTCCTGGAACCGACACGACCAGGCGGCCCGAAATTCCGGCCACGAATGGGGGCCGCGACCCTTCCCGGTCCGACAGGGCCACGTATGGCGCCGCCGCTCGGTGGGCCGGGTGGACGACCTCTCATCACTGGACCAGCCATCGGTGGACGTGGAAAGCCGCCCGCGGGGCCGGCCATCGGCGGACGCGGCAAGCCGCCTATTGGGGGGCCGCCCATCGGCGGCCCTGGAAAGGCAACGGCCATATCGGTCGCTGCGGTTACGGCAAGAAGACCCGCGAGAACCCGGACCAGATGCTTCATCACTACCTCCTTTGCTGTGCCACAGCATGAAGAGAGATAAGCGCCACGTTAACAGGGTCCAATATATTGTTATTTGACCTACAATATCCAATTCATATCAATGGATCTGCATCGGCTCCAGTGCTTCGTCTGGATCGTCGAGGAGGTGATGTGAGCTTGGCAGCTACGGCCGCAGCCGCCGCGGGCGCTGTCATTAAGCAGTTCGGTTCTGATGAGGTCGTCTTCGCGATCGGCATGAGAGCCGCATGATGGGCTCTCGCAGGCCAGACGTTTCAATGGAGACGGCGCACTCGGCTCATCGATGCGCGGGTGCACCCCATCAGACGACATCATCCTGCCACACATCCCAGCCGGGACGTGGGGCAGGATGCGAACGGTGGCCGGACCGCCGGCCTCGCATGCGCAGCTCGCTTGCGTGAATTGAGGCGCTCCAGCCGTTCGGGGGAGTACCGGATCACCCAGCGATGCACGGCGGCATGGTCGATAGAGATGCCACGTTCGGCCCTTATCTCCCCAATAGGATGCCGGATGCTTTCTTCTTGGACGCATGGGAACTCAAGAGGGCTCTGATCGCTGGCTGTCCGGGATCCTGGAGGGCAGGCATGGGCGCAGCTGCTCTCCCTCATCCACGAGTGTCGTGCGCAACCGACTCTCCCTATTGGATCAGGTCTGAGAGAGCCTCCGCCACGGCCAGCGCGCCCTGCTCCCGGATCCGAGCGAGTCGGGAGGCCCGTTCCACCTGCTCCAGACGGTAGAGGAGGGATCGAACTCGAGCGGCAGAGCCGGGTCGCCCAGGTATCGAGGCCTGTCCCCTCGCTGGAAGTATTCTGCCCGCAACTCCCGGCCGAGATGCTCCTGGACCGAATAGGGAAGCGGAGGCACATTGCTTCGCGCCCGGGCATCGGTCCGAGGCAACGACGTCGGGGATTGGGTCGTGTCGTTAATCATCTACTCGTCCCTGGTTCAATGTCTCGGAAGAGGATCGGTCGAGGAGAGGGGTTCGTGCCCTGGCGAGGGCCGCCGGCGCGATTGGACAGGACACGACCCTCGGTCTCAACAGCACGGCCCCTGTCCTAACTGCAAGGAGGTCCCGCTCAGCGCAGCAGATGGTCTCCGCCTGATCGGGGATCACTGCCGAATGCCGTATTTTAGCGGCAGTTATCACTGGCGGACGACGAGCGCTGTTGAGAGGTGCCCGACCTTGTGCGTCCGCCAGAGGATCGGCTCCCACTGCTCGCGTACCCTTGATCGTTACTGTAGTAGCTGCTCCCGTTGCTATAGTACCCGCTGCCACTATTGTAGGAGTTGTTATTGTAGCTGTTCGCACTCGATGCGGCCGCGGCGCCGGTGGCGGCGCCCGTCGCATAGGCCCAGTAGGGATTGTAGTAGCCGCTCCCGTAGGATCCGTACCGGCCGCCATAGAACGCACCGGCATGGACATCGCCGCCCCGGTTGACTGTGACGTTCCCGGAGCCGACCACGTTGCCGGAATCCACGGGGCCTTGCGCCGCGACATTCCCGCCACGGACGGGGGCCACCACGTTCCCCGATCCGACAGGACCGCGGATTGCGCCGCCGTTCGGTGCACTCGGCAGATTGCCTCTCATCGGTGGGCCACCCGACGGCGGGCGCGGCAAGCCGCCCGAGGGCGGACCAGGCAACTGGGGCAGAGCGGGTTGGGCAATGGCCATATTCGTCGCTGCGGTTGCGGCGAGAAGGCCTGCGAAAATCCGGATCAAATGCTTCATCACTGATTCCTTTGCTGGCCCGGCGCAGCGGCCGGAGGCAACTCGACCTGTTTCGCATCAGCAGGCGGCTGGAAGGCGAACTCGGCGTTGGCGAAACGGCCCTGGCTGTCCCAGTTGGTGAATTCGGCAACGAAACGCGGCTGGCCGGGGAGCAAGCGATAGGTGACGATCAACCGACGCGGGATGGCCGCGTGATTGTTCTCGACCCACAATTCCATCTCGGTGCCGGCCATCTGCTGAAAAAACAGATGCCGGCACTCGACACCGTCAATGGTGGCCGTTCCGACCTGCCAGCCGGCGACCACCTTGCGCAGGAGCGATTGCTCCGGTGATACGCCAAAGAAGTTGACCAGCGGAAAATCGATGTTGAGCTTGTTTAGCACCTCATTGAGCGCTGCTGGGATGCCGCCCGGCGCGGCCATCACCGAGTACACCTTGCGGTCGGGCGAGAAGAGGGAAACCGTCTTGCCGTCGTAGACCAGATCGTTGGATCCGTCATCGCCGGTCACCTGGATTTTGAGCCGGTCAGGACGGCGGACGAGAACCTTCATCGTATGGAAGATGTGAAGCGGCTGTCCGGATTCGCCCAGGTAAACCCTGGAGGTTCTGGCCGCAAATGAGAGTTCCGGAGCCGAGAGCGTCTTGTTCAGCGCCGCGAGGGCGGCGTCGGCGTCCTCGCTGAGCGCCGGCCTGACCGGGAGAGGCGGCTCCTGGGCGTGCGCACTCTGCACCGCGACCAATCCCGCGAGAGCGCCGAGCGCGCTCATGAAGAGAGTGGGAAGAATTCTTCGCATCATTGCGTATATCCTTATCTGGATGGCGCCGTGGCGTCGCTGATACTTGTATGTCTCAGGCGATCTCCTGCCGCGGTTGTGCGTGGAATCTTGAACGTTCAAGAGTTCGAGTGGGGCATGACTTCGCGGAGTGGAACCCCGTTCGCCCGTACGAAAAGCGACAGGGCTGGAGGGCATGCTTGGCTTGGATCATGTCGTAGAGGCCCAGCAGGGACAGCAGGCCGAAGGCCACGGCCAGGGCCAGGCTCGCGGGCTGCGGAATGGGAACGAAGGCGAGTGCGCCCGTCAGGAGGACGCAGCCGAGCACGGTGTACCGGCTGACAAGGGAAACGCTTTGCATTTTGCGCATGGCTTTGTTTCTCTGCTGGAGCATCGTTTCAGCCCCACTGGGCAAGGGTCAGATGATCGCGTTCTGGCGACCCCGTCTGGCGCGTGACGCCGTCAGACTCAGTTTTATGGACGGCGGTCGAGGTGAAGCTCGGATGAAAGGTGAACATCTCCGTCCGGCCGTAGAGCTTCGAGAGGGCGATAGCGCTCGGGCTGATCGTGCTCTCATTCGCCGCTAGGTCGGCGTCCTTGTTGTTGGCTGAGAGTGTGCTGGCGGTCATGGGCGTTGATCCATTCTGTCCGAAGACATGCCAAGAGATAGGCGCCCGGTTGACCTTGATCCAATATATTGTTTTTTGATTTATAATAGCGAAAGCATATCAATGGGCCTCCGCCAACTCCGGAACTTCGGTACGGCCGCCGCGGAATTGCATAGAGCACGTGGTCTACAGGCCCAGTTCCAGCCGTACAATGATGCTTGGAACCCAGGTCGTGGTCTACTGCAGCACCGACGACCCAGCCGTGATCACCTTTCTGGAAATCGCCCGAATTAGTCGTAATGCCTGCGCGATGATGCCGGGCGGAGCAAAGACCCTCATCCGGCCTGCACGTCCGAGAATGCTGATGCCACGGCAGGCAGGTCTTCCTGAGTAGCTGTCGGCAGCGAAACCGCTCCCGGACCGAGTCCTCGAAACGTACCATAATCGCAGGCGTAACAATTCCCAGTTCGTCCGGGCACTTACCTACTGCTTAGTGGTGTATCCGGGAAGTCATGCCGCCCTCGGCAGCAGGGCGATGCCGGGTGAGCGACGTGGCCGATGCCGACGCCGCTTGCCCCAGACGAAGGGATGACGGTGTGCATTCCAATAAACCGTGGAGCGGTGGATCGCCTCGGTGATCTCGTCCCAGGTGTCGAAGCGCCGACCGGCTAACGCCAGCGAGCGCAGGATCTTCCACCACGGCTCGATCAGGTTGAGATAGGCGGCGTATTTGGGCTGGAACACCATCTCCCAGCGCGGATGCGCGAGCACAAACAGCAGCACATCGGTGGTGCGATGGGAACTCAGGTTATCCAAGATCGCGTACACCCGCTTGGTCGTGCTCGGGATCCAGCTCTCAACGTGGTTGAGGAAGTCGACCCAATGTGCACTGCCCCGTCTTGGATAGGGATGCGTGAACGCCTCGCCGGTCGCAGGGCAAAACGCACCGAAGATGTAGCCTTTGGCGCAACGGCCATAGTCGATCTCCTGCTTCGCCCGCTCGGCTGGTCGTGTCTTTGTGTGCACCAACGCCCGACCTGCATAGCTCTTGGCACTGACTGGTCCCATTTCGTCGAGGCAGATCACACAACTGCCCGCAGGAGGCGCCATGTAGAGCGTTTCAATCTTCCCCTTTTTTCGGCGAATTCCGGATCGACCCGCTCGCCGAACCAAGTCTCGTGCTTGCACCAGCGCAAGCCCTCGTGGAGCAGGATCTCGTCAATCCGGCTGCGCTGCATCGCAATCGCCTTGCGCTCGTGCAGATAGGCCGCCAGTCGATCCAGCGTCCAGGCAGCAAACGGCAGCCCGAGCGTCTGAGGCTTGGTCAACGCGGTGGCGATCACGGTGGCAGTTTGCTCGGGCGTGTAGGTGGGCCGGCGACCCGAACGGTATCTGTCCTTGAGCGCGTCCAGTCCTTCCGCATTGAAGCGGTGGATGCGCTTGCGCACGGTCTCGCCATCAAGATCCAGGCGGGCCTGCAATGGCTGATGCGCTCTCGCCACGACTGGCGCGCCAGATGATCTGGGCGCGTTGCACCCTCTGGGCCGGAGCGGTGTGGGAGTGAACCAGGCGCTTGACGGTCGCGAGCTCGTCAGCGGTTAAGTCCCGTAAGCAGACCGGTACCATGGGCCACCTCCGCCAGCGGGTCAGAAGGAGCTGCCATTATACCTCTCTACCTGCCGGATGCACCACTTAGTGGTCTTTGCTACTGAATGTCGGGCGTTTAGGGTCCGATAGGGCTAAAGTGATACTCACGTAAGTCGGTAGATCCCCATCGTGCCATCTCTTTCCCGCACCTCTCGTCGGGCCCAGAACACGGCCTGTCCGGGCTCAAGCAAGCCGGAATAGACCCCTTCAGTGATCAATGTGATCACGTCGCTGTCGTCTTGGACGTCCTTCCCAACCTGCTCCAGGCGTTGCGCGATGTTAACGGCATCTCCGACGAGCGTGTAGTTGATTCGGCTGGGAGCCCCGATGTTGCCCACGAGAGCAGGGCCCGTGCTGATGCCAATCCTCACCCGGACAGGGGCAAGGCCGCTTGTCAATCGGGCTCGGTTGTCGGCGTGAATCTTGGAGGCGATCGCCCGTGCGGCCCGGCAGGCCCGTTCCACGTGGTCGGGCTGCTCCTCCGGTGCACCCCAGAACGCCATGAGGCTGTCGCCGATGTACTTGTCGATCGTGCCTCCCTCGGCCTCGACACAGGCCCCGACCAGAGCAAAGTGCGAGTTCAGGAACTTTGCCGTTTCGGACGGGGACAGCCGCGATGCCATTCGTGTGAAGCCACTCAGATCCGTGAACATGACGGTAACATCACGCTCATAGGCGTTGGCGAGATCGTCCTGCCCGTGCGCGATAAGGCGATGAACGAGGCGTTTGGGCAGGTACAGTTCAAACCAGCGAAGAGCTGCAACCATGGCGTTCAGCGCTTGGCCCGCTGTGTCGAGTTCCCGGATCCGGCTGCGTGAGAGAACGGGGGCTTGGTCGAACTCGAGCGTCCGGACGGCTTCTGTCACGCGAACGAAATCACGGATCGGATGGGCGAGGCGCCGACCGACCGCGATCGCGCTGAGCACGGAAACGAGCAGGAGCCCTAAGCCGGTCAGCACCATCGTCTGCAGTCGCTCCGCCTCCTGCCCGGCGTCTGAACCAGGCAAAGCGGCGCCAATGATCCAGGGCTTCTCACCGAACCCTGCGATCCGTCGGTACATGTAGATGAAGTAATCGGCCGAGAATGGAACGATATGCCCCTGATCCGTCGACCTCAAAGACAGGTTCAGCGGTTGTCGCTCAGCCGACCATATTGCTTGCAGAACCCTGTCGTCGACCTCGGTGAGGAGCGGCAATGGGCGCTCGCGTGCCCCTGTTGGGGATCTGTTGGCCAGGGCCGGGTGAGCCAGCACCGCGTCCTGGCCGTGGAGGATGAACGCTCTCTGCCCAGGCGAGGAAATCTCGGCGACGTATCGGGAGAGCTCGGTGACCTCAATGGCCGGGACGAGGAGTCCAATGAGGTCTCCGTCACGATGCACGGGGACGATGAACGGGATGATAGTCTGCTGAAACGGATGGCTCCAGACGGGGTCCCCCCATCCGGCGGCCTTGCCGGCGCGCACATCCTCGAAGAGCTTGATGATCTCGGGCTGGCCGGACCAATCCTCAGTGATGAGACTGCCATCTCGTCGCTCCACCCGCACGACCTCCAGGTTGGAGCGAATGAAGCCCATGCCGGTTACCTGCGGTGTTGCGGCAAGGGCAGATCTGAGGGCGATTTCGAGCGCTCTGGCATCCTTGATGTCGAGCTGCCCCCGATCAATCGAGATCTTCAGATACTCGGCTTGGGCTGCGACGAGGCCAAGATGTTGCCGGACGCGCTGCTCGATGGAGGACAGGATCAGGTCGGCCTTATCGGCCAGAAGCTCGCCCGTGTTTCGCCCCGCGCCCCCGAGGCTTACCACGAGAACGGAGCCGACGGCGAGGAGCATCAAGCCCCCGAAACTGATCGCCAGAAGCGTGCTGAGAGAGAAATAGCGTGGGGAGATACGCTGTCGCATGCGGATCTCGGGTTTCCGACAGGGGGATTGTTGCTCCAACGGAGTGGACCGGGCAAGGGCTTCGCTGATGAGCGGAAACCACCTGGACCTCATGCTTCTCAGTCACAGGGTCTCATGAGACCTGCTCTCCCGCCGTGCGGCCGGTATCCCGCCGCCGGATGTCGGAATTTCGGAGAATGTCCTCGACCACGGCCATGCATTCCGCTTCCGTCAGGCAAGGTTGGTGGGGCACCAGAACACGCTCCATCACGTGCGCCATGCACTGCCTCGCGAACTCCTCTGCCGCGGCACGGCTGCTGCCAATCCGAAGGTTACCGGCAGCCGCTCGGAGATCGAGATAAGCTCCGATCTGCTCCACGGTCTGGCCCAGGCTGTTCCGAAGGAACTCTTCTCCGAGCCCGGGAAACCGGCCGAGGGCTCCGATGATCAGGCGCAAGGCGGCGATAGTGGCCGGATTGTTCAAGGTTTCGAGCACGGCCATCCCGATCTGACGCAGGGTGGAGCACGGGTCAGGTTCGTCCTGGTCGATGGACGGCAATGCCCGTGCGATCCTCTCCGCTTCCGCGGCGATCAGCGCTCTGAACAGGGCGTCCTTGCTGTCGAAGTGGTGATAGATCGATCCTTTCGAGACGCCCGACTGATTGATGATCTGGTCGATGCTGGTGCCCGCATAGCCGTTCAGGAGAAAGACCTGGCGCGCGCCGTCCAGGATCTGGCGCTTCGTGAGCGTGCTCCTGAGATCATGCGGGGGTTTGTCGCTGCGAGGCGGATTGTCGTTAGGCACTGGGCTTCGCTCCTCTTTTGCATGCCGTGGAGGGTGGCCCCGGCGGCTTGCGGCCGCCGGGGCTTAGGAGGCGTTCGCATGGGCCGGGTGCGCGGGACAGGGCCGCGGTCCGGAACGCCTGCCAATCGGGTTAGCGCGGTCTACGCCGGCGCATGCGTCTTCTCTGATTGATGCGCCGCCTCAGGCGCTGGCAGCTTCGTATGGGGTCCGGAGGGCGCCTTGATGCGGAACCAGGCCACGTACAGCGCCGGCAGGAACAGGAGCGTCAGCAGCGTGCCCACGATGATGCCCCCCATCATGGCGAAGGCCATCGGTCCCCAGAACACTTCGGATGCGATCGGGATCAGCGCCAGGCTCGCCGCTGCCGCCGTCAGCAGGATGGGCCGCGTCCGGTGCATGGTGGCGTCGACCACGGATTCCCATGGATCCCAGCCCTCCCGCAGGTGGTCGTCGATCTGCACGACCAGGATCACCGAATTGCGGATCAGGATGCCGACCAGCGCCAGCACGCCCAGGATGGCCACGAAGCCCATGGGAGCCCCGCTCGGCAGCATCGCCGCCACCACGCCGATCAGCCCGAGCGGGGCCACCGCCACCACCAGGAACAGCCGCGAGAAGCTCTGCAACTGAACCATCAGGATCGTCGCCATGATGAACAGCATGAGCGGGACCACCGCCATGATCGGCCCCTGGGACTTGGCGCTCTCCTCCACCGGGCCGCCAACGGCCACTTGGTAACCGGCCGGGAGCGTGCGGATGAATTCCTGCACCTTGGGCTCGAGCTGCTGGACGACCGTCGCCGGCTGGGTGGCATCGACGATGCTGCCCCGGATCGTGATCGTCGACAGGCGGCTGCGGCGCCAGATCACCGGCTGCTCGAGCTCGTAATGGAAGGTCGCGACCGCCGCCAGCGGCACCGACTGGCCGTTCTTGCCCGGCAGCTGCAGGTTCTGGAGCGTCTCGATGGACCGCCGCTCGGCGGCGCGGGCCCGGGCCACCACGTCGACGAGATAGATCGAATCGCGCACCTGGGTGATGCTCGTGCCGCCCACGACGCTGTTGAGAGTGTCGGCGATGTCCTGCGAGGTCACGCCGAGCTGGCGGGCCTTGTCCTGGAGCACGTCGACCTTCACCACCCGGGCGGGCTCGTTCCAGTTGAAGTTGATGTTGTTCACCCGGGGGTGCTCGCCTACGACAGCCGCGAGCTGCTGGGCCAGGTCCCGCACTTTCTGGACGTCCGGCCCGCTTAGCCGGTACTGCACCGGGCGCCCGGCCGGCGGCCCCATCGCCAGCAGGTCCACGTACACGTCCAGGCCGGCAAACTCCTCACGGGCCCAGGTCTTGATCTTGGCCCTGAGGCGCTCACGGGCCTCGATGCTCTTGGTCACGATGACCATCTGGCCGTAGAATGCATTCGACGGCTGCGGGTCGAAGGAGAGAATGAACCGCACCGCGCTCTGGCCGACATAGGACGACCAGTGTTCGATGTCGGGATCGCCCGCGAGCTTGGCCTCAAAGCGGTCCATCTGCGCCTTCGTGTCGGTGATCGACGCGTTCTGCGGCAGGTTGAAGTCGACCAGGAGCTCGTTGCGGTCCGAGGACGGGAAGAACTGCTGCTCGACGAACTTCATGCCGTAAAGCGAGACACCGAACATCACCACCGTCACGCCGATGGTCAGCCAGCGCCAGCGCATGGCACCGTCGAGGATGCGCGAGAACATCTTTCCGAGGCGGCCCGGTTCGTCGTGATGCTTCTTCATCGTCTTCGGTAGCAGCGTCACGCCAAGCAGCGGCGTGAACAGCACGGCGACGATCCACGACAGCAATAGCGAGGCTGCGATCACCACGAACAGGGTGAAGGTGTACTCGCCCGCGTTGCTGGTGTTGAGGCCGACCGGGATGAAGCTTGCGACGGTGACGAGCGTGCCGGTGAGCATCGGGAACGCCGTAGAGGTGTAGACGGCCGTGGCCGCCTTGCGCAGCGTGTCGCCGGCCTCCAGCCGCGCCACCATCATCTCGACGGCGATCATCGCATCGTCAACGAGAAGGCCGAGCGCGATGATCAGGGCGCCAAGCGAGATGCGCTGCAAGGAGATGCCGGTATACTGCATGACCACGAAGGTCATGGCCAGCACGAGCGGGATCGACAGCGCGACCACCAACCCAGCCCGCACACCGAGGCTCACGAAGCTGACCACCAGCACGATCACCACGGCCTCGAACAGGGCCTTGGTGAAGCCGCCGACCGCCTCCTCAACCACGACGGGCTGATCGGCCACGAGATGGACCCCGACACCGATGGGCAGTTCGTCGGTGATCTTGGCCATCTGTTCGTGCAGCGCCTCGCCGAACTGCAGCAGGTTGGCACCGGTCTTCATGCCGATGGCCAGGCCAATGGCGGGCTGGCCGTTGAACCGGAACAGCGCCTGCGGCGGGTCGAGGTAGCCGCGGCTGATGGCGGCAACATCGCTGAGGCGGAAGAAGCGGTCGTTGATGCGCAGGTTGAGGTTGCGCAGGCTCTCCTCCGAGGTGAACTGTCCGGTCACCCGGACGCTGATGCGCTCAGGACCGGCCTGGATGACGCCGGAAGGTGTGATCGCGTTCTGGGCCTGGAGCGTCTGCACGACATCCTGCTGGCTGATGCCGAGGGCGGCCATCTCGCGCGTCGAGAACTCCAGGAAGATCACCTCGTCCTGGGCGCCGATCAGGTTGACCTTGCCAACGTTCGACACCGTGAGAACCTTGGTCCGCACGTCCTCGACATAGTCGCGCAGCTGGCGCTGCGTCAGCCCGTCCGCGGTGAACGCATAGACGTTGCCGTACACGTCGCCGAAGTCGTCGTTGAAGACAGGACCCACGACACCTTGGGGAAGCTCCCGTTTGATGTCGTTGACCATGTTCCGCACTCTCACCCACACGCCCGGCACGTCGCGGCTTTTGACCGTGTCCTTCAGGTTGACATAGATCACGCTCTGGCCCGGCGTGGTCTGGCTGCGGGTGTAGTCGAGCGAGTCGAGTTCTTCGAGCTTCTTCTCGATCCGTTCGGTGACCTGGCGGGCCGTATCCTCGACCGTGGCGCCGGGCCATTGGGCAGCGATCACCATGGTCTTGATGGTGAACGAAGGATCCTCCTCACGCCCCAAGTTGACGTACGCAAGGAAGCCAGCAACGGCGGAAATGATCATGAAGTACCAGACGAGGGAGCGGTGCTCGAGCGCCCAGTCGGACAGGTTGAAGCGGCTGTTCATTGGGAGGCCTTGTCTGCGATCTTGACTGTTTGGTTGGGGGTGAGGCTGTTCACGCCGGCGGTGACCACGCGCGTACCGCGGGTGAGCCTGTTCAGAACCCGGACGGAGGATCCGTCCCGGGCGACGATCGTCACGTCCCGGGTCGACACCGTCCCAGTGACCGGATTGACGACCCAGACCATCGTCTTGCCGTCCCGCTCCAGCAGGGCCGAGACGGGCAACTCGATCCCCGCGACCGCCTCTGTCGTGACCGTGGCGGTGATCGTCGTGCCGAGACGGAAGCTCTCGGGTGGGTTGTCGAGGGTGATCCTCACCCGCCGCGTCCGGGTGGCGGGATCCGCCTGCGGCGCGATCTCCCGCACCGACCCAGCGGCCCGCACCGAGGGATCGAGCTGCAGAGCGACATCGAAGCGGGCCTCCGGCCTGAGATCCCGCCCGATGCTCTCGGGCAGATCGACGACCGCTTCCCGGATGTCCGGGCGAGCCACCGAGACGACCGTTTGTCCCGGCTGGACCACCTGCCCGAGTTCCGCCTCGGTGGCGGTGATCACACCGGCGAAGTCGGTGCGAAGCTCGGTGTAGCCGAGCTGCTCCTCGGCTTTGTCGAGGTTTGCCCTGGCGCTCGTGACGCCGGCCTCCGCGGACTCGCGGGCCTGCCGGGCAGCATCATACTGGGCTTGGTTGGCAATGTTCTGCTGCAACAGCGTGCGCTGACGGGTCTCCGTCGCGGCGGCATTCTCAAGACGGGCGGTCGCGCTGGAGAGGTCAGCCTGCGCCGATCTCACCGCCAGCTGGTAGGCGAGCGGGTCGAGCGTGGCCAGGCGCTGCCCCTTCTTGACCACGTCGCCCACATTGACATCTCGGCTGATGATGCGCCCGAGCACCCGAAAGCCCAGGTCGGACTTGTACCGGGGCTCGACGGTTCCAGCGAAGCCCACGGTCCGCACGGCCTGCGGGGCAACAACGACGGTGAGAACGGGTCGGGGTGCCGGCGCCTCGGCATGGTGCTCCTCCTGGCAGGCGGCGAGCAGGCCGACCACACTCAGGGCGGCCACGGATGTCAAAATAGGGTTCATGAGGCCGCTCCTTCGGGGAATGCAACAACCTGGTTGGGCCGCAGGAACTGCGCTCCACCGGTCACGATGATCTCCCCAGGTTGGAGACCCCCACGCACGACCACCTTTCCGGTCTCGTAGCCTTCAACGGTGATTGGCCTCAGCGACACTGTCTTGCTCCGGGGATCGACGGTCCACACGGCCGGTCGACCGTTCCCGCTGGAAAGCGCGCTCCACGGGATCACGACGAGCTTGCGGGTCTGGAACCGGCCCTCGCCGACGACGGCGGTGCCGAGTGTCATCGCTGCCGGCGGATGCTCGATGGCGACCTTGGCCCTGACGGTCCCGGTGGCCCGGTCCACGGTCGGGGAGATCTCACGCACGCTGCCCGTTGCTTTCACAGACGGATCGGACACCAGCGTCAGCGCGATGGCGGGATTGGCGAGCTCGTGGGTGAAGATCGACTCGTAGACGTTGAACACCGCATCGCGCGGCCCGTCCTGGGCGATCGAGAAGACGGTCTGCGCCACCTGCACGACCTGCCCGGTCTCGGCCTTGCGGGCCGTGATGACGCCAGGGGCGCCTGCTCGCAGCACCGTGTCGGACAAATGATCGCGGGCGGTGCCGAGTTGGGCCCGTGCGGTGTCGAGCGCAGCCTGAGCCGTGCGATAGGCTTCCTCGGCCTGGTCATGGTCCCGCTTTGTTGTGAAGCCCTGAGCGAGCAGCGCCTTCTGGCGTTCATAGGTGGAGGCTGCCTGGCGGAGCACAGCCTCGGCGGACCGGACGGCGGCCTCGGCGGCGGTCACCGTCGCCTGTTGCTGCTGCGGATCGAGCTGGGCCAGCACTTGGTCGGCGGTCACGTGGTCGCCGACGTTGACCAGGCGCTCAGTGATGCGACCGCCTACCCGAAACGACAGGTCGCTCTCGACCTGTGCGCGGACTTCGCCGGTCAGCCGCACCATCGGTGCATAGTCGGTCAGCCTGGCCGTCTCGACCTGAACCACAATCGGAGAATTCTCCGGTCGGCTGGTCTGTTGCTGGCAGCCGGCCAGGCCTGTCACGGCAAACATTGCCAAGCAACAAACTGATTTATGCCATTGACGACTGCATGCCATGGCGTGCTCTTTCCCTCATGTCCTCGGGAACCATTGCCCATGAGGATGGGATAGGCTTGTTACACGGGTCGGTCCAATATATTGTTTTTGGGTTTACGATTGGAAAATTATATCAATGGGCGAAGGTGAGAGCCGGTATTCGCGTGCCCGCTGGATTGGTCGTCCAGAGGCGACAGCACCAAGGGGCGTGGCTCGCCCTGTGCAGGCAATCATCACCGCGCCACACCCACTAAGGCCGCCTCCACCCGAACGCGCAATCCTTCCGGTGCGAAGGCCATCTCAACCTCACCGCCGAGTTGACGGCTGAGCACGCGCTCCAGCAGCGTTGTTCCGAAGCCCTTGCGGTCCGGCACGGCCACGGGGGGCCCGCCTTGCTCCACCCATTCGAACTGAATCTTGCTCTCCTCGACGACTGCGGCAGGCAAGCTCCATGTGACATGAACGCGTCCCTGCGGACTGGACAGTGCTCCATACTTGGCCGCGTTTGTCGTCAGCTCATGCACCGCCATTCCGACAGCCAGTGTCAGGTGGGGAGGCACGTCCAGGTCCGGTCCGGTGAGGATGACGCGTGTGCCGGTCTGATCGTCATAAGGCTCGAGCTCACTGCGCAGAATATCCCGTAGCTGCACGCCTGCCATTTCGTTGTCGAATAGAAGTGTGTGGGTCTTTGCGAGGGACATGATCCTCTGGGTCAGGGAATCCCGGAACGTCTGAACCGAGGGCGCGTTGCGGGCCGTGGAGTTCACCAGGGCCTGCACCGTGCTCAGGGTGTTCTTCACCCGGTGATGGAGCTCACGCATGAGCAGGGCCTGCTGCTCCTCCAGACGCTTCTTCTCGCTCATGTCAGAGAACATGCCCAATGCACCCGAAACCTGACCCAATTCGTCACGCAGGGCGCTGGTGGCGGCCAGGACGGGAATGGCCACACCGTCCTTACGCCGAAAGCGGATCTCGAACTGCTCGAACTCGCCTGCAAGATTGCGGCCGACGCGCTCGCGGTGGATTGGCTCGTCCTCAGGGAAGGTGAACTCCAACGCTGAACGCCCGATCATCTCGTCCGGGGTGCAGCCCAGCATGGTTGCCATGCGGGCATTCACAAATTGCGTGCGAGCATCGGCGCCGATCAGCCAGATCCCCTCGTTGGCGGTCTCGACAATGGTGCGGAAACGCGCCTCGCTGGCACGCAGGGCCTCTTCGGCGAGCTTGCGGTCATGGATGTCGGTGGTTGTCCCAGACCAAGCCGTAATGGCTCCTTCGGCATTCCGAATCGGAATGGCCCGGGTCAGGAACCAGAGGTACTCACCGTCATTGCGACGGATGCGGGTCTCGATCTCTAAGGCCCGTCCGCTCTGCCGCGCGGCGCTCCACGCCTCCCTGCAACGGGCCTGATCATTGGGATGGAGCACCAACGCGGGCCAGCAGCGGGCATTCTGTTCGGGCGTGATGCCGCAGAAGCTGAACCACTGATCGTTGACGAAGGTCATCGTGCCGTCGGGAGCCGCGGTCCAGACGATGGCTGGGATCATGTTGGCAAGGGTACGGAAACGAGCCTCGCTTTTCTCAAGCAAGTCGCCGTGCTTCGGGAGCAGGTCGATCGGACAGCCACGAGAAAGCCGGACGGCCTTGCCGCCATCGGTATGGGCGCTCTTCGCTTCCGTTGCCGCAGTCGAGGTGATCCCCGGTTCGCAGGTGAGCATCCCGGTCTGGTCTGCGAGCCTTGAGGCATCGATGACGCTCTGGCCGGTCAAGCTTTCTTTAGCCGGCAGTCCGACGGGCTTGTTGTCGACGGTGAGTGGGCGGGAGATCATGGGCATCAATCCATCCTGGTCGAAGGGAAGGATCGGGATTAGTTGCCCTGATGGCCTAGATCTAATATATTGTTTTTGGCACTACGATTAGAGAAACATATCAATGGATCTGCGTCAGCTCCGGTACTTCATCGCGACCGCCGAGGAGCTGCATTTTGGCCGGGCCGCGGAGCGGCTCCACATCGCGCAGCCGGCCCTGAGCATCCAAATCAAGGCCCTGGAGGACACGCTGGGTGTCCGGCTCCTCAGCCGAACCAACCGGGTGGTGACTCTGACAGAGGCAGGCCGCCTGTTTCTCAAGGAGGCCCGCCGCACTCTCGAGCAGGCGCAGCATGCCGCCGTCGTGGCCCGCCGAGCCGGACGCGGCGAGATCGGTCGCATCGAAATCGGCTACTCCGCAGACACGTCTTATTCCGGCGTTCTGTCCAGCGTCCTGCGGCAGTACAAGCAACGGATTCCCGACGTCGAACTCGGGCTCCACGAGCTCCATCCGAGCACACAGATCGCGCAGCTCCTGGAAGGTCGTATCCATATCGGGTTCATAGCCAGCTTTGTCGACAGCCCTGCCGGGAAGCTGCCGTCAGAACTGGATGCGATCCGCTTGGCGGAATGGCCGCTGAGGGTCGCTCTTCCGGCTGACCATCCCCTGGCAAAGCGAACCCGAATTCCGCGAGAGGCGCTCGCGGGTGAACCGTTCATTGTCTACGTCGGATCGGACATCGAACAGGACCGCTCGTTGGTCCAGTCGGTGGTTGGGTTCGCGCCACGTGTCGCGTACGAGGTGCGCAGCGGTTTTTCGCTCGTGAGCCTTGTCGGAGCCGGGTTGGGATTGGCCATTGTTCCCTCGTCGGTCAGCTCAGTCAGCATCGGCGAGCACGTCGTCTACAGGCCCATTTCCGGCATCACGATGCAGGTCGGAACCGACGTCGTGTTCCGCCGGGACGCTGACGATCCAGCCGTGATCAATTTCCTGGAGATCGTCCGGCCGGATCAGCATGATGCCAAAGGAAAGCGACACCGAGGCACGTGATCCATCCGGAAAACCAAAGATCCTTCAAGGTTCGCCGGCAGAGAGTTCCCATTCAGGCCTGGATCATGGCTCCTCAGTGTTGCGGGTCGTGGCCTCGGGCAGAAAATTCCTTTCAATCTGCCCGCAGCCCTGCGAGGCAGCGGGGCCTCCATTCGGTTTCCTGCCTCGACCCGTCACTCCGCCGTCCAGCCGCCATCCATGGAGAGGTTGGTGCCGGTCATCTGGCTGGCGGCGTCTGAGCAGAGGAACACGGCGAGAGCCGCCACCTGATCGACGGTCACGAACTGCTTGGTGGGCTGCGCCTCGAGCAGAACGTCGTTGATGACCTGTTCCTTGGTGAGGCCGCGTGCTTTCATGGTGTCAGGAATCTGGTTCTCGACGAGAGGCGTCCAGACATAACCGGGACTGATGCAGTTGACGGTGATGCCATGGGTCGCCACTTCGAGCGCCACGGTCTTGGTCAGGCCTGCGATGCCGTGCTTGGCTGCCACATAGGCCGATTTGAAGGGCGAGGCCACCAGGGAGTGGGCCGAGGCCGTGTTGATGATGCGCCCCCACCTGCGCGCCTTCATGCCGGGAACCGCAGCGCGGATGGCGTGGAAGGCGGAGGAGAGATTGATCGCGAGGATCTGATCCCACTTCTCGATGGGGAACTCCTCGACAGGCGAGACGAACTGAATCCCTGCGTTGTTGACGAGAATATCGACGCTGCCGAGCGTCTTCTCGGCCTGGTGGATCATGTCGGCGATCTCATCGGCTTTGAGCATGTTGGCGGGCGAATAGACGGCCTTCACGCCGAACTCGCTCTCGATGGCGGCGCGGGTCTTCTCGATCTCGGCCGCATCGCCGAGGCCGTTGATGACCACGTTCGCGCCTTCCTTCGCGAGCGCTCGGGCAATGGCCAACCCGATCCCGCCGGTCGAGCCGGTCACAACGGCGGATTTGGAGCAAAACGTCATTGAAGCCTCCTTGTTGCTGTATCCAATCGTTCAGTCTGAAGCACTCGTCTTGGGCAGGAATCTCCCTACGATCCTCAACCCATCGAGTGTGGCACCTTGTACGAACCGGCGTTCGACCATTGCCCGTATGCGTTCATTCCGTATGTCTCACGGGACCTGATGACGGAACAGCATTTTATCTTCGGCATCGTACCAAGCCCTTTCAGGGCATTGTCAGTGGAGGAACAACACCCACCCGAGCAATGCGAGCGGGGCAACAGCCCCAGGGCGAAAGACACTGCGTTGCCTGTCATGCAATGCCTTCCGGAACGCGTTGGCCACCTTTGTGAGCCATCACGTAGATGCAATCTCGGTCTTGGACCGGCGCTAGCGACACGGCTTCTTAGGCCGCCCGGTTTGCCTCGGCCGGGTCCGTTGTGAAAGTCGCCGTCTCCGCCGCCACAAAGGCCTGATGAATGGCGTTGAATACCGCAACCGCGGTCGGCTGTTTCAAGACAAGATCGCCGCGTGACGATATTCGCTGCTCCGCGCCAGCCAAGATCACGGCCCTGTTCCCGTGCATCTCATGGTACTGGTCGGCGAGAATCGAGCCGTCGACCAGGCCGGGCAGCACGGCACGCGTGTACAGCCAGCCAATGGGGTGGCTCCAGTCGCGCAAGGCTAGAAGGGCCCTCTCGCCCGTATCCGCCGTAATGACTTCATGGGCTTGGGCGCGCAGCCACTGCGCGAGTGTCTCCCGCATAATCGGGTTGTCGTCGGCAATGAGGATCCGTTGTGGTTTAACCGTGCTCATAGTGCTCTCCGGAATACGCCGAGGGCTCTTTCGCCCATCAGCGCACCCTCTTTCGCTTTTCGTCTCAGTTCCGGGATGAATACTTGCTATCCCGCATCGCATGCGAGCCACTGGTGTTGATGGCTGCACTGGGGATCGGCTTGCCCTGGTCCGCGATGCCGCTTGTCGCTTCCGACCATCATTCCATTTCTTTTCGTCTTGGACTGATCAAGAAGAGAGCGCAGCCTGTAGCATGTACACTGGGGAACTTCATTCCGCAGGTTCGTAGCGTTTCTGTTTCCAGTGCGACGGCTCGGATGGCGCCAGATAGTCATGTGCGACCTTGCCGAGTCCGAGCGTCAGATCGGCCACGATGTGGGTTGCCGAGACCACCTCCAGGACCGGTAGCTCAGTCAAAGGAGCCAGTGCATGTGGCGTTAGGCTAAGGGACGCCGGACCGATCCAAGCCTCTTTCAAGTTGATGTCCTCCAGGTGATACTCGACGATCTCGCAGATGCGTGTGGTGCCGTCGACATGCGGAATGATCTTAAGCAGGAAGTTGGGCTCGCGAAGCGAGGTCATGACGCTTGCGAAATCGGCAGCCTGGTGCTTATAGCCCATTGTGGCGGTCGCGATGCGAACCGGACCGTAGTCGAGCGTACCGACCAGGGCATCGACCTCAGTGCGCAGGGTGGGATTCGCAAGCTTCTTGGGAAAACCCCACAGCTCACGCCCCCCAGCAATGGGCGGGTGGTCGTTGAGAAACATGCAATGGGTGTAGCTACCTTTGCGGCCGCGGAACGAGACAGGAATGACCTGTCCGCTCTCGGTGTAATCGCCGAAGCCGTTCGAGTCCGGCATGCGGATGAACTCGAACTTCACCAGCGGCTCGTCGATCTGGAGCGGTTCCGGGACGAGCTCCCTGAGCTTTTTTAGGTCGGTCCGGTAGGTGATGATCAGATACTCCCGATTGCGAAAGCGATAGGGTCCGATCGGGTAGGCCGGGCTGGTCAGGGGCATTGCGAATGCTCTGGCCCGAACAATGTCTTCGTGCATAGCTAAACTCTCCTGTGTTCGATTGAGCGGGTCACGAGTGCGGCAAGCCGACTCGCAGACCACATAGGTTGGTGCGGAGCTCAGCCGCGCTTGAGACGTTGGGCGCAGGATGTTGCTACCGCCCGATAGTCTCGATGCGCGCTACTCCCGCCCGTCCTTAACGAGATCGAATGTGCGGACCCCCTCCTGACCGTCGGGGCGCTGCAATACCTCGGGATGGCGTAACGTGCGCACCGCATCGTGATAACCGGCGCGCCAGTGCTCCTCCATCGATAACCGGGAAAACTCGTAGTCCTTTGAGTGGCCTTCGTAGTGTTTCGACCGGTAAATCAGCTGGATGATGTTGTACGCTTTGCGGTCCGCCTCCGGGCTGAGTAGCTTCGCCTCCTCGCTGGTTCGCAGATCGTCCGGCAGATTCGACAGGAGGCTTGCGAGCGCATTGCGCAGATGCTGCACGCGCTTGAACTGATCTGTGCTGGCGCGCGTCCGGCTGGAATACTGGATTTCCTTGTGCCGCGTCGCGACCTCGGCCAGGTTGCGGGGCAGCTCGCCGTGGGCGCTCCATAGATCGACCTGGAACGCGAGCGTATCCTGCCGCCGACCCGCATCGACCACCCAATCGAGCGGCGTATTCGAGATGAGCCCGCCGTCCCAATAGTATTCGCCGTCGATCTCCACCGCTGGGAAGCCGGGTGGCAGCGATCCGCTCGCCATCACATGCTCAGGCCGGATCGTGTGCGTGCTGTTATCGAAATAGACGAAATTGCCGGTGCGCACGTTCACGGCGCCGACGCTGAAGCGCATCGCGCCAGCATTGATCCGGTCGAAGTCGACAACCCGCTCCAACGTGCTTTTCAGGTGTTTGGTCTCGTAGAAGCTCGTCGCCTCGAGGGCACCGTCCGGGTGCAGCCAGGGAACCGGCAGCCGGGGCGTGAAAAAGCTCGCGGCCCCACTTAAGAGAGCGCAGGTCGCGCTCACCTGATTGAAGAGAGCGCGCGCGAGGTCACCTTTGGGGGTGATGGTATGGAGGGCACCGGACCAGTCGAGCAGTGGGTTGGCAGAGATCTCCTGCCAAAATCTGCGTAGCTTGGCGACACGCCCGGTCGGCTCGTTTCCCGCGATGATTGCAGAGTTGATGGCGCCGATCGAGACGCCGGCGACCCAGTCGGGATCGATGCCGGCCTCCGCGAGAGCTTCGTAGACGCCGGCCTGATAGGCCCCGAGCGCACCGCCACCCTGCAACACCAATGCGACGCATTCGAACGGGAGGTGTCGTTTGGCGGCAGTTAGATGCGGTTGGACTTGAATGTTCATGGCAGGTGTTCCTTCGCCTCAATGGCTTGTGGCCGCCGCCACCGCGCGGACCTGCGGCGCAGTCCGCAACCGGTTGACAATGTGCGTGACCGTGCGGACCGACCGGACCTCAAGCTCTTCGTTTGGTGTGGCCTCGCTGCGATAGTCCATCGGCAGGATGCGGATCCGCATCAAGTGGTTAGGTTGCAGCAGCATTCTGATCTCCGCATCCATGTGGACTGCCGCCAGTGCATACATTGCCAAATTGTCCTGGGTCCAATATATTGTTTTAGGTTTTATGATTGGGAAAACATATCAATGGACTTGCCTCAGCTCTGGTACTGAAGTTCGCCGACTTTTTGGAATGTCTGGTGATCCCCGTGTGAGCTGACATTCGGTGTACTTCTGCCTCGTGCCGATTTCGTTGAAAAAGTCCTCGTGAAGGGCGGCGGATCGTGATTCCCTGGTGAGGCATTCTCAGCGGAGGATCGGGCCATGATGGGCGAGCGTCTCGTGATGCAGGAGAGCCTGTTCTATGAGTTCCGGCTCGAGGATCACGTTCCCTCCGATCACCTTCTGCGGGGACTATCAGGAATTTCGTGTGGGGCCTTACGATGATCTGGAAGGAGACATCGCATGGCACGCCGCAAGGAATCCCGGATCCCGGACCACCTGCTCGATCAGCTGCTGGCCGGTACTGACGCCAAATCGGCCTTTGCCAAGGATGGGCTGCTCGAAGAGCTGAAGAAGGCGCTTGCCGAGCGGGCGCTCAATGCCGAGATGGACCATCATCTCGATCAGGAGAGCGAGAGCGGCAACAGTCGCAACGGCTATGGCCGCAAGAGTGTGCTCACCGACACCGGCAAGATTGACCTGGAGATCCCGCGCGATCGCTTGGCCACCTTCGATCCGCAATTGATTGCCAAATACCAGCGGCGCTTCCCCGGCTTCGATGAGAAGATCGTATCGATGTACGCCCGCGGCATGAGCGTGCGCGAGATGGCACTGTTCTCTTATTCTGGGGATTCTGGTCAAGCCCTTTGAGCGGCCCTTTCCGTCAGTTCGGCTGATGTCACCTGTCGGG
>NZ_QDAH01000073.1 GCF_003075415.1 Microvirga sp. KLBC 81
AGCATCGACCCGTGAGCCAGGAGACCTGCCGTCATCGTGCAACCCAAATGCCGCCGGAGGGGTGGCCAAGAGGTATCAATGTCGACCCTGATCAAGCAGCAGGCTTACGTCGCCACTTCGTCTCAGCGCCTCGTGGCCATTTTCGCAGCGGCAACCTTCGGCCTCGCACTCGTTTTCATTTCGGGCCTCGCCTCGCCTGAAGCGCTGCACAATGCGGCGCATGACTGGCGCCACTCGCATAACTTTCCCTGCCACTGACAGTGGCTCCCATGATCGTGCGGGTGCTGAAAGCGGCCTTGGTCGCTGGGTTTCTGGCTGCTTGCGTGGCCGCAACCCTTCAAACCTTCCTGACCTCTCCCCTCATCCTACAGGCCGAGACCTATGAAAAGGTGGCCTCGCCCGAGGCGCATGGCGCTGGACACGGCAGCCTGAATTCGCCCCATGAGCATCATGCCTCACCTGGCGCTGGGGCTGAGGACGCGTGGGAGCCGAGTGAGGGCTTTTCGCGAGCGGCATTCACGGCTCTTGCCACATTGGTCAGCGGTGTCGGCTATGCCGCGATCCTTGCGGCTCTGATCATTGCAGCGGGCCGAGAGATCGGCCTGCAGACGGCTGTGCGATGGGCTATCGGCGGCTTTCTTGCGGTCAATCTCGCTCCCGCTGTCGGATTACCTCCAGAACTTCCTGGAATGGGAGGCGGGCATCTCGCCGGACGGCAAATCTGGTGGGTCTGCACCGTCCTCGGGACCGGACTTGGTTTGTATCTGATCACGGCGGTGCGTCATCATGCGGCTGTTGCCCTTGGTCTGCTCGCCATCGGGCTTCCTCACGTGATCGGGGCGCCCCATGCGGATGCGGCATCAAGTGACGTTCCGGCTGTCCTTGCCGCACAATTTGCAGCCCGCTCGCTTGCTGTTGCATTCGCTTTCTGGGCAACCCTTGGAATTGGCCTCGGCTGGTACTGGACGCGACAGGAAGACGGCACGACGTCAGAGCTCCTGTCTCAGGCGGCTCGCGTCACAAGCCGACGCAAGGCCGTTTAGTCCATGACGTCAACCCCTGCAGAGATCTGCCTCCATGTTTGCGTCACTTGCCGCGAGGCAGGTGGCCCGGATGACAAGGCGCTCCGGCCCGGTGCGATTCTTCACCGAGCCCTGACGGAGGCGCTTGCTCAGCTCGGCGCGCCTGAGGTGCGGGTGGAGGCGGTCGAATGCCTGTCGGTGTGCAAGCGTCCCTGCACGATCGCAGTCTCGGGTCCGGGGCGCTGGACCTACATCTATGGCGATCTGAACGCCGAGACATCGGTTGAAACGATCCTCGACGGGCTTCGCCGCTATGCCGCCACCTCGGATGGCCTCGTGCCCTGGCGCGAGCGGCCTGAAGCGTTCCGCAAGGGCGTGGTCGCCCGCATTCCCCCGTTCAAAACAAGCAGCGCGGCTTGAGAAAGCTGCCGAAAGGCTCACCTCATGAGCGATCTCACCAAGATCCCCTGCACCATCATCACCGGCTTTCTTGGCGCGGGCAAAACCACTCTGGTGCGTCACCTGCTGGAGAATGCCGGTGGTCGTCGTCTCGCCGTTCTCGTCAACGAGTTCGGCGATCTCGGCTTCGATGGCTCTTTCATCGAAGGCTGCGGCATCGAAGGCTGCACGCAGGAAGACATCGTCGAGCTGCCGAATGGCTGTCTGTGCTGCACGGTGGCAGATGATTTCGTGCCGGCCCTGAACACGCTGCTCAACCGGCCGAACCCGCCCGAGCACATCCTCATTGAAACTTCAGGGCTCGCCCTGCCGAAGCCGCTGGTGCGGGCCTTCAATTGGCCGGACATCCGCTCCCGCGTCACGGTCGACGGCGTGATCGCCGTGGTGGACGGCCCTGCCGTCGCCTCCGGTGCCTTTGCCGAAGACCCGGATGCGCTGGAAGCTCAGCGCGCTGCAGACTCGTCTGTTGATCACGAGAACCCGCTCGAGGAGGTCTTCGAGGACCAGTTGCTCTGCGCGGACCTGATCCTGCTCAACAAGACGGACCAGATGGCATCCGGTGACAAGTCGAAGGTTCTCGCTGAGATCAACGAGTATCTGCCGCGTGCCGTGAAGGTGATCGAAACTGCCCACGGCAAGGTCGACCCGAAAGTGCTGCTCGGCCTCGGCGCTGCCGCCGAAACGGATCTGGACGCGCGCCCCTCTCATCACGAGACGGCCGAGGACCACGACCATGATGATTTCGAGAGCATCGCGATCCCGGTCGATCCGGTCGCCTCGCCGGAAGCGCTGGTCGCCCGTGTCGAGCGCGCAGCGGAGGCGGCGGGCGTGCTGCGTATCAAGGGCTTCGCGCCAGTTGACGGCAAGCCGATGCGCCTCGTCGTACAAGGCGTCGGCCAGCGTGTCGCGCATCACTTCGATCGTCCCTGGAAGGCGGGCGAGGCGCGGGATGGACGCATGGTGGTGATCGGCCTCAAAGGCTTCGACGTGAAGGCCGTCGAGTCCGCTCTGCGCAACGGGTGAGATGCACCTTCTTCCGGTCACGACGGTATCCCTCGACAAAGGCTCGGAGGCCATCGACCTCCAGCAGTCCCCGGGGGACATCGTGGTCCTGTCCTTCGCGGACAGTGACCTCGGTGCGCTGGCGGCCGCTCAACAACGTAAGCCGGATGGACCATCGCTCCGCCTGGCTTCGCTCCGCCGCCTGCGCCATCCTCTTTCGGTCGACCTCTATATTGACAAGACCGCCGCGAAGGCGCGCTTCGTCCTCGTGCGCTGCCTCGGCGGGCGCGATTATTGGCACTACGGACTGGAGCGATTGGCGGAAACCTGCCGCAGGGCAGACGTGAAGCTCGCCGTAATACCGGGCGATGACCGGCCCGATCCTCGGCTTGCCGCCTATGCCACCGTTTCCCCTGCTCTCTGTGACGAGCTGGAAGGGTATTTTCGAGCTGGTGGCATCGACAACATGAGCCGCCTGCTCACGCGCATCGGCCACGAGATCGGCGACAGGAGCTCGATCGTGGAGGCGCCGCAAGCCATTCCTCGCGCCTTTGCATGGACTCCGGAGGATGGGATCGCGGAGTTCGAGAGGTTGCTCGCCCGGTGCTCTGATCAACACCCCCTCGCGCATATTCTCATTTACCGCTCGTCTGTTCTTTCAGGCGATACGTGGGCCATTGAGGCTCTATCAGCAGCCCTTCGCATGCGCGGCATCGCTCCGCTCGTGCTCGCGGTCTCAAGCCTGAAGGATCTGGAGGCTGTTTCCTTCGTGCGCCATGTGATCCAGGTTCGCCGACCGGATGTGATTGTCACGACGACGGCGTTCTCAGCGCGCGACGACGCCAGTTTCGTGCTCGACGAGGCCGATTGTCCGATCCTTCAGGCGACTCCTGTCGGGAGCGCGAAGGAGGCTTGGGAAGCCTCTCCGCGTGGTCTCTCCGCTGCGGATCTCGCCATGCAGGTTGCCCTGCCCGAGTTCGATGGCCGCATCGCGGCGGGTCCCATCTCGTTCAAGGCTGAGCAGTCCGCGGATCCCATCCTGAGCTTCTCCCATCGCATACAAGAACCGGATGGGGCCAGCATCGATACGGTTGCGGACATCTCCGTCGCATGGGTGCGCCTCGCCAGAACGCCGCGTCCTGAGCGGCGGCTGGCGCTCGTTCTCTCCGATTACCCGGCGCGCGGCGGCCGGGCCGGCTTTGCGGTGGGGCTTGATACACCGGCGAGCGCCTGCGCGATCCTGGACCTGCTGCAGGAGGCCGGGTATGATGCGCAGCGGGGCTTCACCTTAGACGATCTGATGACGCGCCTGACCGAAGGCGAATATGCGTTCGAGGTTCCGCTTGCCGCCTATCACGCGTGGCTCGATACCATGTCTGCGGAGCAGCGATCGGCGATCTCCCAGCGCTGGGGTGATCCTGAAAGCGATCCGGCCCTGAAAGGAAATGTCTTCCGTTTTCGCGCAGTGCGTGCCGGCCATATCCTCATCGCCCTTCAGCCGGACCGAGGCCACGGTAAAGACCGCAAAGGCTTCTATCACGATCCCGATTGCCCTCCGAGCCATGGATATCTCGCCTTCTATGTCGGCTTGCGACGTTTGGAGAACATTCACGCGCTCCTGCATCTGGGAACGCACGGCACCATCGAATGGCTGCCCGGCAAGGCAGTCGCACTCTCCTCCACTTGCTGGCCGCGTCTCGCAATCGGCTCTGTTCCTGTTGTCTATCCCTTCATCGTCGATGATCCCGGAGAAGCAGCGCCCGCCAAGCGTCGGATCAGTGCAGTCACGATCGGACATCTCACGCCGCAGACTGGCGAAGCAGGTTTGCACGGTGAAGCGGCAGCGCTGCGCGAATTGGTAGAAGAGTTTTCCTCCGCTCAGGTGCTTCATCCAGGGCGGGCCAAACTCGTGGCGGACGAGATCCTGGAACGTGCACGCGCCAGCGGACTTGCCGCTGCGTGCGGCGTCGATGACGCCATGCCCATGGACGAGGCCCTGACGCGCCTCGATGCTCATCTCTGCGATCTTGGCGAGGTGACGATCCGCGAAGGCCTTCACGTCTTCGGACATGCGCCCAACGGCTTTGAAGCGTGCAGCATCGGCGAACGGGAACGTCTGTTGAAGGCGCTCGATGGCCGTTTCGTCATTCCCGGTCCGGCGGGATCGCCCTCGCGCGGGCAGACGGAGGTTCTGCCCACCGGTCGCAATCTTGCGACGCTCGATCCGCGCGCCATTCCAACGCGTGCAGCTACCGAACTCGGCTGGCGCGCTGCGGCAGAAGTGGTGCGCCGCCATTTGCAGGAGGAAGGCGACTGGCCGCGCCGGATCGTGATGGACCTGTGGGCTTCGCCGACACTGCGCTCCGGCGGCGAGGACATTGCCCATGCGCTCGCGCTCATGGGCGTGCGCCCCACGTGGGATCATGCCTCCACCCGTGTGACTGGCTTCGAGATCGTGCCGCAGCCTCTGCTCGACCGTCCCCGTGCGGATGTCACGGTTCGTGTCTCCGGCGCATTCCGGGATACGTTCCCCAATCAGATCGCGCTCCTCGATCAGGCAGTCCGCGCCGTGGCTGCGCTCGACGAGGATGACGAATGGAACGAACTCGCCGCTGCTCGTCGGCGTGGCGAAACGCTCTCCCGCGTGTTCGGATCGGCCCCTGGTGTCTACGGTACCGGCGTATCCGCTCAAGTGTTAGACGGTGAATGGAGCATGCGAAACGATCTCGGCCGCACCTATCTTGAAGGCACCTCTCATGCCTTCGGTGCGTCCGGGACAAGCAACGCGGATGAGAGTTTTCCGCAACGCGTCCAGCAGGCCGAAGCCTTCGTGCATATGAGCGATGTGGCTGAGCGCGACATTCTGGAAGGCGACTCCGCCGCCGACGTCATCGGCGGTTTCGCAGCGGCAGCAGAGGCTCTTGGCTCCTCTCCTGCCCTCTACAGCCTCGACACAAGCCGTCCGCAGAACCCGAAGGCCCGCACCCTGCAGGAGGATGTGGATCGCCTCGTACGCGGCCGCCTGACGAATCCACGCTGGATCGAGGGCCAACTCCGCCACGGCTGGCGCGGTGCTGCCGAGATCGCGCAGGGGGTGGACGCGCTTTACGCTTTCGCGGCAACGACCCGCGTAGTCTCGAATGCGGCGTTCGATCTCCTGTTCAACGCCCTCATTGCGGATCAATCCGTTCGCGAGCGGGTCGACGCTGCGAATCCTGCTGCCGCGCAAGCTATTCGGGATCGTCTCGCCGAGGCAAGGCAGCGGGGCCTGTGGAAGAGCCGCCTTAATTCCGTGGCAGCCTTGCTAGATGATGATCGGCAGGAGGTGACGGAGTGACAGCCGTGAGCACGCTCATGCGCAGAGGCTGGTGCCCGGGTGTGCGCCGCCCGATGGCGACCGGCGACGGTCTGCTCGTGCGCCTTCATCCTCTTGGCGGTCGGCTCTCAGTGGATCAGGCACGCCTTGTCGCAGATGCCGCACGCAAACACGGCAATGGCCATCTCGACATCACGGGGCGCGGCAATCTGCAAATCCGCGGCGTGCGCGACGAGACCTATCCCGCATTGCTGGCGCTCCTCGAGCGCGAAGGCTTAGTCGAGCTGGAGGGCGACGGCCCAAACCGCCTTACCGTGACCTCGCCACTTGCAGGGATCGATCCGCTCGATCGTTTCGATACCTTCGTCTTGGCACGAGCCATCGAGGATAAGGCTCACGCTATAGACGGTCTGTCCGCAAAGTTTGTCGTAGCCGTCGATGGCGGCGGTTCCATGCCGCTCGACGCCATCGGGGCCGATATACACCTGCTGCCTGTGAACGAGAGCAATATGATTGCCTTCGGCGTTCCATCGTCCGACGGTTTGCAGTGGATCGGAGCGACTGCCCTTGCCCGTGTGCCAGAGGCAGTCGCTGACATCCTTTCGGGCTATGCCAGGATGAAAAAGGCAGGGCGGACGGAAGCCCGGCGGCTGCGCGATCTCGAGCGGGATCTTGTTCGAGAGCTCGCGGATGCCGCAGCGCTCGAACCGACCTCCCCTCTCTGCGTGCGTCCTCCGGCACCACGGGCCGGCATCCTGCATGCCAAGGGCGGTAAGGCCTTTCTTCTCGCCCTTCCTTTCGGCCGCTGTGGAAGCGCGCAGCTGGAGCAGGCCGCTGCATGGAGCGAGCGTTTCGGCATGGGAGAAGTCCGCCTGTCATTCACGCGAGGAATTCTGCTGCCGGGACTAGCAGAAAGTCATCTTGTCACATTTCTCGATGAAGCTCGCCGCCCCGGCTTCATCACCGAAGCTCAGGACCCTCGCCTGTCGCTGCTTGCCTGTCCTGGCAAGCCTGACTGCGCCAGCGCCTTGACGCCCGCCCCTGTCAACGCCTTGCGGATCGCAAGCGCCTGCGGTCCTCTGCTGTCTCAAGGCGCGACCCTTCACGTCTCAGGCTGCCGAAAGGGCTGCGCCCATCCGAGCCAAGCAGACCTCACGCTGGTCGGCCGCGACGATGGCCGCTATGACGTGATTCCGAACGGCTCCACGCAGGACGCCACCTGCCTTCACCTTTCCATCGACAATCTCATGACGCGTTTATTGCCCTTGAATACCTTGGACGACCTGCGCTGCGCCTTTGCGGAGAGCGCACGATGAGCAACGTCCGCGACTACATCCGCGAGGGAGCGGAGATCTATCGCCGCTCGTTTGCGATCATCCGCAGCGAGGCGGACCTGTCCCGCTTTTCCGGCACGGCCGAGCGCGTTGTCGTGCGCATGATCCATGCCTGCGGCATGACCGACCTGCCCGCCGATGTCGATCTGTCATCCGACTTCGCTGAAAAGGCAGAAGACGCTCTCAAGCGCAGCGCGCCGATCCTGTGCGACGCCAAGATGGTGGCGAACGGCATCACCCGTTCCCGGTTGCCTGCGGATAATGCGGTCATCTGCACCCTCGACGATCCGCGCGTGCCCGCGATGGCCGCCGAACTCGGCAACACCCGCTCGGCGGCGGCCATGGCGTTGTGGCGAGAGCATCTCGAGGGCTCTCTCGTGGTTGTCGGCAACGCGCCCACGGCCCTCTTCCATCTCCTCGACATGCTCGATGCCGGTGCGCCGAAGCCTGCGGCGGTAATCGGCATTCCCGTCGGCTTCATTGGCGCGGCGGAATCCAAGGATGCACTGGCCCGGGATGGCCGCGTCCCGTACCTCGTCGTCCATGGACGGCGTGGTGGCAGCGCGATGGCGGCTGCAGCGGTCAATGCCCTCGCCAATCCCGTCGAGTGAGACAGGCATGACCCAGACCGCCATTCGCTTCTTTGGCCTCGGGCTCGGCCCCGGCCATCCGGACTACATGACGGTGCGCGCCCGCAAGGTGCTCGAGACCGCCGACCGGCTGGCTCATTTCTGCAAGCGCGGCAAACGGGGCAATGCCCGTACCATCGCGGACGCCATCGTCGGTGCGGAACCGGAGCGGGAGATCGCTCTCGTGTATCCGGTGACGACGGAGATCCCGGCCGACCACCCAGATTATGCCGCGACGCTCAAACCCTTCTACGAGGCTGCGGCAGCACAGCTTCTTGCGGAGACCGAGGCTGGCCGCACCGTCGCGCTGCTGTGCGAGGGCGATCCCTTCTTCTACGGCTCCTTCATGCATCTCTGGTGGCGTCTCAAGGACAAGGTGCCGACCGAAGTCGTGCCCGCCGTCTCCGGCATGTCGGGCGCGTGGACCCGTGCTGGCGCGCCGATCACCTGGGGCGATGACGTGCTCACCGTGGTGCCTGGAACGCTGCCGGAGACCGAGTTGACGCGACGCCTCTCCGGTACCGACGCCGCCGTGGTGATGAAGCTGGGGCGCAACCTGCCGAAGGTGCGCAGGGCGCTGGCCTCCGCAGGGCTTCTGGAACGTGCGATCTATGTGGAGCGCGCCACGATGGCCGAGGAGCAGATCATTCCGCTCCACGATCTGCCGGACACCATGGAGGCTCCGTACTTCTCGCTCATCATCGTGCCAGGACAAGGGAGGCGCGTATGACGGGCCAAATCACCATCATCGGTCTTGGCCCCGGTGATCCGCGCTGGCTGACGCCAGCGGCCTCCGAGGCACTCGCCTCGGCGACGGATCTCGTCGGCTATGGCCCCTATGTCGGCCGCGTGCCGGAACAGCCCGGTCAGCGCCGCCATGTCTCCGACAATCGCGTCGAACTCGATCGCGCGCGCTTTGCCCTTGATCTTGCAGCAAACGGGGCCCGCGTCGCCGTGGTTTCCGGCGGCGATCCCGGCGTGTTTGCGATGGCAGCGGCGGTGTTCGAAGCGCTTGAGACGGGCAATCCCGCGTGGCGCAGCCTCGACATCCGCGTGGAGCCCGGCATCACGGCCATGCTCGCCGCCGCCGCCCGGGTGGGCGCGCCGCTGGGCGGTGACTTCTGCGCCATGTCGCTCTCCGACAATCTCAAGCCTTGGGCGATCGTGGAGAAACGCTTAAGGGTAGCGGTCGAGGCCGATTTTGTGGTGGCACTCTACAACCCGATCTCCTCCGCACGGCCCTGGCAGCTCGGCGCTGCGCTGAAGATCGTTGCTGATACGCGAGGTCCCGACACACCGATCATTCTCGCCCGCGCGGTGGGGCGTCCCGATGAGGGCATCAGGATCCTGCCGCTCTGCGAGGTCGAGGCTTCCCTTGCCGACATGTCCACCGTGGTGATCATCGGCGCCAGTACGACGCGGCGGATTGAGAAGAGCAATAGCGATACGCCCTACGTGTACACGCCTCGATTCTACGGAGCGCGCGCGTGATGCCGTTCGAGCCAGTCGAGCGCCGCGTCGGCGGTCGTGACCTCCTCGATGTCTTGAGGCATCGCGGGCCGTGCCACGACGATGACCGGCAGGCCCAGAGCGCGCGCGGCCGCAATCTTCGGATAGGTCGCGGCGCCGCCGGAGTTCTTCGTCACCAGCACATCGACCCGTTCGCGTTCCATGAGCGCGCGCTCCGCAGCCTCGTCGAAGGGCGCACGGTCGCGAATGGCGATGACATTCGGAACCGGCAGCGCATCGCCGACAGGCTCGATCGTGCGAACCAGGTAAGTGTGCTGTGGCGCAGCCGCGAAGTGCGGAAGCTCGAGACGGCCGATGGTGAGAAAGACACGGCGAGGCGCGTCTCCGAGAGCGCCAACTGCCGCTTCCATGGACAGCACATTAATCCAGCGGTCGCCCTCCTGCTGCGTCCAAGGTGGACGGCGCAATGCGACAAGCGGCACTCCGGCCTTCGCGCAGGCTTCAGCGGCATTGCGGGACATGATGGCAGCGAATGGATGCGTCGCATCGACCACCGCTTCGATATGCTCGTCATGCAGGAAGCGGGTGAGCCCCTCCACGCCGCCGAAGCCGCCGATGTGCGTTGGAATCGGCAGGGGACGCGGGTCGCGGGTGCGGCCGGCGAGGGACAAGAGAGGGCTGAAGCCGGACCGGCCCACAAGCCGCGCCGCGAGCGCGGAGGCTTCGGTGGTACCGCCCAGAATGAGAATGCGCATGAGCTCCTTTTCTCCGAATTCTGAGCCCGAGTCGAGCGCTCCACCGCGCTGCCCCTGGCTGACCATCATCGGCATCGGCGAGGATGGACGGGCAGGCCTGTCGGCGGCGGCTCTCACTGCTCTCGACGGGGCGGAGCTCGTGATCGGCGGTGCGCGCCATCTCGACCTTGCCGCTCCCCTGTCCGCGCGCACGCTCGCTTGGCCAAGTCCCTTTTCGGACGGGTACAAGATGGTTCTGGAGCGACGGGGCCAGCCCACATGCGTGCTCGCGACAGGCGATCCCTTCCATTACGGCATCGGCGCCGAACTCGCCCGCTTCATCCCGGCCGGGGAAATCATCAGCTTCCCGCAGCCCTCCGCCTTCAGCCTCGCTGCCGCGCGTCTGGGCTGGTCGTTGCCTGATTGCGACTGCGTGAGTCTTCATGGCAGGGCAATCGAACGGATCGTGTCCTATTTGCAGCCGGGCGCGCGCATCATCGCCCTGTCGTGGGATGGCTCCACGCCGGGCAGGCTCGCGGAACTGCTGACGGCACGAGGTTTAAGCGCTTCGACGATCACCGTGCTCGAAGCCATGGGCGGATCGCGCGAGCGCATCCGATCCAAGGCAGCCGCCGAATTCGACATCGCGGAAATCGACCCGCTCAACACGGTCGCCATCGAGGTTGCTGCGGCGGACGATGCCCGCATGATCCCCCTTGCGCCGGGCCTTCCCGATACATGGTTCGAGAATGACGGTCAGCTCACGAAAGCGGAAATCCGCGCGCTGACGCTGGCGGTGCTCGCACCGCGAGCAGGCGAGCTGCTGTGGGACATCGGCGCAGGCGCGGGTTCGGTCGGCATCGAGTGGTGCCTGCGCCATCCACGAAACCGCTGCATCGGCATCGAAGAGCGCGAGGACAGGGCCGACCGGGCGCGTCGCAACGCAGCGGAACTTGGCGCGACGGCCCTGGATATCAAGCTCGGTTGTGCTCCTGAAGCGCTCTCGGGCCTGCCCTCTCCGGACGCGGTGTTCATCGGCGGCGGCGCGTCCGAACCCGGAGTCTTCGACACGGCCTGGATGGCGCTTAAGCCCGGCGGCCGCCTCGTCGTCAATGCAGTGACCATGGAGACCGAGACACTGCTCGGCACCCTCCATGCTCGTCATGGCGGCCTCATGCGGCGCTTGGCGCTCTCACGCCTGGACCGCGTCGGCGGCATGCATGGCTGGCGGACGGCCATGCCCGTCACGCAATGGGTGGTGACGAAACCATGATTGTGGCCGGCGTAGGATTCAGGCGTAACGTCGATGCGGACGAGATTGTGGCGCTCGTGGAGCAAGCCCTCGCCCGCGCCGCCGTGGCGAGAGAAGCCTTGGATCAGCTCGCGACGGTCGAAGCGCTCGCTGCTCTTTCCGCCTTCAGTGAAGCGGCTCGCCGTCTTGCCGTCACACCCATCTCTGTTGCAGAACAGGTCCTGATTGCGGCAGCGCCGCGCGGGAGCACACACTCGGCGCGCTCCATGGTAGCGCACGGGGTTGGATCGGTCGCGGAAGCCGCAGCGCTTGCGGCGGGAGGGCCGCAATCGGAACTCATCCTGGAGCGCATCGCCTCAGCCTCCGCCACCTGCGCCCTGGCGCGACGGGAGATACGTTCATGACCGTTCATTTCATCGGGGCCGGCCCCGGAGCCGCTGACCTGATCACCGTCCGCGGGCGCACGCTCGTCGAGCGCTCCCCGGTCTGCCTTTATGCCGGCTCCATCGTGCCGCCGGAAATCCTCTCCTGGTGCCCGCCCGGTACACGCCTCGTCGACACGGCACCGCTCGATCTCGATGCCATCACGGCCGAATATGTGCGAGCGCATGAGCGTGGCGAGGACGTCGCGCGCCTGCATTCGGGCGACCTCTCGATCTGGAGTGCCATGGGCGAGCAGATCCGCCGTCTCGATGCGCTCGGCATTCCCTATACGACCACGCCCGGCGTTCCGGCCTTTGCGGCAGCGGCGGCGGCGCTTGGGAGAGAGCTGACAGTGCCTGAGGTCGGCCAGTCGGTGGTTCTCACACGCACCTCGGGTCGGGCGTCGGCTATGCCGGAGACGGAGCGTCTCACAGTATTCGCCCAGACGAAGACGACCCTCGCGATCCATCTGTCGATCCACGTGATCGAGCAGGTTGTCGAGGATCTGTTGCCGGCATACGGCTCCGATTGTCCCGCAGCGGTGATCTGGCGCGCATCCTGGCCCGATGAGCGGGTCCTGAAAGGCACCCTCGGAACCATTGTCTCCATGGTACGAGCCGAAAAGCTGGAGCGAACGGCACTGATCCTGGTTGGCCGTACACTTGAGGCAAAGGATTTCCGGGGCAGCGCACTCTACTCGACGGATTACGACCGGCGCTTCCGTCCCAGCTTGCAAGAGGGCAGCCGATGAAGCACATGCCGCCCGTCAACCTTGGATCAGGCGAGGACGCGGAAATGCGCATGGCGCGCTTGTCCCGTGTCACACCGTCGTTTGCTCCCGGCACCGTTTGGCTCGTCGGGGCTGGTCCGGGCGATCCGGGCCTGTTGACGATCCATGCCCTCAACGCCCTCGCGACGGCGGATGTCATTGTCTACGACGCGCTCGTTGGGCCGGATATCCTGTCGTTTGCCCGCGCAGGTGCCGTGCTCGAATTCGCAGGCAAGCGAGGAGGCAAGCCCTCAGCGGTTCAGCGGGATATCTGCGAACGGCTGATCCAGCTTGCCCGCGAAGGACATCGCGTACTGCGGCTGAAAGGCGGCGACCCCTTCATCTTCGGACGAGGGGGTGAAGAGGCGCTGGCGCTTGCTGAAGCCGGCGTCTCGTTCCGCATCATTCCAGGCGTGTCGAGCGGCCTCGCATCGCTGGCCATTCATGGTGTTCCGGCCACCTTCCGTAAATCCAACCACGCCGTCATTCTCGCAACCGGTCATCCGGCGCCTGGCGAGGAAATAGACTGGGCCTCTCTGGCCCGCACCGGCGCTCCGATCGTTCTCTACATGGCCGTTTCAAGCATTTCATCCATCGTAGGCTCTCTGATGGAGGGCGGGCTCGCCGGCGACACGCCTGCGCTTGCCGTCCATGAGGCCACGAGATCCCGGGAAAGTGTGGTGGAGGCGACGCTTGAGAGTCTTCCCGGTCTTGCCGAAAAAGGCATAATCCGCTCTCCCGCGATCATCGCCATCGGAGCGATCGCAGCCTTTCGCTCGACCATCGCCAACCATCTCCTGGAGTTCGGCAGCGAGGCGACTCAGTGACCTCTGCTCCTGGCATTCTCATCGCAGCACCCCGCTCGGGGTCCGGTAAGACGACGATCACGCTGGGGCTTCAAAGAGCGCTGGCGCGGCGTGGCCTGCGTGTGCGCGGCATGAAATGCGGCCCGGATTACATCGATCCGGCCTTCCATGCAGAAGCCACCCGTGCACCGAGCTACAACCTGGACAGCTTCGCCATGAGCACGCCCCTGCTGAGGGCTCTTGCCAGCGAGGCCGCCTCCGCCGCGGAGTTCATCATCGCGGAAGGCTCGATGGGGCTTTTCGATGGAGTGCGTCAGGAGATCGGCCGCACAGGGGCCAGTGCCGATATCGCAGCCTTGCTCGGCTGGCCGGTGGTTCTCGTGCTCGATGTCTCCGGGCACGCACAATCCGCCGCAGCGGTCGCGCTCGGCTGCGTACAATTCGATCCGAGGATCACACTTGCCGGCGTGGTGCTGAACAAGGTGGCGAGCGAGCGCCATTGCAGGCTCGTCGAGGACGGCATGGCGCGCATCGGCATGCCCGTGCTTGGTGCGCTCATGCGGACCGACACTCTGATCCTGCCCGAGCGCCATCTCGGCCTCGTGCAGGCTGGCGAGACGGATGAACTCGATCAGCGGCTGGAACTGCTGGCCGATGCGGTGGAAAACGCAATCAACATCGACCGTCTCGTGGCGCTGAGCCGCCCTACCCTCATCGGCAAAGACACCGCCGTACGAGCTTTATCACCACCCGGGCAGCGCATCGCGCTTGCATCGGATCGAGCCTTTTCATTCATCTATCCTCATGTGCTCGCAGGCTGGCGAGCGGCGGGAGCGGAGATCGTGACCTTCTCTCCGCTCGCAGACGAACCTCCGCCGCCGGATTGCGATACATGCTGGCTTCCGGGAGGTTATCCGGAGCTTCACGCAGGACACATCGCCAACGCGCGTCGCTTTCTCCAAGGCCTGCGCAGCTTCTCCAAGCAGCGCCCGGTCCATGGAGAGTGCGGAGGATACATGGTCCTGGGTGACACGCTTGAGGATGGAAGCGGCCAAGTGCATCCCATGGCGGGGCTGCTGCCAGTCGAGACGAGCTATGCCAAACTCAAGATGCATCTCGGCTATCGGGTCGCGCATCTGCTCCACAATGGAGTATTGGGGCCGGCAGGCACCCGTCTCGTCGGACACGAGTTTCACTATGCCTCGGTCACACAAAGCGACAACTCTCCGGATGTGGCCTTTGCCACCATCATGGATGCCGAGGGGACTCATCTGGGAGCCGCGGGCCACCGCAGAGGATTCGTGACAGGTAGCTTCTTCCATGCCATCGCACGCGAATGAGCATCGTTCATCCAACGACGCGTCGGGAGAGCTTGCGAAGGATAAGGTGACCTTCACGCGCCCTTTCAATGTTCGTTGCCCGCGCTGCGGAGCAGCGCGAGGTCAGCCATGTACAACAAAAGCAGGCATTGATCGTGAGCCGCACGAGGGTCGTATTGCGAAGGCGGGCGGGCGTTGAGTGCAGCAGACCGTGCCTCAGACTTAAGGTTCTGTCGCAAATCCGGATCAGAGATGAGAGTGGATCAGGTGCTTGTGGAGAGCTCATGCGGCGAGCAGATCAAATTGCTCCGCGAGTGGCGACTGCAGATTGCGGGCGTACTTCGCCTGTCCTTTCCGCATCATGTGAACCATTTCGATCCCGCCTAAGATCACGCGAGCGCTGCTCAAAGACTTGAACCCGAGCATCGGCAGGATCCGCCGCTTGATAGCCCGATGATCTTGCTCGATCCGATTGTTCAAGTAGGCACTTTGCCGGATGCGAATGGGCTTCAGATCACGCCGTGTTCTATCCTGGAGCCGATCGGCAGTATCGCAGGAGAGGATCACTTCCCAGTTCGTCGGGCTGCCATCGATCACGATCCGCTCGGGCCGGCCGTGCCGCTTCAGCGCTCGGGAGAGGAAGCGCTTAGCGGCTGCCAGATTGCGGCGCTCGCTGAACCAGAACTCGACCGTGTCGCCATTGCTGTCAATGGCGCGGTAAAGGTACATCCATCGCCCGCGGACCTTGATGTATGTTTCGTCCATGTGCCATTTGCTGGTGACCGGGCGCTTGCGCCGGTTAAATTGCTCCAGCAAGAGCGGAGCATAATGCACAGTCCAGCGGTGGACGGTCGCGTGATCGACGGAGATGCCGCGCTCGGCCATCATCTCCTCTAAATTCCGGAGGCTCAGGTTATAGGCCAGATACCAGCGCACGCAGAGTAGGATTACTGATCGATCAAAATGCCTGCCCTTGAACACGGCCCCCTCCGTCTCTAAGCCGGGAGAGCAGTAGCTAAAACTCTGAAACAAAAGGTTTGCGACAGAGCCGGCGCGAAGAAGCAAACTATGGTCTTGCGTATCTCACACAGATGAAACCTGCCATTCGGTGACACCTTTGTGATTGTCCGATCAACCAAGCGCCCGTCCCACAGCCGCCATCCCGTGGCTGTCTCAGTGACAACTTCACTCTTGTCCTCGGCAAGTTCGCGGCAATCACGATCACTACAACAGGACCAGGGCTACCAGCTATGAGCCAATGCCAGGTCAGCGGCTAAGACCAAGATCACCATCGCAAGCAATATTCGATTGAAGCGAAACACGCCTGGCTCCTGATGCGTACCCAAGTGTCAGGTATGACAGCTTTAGAAGCTCCGCCTTCACATAAATCATTCTTCTCTGTGTGAGGCAGAGGGTGAGAAGCCGTCGTGGAATCCGATCCGAGCTTCTACCAGCTGCCATCAAGATCACGGATGTTGAGCCGTCAGGCCACCTAAAACCAGAAATGGCGGCTGAGAAGCTAGCGAGGATCGCTGCTTAATGTGCAAGATTGGAGCCTGATGAGAGCGTTGTCAGGCTCTTGGTTCATCGCGGGAATGAACAAGCTTCGTAAGACGGCTAATGTGGAATGATATGATCCTCGGATCCCGAACATAGGGAAACAATCCACTCTAGGAATGTGAGCGGTCTGCTTCAAACGCTCAGTGCTCAATGATGCAAATCATAGAAAGATCTTTACGACGTTTGAAGATCAGCCTTTAAAATTATTGAAACAGTGCCTTTTACTGCTCAGCCAACTGTGCAATTTTGATGGCATGGCCTCTTTTCGCCACAAAGCGAGAAGGCGCAACAGCATACACTCCCACCATCAGCAAAACTCCTTGCTTCATAGTTGAAGGCTTAAGATATGAAGATAATCGACCTTCCGGTCCGTGAGGTGCGGTTCGGCTTTTCTGGTCCTGATGATCGCGTCGTATCGCTGAACATTCCAGCGGCGAATGAGGATGGGAGACCGCATCCTTTTTGTTCTTTCGATATCGAATACGATCCAGAGCAGCCTGACATGCTGACGATTTGTCTGTTGGAGGAAGATCAGGACAGCTTCATCCGCACAGTTCGGGAGAGCATCCCATTTCCGGTACGCCGACTTGCTGAACTACTCAGCAGAAGAGAGGCTACCGCAGAGGAGGTCGCAGCATGGCGCTCCGTTGCGGACGAGGATGAGTGAGGCGTCCGATGCAGCGCCCTTCCCTCTGATAATCTCTATTCCAGCCCACAGAGGTGGAGACCAAGGCGCGGATCTGTGAGACTGCAAGCGTAGCTTTAACTGCGCCGAGTGGTCTGCCCCCTTTGACGGGATCCGACGCTCAAGTGAGTTTGGACCGCAAAGGAGGCGCGCATGCCGAAGAAGAAGCACACCCCGGAAGAGATCATTGCGAAGCTGCGTCAGGTTGATGTTCTGGTCCAGGGGGCGGCTCTCGATGGAGGGTCGCCTTTCTCATGTCCGTGACGTCACGGAACAACCCTGAGCCACAACCCACAGACCGACATCTGGCACCGAGGCTGCAACATTCATCTACCTCGAATGTTGTGATCCCATGCCGCGCTTCTTCTTTGACACCTATGACGGCGAGACGTTCATCCCCGACCAAGAGGGCCTGGAACTAGGCGGCCTCAAGGAAGCGGAGGATCAAGCGGCTCGTTGCTTACCTGATATGGCACAGGACGCGCTCCCCGATAGTGACCGCCGTGACTTCGTTGTTGCGGTCAGGAATGAGTCTGGTGAGACGGTCCTCAGAGCAGGATTGTCATTGGTGATCGAGAGGCTTGTTCAATCGTAGCTGCTGCTGGTCTTTAGAATCACACAGAGTTTTTCGTGAAGAATATCAGGCAAGCAAAAGTATCCACCTCTGCATCGATGAACGATTACGTGAGAATATGTGCAGAGGTGGATAGTAAACTCGTCAAACAATGTGTTGCCAAGCTACCGCGAAACGTGGCTGTATTATGACGTTGTTCAACAACAAACATCCAAACAACCTATGGGGCACATCATGGAATTCACGATTACCCTTAGCTCATTCTCATTCACTTGAGACAGGCTGGATCTTCTCGCTTCCTGGAAGGGCGCTTGGCAGTGCGTATGGACGCCGGGAGACGGGTGAATCTGGGATTGGCTGAAGAAGCGGGACTGACCTCATGGAAAGAGCCCCAGGCAAGGGAGTACCTGAGGCTCTCCGCTTAATCCCGCCTAGCTGACATGTAGCCCGTGGAGGATGCTAGGCATAGGATCAACTCTGAACAGGGCTTCTGAGTTCACTCCAGTTCTCCAGGATTTCCAAGGAGCGGCTCTCGATGAAGGGTCGTTCTCCTCACCTCTGGATGGCCCTTTCCAGTGTCGCCGTCACGTCACTGGCGGCGATCTTGGCTTGGGAGGTACTTGCACCCATCCGACCAAGAAAGCCTGTCAGTGACACTCACCTCCCCAAAGCAAAGAGCCCCAGGGATCGGACCTGAGGCTCTCACTTGGGGCCAAGTAAGGTGCCTAGTGGGCTGGGGGGCAGGCTTGCATCACTAGGCGTTAAGCTAACTACCCACTGGCGTTCTCAGTTCAATAGACTGAAGGGGTACAGGTGTCCCTATGGATGGCCTCCAGAGAAAGGCTGTGGTCTGTGCAGCAATGAGGGCTGACGGGCAGACCGTGAATTGGGGGAAGACCAGTTTCCACCTGTACTAGAGAACCTGTACTAGAGAAGAGGTCCAATTCCCCTCCCACTAGACAAGACGCCCTTCATGACTGCTCCTAATATTCCGTTCAGTTCGGACTGCGACGGCAGCAAGCAACATATCGGGAAGCGGCCCAGCCTTCGGTGCCGTCCTGTAGTCTTACACGCAGCCATGTCCCTTTACGATCCAGAACCTTCATAAGTGTTTCAGGAGGCATCTTTAGCAACCGCACTGATCGAAGGTCCGTAAGCGTCCGGTGCCCCTGACGGTTAGTTGAGACCACAGCACTTTTTGTATTTTTTACCGGAGCCGCACGGGCATGGATCGTTGCGGCCGACCTTGCCAAAGGTCGGTTTCGGCGTAACTGGCTGGCAAGATGCTGGCTGACCCGCCAAGCATTGAGGATCTCGATCCAAGCGGGTATGAGATCAGGCGCCTTTTCGGTCAGCTCCTGGACCTCTTGCTCGGCCAGATCGCTTTCAGCGTGAGCAATATCGATGAGCATGACAAGACCGGTCAGGGCCATGCGCGCCTTCTCGTCGCCCTTGAGAATGTCCGCCCAGCTGTCTGGGCGAAGCTGCATCGCGGTCTCAAACCCTTCGATCCAAAGCTCCCAAAGCGTTTCATCGTGCCGGGCATCGACTTCGAATACGGGCGCATAGCAACCCGAATGCAGATCGTTGGCTGTGGCGTTGTAGTGCTCCATCACCAGCCCGACGAGTTGCTCGGCCTGTCGGGCATTCTCGAAGACAGGAGCTTCGTCCTCATCACTGCCCCAGACCAGCGGCAACCACTCGCCCGGCATGATCAGGTCTGGGCAAACAAGAATCCCTGCGAGAAAGCCGTCGAGCTCACTCACGAGCATCGCGTCACTGTCGATCGGCAAACTGGCCAGCTTCTTCTCAAGCAGCTTCAGACGGCGTGGGATGTTCTGCATGCGGCGTCCAATTCCAGGGCAGCAGGTCACTGACGCGGTTGATCGGATGATCCGCGATCCGGGCCAGAACGTCGCGCAGCCAAGCCTCCGGATCAAGGCCATTCAATTTGGCGGTTTCAATCAGCGACAGAATGGCCGCAGCTCGTTCTCCGCCGGCGTCCGACCCCGCAAACAGCCAGTTCTTCCGTCCAAGAGCAACAGGGCGAATGGAGCGCTCGGCGGCCTTGTTGTCGATCTCGAGTGTGCCGTCATCGAGATAGCGGCACAGGGCCGTCCAGCGCGACAGAGCATAGCGGATTGCCTGTGCTGTGGTGCTCTTTCCAGGCAGACGCGCCAGCTCCCGCTCGAGCCATTGTCGCAGCGCCTCGACCTTCGGCCTCGCCTGCTCCTGACGCACCTGGTGCCGCGCCTCCGGGGGTGATCCGCGAATGGACGCCTCGATGTCATAAAACTCCCCGATGCGACGGAGCACTTCCTCGGCAATCGGGGCCGCTCCGCTGACCGTCAGCTCGAAGAACTTGCGCCGAGCATGGGCCCAACAGGCGGCCTCCACAATCGCACTTCGTCCGTCCGGCGCTCGGGTCCGGTACAGGTCCTTGAAGCCCGCATAGGCATCGGCGTGCAGAACGCCGGAGAAGCCCTTCAGATGCGCCTGCGGGTGCATGGCCTTGCGATCGCGGCTGTAGAGATAGCACACGGCCGGAGGCGTAAGACTCTGCCAGGGGCGCTCATCGCGGACATAGGTCCACAGCCGTCCCTGCTTGGTCTGGCCCCGTCCAGGCTCCAGAACGGGAACCGGTGTGTCATCGCCATGCAGGCGCATGCCGGCAAAGACATGGGCGCGAACCGCTGCAACCAACGGCTCCATCAGCCATGCCGCGCGTCCCATCCAGTCGGCCATGGTCGAGCGCGCAATCTCGACGCCCTCACGGGCATAAATCTCCGACTGCCGGTACAGCGGCAGGTGATCGCAGAACTTGGCGACCAGCACATGCGCGACCAGCCCTGGCCCGGGTTTGCCGCGCTCGATGGGCAGCGAGGGCATACTGGCCGCGACCACTGCGTCACAAGTCATGCACCGATGATGCGGCTGAATGTGACGCACCACGCGGAAGGACGCCGGCACATAATCGAGAACCTCGGTGACCGTCTCGCCCGATTTGCGCAGCCGGTCGCTGCCGCACAGGGGGCAGACGCAGCGGGCGGCATGGACCACGTCCTCGCGCGGCAGATGGTCTGGCAGCGGCAGGCGCGCCGGTCTCCGGTCCGCTTGCCTCGCAGCCGGCTGAGCCTGCCCGGTCTCCTGCGCCGCGGCGGCTTCGATGTCCTCCAAGGCCAGCTCAAGCTGCTCGATGGTCCGGTCGATCTTCTCGGAGGAGGCTCCAAACCGCGCCCGGCGCAACAGCAGCAGTTGCGCTTTCAGCTTCTCGACCAAGGTCCGCTCCGAGCGCAGCTCGGCTTCCTTGGCCGCCAGTTCGGCGGCCTGCGTGGCGATAATCGCACGGAGCGCATCGGGCTCGGATGGAAGCGGATCAGGTAGAGCCACCATGATCCGCAAGGCTAGCTGATTTGCCTGGAGCAGAATAGCTATCCTGTCGGACTCACACGGCCATCACGCGACACGCGACGGTGGCGAGGACCAAGCGGGACGTCGCCAGTCAATTCCCTCCCACAGCATGGCCAATTGAGCCGATGTCAGCCGCGCGGTTCCGTCCGCCGGCGAGGGCCAGGGAAAGCGACCACGCCGCAGGATCTTGTAATAGAGACAAAACCCCTGGCCATCCCAGAACAGCAACTTGATGCGGTCGCCGCGCCGGCCGCGAAAGGCGAACACTGCCCCTGAGCAGGGATCCTGACGCAGAACCTCCTGGGCGAGTGCGGCAAGGCCGGACACGCCCTTGCGCATGTCAGTGACGCCGCAGGCCAGGTACACCCGCACGCCGCTGCCTGGCGCAATCATGCTTCCTCCACCGCCCGGATGAGACGGCGCAGAACATCGACATCTGCACCAACGTCGATCCGCAGTGTTCGTCCATTGGTGAGGCCGATCTCGATCTGGCCTGGCACTGATGAGCGCGGTGCCGGCTTTCCAGGCGCCACCGCATCGGCCCTCAGGTCAAGGGGCAGAAAGGAAACCGTGTCGTGCGCGACGGAGTGGTCAGCCCGCAGCTGTCGGCGCCACGTGTAAATCTGCTGCGGCAGAAGATCGTGCCGGCGAGCGACTTCGGCTGCACTGGCATCCGGGGCGGAGGCCTCCTCCAGGATGCGCAGCTTCTCTTCGGTCGGCCACTGCCGCCGGCGCTCCCGACCTGTGATGATCTCCATCCGTCCCATCGCTTCGTCGCTAACTTCGAACATAACTGCGAAATCAGCTTCGAAACGTGGACCAGAAGCACTCCGTCGAAAACCCTCCTAGACCGGACGCTTACGAAGGTCCGGGGCGGCTTTGAGCGCCAGCCAGTTATCTCCCTTAGGATCAAGTCCAGTCACGTAATGGTACGTCTCATTCTGCAATGAGGATGGTTTGGCAACAGGGCGGTAGATGACATACGGTTCTCTGTCCCAAGGTCCAGCACCTGAAGGTCGATACCGTACCTTTGAGCCTCGGCCGGGGTCAGCCAAGTCATGTCAGTCGGGCTGGCTTGAGCGATATAGACAACCGCCGACAGAGGAAGCCCTAACCGGGTCAGATAAGCTCCAACGACTGCGTTGCCTAAACCACTCTCCTGTGCAGTTCCGTTCCTAACTGTATAGGCCGCATGGAAGCCCACAAGCGATGTAGATGACATAAACCGCTGGTGCCGCCGAGCCATGCCAAAGCACAGGCGGAGGCACACATTGTTCCAGGCGCTACCCCTGGGCTGAGATTCTTCATACGGATGATCTCACCCATACGGATTCCAGCACTGAGTGCGCCGCCTTCGCTCTGAAACAGAACGGCTCTCTTAGAATACTGCTGAACAGCAGCATCAAACCGCTGCTCATCACCTTGCTCTAACGTACCTTCCACGACAATGAAGCCAGCATCGTCGGAAATCCTAGAGTGCCGAATATCGGCGGCCTTCGCATTGAGTCCGAACAAGACTCCAATCACCAACCCAATGATGATTGATCGCTTCATCTTCAATCCCAATCTCAAACCTCACGTGCAGCGTAAGATTGGAACAGTGCAGAAATGATTAAGCAATGCGGAATCGGGTTGCAGAAGAGTGAGGCAGAGTGTGGGAAGCCGTTCTTGAACCCGGTTTAGGGTTCGTAGCGAATTGTAACTCTTCACTATCTAACTCGGTTAGGAAGTGGACCCATCCACCGCCCAGGAACGGTCAGAACGGTTCGGCCGGCATTGTCACGGGAACGGCTAACGGGTCGGGCTGATGCATGGTAGGGCAGGGGGATGCAACTCATCTCCTATGCTC
>NZ_QDAH01000074.1 GCF_003075415.1 Microvirga sp. KLBC 81
TCGCTCCAGACGAGATAGCGGCCAGCCGGGAAATAGGCGGGGCCTTCCGCCCAACGGCAGCCTTCCGCGAGCTTCTCAAGCCGAGCGGTCGGATTCACGAGCCGTTGAAAACGCTCGTCCAGCGTAACAGCCACATCGCTGATCATCGTAGTCCCCCGATTGCGAACGGCTTCACGACATGTCTTTGCGGACGGGACAGGCATCCGATCGAGAGCCGCCCTTCCCGGCGTGAAAGACCGGCGGTGCTCATGTGTGGGCAAATCCATTCTGGGCGTTGCGCCACGCGATGTATTCCTCTTGCACCTCTTCAGTCAGCGGATAGTACTTCCGCAAGTCGCCACCCTGGGACAGGCGATAGCGGGCGAACTCCTCCCATTCGGCATGCTCGCTTGCCACCTCGATGAGCTTCGGCGCAAGCGCGACAGGGATGACCACGACGCCGTCGTCATCAGCGACGACGATGTCTCCTGGCATGACCAGGACGTTGCCGCAGGCGATCGGAACATTGACCGCGAATGGGATCAGGTTCGTTTGGGCATGATAGTTCGGCGTCACGCCTCTCACCCAGATTCCGAGATCCAATTCCTTGGCCTTGGCAGAGTCCCGGATGCAGCCATCGACCACCACGCCGGCCCCGCCTCTGCCGGCGAAGAACGTCAGCATCATCTCCCCGAAGATGCCGCTCGCCATATCCCCGCGCGCGTCGACGATCACCATGTCACCCGCCTGGGCCGGGTAGAGCACGTGCCGGTGCAGCTGCAGTTCGGGATTTTCGTATTCGTTGGTCCCGTAGAGATCCTCGCGCTTGGGCATGCATTGCAAGGTCAGCGCAGGGCCGGCAACGGACTTCCCTTGCTTGAGTGGTAGCGGACCACGGATCTGCGGGTCACGAATTCCCATCAGGCTGAGCTCGCTGCTCGCAGTGGCTGTTCCGATCTTCGCCAGCGCGTCCGAAAGCTCGCGCGGAGGCCGCACAATATCTTTGATCTGAGGGATGGGTTGCACTCTGAAATCCTCACGTTGGGATGTGATTGACGATGAGCTGAAGGCCGGTCATGTCGTCATGACGCCAGCCTGCTCGCAAAAGGCTCGATCCGCTGGCCGCTATGGCTGTCGAAGATATGGATGCGTTCGAGATCAGGCGCGATGGAGACGCGATCCCCCGGCGACAGCGCAACGCGTTCGCGGAACAGCGCCACAACATGCTGCCCGGCGAGGCGCAGCGCCACATGGGTTTCCGCGCCTGTCGGCTCAACGGTCGTCACCTGGGCCGGCAAACCTTGCGGGTCGAGAACCACTTGCTCCGGCCTGATGCCGATGGTGACGTCCCTGCCCTCGAGGTCATGGCCTGTAACCGGTAGGGAAATCGCCGCATCATCTCCAATCCGGAACTTGCCGCCTCTGACCTTGCCCGTGATCACGTTCATGGCCGGTGAGCCAATGAACTGCGCTACGAACAGGTTGGCCGGTTTGTCATAGAGTTCGAGAGGAGCGCCGATCTGCTCGACAATGCCGTCGTGCATGACGACGATCTTGTCCGCCATGGTCATCGCCTCGATCTGATCGTGCGTGACATAGACGGTGGTCGTCCCAAGCCTCTGATGGTTGTGCTTGATCTCCGACCGCATCTGCACGCGCAGCTTGGCATCAAGGTTGGAGAGCGGTTCGTCGAACAGAAAGACCTTGGGATTGCGCACCATCGCGCGGCCCATCGCCACGCGCTGCCGCTGGCCGCCCGACAATTGCCGCGGATAGCGATCGAGGTAGTTCTCGAGGGCCAGCATGCGAGCCGCCTGCAGAACCCGCGTACGGATCTCCTCCTTAGGTCGTCCCGCGAGCTTCAGCGAGAAGCCCATATTCGCTTCCACCGTCATGTGCGGATAGAGCGCGTAGCTCTGGAAGACCATCGCGATGTCGCGCTCCTTCGGCGGCAGCGCATTGATAATGCGGTCGTCGATTGCGATCGCGCCCGAGGATATGTCCTCAAGGCCCGCGATCATGCGCAGAAGCGTCGACTTCCCGCAACCGGACGGGCCGACAAGGACGACGAACTCACCGTCCTTGATGTCAACCGAGACGCCGTGCAGCACCGGCACTGCCCCATAGGTCTTGCGCACGTTTCTGACGGATACCGTACCCATGATGTCTCCTCCCAGTCCGGCTCGAAACTAATCATCCCACCGCGGCGATTTGGCCGGATTGATGCGCCGTTCGCCACGGTTGAGGGCCCGGATCCGCCCAATCTCGTCGTCGGAGAGGCGCACACCGACGGATCGCATGTTCTCACGCAGGTTGACGGCATTCGAGGAAGCCGGAATGACGGCATGGCCTTCTGCCATCAGGAAAGCGAGGGCGATTGCAGCCGGGGTGACTCCATGACGCTCTGCAATGCCGGACAACACAGGATCGGATCTCACATCCCCTTGTGCGAGAGGCTGGTATGCCGTGAGAGGAAGGTCGATCGAGCGTGCATAGTTCGATAGTTGTGGCGCCTGCAGGTAAGGATGAATTTCCACTTGGTTGGTGACGATTGCCCCTTCCCCGAGAAGTGCCCGTGTCTGCTCCAACAATGCGATCGGGAAGTTCGAGACCCCGATGAAGCGGGTATGACCGAGATCTTGCGCCCTCTTGAGCTCGGTCATGTAGTGTTCGAAGGGCACCGCATCGTTCTGAGATGGCCAGTGGATGAGAAGCAGATCGACATGGTCGAGGCCGAGTGCCTCCAAGCTCTTTTCGACACTTGGCATGAAGCTCGCCTTGTCGAGCTTCGTGTCGGCAACCTTCGTCGTGATGAAGACCTGTCCCCTGGGCAGCCCGGACCGGCGAAAGGCTTCGCCGACAAGCTCCTCGGTATTGTAGCTCTGAGCCGTATCGATATGCCTGTAGCCGATCTCGAAGGCCGCCAAGATGCTTGCCATCCCGGCATCTCCGGTTCTTCCGAACGTCCCGAGACCGATGGCCGGAATGGGGTTTGCAATGCTTGTCATGGGTTGCTGCTCATCCTTTGGTGGCGCCGGCGGTCAGGCCGCCCACGAACAGGCGCTGCATCGACAGAAACAAAAGCGCGATCGGCAGCGTCATGACCACGGATGCCGCCATGACCGCGCCCCAATCCGTGTTGAACTCCGTCGAGAACTCCGCCAGCCCGATCGGCAGCGTCTTGACCGAAGAGTCGCTGGCGAAGCACAGCGCGAAGATGAACTCGTTCCAGGTGGTCACGAACGAGTACACCACCACCGCCACGATCCCAGGCGTCGACAGAGGAAGCGTGATGCGGAACAGCACGCCCACGCGGGAGGCGCCGTCAATGATCGCCGCCTCGTCGAGTTCGACCGGGATCGCCTTGAAGTAGCTGGTCAGCATCCATACCGAGAGCGGCAGCGTGATGATCATGTAGACCAGGATCAGCCCCCAGTAGGTGTTCACCAGCCCCAACACGCGCAGCGTCACGAACAGCGGCACGATGATGGCCGCGGTGGGCAGCAGCTGACCGACGAGCACGAAGGCCTGGAAGAGCGGCTTGCCCTTGAAGTCGAACCGGGCGAACCCGTAGGACGCAAACACGGCCAGACACAGCGCCAGCCCGGTGGATCCGACCGAGATGATCACGCTGTTGAGGAAGTAGCGCGGGATGTTCGATTCAAAGAGAACCTTGTGGTAGTTGTCCCAAGTGGGCGCCGCCGGCCACCAGATCGGGGGAACGGTATAGAGCTCGCGCAGGGTCTTGATGGACGAGATGCTCATCCACCAGAAGGGAAAGAGGCAGATCACCACCAGCAGGATGCAGCCGATGACGATGAAGGGGGTGCCAAGCCCGGTGCGTTCCAGCTTGCCGGCCTTCTTCCCGGACGACGGCGTGTTTTCCGCTGCAGCGGCCTGCTTGGGCGGCAGCACGTGAGCATTCGTGGTCATCGCGCCTCTCCCGGGGCTGCGGCGAGTGCCTTGATGTAGAAGAACACGATCAGAATCGCGACGGCGAAGAACATCACGGACAAGGCCGCGGCTTGGTTGAACTGCACGTTCTCGAATGCGATGCGGAAAATCTGGATCGGTGTAATCAGGGTGCTGTTGGCCGGGCCGCCGCGGGTGATGGCATAGATGATGGTGATGGAGTTGAGCCCCCAGATCACCAGAAGCAGCGTCACCGCAACCAGGACCGGCCGCACCTGCGGCAGCATGATGTGGCGCACCTCTTCCCAGAAGTTGGCGCCGTCGACGCGCGCGGCCTCATAGAGCTCCTTGGGAATAGACTGGAGGCCGGCCAGCACCATGACGGCGACGAAGGGGAAAAGCTTCCAGACATTGATGGCGATGAGCACCGGCATGACGGTGTCACGGTTGGTGAGCCACCCGATGGGTTGCTCGATCAGGCCGGGCGCGGTCATCATGTAGTTGATGATGCCGAACTCGGTGTGGAACATCCACGCAAATGTGGTGGCCGCCACGATGCTGGGGATGACCCAGGGAATGAGGGCGATCGAGCGCACGACGGAGCGTCCTGGAAAGCGCTGATTGAGCAGGATCGCGGTCGCGGTCCCGAGCAGGACCTGGAAGACGATGGAGCCGCCGACCCAGTAGAGCGTATTCCAGAAGGCCTGGGGCGTGGTGCGGGAGCGGAGAACGGTGGCGAAGTTCTTGACGCCGACGAAATTGGACTGGCTGTCAGTGACGCTGAGCAGACCCGTATAGGCGACAGGATACGCAATCAGCATCGCCAGGACCACCAATGCAGGCAAAATGAACCAATAGCCTGTCGATTGACGAGACATGAGACCGTCCTCGGATAGCAGAAGGGAGTTTCCAGCGGCGTCACGCCGCTGGATCCTGGAGCTCGGGCTCGTGAGAACTACTCGTCGAGCAGGGACTGGATATCGTCGGCCGCGTTGTCCATGGCCTCCTGCGGCTCCTCCTTGCCGAGCATGATGCCTTGGATGTTGTTGAAGTAGGCCTGCGTGATCTGGACCCAGTTCTTATGGCTTGGTGCAGGACGTCCATAAGGCAGCATTGCCTTGAAGCCTGCAAGAATCGGATCATCGAAACGAGGCAGCTTCATCGACGAAATGCGAGCCGGGAACGTATCCGTGAAATAGCCCTGGTTCTCCGACGTGTTCAGGAACTGGATGAACTTCTTTGCCTCTGCCGGATTCTTCGCGCTCTTCGGGACGATGAAGCTCCAGCCGCCCAGAATAGCTGCCGTATCCTTGCCGTTCGGATGGGGAATTTGCATCACGCCAATGTCGATCTTCGGATTTTCCTTTTTGATCGAAGCAAGGTCGAACTGACCAGCCTGGTACATCGATACCTTCTCAGCGATGAAGAGACGCCGATTGGCGATGCCGTCATTCTCCAGCGTCGATGATGGAGAGATCTTCTTCTTGTAGAAGTCCGTATAGAACTTCACCGCTTCAACAGCCTCGGGCTTGTTGACGAGGGCCGCCTTGGCATCCTTCGAGATGATGTCTCCGCCATTCATCCAGATGAAGGGCAGCGAACGGAAGATCGTGTTGCCAACTTCGCCGCCACCCGTGATCGCAAAGCCGAACCGTCCCTCACGGGTCAGAGCGGTCGCGGCTTTCACGAACTCGTCCCAGGTCTGCGGCGGCTTCTCAGGGTCGAGCCCCGCTCCCTTGAAATGGCCCTTGTTGTAGATCACCGCGAGCGTTTCGATGCGGTAGGGGATCGCCCAGAGCTTCCCATTCCAGGTTACGTAGTCGAGCGCGGCGGGAACATAATCGCTCCGGTCCTGCAGCGTGTCATCGAGCGGGATAACGAGGTTGTTCTGGGCGTAGCCGTTCACCCACCCGTGCTGCACCTCGATGATATCCGGCGCAGCACCCGATTGCAGCGTGGTCAGCACGCGCTGTGGCAACCCATCGGACGTCGTCACCTCGATCTTGATCTTGGTGTCCGGGTTCGCCTTCATGAACTTGTCGGCCAGGTCACGGGCCCGCGCCTCACCCCAATTGGGCGTCCACCACACCACGTCACCGGCAAGGCAGCTGCCGGCCGAGAGCGCCAGCATGGAAGCTGCCAGAAGAACAACGGAACGCTTCGATTTTTTCATTCTCACTCCTCCCTTAAGAACCCACTCTGCATCATTCTGCGGATGCGGCGGCGAACTGGATGGTCCAGCTGATTGGTTTCTCGTTGTGTTCATATTTGAACAAGGCCAATTCAATTTACCTAAAGTTATGGGCCAAGTGCGATGGATGTCAACCAATTATCTTGGGTTACTTCACCGCTAGGGCATCAGAGAGACCGCGAATACTGCCGATCAACGCAATCTCGGCGTTCCCTGCCCTTTGCCTATGAGTATGTCCGGCCCTCAGCCCGCCCGTCATCGAACGTGTTGACGATCCGTCCTTTACACAGCGTCAGCGTGCACTCCAGTGTGGTTGTCGCCTCCCTGCTTGCGCCGAGAGAGTCGTAGACCTGGACGGGATCGTGCCGAACGTGGAACACGGCAAGATCTGCCTCCCTTCCAAGCTCAATCCTGCCAAGGTCCGGTCGCCCGAGAATGTCGGCCGCGGAGCATGTCGTCAGCCTGAGCACTTGCTCCAGGGAGAAGCCAAGCGATATGAACTTGGCCATGACGTGCGGAAGATCTTTGACGACGCCGTTGATGTTGTGCGCGTGAATATCCGTGCTGATGGCATCCGGAAGCAGGCCCTGTTCGATGGCGGCCCTTGCAACCTCGAACGAGAAGCTCGCGCCGCCATGCCCCACATCCATCTTGACGCCACGGGCGATCGCCTCGCGCACCGACGGCCGCAGGCGCATGCGCTCGTCGAGGACGCACCCACCGACCGACGGATTGTAGACATGGGTCAGAATATCGCCGGCCTTGAGATAAGGAAGAACTTCATCGATCGTCGGCGGAGCGGCTCCGATATGGATCATCAGCGGCACTTCGAGAAGGTCCGCCGCTTCCCGCGCAAGCGGCAGCACGATAGGACCGTTTGCGCCACAGGCGTTATTGCTGGCCCGCAGCTTCAGGCCTGCGATGACGGATCCGAATTCCGCTTTGATGCGTCGCAGCTCGCGAAGATCGGCGAACCGCCAATCGAACAGCTCGCCGACGTCGATGCTCAAATTGCCGGCCTGGGTGAGACCAATATAGGACAGGTTGATGAAGGGAATGATCCGCAGCCGGCTCGGCTTGATCACGTGATGGAAGAACCCTTCGAAGGTTGCCGCTCCGCTAGAGCCGCAATCGACCCACGTTGTCACGCCACTGCGGGGACCAACCTTGTCGGCATTCACGCCGAGCAAAGTGCCACCCCAATAGGCATGGGTGTGCAGATCGACCAGGCCCGGCACGACGAGAGCACCAGTCGCATCGATAACGTGGTGTCCGTTGGCATCGATATAGGGAGCAAGACCTACTATCTTGCCGTTCGCTATCGCGACATCCACGATCTCGTCGCGCCCGGAAGAGGGATCGAGAAGGCGCCCATTCTTTATCAGCAACCTCTCACTCATCACAGCCCTCGGAGGCTTACCGTTTCATCAACAGCCCAGGCCTTTTAGAAGTCCCGATCCTCAAAACGTCTTTGCACCGGTGGCAATTCCGCGCGTGTTGATGGTCCCATCGAATAGCGGCACGTCATGGTCTTCATATGGAAACCGCGCGCATGCGTCCTCGATCAGCTCGACACCGAGGCCGGGAGCCGTCGGCGCGAGAATGTATCCATCCTCGAACTGCAGGGTCTCGCGCACCAGCTCCTTGCGCCATGGAACGTCCACAGAGACCGTCTCGAAGACCGAGAAGTTCGGGATCGCGACCGACATATGGAGTGTCATGGCATTCATGACGGGCCCCACCGGATTATGCGGCGCGACGGGGATCAGATGGCTGTGCGCCAGATGCGCGATCCGTTTCGTCTCGCCGAGGCCGCCCGCATGGGAGACATCCGGCTGAAGGATATCGACGGCCTTTTTGTTCAGGGCCTCGATGAACCGGGAAGGCTCGAACCAGCGCTCGCCGGCTGCGATCGGAACTGGACTGTTGGCACGGACTTCGGCCAGGGCATCGATGCTTTCCGGCGGCGTCGGCTCCTCAATCCAAGTCAGGTCGTAACGCTCGAGAGCCTTGCACATGGCGATGGCCGTGGGGACATTCAGCCGGCCATGAACGTCGAGCATCAGGTTGATATCGGGTCCGACGGCATCACGCACCGCCTCCACGATCTCGATCGTCGTGCGGCGCTGTTGCCGGTCCATTTCCAGGTCGGCGGCACCAAACGGGTCCCACTTGAGGGCCCGATATCCCATGGCAACGGCATTGCGGGCGTTGGCTGCGTATTGCTCAGGCGTCTCGGATCCGAAGAACCAGTGGTTGGCATAGCATGCCACCCGGTCTCGGAACTTGCCGCCCAGCAGCTCGAAGACTGGTACGCCAAGCGCCTTGCCCTTGATGTCCAGCAGCGCTGCCTCGATTGCCCCGAGAGCCGTGCGAAAGACCGCGCCCGTGCGCCAGTAGCTGTCCCGATGGAGCTGTTCGATGATTGCATCCACGGCAAACGGGTCGCGCCCGATCAGCACACGCTCCAGCTCTTCAAGGGCCGCGACAACGGTTTTCGTCTTCCACTCCAGCGTCGCCTCGCCGATCCCCTCCAAGCCCTCGTCAGTATAGAGCTTGACGAACACGAAGTTCGTCCGTGAGACGTTTGCGATGAACACCTTCTGCGCCACGATTTTCATCTAAGTTCCCTCCGGCTCGATCAGCCGCGCGTTTCCTGATGCCAGTTATGATTGTGTTCTGCGGAGACATTTCGCCGGCTGATCCGAAACAATCAGCCCGCCACATGGTGTCCCAAAAGACGGTCAGCCGAGGAGCAGGACCAGCCAATTCCGCAGCCGAACATTCAAGCGAAATGCCCCTCAAGCCGCCCAGTGGGCGACGTTGGCCGAGTTATCCTATGCCTGTTTCAGCCGCTGGATGGCTGCCGCCTGCATGCTGTCCGACCCTATCTGCATGAGCTCGATCCGGTGACCATCAGGATCCTCGATCCAGGCCTGCCAGTTACCGTCGGCCCCCAAGGTCTTGGGACGGATTAAGGGGACGCCGCTCGCCTCGAGCTCACGCACTGCCTCATCGATGTCGGGAACAGAAAGGCACATGTGGTTATAGCCGACAGCCTCGCGGTCGGCGGCACGTTCGCCCTCACCCTCCGGGAACACTTCCAGGAACTGGTCGTCCGTTATTCGAAGGTAGACGAGCCATAACCGTCCGTCGCGGTCTAGGCGCATCATTTCCGCGAAGCCGAGCTTGTTCGTGTAGAAATCGAGCGTGCGCGCGATGTCCTTTACGCGGATGGCGACATGGGCGATTGACGAGACCGTCAGCATGACAGCGCCACCCTCGCCGATACGCCTCGCACCCGGATCCTGAATGCAGCTCCGCTCTTCAGCTTCATGTTCCGCGTCCTCCCTCGTAGGCCCGGCTGGGCACTTATTTGTTCAAATATGAACTTTGAAAGTTCAAATATGTATGGTAATGGTCGATCTATACTTGTCAATAGCAGACCGGAAGAACGATGAGCGACATCGCGCAGGACGCAGAAAACAAACATACGATCCCTGCCATCGATCGCATGATGGAGGTTCTGGAGGCCCTTGAGCACAGCAACGGCACCGCCCTGACGATCCGGGAGTTGACCGATCGTCTCGACCTGCCCCGAACGGCCGTCTACCGCATCCTCAACACCCTGCAGCGCCATGAGATCGTGCACCGGGACAAGGCAGGGGCCTACAGTCTCGGCCGGAGGCTGTTGACCTTGGCGTCTCACGTTGCGTCTCGGGCAAGCGACTTCGATATCGCGGCATTCAGTCAGCCTTTCCTGGATAGGCTCTCGGCCGACTTGGGCGAGGGCGTCAAGCTGAGCGTCATCGACGAAGAAGGGATCATCGTGGTGGCCGCCTCGCAAGGGCGGCGGGAATACGCGCTCACGGTGAAGCCGGGCCAGCGCATGCCGGTCCACGCGAGTGCGGCTAGCAAGCTTCTGCTTTCACATGTCGAGCCGCAGGACCTGGACCAGTGGCTAGCCGATCCGCTCCCCGCCTATACCAGCAAGACCATCACCGATCCGAAGCGTCTTCGCGCCGAACTGGCGCGGATCAAGCGTCTTGGCTGGGCACAGGACAAAGGTGAAAGCGCCCCCAGCATTTATGCCTTCGCGGCTCCGGTCTTTTTCAAGACCGGCAGGCTGGCGGCTGCCGTCAGCGTGCCCTTCTTGGCGGGCGCGGAGCCGAGCCGCATGGAGGAGATTCGCATGGCCGCCATCGATACCGGGCGCGCCATTTCGGATGCCATGCCGACCTAGCCCCGAGGAAAAGTGAATGAAGATCGTTGATCTCAAGTGCGCCATCATCGGCAAGAGCCCGGTCGTGCGGATCGTCACGGACGAAGGTATCTCGGGCTATGCCCAGGCCGAGACATGGAAACATTACCTGAAGCCGCACATCCTTGCTTTGCGCGAGGCGCTGATCGGCGAGGATCCCACTCTCGTCGAGCGGGTCATGCTCAAGATCAGGCAGCGTGGGGGGTTCAAGCCATGGGGAGCGGCGGTCAGCGCCGTTGAGATGGCGCTGTGGGACTTGGCCGGCAAGGCCGCAGGCCTGCCCGTTCACAAGCTGCTCGGCGGCAAGGTCCGCGACAAGGTGCGTGTTTACAATGGCTCGATCCGCTTCCCTCTCGCGGGCCACAGACCGGAAGATTATGCGGACGACATACGTAAGATGATGGCACTCCCTGAGGGGTTCACCATCTTCAAGCAGCCCATCGGCTTTCATTCCCCGATGAAGCGGGAGGTTCCGAACTTCTATTATGGCGAACCGAACGCCAGCCCTTTCCATGGCGCTCTCGACCGTGGCCCTGTGACGGAGAAGGGGCTCCGCCACCTGGTGGACTGCGTCGCCGCCATGAAGGAGGTGACGGGAAACAATGTGGGCTTGGCGCTCGATTGCGGTCCCGGCTGGATGCTTGGCGATGCCATTCGACTCGCCAGGATGCTTGAGCCATTCAACCTCCTCTGGATCGAAGACGTGCTGTCGGGCGACTATACGCCCTGGGTCAATGCGGGCGTCTATCGCGAGCTGACCCGCGCCTCCGTCACCCCGATTCACACAGGGGAGCAGATCTATCTGCGGCAGAACTTCAAGGAGCTCATCCAAACGAATGCGGTGCATGTGATCGGGCCAGACCCCGCCGATGTCGGGGGCATTGCCGAGCTGAAATGGGTTGCCGAATTCGCCGACCTGCATGGCATCACAATCGCCCCTCATGGCACCGCGAACGGCCTTCTCGGTCTCGCGGCCCTGATCCAGGTGAGCGCAACGCTTCCCGGCAACTTCATCGCCTTTGAGTACACAACCGCGGATCCGTCATGGTGGAGCGAAATCGTGGAAGGGCTCCCCAACCCCATCGTTCAGAACGGCATGATCGAGGTTCCCAACAGGCCGGGCATGGGAGTCGAGCTCATCCCTGAGCGGGCGAAGGAATATCTGTCTGAAGACGACTGGGCTTTCTTCTCATAAGCGCCTCATCAGCCATTCCTCGCGGCCTCCGGCAGGGCCTCATCGCTCAAGAACGGAGTAGCCGCTATAACCGTGCGGGTTGGCCCGCTCTCTCCGGATCAGCTCCTCCACAGGCACCGTCAAATTGCTGGAGAAGGATACACCGATTGTCGTTCGGGGTTGGATCAGGCGGCATTCGCGATTTCGGTTACCTCGGCCCGGACCTGGATTGCCCGAACGCGGCAAGGCGATGATCGACGGCGCTGGTGTTGGCAAGGCGCCCCCCAAGGCAAACATCGGCGGATTATCGACAACTTTTGCCAGCGTCAGATCTTCACGCAAGCGTCAGCCCCATTGCCTTAATAGAGAGTGCTGTAAGCCTAGTTGATGCGTTTGCCGGTTTCTGTGTCGAAGAGGTGCACGAGCAAGGGATCGGGTGCGATATGGATGATCTCGCCGGGTCGGGCGCTGATGCGCTCGCGGAACACGCAGGTGATCTCGCGCCCCCCCGCTCTCGCGACCACCTGCGTCTCCGAGCCGGTGGGCTCGACCACAGCCACCTCGACTGGAATGCCGTCCTGCCGGAGCTGGAAGTGCTCGGGCCGGATGCCGTAATAGGCCGGCCGTCCGACGGAAGCCGCCGGCGCGTTCTGGACCGGAAGCATCAGGTCGCCCATCGCAAAGCCGGAAGACGCGACATGGCCTTCCAGAATGTTCATGGCCGGAGAGCCTATGAATTGGGCCACGAACAGGTTCGTCGGTCTGTCGTAGAGCTCGAGTGGGGCACCGATCTGCTCGACGATGCCGTCGTGCATCACCACAATCTTGTCGGCCATGGTCATAGCCTCGATCTGATCATGCGTCACGTAGATGGTGGTCGTCTTCAATCGCTGGTGCAGCGCCTTGATCTCGCCGCGCATCGAGACGCGCAGCTTGGCATCGAGGTTGGAGAGCGGCTCGTCGAACAGGAAGACCTGCGGATCGCGCACGATGGCGCGGCCCATGGCGACGCGCTGGCGCTGCCCGCCCGAGAGCTGGCGTGGATACCGGTCGAGGAGCTTGGTGAGGCCAAGGATTTCGGCCGCACGGTTGACCTTGGTGGCGATCTCGCTCTTGGGTGCATTCTTCAGCATGAGCGAGAAGGCCATGTTGGCTGCCACCGTCATGTGCGGATAGAGCGCGTAATTCTGGAACACCATGGCGATGTCGCGGTCCTTAGGGGCCATGTTGTTGACCACTCGCGATCCGATGCGGATCTCGCCGCCGGTGATGTTTTCCAACCCCGCCACCATGCGCAGCAGCGTGGATTTTCCGCAGCCCGAGGGTCCAACCAGGATGACGAACTCCCCGTCGTGGATATCGACCGATACGCCATGGATCACTTGCGCGGACCCATACGCCTTCTTCACATTCCGGATTTCGACAGGCGCCATATCAATGTCTTCCTTGGTTATGGCCGTTGATGCAACGAGCCCAAGATATGCCTATCCTCATCCCTTGACCGACCCCGCCATCAATCCTGCAACGATATGTCTTTGTGCCGCGAAAAACATGATGATCGCCGGCAGGATCGTGAGCGTGATGAACGCCAGGATGAGGTTCCAGTCCGTAGAATACTCGCCCTGATAGACCATGATCCCAAGGGGCCACGGATAGAGCGTATCGCGGTTCAGTACGACAAGCGGGAGAAGGTAGTTATTCCAACTGTGGACGAAGACGATGACAGCCACCGTCGCGAGGATGGGTCGCGACAACGGCAGGATCACATACCAGAAGAACCGGAAGTAGCCGCAGCCGTCGATCACGGCCGCTTCGAAGAGGTCCTTCGGCATCTGCCGGAAGGAGTTGCGGAACAGGAGGATGCTCATCGCCAGGCCGAAGGCGACCTGGGGCAGCACCACGCCCCAGTAGGTATCGAGAAGACCGAGATCACGGATCTTGATGAAGAGCGGCAGGATCGCGGTAGCTGCCGGGAACATCAGCCCGAGGAGGAGGTAGTTCAGGAGGAAGGTCGCGCCGAAGAAGCGGACATGCACGAACACGAATGCAGCCATCGCGGAAGCAGCAACGGTCAGGATGACCGTGAGCACCGCGATAATCAGAGAGTTCCCCATCAACTGCCAGTAACGGCCGCTCGCAAGGATCTCCCAGTAGTTCATCCATTCCCACTGGCTGGGCAACCCGAATGGATTGACCCTCAAGTCGCCGAGCGACTTGAACCCACCCAGGGCCGTGGTCAGTAACGGGATCAGCACGCCCCCGGCGACAATAAAGAGAATGGCGTACCGAAGGACCGGAGCGATGGTGACCGGCGTATCGTAGCGGGCAGCGGAGCTAGTCATGGCGCATGAGGACCCGTTTGTAGCCGAAGGCGAAGACGACGCAGATCAGGAACAGAACTACACCAACCGCACTGCCGAAGCCGATCCTCATCCTGGTGACGCCGTAGGTGTAGAGGTAGGTCACCATGGTCTGGGTGCTGTCCGAGGGACCGCCCTTGGTCAGGGGCATAATGAGGTCAAAGAGCTGGATCGATCCGAGAATGGCGAAGAAGACGGAGAGGCGAATCGTCGACCCGAGGAGCGGCACCGTGATCCGCCTGAAGATCTGCCAGCCTGTCGCGCCGTCAATATGCGCGGCCTCGTACAGGCTGCGGTCGATCTGCTGGAGTCCTGCGATGTACAGCATCATGTGGAAGCCGAAGTACTTCCAGACCACGACCACCATGATGGCATAGATAGCGAGATCGGGTTCGGCGAGGATGTGGGGCGGCGTGGCCCCGAACAGCTCCCACAGCTTCGCGAGAAGGCCGTACTCGCCGTCATAGACGAAGCGCCAGATGAGACCGGCGGCAACCTCTGCCAGGATGTAGGGCAGGAAGAAGATGAGCCGGAAGGTCGCCGTCCCCCGCACACGGTCTGCGAGGAGGACAGCCATCGCCAACGCGAGCGGAAGTTGGATTGCCAGCGACACCACAACGATGAGCAGATTGTTCGTCAGCGCGATGCGAAACGCGCGGTTCGCGAACAGGAGTTCGAAGTTCCGCCATCCGACGAATTCCGTCGGCGATCCATACCCATTCCAGTTGTAGAAGCTGTACCAGGCGGCCTCTCCCATCGGCAGCGCGACGAAGAGCGTAAAAAGGAACAGCGCCGGCGGCAGGAACAGCAGCACGACGGCCGTAGACCCGCCTACGCCCGTCGAGGGCATACGCAGCCATGACGGTGCCTGGAAGACAGTCCTGGTCGCCCCACCCGTGACGCTCGTAGCCATCGTTCCCTCCCTGAGCATTCGACAGGGAAGAGCGGCCCCGGCCGCTCTTCCGGGATTGGCTATGTTACTGGGCGAGTTCCCAGGCCTGCTGGACCGACTCGGCCGCTTCTACCGGTTTCATCCGTCCGGCGGCAAGATCGGCCGAGATGTCATTGACCACGGCGCCCACCGATGGGCCGAGGGCCTGATCGTAGAAGATCTGATGATACTTGGACTTGGCCACGTTCTCTGCAAGCTGGCGCAGGATTGGATGCTTGATTGCCTCCTGCGTGCCGACCACAATGGGGATGTAGAAGCCACGTTCGGCAGCCTGCCGCTGGTTCTCCGCCTCTGAGAAGAACTTCAGGAAGTCGGCCGCCTCCTTCGGCGATCCTTTTGTCACCAGCCAGCCGTTCAGGCCACCCAGGGTGTCGCCCGGATCACCCTTGCCTCCTGAGACAGTCGGGAAGGGGAACCAGCCGAGCTTGTCGTCTGGAATGCCCACCTTGTCGGCCGAGTTGGCCTTCATGCTGCCGAGAAGGCCGTTCAGCATGAGCATCATGGCGCCCTTGCCGTCGCCGAACTGGCCTGCCGATTGAGGATAGGTCGCCCCAAGGAAGCCTGGCTGGAAGGGCTTGAGGTCCGCCAGCTGCTTGAACAGCTCGCCGGCCCGGACGAAGGTCGCGTCGGCGAAGCCCTTGCCCTCGCCGCGCAGGGCAGCCTCGAAGGCCTCCTTGCCGCCAATCCGAATGGCCAGGTGCGACCAGTAGAAATGCACCGGCCACTTGTCGGCTCCGCCCGTGATGAGCGGCGTGATCCCGGCTGCCTGGAACTTCTTCACCGCACCAAGCAGGTCATCCCAGGTCTTGACCGAGGATGCGTCCACACCTGCTTTCGCGAAAAGATCCTTGTTATAGAAGAAGCCCACCTGGGAAGTGTGCATCGGCACGCCGTAGATCTTGTCATTGATGGTGTAGGCCTGGACCGCCACTGGAACGAAGCGGGCCTTCCAGGACTGGTCCATAACGGGCGTCAGGTCTTCAATGACGCCTGCCTTGACCTGGTCGCGCAGGACGCCTCCACCCCAGCTATAGATAATGTTCGGTCGATCCGACGATTGCAGAAGCGTAGTCAGCTTCTTCTTGTAGGCCTCGTTTTCCAGATACTGGATGTCCACTTTCACGCCCGGATGGGAGGCCTCATACCGCCGGGCGATGTCGTTCCAGAACCCGCTGATCTGCTGGTTCTGCTCGACATGGAGCATCCTGACGGTAATGTCGGCGAGCGCCGCAGTCATTCCGCTGCATGAGGCCGTGATCGCGCACGCAGCCGCAAGCATCAGCTTTTTATAGCTCATTGCTGTTCTCCTCGGTGTTTCCTCTGCCGGGCTTTTCGCCCTTTTATTTTGGGTAGCAAATTAAAACGTGAACGGCACACAGGGGACTGTCAAGCAGATTTTCAAGCAAGCTTAGGGCTTGCAGGGTCACACGGATCATTGACATGTCGCAATGGGCACTAATAAATACGGTATCCGCATTAAAAAGGAATGCCCATGCCGGCGGACGGTGCCGCAAAGACAGCCGATCCCGAGTTGATGCGGGCGATCAATCGCTTCCTTGTCATGGACGCCATCCGCCGCTCCGGCTCGATCTCGCGCGTGGAGATTTCGGAGCAGACGGAACTCAGCCCCACGACCGTCTCAGCGATCACGGCGGCCCTCCTCGAGGACGGCCTGATCGTCCCGCGCCAAGTCGCTCCCACCCCTGACCAGGTGCGCGGACGGCCGCGCATCATGCTCGAGCTTAATCCGGCGGCGGCATCAGTCTGCGGTGCGAAGCTCTCTCCTAATAAGATCACTATCGCGGTCACCAACTTCCAGGCAGACGTCCTCAGCACGGTATCGATTCCAATCAGAGTTGATCGCCAACCTGCCTCGGTCATTCTGGATCTTGTGGAGGACGGCGTCCGGTCCTGCATCGAGGCAGCGGGCCTGCTGGTTGAGAATATCAACAGTCTCTGCCTTGGAGTGCCAGGAATCGTTGAACGTGCCTCCGGCATCTGCCGTTACAGCCCAATCTTTTCCGAACGCGATCTCAAGCTCGGTGTCGACCTCCAGGAGCGCCTGAATGTGCCGACGTCAGTCGACAGCGACGTCAACCTGATCACCCTCGCTGAGCAATGGTTCGGCCACGGTCGAGATCTCAGTGACTTTCTGGTTGTTTCCATCGAGCACACGATCGGACTCGGCATTGTTCACGGTGGCGAGCTTTTTCGCGGGGCGAATGGACTCAGCCCGGATTTGGGTGATCTGATCGTGTCACCGAATGGCAGCATCGGGAATGGGTCCCGCCCAGGGCGCCTCGCCGGGATCGCATCCACCACCGCGATCCTATCCGCAGCGGCCGATCTTGCCCGCGGAACGCCGCAAGAAAAACTCCTTCGCGGGACGCGTGGCATGGAGCATGCCGTTTCGCTCGCCCAAGCCGGCGACGGGCGGATTTCGAAGATCTTCGAAGAGGCCGGGCGTGCCCTGGGGATTGCTATCGCAAACCTGATCACCCTGTTCGCGCCGCCAAAGGTCATTCTCGCCGGGTCGGCCCTCCAGGCAGGGGATCTCCTCCTCAAGCCCTTGCGTGATGCGGTTCAGGCCGCAACGCCTGAGACGATCGCCGGTGTCACCGAAATTGTGGTTCATGAGTCCAACGACGACACCTGGGCTCGAGGCGCCGCCGCCTTGACCCTGCGCGATCTCTACGGCGCACCTTGGGGGACGACCGGACCTGCCAAGAAACGCTAGCGCCATCGGCAAAGACAAAGGGAGAAAACATGGAACGCTTGGGCATCGGCATCATCGGGTGCGGGAATATCAGCGAGGCCTACCTCAAGGCAGCATCATACTTTCCGATCCTTGACATTAAGGGGATCGCCGACATCCGGCCAGAGGCGGCCGAAGCGCGTGCATCCCAGTTTGGGCTCCGGGCGATGTCGGTAGACGAGATGCTTGTCGATCCGTCCATCCAGATCGTGGTCAACCTCACGACCCCTGCCGCCCACGTGGAGGTCGGCCTGCGGGCGCTTGCAGCCGGCAAGCACGTTCACTCGGAAAAGCCTCTCGGACTCACGACGGCCGAGGCGCGCCCACTCCTCCGAATGGCCAAGGAGCGAGGGCTACGCGTCGGCTGTGCGCCTGATACGTTCCTCGGTGGATCGCACCAAACCTGCCGCAAGCTCATCGACGAGGGAGCGATCGGCCGTCCTTTGGCGGGCAGCGCCTTCTTCATGTGCCCCGGCCATGAACGCTGGCATCCTAATCCTGCCTTCTACTACGCCAAAGGCGGTGGGCCGATGCTGGACATGGGACCTTACTACATCACGGCTCTTGTGAACCTGATTGGCCCTGTTGCCAGAGTGGCGGGCATTGCATCCCGCGCCAGGTCCGAGCGCGAGATCACCAGCGAGCCGTTGAAGGGCACGCTGATCCCCGTGGAGGTGGCAACGCACGTTGCAGGGACGCTTGAGTTCGTCTCCGGGGCAGTCGTCTCGATCGCGATGAGCTTCGATGTGCCCCGACACCGCCACAGACCGATCGAGCTGTACGGGACGGAGGGCAGCCTCAGCGTGCCCGATCCCAACCGCTTCTTCGGCGCCATCGAGCTTGCCACCGCGGCAAAGGATTGGACGGAACAGCCGACCGAGCATCCATACGCGAGCGGGAACTACCGGATCATTGGCGTCGCCGACATGGCCCATGCCATCCGATCCGGACGTCCCCACCGTGCGTCCGGCGAGCTCGCCTTCCATGCGCTCGAGGTCATGGAGGCATTCCAGGTGTCCTCGGATCGAGGAACGCACGTCACCATCGAATCGCGACCCGAACGGCCGACCATGCTGCCGACGACGCTTCAGTTCGGCTTGCTGGACTAGAAACCAAACGGAAAAGTGGGAGGTAAGAGAATGCGCGAGGCACTGATTGTATGGGGTGGCTGGAGCGGGCACGAGCCGGAACAGTGCGCCTCCATCATCGCCGGTATGCTCGAGGAGGAGGGCTTCAAGGTCTATGTTGAGAACTCGACCGAGGCTTTCGCAGATCCCGGTCTGTCCGATATGAGCTTGGTCGTTCCGATCTACACCATGTCGAAAATCGAAAAGGAGGAGCTGAGCAATCTCACGGCGGCTGTCCGCAGCGGCGTCGGCCTGGCTGGCTACCATGGCGGCATGTGCGACGCCTTCCGTGAGGCTGTCGAGTACCAGTTCATGTGCGGTGGCCAATGGGTCGCCCATCCCGGCAACATCGTCGACTATCGCGTGAACATCACCCGACCTGACGATCCGATCATGGAGGGGATCCGGGACTTCGACTACCATTCCGAGCAGTACTACATGCACGTTGACCCTTCGAACGAGGTGTTGGCCACGACGACGTTCTCCGGCGAGCATGCCTACTGGACCAAGGATGTGGTCATGCCGGTTGTGTGGAAGCGACGCTATGGAGAGGGGCGGGTCTTTTACAGCTCCCTCGGCCATGTGGCGAAGGAGTTCGAGGTGCCGCAAATGCGTACTATCCTCAAGCGCGGCATGCTCTGGGCTGCGCGTTGAATACCGAGCTCGAAGAGAGGAGATAACGCTCGGCGCCGGCAACAACTCACGACATCCTAACCGGCTCCCGGCGCTGCCAAGCACTACAACCAAGAATCCTACCGAATTTCTGCTCAGGGTCGAGGCTGTGTCAAAACGCGGGATCTGGTAGTCTGGTGCGGTTGAATGGACTGGAGGGATCGCGATGAAGCGGTTTGTCCAAGGCCAGGAGCGCAGCCAAGGAACCCTGTTCCCCGCCTGCCTCGACGAGTACGTCAGCGACGACAATCCGGTGCGGGGATCGACGCTTTTGTCGAGGAACTCGACCTGGCCGCGCTGGGCTTCCACGGAGTTGTTCCGCAGGCGACAGGCCGCCCGGCCTATCATCCGGCGGCCCTGCTCAAGATTTATCTCTACGGTTATCTCAACCGCATCCCGTCCAGCCGCAGCCTCGAGCAGGAGACCGGCCGCAACCTCGAGCTAATGTGGTTGACCGGCCAACTCCAGCCGGATCACAAGGCCATCGCCCGCTTCCGCAAGGACGACGGCATCCAGTTCCGGCTGCCCCGCGCTATGCTGATGGCCCGACCGCCCGCTACGTCACGCACATGTTCGACATGCGCTGCCGCGAGAACGGCATCGAGCACCGCTTCACCCAGACCAACCATCCCTGGACGAACGGACAGGTCGAGAGGATGAACCGCACCCTCAAGGACGCGACGGTCAAACGCTACCACTACGACAGCCATGACCTGCTGCGGCCGCACCTCGATGACTTCATCTCAGCCTACAACTTCGGCCGGCGTCTGAAGACCCTGAAGGGCCTCACCCCCTACGAGTACATCTGCAAGATCTGGACAGCCGAGCCAAAACACTTCAGGCTCAATCCAATCCACCACATGCCGGGAACACCTAGCTGGGCTTGAATACTAGCTGCCCTGACAGCCCGGCGAATGGAGCGAGCAATCAGCGCTTCGCTGATGGGATACTATTCGTTTCGCAATCGTTTGATATGGTTGATCAGGCCGTTTGTCGAACTGTCGTGACTAGTCCCCGTTCCATTGCTCCGGAGTTCCGGCAGGATCCGTGATGCGAGTTCCTTGCCGAGTTCGACACCCCATTGGTCGAAGCTGTTGATCCCCCAGATGACGCCTTGAACGAAAATCTTGTGCTCATAGAGCGCGATCAGGGAGCCGAGCCTGTGCGGCGTCAGCTTCCGGTAAAGGATCGATGTCGTCGGCCGGTCGCCCTCGAACACCCGGTGAGGCACGAGTGCTTCCAGGGCCTCACCCGATAGGCCCCGTTTCTGCAACTCGGCCCTAACTTCGCTCTCGGTCTTGCCGAAGGCGAGAGCTTCGGTCTGGGCCAGGAAGTTGGCGAGAAGCTTCTCGTGATGGTCTCCTAATGGCGTTTGACTCTCCACAGCAGCGAGAAAGTCTGCCGGAATCAGCTCCGTGCCCTGATGGAGGAGCTGGAAAAAGGCGTGCTGGCCGTTCGTGCCCGGCTCACCCCAGATAATCGGACCCGTGGCATAATCCACCCGTCTGCCGTCCCGGCGCACGGACTTGCCGTTGCTCTCCATGTCCCCCTGCTGGAAGTAGGCGGCGAAGCGATGCAGGTGCTGATCGTACGGCAGCAGGGCCAGGGTCGAAGCGCCCAAGAAGTTGCGATACCAGATACCGAGCAGCCCCATGATCACCGGCATGTTCTGCTCGAGCGGGGCGCTGCGGAAGTGCTGGTCCATTGCATGGGCGCCCTCCAGCAACTCGATGAAGCGCTCGAACCCGACAGCCAGGACAATTGGCAGGCCAACAGCGGACCACAGGCTGTAGCGTCCTCCGACCCAGTCCCAAAACTCGAACATGTTGGCCGTGTCGATGCCGAAACGCGCCACCTCGGGGGCATTGGTCGAGACGGCGACAAAGTGCCTGGCGACCGCATCCTCGCCCAGGGCGCCGGTCAGCCATGCCCGGGCGCTTGCGGCATTCGTCATCGTTTCCTGGGTCGTGAAGGTCTTCGAGGCGACGATGAAGAGGGTATGCGCGGGATCGAGGCGGGCGAGCGTATGGGTGAGATGCGCCGCATCGACATTCGACACGAAGTGGGCGCGCAGGTCCGGCTGCTGGTAGGGCCTCAGTGCCTCGCAGACCATGAAGGGACCGAGATCTGAGCCGCCGATGCCGATATTGACGATGTCCGTGATGGTCTCGCCCGTGGCTCCGCGCCAATCGCCACTCCTGATGCGCTCGGAGAAGAGCCGCATCTTCTCCAGGACAGCTTCGATGCCCGGCATGACGTCGACCCCATCAACCAGAATCGGCCGGTTGGAGCGATTACGCAGAGCCACATGGAGAACGGCCCGGTTCTCAGTGGTGTTGATCTTCTCCCCCGTGAACATCCTGTCGCGCCAGCCTTCCACATCCGAGGCCCGCGCCAGATCGAGGAGAAGGCCCATGGTTTCAGCCGTAATCCTATGCTTGGAATAGTCCAGCAGAAGATCCCCGAGCTTGATCGAGAAGCGGGCGAAGCGCTCTGGATCCTGAGCAAACAGGTCGCGCAGGTGCAGGGAGCGAATGGCAGCAGAATGGGTCTGAAGGGCCTGCCTGGCCGGTGAGGCGGTGAGCGTCGTCATAAAGCCCTCCCCTCCTTATGATCCAGCGTCGCCCGAGCCAGATCGGTGATCCGGCCCCAGTCGCCCTGGCGGATGGCATCCCGTGGCGCCAACCATGATC
>NZ_QDAH01000075.1 GCF_003075415.1 Microvirga sp. KLBC 81
TCTCGTTGAGCCTGAGGCGTGCCGCAACTATTTCACCGCCGCCGGATACGGATTCGTCTGAATGCCCGATGCTCTAGGTTTTATCCTCCTGATTGGGTTTAGTTGATCAGGAGGGGTGCCATGGCGCGCCTGTATTGGTTAGCCGCGCCGCGCTGTATCCGCTTGATCGCCCAGCCTACCGGCGGCGCAAACGATCGAACGCCTGTTCTGTCGCCTGAAAATTTGGAAGGCTTGCAACGCGCTACGACCCGCTGGCCCGCAACTACCTCGCGGGCCAGGCGCGGATCGCCGTCACAAAGGATTAGAACAAATGAGTCCCCTGCCTAGCCAACTGGCTCAGACGAACCAAAGGTTCATCAGGGCTTCCTGTCATAGAGGCGCTAAACTTCCCGGGTTAGATTGCAGGTCTTCAGCCGCCTATGGCACGGTCCCTCACAGCCTCCGGGCTGATCTTGAGGAGCCGGTTCACCTCCCTTAAGATGACCCGAGCCCTTTCGTCGAAGCTGTGATTTGTTCGGACAGTCTGCGCAAATGCAATGCGCTTCCGACCCATGTCAGACCCTTCATTCAAGACAGCATTGATGGCCGCCTCCAAGGGACGATCATTCCCGAAGATTTGGACGAAAGACTTAAACTCTTCCGGAAGACCTTCAACGTGATCCGACACGATCGGTACACCGCATGCCAACACGTCGAAGATTCGGTTTGACACAAACCCTTTCTCGGCCATGTCGGTCCAGTGATCGTTGAGCACGACACGCGCCGCATTGTAGTGAAGCGCCAACTCCCGATTTGGGATGTTTTGCCCCCTAATTCGGCTGGAACAAATAAACTGTTCCCAGCGCGTTCCAAAAATGGCCACATCAATGCCGCTTTCGATGGCATCTTTGACAACACGCCGAAACACATTGCGAGAGTTTCCAACGAACAACGCATCGTATTGCTTTGCAGCCGACGGCTCCGGGAGGAACAACATCGGGTCCGTACACTGCAAGAGTGGCGAAACGCGATCACCGAGGCCCTGAGCAAGCGTCGCCGCGTAGGTTGTCGAAGCAACAAAGACGTGGTCATAACGGCTCAGTTCCGCTTCCTCGACCTTGTCTGGATGACTGATCATCCACATTAGGTTGATTGCATTCTTCTGTGGCTGGAACTCGGATAATCCACGAAGGACGATGTTCACATCGTCCAAGTCATCGAACCTGTTCCAGTCCTTCAGGAAGTCGATCCGGCATCGGCAGCCAAGTCGCTCCAGGGCCGAGGCGAGAGATTTGGCGAAATGATAATCGCCCCACTCTTCCTTGACCTCCGGCGAGGGACAGCCGATCTTGATCACGATCTGAACTGGATTTTCGGCATTCTTCGAATGCCAATTGCTCCACCGCAAGCGCGGGCGGAAATTTGCCAAGTTCTCCTTTTCAAAAGTGGCATTGTCCGCCTCCCATCGGGTGACCACGAATCCATCCTCCTTGTAGGTCGGAAGATCGTCAGCAACGATGCGGTCCCCCCAACGCTTTTGGAAGAAGAGACGGTTGTTTCTGATATTAAGGCCCCGACCGGGTGTCTTGCTTTCCTGGTGCACAACTTTACTTTCCGCGGTGTACCAGCAGGTTAGGCCCCTCTCATGCTGCAAGCGCAGACAGAAGTCGACGTCCTCCTGCCCATTCACGAACGAAGGATCGAAGCCTCTGAGGTCGGCGAAGTCCGCTGCACGAACCGCTATGCACGCTGCAGTCACAGCTTGCCGTGAGGCGCTGCGGTTGACGTGCGGAGCATCTCCGGGATGGCCTGCATAGATGGGGTATCCGATTGCGCTGCGGCTCGAGAAAGTGATGCCGATGCACTGGATGGTTTCGTCGGGATAAACCAACTTAGGCTGCACGGCGCCAATGCCGGGCATCTCGAGCGATTGCGCAAGGGGAGCAAGCCACCCAGGGGTTACGATGGTATCATTGTTCAAGAAGACGACGACGCGACCTCGACTTGCGGCAAATCCGATATTGCAGCCCAACGCAAAGTTCAGGTTTTCCTTATTGCGAACCAGGGTGATTTCGGGTCGCGCGCGCGACCAGGCCTCCAGACGCTCCACGGTTCTCTCATCGCTTCCATTGTCCACGACGATGATTTCGAACGCAGCTCCCGCAGGCTGGGTAAAGATGGATTGCAAGCATTCCTCAGTCAATTCGATTTGACCGTACACAGGAATGACAATCGAAATAACATCTGACGACCGAGTCTCAACCTCTTTACGAAGCGCGTCCCAATCCAGCATATTTTTGTTCAGGATCACATATTTCCAGAACAAGCCTTCTTTCTTCGTAATCCTATCGCTCCGGCCCGTATTGTCGTACTCGGCTCCAATAAATGGAGCAGAAACAACCTTGGATGTCTTGGTGTATCTGAGGAGCAAGTCCCAGTCGACCATCCTTTGAAGGGACTCGTCAAAGCCACCATATGTGTCATAGAGATCACGCGTATGCATGATGATGTTCAGGTCGATGAAGTTTTCTCTTGAAAGCTCATCGTAGTCAAAGTCCTTGAGCCGACTACCAAGAAGGCCAGTATCCCCAATGATTTCAAGACCTGCGTAGCAGAGGTCGGCCTTGGTTCTGACGAGATGCGTCAGAGCAAATGCCAAGAACTCAGGCTTCCAAACATTGTCGCTATCGATATAGGCGATATAGCTTCCTTGGGCATTGCGCAGGGCAGTATTGCGGGCTGCAGACACTCCCTTGGGCTCTTCACGGATGAGTTTAATCCGTGCATCAGAATATTCCGCGGCGAGCATATCAAAGGTCCCATCGGTACTTCCATCGTCGACGACGATAAGCTCCCAGTTGGAATAGGTCTGAGCAAGCACACTTCGAATTGCGTTCGTAACGTAATCACGACGATTACGAGTTGGCAGAACAATAGAAATAAGCGGGCCCTGAGTTATAAGACTTTGATAGACATTACTGCCTTTTATTTCTGCCTCAAACTTCGCAACCATCTGCTCATCAAGAGCAGAGTATTTCGGCTTTCGGCCCTCCTTCTCGCCGAACAGAAGAAAGTGAACGAGAGGGTTTAGGCCTAGTAGAGCGATATCTCGGTTATGACGTAGGTAAGCAGCACTATCAAAATGCGGACTCGGCATTCGACCTTCAAAGCCGCCATTCTGAAGATAGTGATTGAGAGGATCAATCTTTGCCTCCCGCACGTCCGGATTTGCAGAGAGATACCACTCCCTATCGAACAGCGGGGATGAAGCCAACAAGCGACGATTTCTTCTGTGTCCGAGCTGCTGCCGTACAAAATCCAACCAACTAATTTTGTAGTTCTGCCTACGCAGAGCATATAGCTGACGCCGCAAATTCTGAATTTCGGCGTCTCGCTGAGCGACTTTCTCGTCTGCAGCCTTCAACCAGCTAATTGCTCTGTCTCTTTCACTAATTGCTCTGTCTCTTTCACTAGTTGCTCTGTTCTTTTCGGTAGTCATTGCCGCGCTTGTGGCACGTTGTTGGATCAGCATTTCCTTTTGCTCGCTCAGCTTTGTCTCAACATTCGTTACCTTGAAATGCAGCCTCCACTGTTCACCGATTTGCTGAAAGCGGTCCCGGATCGTGTTGGCGTCGTCTTCCGAAAGCCCGCAGAGTTCTAGAACAGAGCGTGGAGCCTGGCTCCCGAATGCCAGAACACCAAGCCCATGACTGTGAAGAAATTCGAATGACGGATACTGCGATTTCAATTCGCCCCAAAATCGCCAGACACCGAAGCCTTCCTTGTATTCGTTGGTATCATGGAACAACACGACGGCCCGATCCGAAAGCTTTCGCTTCCACGTTTCGAAATCGTGACTGACAGCTTCGTAGGAATGGAATCCATCAATGTGCAGCAGATCAACTGTGCCATCCTCGAAGCGGTTCACGGCCTCGTCGAAGGTAGACCGCAGAAGCGTCGAGAAGCCCCGGTAATGACTATCGTTAAACTCCTTAAGAGAGCGGTAGATCTCCTCCGGGTAAAATCCGGCTTGTTCATCGCCCTCCCAGCTGTCGACCGCAAAGCAACGGGAAGCAAGCGCGTCCCGAGCGACAGTAGAGCAGAACGCAGAATAGGAGACGCCAGCGTGCGTCCCCAGCTCGACGAGGACCCGCGGTTTGATATGTCGGACCAACCAGTGCGCGAAGGGAACATGGCCATACCACGCGCTAGGAACATCCATGATTGCCGGCCGCCAGAAAAGCGGATCCCAGGCATCATCAAGGAGCATTTCTAAGGGGTTAATGAATTCAGCCTTCGTCGAACCAGTCTGCATGATAAATCCGTATACGGAGGTGGCTGCCTACACCTAATTCAGTCATAGATTGCTATCGATAGATCAGTCAGGGACGGTCCAGGAATGTTATGTCGGATCATAGCACCACAAACACAAGATTAGCTATCCTTAGCGCCAATCCGAGATTGTGTCGCTTCGATCCATGGACGGCTGACCCGTGGAGGGAATGCGAGTTCTGGCGTGCAGGTATCAAGGGAAAGGTTCGGACTGTAGAACGGGTCTCTCGCAAGAAAATCCCCCCATTGAGCCCGCATATACGAGAATTCTTTCATGAAACGCGGCAGTCTTTCGGGCTCCATATCGGAGCCTCGACTCTTCGATTCATGGTGCAGAAGCTGAGCATGAGGAGTCCATATGATACGATACCCAGCGTTACGAATTCTGACGCAGAGATCGACATCATTCAGAGCCACGGCCAAGTTTATAGCGTCAAGGCCGCCAACCTCGTCAAAGACCGACTTCTTAACCAACATGCAAGCCGCGGTCACACACGAGACATCCTGCGGGAGCATCAGGCGTCCAAAGTAGCCGGGATCATCAGAGTGCGCGCCCATATGAATATGTGCCGCAACCCCACCGACTCCAAGAACGACGCCGCCATGCTGCAAAGTACGGTCCGGGTAAAATAGCTTCGCACCGACCGCTCCGACCTTCTCTTGAGTGAGATACTGAACCATCTCCTTGAGCCAGGAGGATTCGATCATCGAAACATCGTTGTTCAAGAGGAGGATCACATCACCCGTTGCGTGGCTGATCGCCTCGTTGTTGATCCTTGAATAGTTGAACGGCCCAGGCGTTTTTATGATCCTAACGGTTGGGGTCTCGATTTCGTTGAAGAACGCGAGAGTTTCCGGTTCAATGCTATCGTTGTCAGCAATGAGGACTTCTAGGTTGGGGTAATCTGTCCGCTTGGTGAGACCGAAAAAACACTCTCGCAAGACATCGACATGATCACGTGTCGGAATGACAGCCGTCACCCGCGGCCATATAGGGGGTTCCTCTCGGACCACCCGACAGTATCTATCACTGGTGGGAACAACGGTGACCCGTTCGCCTCGTGCGGTAAGGTGCTCTTGAAGAGCTCGACATGCAGTCGACGTTGCGACTTCCAGGTGGGTCGGGGTCGGCGAAAAAGTTCGTACGCCCCTTATAAGCCTCCGGTGGTAGAGAATATGAGGGATGTGGATGATAGGTCCGGTGGTCGCAACCGTAGCTCGCAGCGCCAGATCGTAATCCTGACTCCCCTCGTAGCCGAGGCGGAGTCCGCCAATGCTTTTAATTAGGCGCGAGCTATAGACACCAAGATGACTGATGTAGTTCTGCCCGTAGAGAAGCTCCTGGTTCCAGTCGGGTTTGAAGTAGGGCTCATACCGCTTCCCGCGTTGGTCAACCTTGTCCTCGTCTGAATAGAATATATCTGCCTCGGGATTCCGGACAATCGCATCGGCAACCGTTGAAAGGGCGTGTCGCGGCAGAAGATCCTCATGATCGAGTAGCGCGATGAACTCCCCTGTCGCGAGCTCAATCGCGGAGTTGGTGGCCGCCGAGATATGCCCATTCACTTCGCGGTAAACGACTTTGATCCGCTCGTCCGCTTGACTGTGGCGCTCGAGCACAAGCCGCACATGGGGCTTTGTTGAAGCGTCATCGGCTATGCAGAGTTCCCAATCCGGATAAATCTGATCACGAACAGATCGGATCATCCCATCCAAGTGCCGCTCATCCGCATTGTAGACGGGCACAACGACAGAGATACGTGGGCGGCGCGGCAGAGAGTCGATTTGGCGCTGAATGGCAACAATATCGCTCGGTTTGAGAGCATCATACCGCTTTATCCATACCGTGTAGCTACGTTTGCCAAGCTTACGGATCACAACTATATAGCACCGACGTACCCAGTCGAGAGTTCGAGTTTTCCATACCCAAGGAAGTGGGATCGCAATGAAGATCTTCTTGGCCCCCTCCCGTATGACTTTGCGTCGGGAGGCAGGTTCCAGCCAAGCTTGTTTTGCCTCGCACAGCAGCCTTGCCAGCTCCCCCAATGCTGAGGATAGAAAATTCGGTGTCATTGTTCTAAGCCCTGTCCGACGTAACTGTACTGGACAAGAGTGCGTTGAAGCCCGGCCTGAAGCTGAAGCGCATCCACTGCGATTGGACTAGCTTCTGTTTTCAGTCCAAGCCTCTAGATGCGCGTCTCCGAAAGTCCTGCCTCGTTTGCAATTCTGATCAGGTAGCGTCCATAGTCGCTCTTGCCCAGCTTTTCCCCGAGGCGCACAAGATCGTCACGACCGATCAAGCCGAGGGTGAACGCAACCTCTTCTGGGCATGCGATCCGAAGACCTTGGCGTTGCTCGAGCGCGCGGACGAAGGCACTCGCATCGATCAGGCTTTCGTGCGTTCCTGTATCCAGCCAGGCGAAGCCGCGTCCCATGCGTTCGACATTGAGCTCACCCCTTTCGAGATAGATCCGGTTAATATCCGTGATCTCCAACTCACCCCGCGCGGAAGGCCTAATATCGGTTGCGATATCAACTACCTTCTCATCGTAGAAGTAGAGGCCTGTTACAGCCCAATGAGAGCGTGGGCGCTGAGGCTTTTCTTCGATAGAGATCGCGCGACCCGCTTTGTCAAACTCGACAACGCCATAACGCTCGGGATCATTGACATAGTAGCCGAAGACCGTCGCGCCTGACTGCCGATCCCGCGCCGCCTGCAGGAGACTGGGCAGGCCATGCCCGTAGAAGATGTTGTCCCCCAGAACGAGAGCCGATGGCCCACCGCGGACGAAGTCCGCCCCGATGTGATAGGCCTGCGCCAGTCCTTCCGGTTTCGGCTGAACGGCGTAGGTGAACTGAAGGCCCCATTGCGAACCGTCACCGAGCAACCGCTGAAATTGTGGCATATCATGCGGTGTCGAGATGATCAGGATCTCACGAATGCCCGCCAGCATCAGCACGCTCAGCGGGTAATAGATCATCGGCTTGTCATAGACCGGAAGAAGTTGCTTCGACGTCACCAGCGTCAAGGGATGAAGGCGCGTACCGCTCCCTCCAGCCAAGATAATGCCCTTCATTGTGATTTTCCTTCAGCCGAATGTTCTTGCATGAGACGGGCAATACAGTCAGTCAGGGAGGTCTGCCAATCTTGCAATTTCACCTTGTGGGTTTGGAACAGCTTGGAGCAGTCGAGCCGTGAGTTCGCGGGCCGCTTGGCCGGTGTGGGATAGTCAGCGGTGCCTATGGCCTTGACAGCGACCTTGCGCCCACCCCGACGCGCCGCCTCCTCGACGATCTGCGTCGCAAAGTCGGCCCAGGTGGTATACCCCGTTCCGGCCATGTGAAACACGCCTCGAAGACTTTCATCGGATGGCGACTTGAGTATGTTGCGGCAAACCGCCACAATTCCATCGGCGATGTCGTGAGCACTTGTCGGGGATCCGTGCTGATCTGCAACAATCAAAAGCTCATCACGCGCCGCAGCCAATTTCAGGATTGTTTTGACAAAGTTCTTCCCGAAAGGGCTATAGACCCAGGCCGTTCGGAGAATGACATGGTTAGGGGTGGCGGTACTCACGGCCAGTTCTCCCGCCAGCTTCGAGCACCCATAGACGCTGACCGGCCCCACCTGATCTGTCTCGCGATAGGGTCGCCCAAGCAGACCGTCGAAGACGTAGTCGGTCGATAGATGAACAATGGGAACGGCTAGATCGGCAGCAACAGCAGCAACAGCGGCCGCTCCTTGTACGTTGATGGCAGCCGCAAGCTCAGGTTCAGCTTCGGCCTGATCGACCGCCGTGTAAGCCGCTGCACTGACGATGACATCCGGTGAGGCGGCCCGGATGACAGGAGCCACGGTCTCCGGCCGAAGGAGGTCAAGATCAGGGCGCCCAGCGGCTTTGACAAGCAGGCTATGAGCAGAGGCCCGCTCAAGGAGCGACCGCGCGACTTGACCTTCAGTCCCGGTGACGAGAATTCGCATGCGGCGTCCCTGATCCCTTAGCCGAAATACGGTGGCAGATCGGCCAAGAGAGGATGACGCCGATCCTTGTCGGAGAGGACAGCGGCCTCGGGCGCGACCGGCCAGTCGATCCCGAGCGCGGGATCATCCCAGGCAACGCCATGATCATGCGCCGCAGAATAGTAGCCGCTGACCTTGTAGATGACTTCTGTGTTCGGCTCAAGGGTGCAGAATCCATGCGCAAACCCCACCGGAACGAGTAGCTGCAAGCCGTTCTCGGCCGAAAGCTCGACCGCAACATGCCGCCCGTAGGTTGGAGAGGAACGCCGAATGTCAACGGCCACATCGAAGATCCGACCGCGAGCAACCCGGATCAGCTTGTCCTGAGCGAAAGGGTGACTTTGAAAGTGCATCCCGCGAACGGTTCCCTGCTGTGCGGACAGAGAGTGGTTGTCCTGCACGAAGGTGAGGTCGATCCCCGCCCGAACGAACTTCTCAAAATTGTAGACTTCTGAGAAAAAGCCGCGGTGGTCGCCAAAGCGCGGAGGCTTGACAACTTTCACGTCAGCGATGGCTGTTGAGTAGACTTCCAAAGCGCCCTCCGCGCAGAACTCTGAGAAGTGATCGTGACTGCAGTTATGCCTCGCTCCGCATGACTAAACGGCGATCCCAAGGCGCTCACCCTGATACACGCCAGTGCGCACGCGCTCCCACCAGTGGCGGTTGGCGAGATACCATTCGACCGTCTTGCGCAAACCGGATTCGAAGGTCTCCGCCGGGCGCCAACCAAGCTCTCGCTCGATTTTCGAGGCGTCGATCGCATAGCGCAGATCGTGGCCTGGACGGTCGGTCACATAGGTGATGAGGTTTTCCCTCGGCCCGATAGCCTGATCGGGAGCCAACTCGTCGATCAGAGCGCAGATGGCGCGCACCACATCGATGTTGCGGCGCTCGTTGTGTCCGCCGATCGCATAGGTCTCGCCCGGGCGGCCGTTCTCGATGACGCGGATGAGAGCTCGGGCATGATCGTCCACGAACAGCCAATCGCGCACGTTCTCGCCCTTCCCGTAGACAGGGAGCGGCTTGCCCTCGAGCGCATTGAGGATGATCAGAGGGATGAGCTTCTCCGGGAAGTGATAAGGGCCGTAATTATTTGAGCAGTTCGTCACCAGGGTTGGCAGGCCGTAGGTGTGGTACCACGCACGGACGAAATGGTCGGAGGCCGCCTTCGAGGCCGAATAGGGCGAGCTCGGCTGATAAGGATACTCCTCGTGGAAGAAGCCGTCCCCCCCCAGCGTGCCAAAAACCTCATCGGTCGAGATGTGATGGAAACGGAACGCGGCCTGGCGCTCGGCGGAAAGCCTACGCCAGTAGCCCAAAGCGGCCTGCAGGAGCGTGTAGGTTCCCACAACGTTGGTCTGAACGAACTTTCCGGGGCTGTCGATCGAACGGTCGACATGGCTCTCAGCCGCGAGATGCATGATCACATCGGGCTGGAACTCGTCGATGACCTCGCGCACACGCTCAGCATCGGCGATATCAGCCTGCACGAAGCCGTAGCGGGGATTGTTTGCGATAGGCTCCAGGGAATCCAGATTGCCTGCATAAGTAAGCTTATCAAGGACGAGCACCTGGTGCAAGGTGTCGCGAATGAGCAAACGAGCAACAGCCGAGCCGATAAACCCGGCCCCGCCGGTAACAAGATATTTCTTCGCCATGGAGTAGCGCGCCGCCGTTCGTGGATCTTCGTTGTCAAACTTGCGGGGCAGTTATCAAATTTCATTAGAGCTTGCAAGGCTCAAGAGGCGACGACAACAGCGACGACAGGAAGCATTGTCTCCGATCCGATTAATTTTTCACAAGCATCTTTATATTGATTTTTATAAAGATCATCTTTCTAAAGCTTTATTATGCACATAGTTACGATTTAGCGCTTGCTTTTCTTTAAATATTGTCTTCGCTTTTTATTATCAAGACATATCTTTCGCCCGCCACATGAGCATTCGATCAATGGAAATACCATCTCACCTTACGTCAGTTCGATAAATCCACTCAAGAGAGGCCCAATGGACCGTAGCGACATATGCCCACGCCGCTGAAACAGATTGTGTCCATCCTGCCCCTGATCTACGACGCTTCGATCTATAATGACCTCTCCCGCGACCGGGGCGTGACGTCATGAGGCTCGGGATGTTCCTCGACTTTCGCATTTCACGCAGTAACTGTAGAGACCAACTTGCTATGGCCTCGAGCCTCGACATCGCCCGGGAGGGACAAGACGCCTCCCGTGGAGAGCGGAGCAGAGATTTCTTCGATGAGTTGTCATACTCTCGCAAGGACGGCACCTGGTGTGGTTGCGTTCGACCCGGCTGCCGCCACCATTCTCCCTCTGGTCTCCTCGATCGCTCAAGAGGTCGAATACGTCTTTGTGTTCGTGAATACTGTCATCGACGACGCCATTCTCGCCGAGCTTCAGCAATTCGCTCCTTACTGCCAAATCATCAAGTCGGATTACAACCTAGGCGTTGCGGAGGCTCTCAACATCATAGCCCTACACGCCCTCGTTCACGGCTGCGGCCGCGTTGTGATCTTCGATCAGGACTCACGCCCGCCCCGGGGCATGATTTCCGCACTCTCGAGGTCTGCGGATCGGCTCATCGAGAACGGCACCCAAGTGGCCGTGATCGGACCTAAGATCACCGACCCGCAGGGCCGGAGCCACGAATTCAAAAGTCCGCGCTACTTTCAGCGGCAGGCCATCGAAGAGAAGGACGGGACGATCCCTGTTCACTACCTCATCACATCCAGCTCGCTGATCGATCTTCGCGTGTTTCGAGCGATTGGCTAGTTCCGAAGCGATTTCTTCATCGACGCGATTGATACCGAGTGGTGCTTCCGTGCTTGGTCGAAGGGTTATTCGTGCTGGTACGATCCGAACCTGCCCATGGAGCACACGATCGGCGAGAGAGCAATCCGCTCGAAAATCTTTGGCATTCGCTTTCCCCACCAGAGCCAGATGAGGATGTACAGCTACTTTTACAATCAGGTTGCCAGCTTGTTGCTGCCTCATATCCCGCTGAAGTGGAAAGTTGAGTTTGGGATTCACATTTCACTTCTCGCGATATCGATCGTGGCTCATTATAAGTACTCGCCCACGAGTATTCGTCACATCGGGCGGGCCGTACGAGACGGCCTGAGGGGCCACGTTGGGCCTCCCCCTGGAGCTGTTCGCTTGATCACGCCCCCCTCCGTTTATCCGGGATCAGTAATCTACCCAAGCCCAATCGCCCTGAATCCCTAGCTCTCCCCAAGCCTTAAAGGTTTGAAAACGCCGCCGCTGCACGACTGAAGCGCGGGAGGATCGTATCAGTGAGCCCGCCGGTTTGACATGGTAGGCTGTGCGGTTGCACCAGGTTTAGCAGCGGCACGGTCGGGCGTGGGGGTTGAGATTAGTGTACGACCACGAGCGGTTGCCCTCAGATCTGAGCTGTTGACCGCTGGCAGTGCATCAGTCATCTAGTCCGCCCAGCCGACACCTCTAGTGAGGTCGTAATATTAGGCTAGATCGACGTAGAACGCGGTGCCTTCATACTTGTATTGAGAGTATTTGGCGATTACCTGATCCCGCTCGAGCTCGCTGGCGGTATAGAAATGGGCCTTCGTTTGCTGGTTGTAGAAGCGGTAAAGAGCCTCGTGCTGGCCGCCACCATCATTCGCGTAGGCGTAGTAGGCGGCTCCTTCAAAGCGAAACTGCGCATAGGTTGCGATGACATAGTCGCGCTCAGCCGCACTCGCGGTGTAAAAATGTGTCTTGGTTTGAGTATTGTAGAACCTGAATACGTTGACGCCATTAAGGGAGGTCGCCGTGGTATCGAACACGTTGCCTTCGAAGGTGAACTGAGGATAGCTTGCGATCACCTGATCCTTTTCCGCTGCCGAAGCGGTGTAGAAGTGCGATTGGGTCTGCGCGTTGTAAAAGCGGAAAATGTCCTGGCCAATTGGATCCTCAGTTATGGTCGTAGTCCCAACGTCTTGAAGCGTGATGGATCGGTCGCTGAACTTGAGCGCCTCGATTTCAATGAGAGTATCGACACCGTCTAGGCTGCCGGCGCGAAGATCGGTGGTGATCCACGCCCCGTTCGCATTCCTGATCCAGGTGTAGTCTGCGGAGAGACCTGAATATTCAACGACGTCATAATCCGCCCCACCATTGAGATAGTCCTTGCCTCCTCCTCCAATCAGAGTATCGGCCCCTGCAAGACCATAGAGTGTGTCATCCCCGCCATTACCGCGCAGGATATTCCCGCTTACATTACCCGTAACGGTATCGCTCCCCGATCCGCCGATGGCCCTCTCAATGAGCGAGCGGGTATCGCCCTTATAGAGCAGCGCGCTTGCGATGTTACCAACTGCGACCTTCGAGCCGTCATAGTGCAGTTTCGCAAGCTGGGCCGTCGAGGTGTTCGTCCACTGTCCCGGCCGCAGATCGACCTTCAGATTGCTGGTGTAGTTCGAGAAGTCGTAGGTGTCGGTGCCACCGCCGTCCCACACCGTCAGCAGGATCTTGTTACCGCCGGGTGCCCCTTGGCCAACGCCATTGACCATCATCTCGCCGGTGGCTGAGTTCCACTTGTACGTAGTGTTGCCGCTGTTGGTGGTGTAGTTGGCGCCGTACATATGCTGGAGAGCCGCGATGTCGTACATCATCAGCGACTGCGCATAACTCCAGGTCTCGTTGACATAGCCGCTGGTGGTGGAGGCGCCGATATACGAGCGGTAGCTCATCACCGTGTACTCCATGGAATCACGGCTGAGCGGCATGATGGTGCTGCCCTGATGCGGATGTTCCAGGCCGAGCGCATGGCCGATCTCATGCACGAAGGTGAGAGAGGCGTAGTTGCCCTTCATCGGAGTATTGTAGTCAGTGCTGTTGAACCAAACGTCCCCGCCTTCCGCAGCGGTCGTCGGGAAATAGGCCCAGGCCGTACCCGGCAAATCAGACTCGGCAAAGCGCAGGTCTGCATGCTGCGTGGCCGTCTCAGCGATCTCAGTGAAGCTGAGATTGGCGACCGAGGCATACATCTTCAGAGATGAGCGAACCACCGCCTGCTGCGTTGTGTTCAGCGCACCAAAATTGTCCGCCGTCTCGCCGCTGCCGTATCCGGAGCCGTAGTGAGAACCATTCGTTGGAAAACTAAACGTTAGATTTGAAACGGCCCACTTAAGATTGTCCAGGATACCATCGATGTACGCGTTTCCTGTCTGACTATAAGATGTAACAGCAGCCATTAATCGGTCCGTTTATTATCCTGATAATGCTTGTCAGCTTTGCTTTTCCGCGACCAGACTGACGAGTGTCTCAAGCCGCTCTCAAGGCTGCAAGCTGCCCACTTGTCGCGGATTTAATAGCTGCAGGCCATTACGCTAGACAGTCTATCCCTCCTCCGGAGATCGGCCTAGGCCAGTTGGCTGATCATCCGCCCCTGCTCCCGGAGATAGCCTGGTCGCTCCTGAGAGCCCGCCCGAAAAGGGTTCAGTGGTCTGGGGGTAGCACGCTTCCAAGAGGGTGCTGAAGCCTCACCTTGAACTGCGATGTCGCCCCGACCATTCTGCGACAGTATAGCCGCGACGGGTTGCGTCATAAAACCGATTTGACCGATGCCGAATGGGCTGTGATCGACCCGCATCTACGTTAGCCTCATACCCGAGGACGTCCACGCCGCTGGCCCGCCCACGAGATCCTAAACGAGATCTTCTATGTCCCGCGCGGCGGCATTGTCTGGCGGCTTTTGCCCTTTGCTCTACCGCACAAGAGCACCATCTTCCGCTGGTTCTGCCTGTAGCGTGGCACCGGACTGTATAAGACCATCAACCACCCGCTTGTCATGACGAACTGGGAGCGGGTCGGGCGGGAGGCGTTCCCACAGCCGCCGAGCTCGACATCCAAAGTGTGAGGACCAACGAGAGCGGCGGACCGAGAGGCTATGATGCTGGCAAGAAGGTCAAGGGCCACAACCGCTAGGTGATAGTCGACACCGACAGACGCGGTCTGGTCCTGGTGCCTCAACCCGCTGACATTCAGGATCGCGATGGTGCTCCCATGGTCCTGCTTCTGTCACGGCGCTCATTCCCGTTCACCGCCAAAGCATTTGCCGACAGCGGCTATGCTGGAGAGGCTCCCTTCCAGGCCACCTCGATCAGTATCGAGGTCGTCAAGAAGCCGCCGGATCAGGTGGGTTTGCGGTGCACCCACGCCGCTGGGTAGTTGAACGGTTCTCCGCGTGGATCACCCGCAATCGCCGGCTCTGGAACGCCCCAGAGGCGACGCTCACTTCGGCCTGCGCCTTTCTCTATGCCGCTTCGGTCATGCTCCTCGTCCGCCGCTTGGGACGGCGCTCATGATTTATGAGGCGGACTCTCAGAGGCTCTGACTGGATTGCCGAGAAGCTTCTCTCTTAACTGGTCCAACCTGCTCTGCTTGATCAAAGGATGGGCGGTGCCTTGTTCGGACCGGACATAGATCGCGCCAGCGCGGTCCTCCGATCTTCGCACTGATGCGAGAGGGAGCATCAGGATCGCTCCCTCTCACCATGGCGACGGCCGACCAACACCGACGCAGGCACTCGCTGCAACAGCCTGATCAGCCCTGCTTATCTAAGCAATATCAACATAGAACGCGGTGCCTTCATACCTGAACTGAGGATACTTAGTAATCACCTGATCCCGCTCGAGTTCGCTGGCGGTGTAGAAATGGGTCTTCGTTTGCTCATTGTAGAAGCGGTAAAGAGCCTCGTGCTGCCCACCACCATCATCCGCATGAGCATAGTAGGCCAATCCCTCGTATCGAAACTGAGACCAGGTGTTGATCACATGATCACGCTCCTGGATAGAGGTCGTGTAGAAGTGGCTCTTCGTCTCTGTGTTGTAGAAGCGGAAAACCTCGATTCCGTTCAGTGCCGTCGCGGTGGTATCAAAGGCATTCCCTTCGTATCGAAACTGAGACCAGGTGTTGATCACATGATCACGCTCCTCCGTAGACGCAGTGTAGAAGTGCGTCTTCCTTTCCATGTTGTAGAAGCGGAAGATATCAGTCCGCGCCGTAGTCGGATCAGGCGAAGGCGACTCAGTCAGGAATTTGTAGTCGCTAGCATCAATTGCAGCTCCCCCGGCAACGATAAAGCTCTCCGTGTAGGCTCCGTCTGTGACGGTCCAGGTGTTGGTCCCCGTCAATCTGAGCGTTGCGCTACTCGAGAAGCCGATGAACTCGAACCTGTCACCCGCGGCACTGCCATTGCCGGTAAAATCAAAGATAGTATCCCCTCCGAACTCCCCCTTGCGCATGATGAAGGCATCGTCGCCCAAGCCACCATAGAGGGAGTCCGCACCAAGTTCGCCTTCAAGCAAGTCATTGCCGTCCTGACCATAGAGTTTGTTGGCGGCGCTATTGCCCCGGATGGTATTATTAAGCTCGTTTCCGGTGCCCATGGTCGCGAACTTACCGTCTATGACGGTTGGATCAACAAGGGTCAAATTTTCGATGTTTTGGCCAAGCTGGTAGGAGATTGTGCTGATAACCGTATCGATCCCAGCCGCGACCTCTTCGATCACTGTATCTCCGGTATGATTGACCTGATAAATGTCGCTTCCTGCGCCGCCACTCATGGTATCCGCGCCACCCTGGCCGTCGAGCACATTATTCCCGGAGTTGCCGATTAGCGTATTTTCCTGGTTAGAGCCCACTGCATTGATGTTTGCGGTGCCCATCAATGTCAGTGCCTCGACCTGGCTTGAAAGCGTATAACTGACCGAGCTGAAGACTCGGTCGTAGCCGCCGGGAGTGCCGCTCGCATCGGCAGCGCTTTCGTTAATCAGATCATTAGCATCATTGACATAGTAAGTGTCGTCACCATTGCCGCCCGTCATGGCGTCTGCGCCGCCACCGCCATCCAGCGTATCGTTTCCATCGAACGACTTCAGGACGTTCGCAGCACCATTGCCGATCAGGATGTTGCTCAGTTCGTTACCATACCCATTGATCGCGGCAAGGCCCGTCAATGTCAGGTTTTCAACATTCGCTGTCAACGTGTAATGGATTGACGTGAGAACGCGGTCCGAGCCTTCGCCAGGCTGCTCCACGACCAGATCGCCCGAGTCATTTACGATGTAGGTATCGTTGCCGGCGAGCCCCCGCATCTCTTCGCCGGCAGCCGAACCAGCTATTGTATCATCGCCATTCGTAGGCGTGGCGCCAATCGTGTTGCCGGAGATCACCGTCCCGGTAGGGCCGCCATCGTCGTTCGTGGGCTCCTCGCGGATCGCATATCGAGCATTCTGAGGATTGATGATGTTGTCCAGGATTTGTGTTCCAGTCGAGTAGTAGGTCTTGAGAGGCTGAGTGGCCGGGCTATCAGCAGTGTTTCCGTCCGGATAATCTTCGCGCAGGCGGATCTGGATCTCGTCGTATTTGCCAGCCAGTTCCTGGGAGTTGTTGTAGACCGTGCTGTTCTTCACCACGGTATTGATGGCACCCTCGATCCGCACCCCCTGGGTCTGGTTATGGTGGACTTGCGCGCCATCGATGATAATGTCTTCCGATAACTTGACGAGAATGCCTTCCTTCGTATTGCCGTAATACTCGCCGCCGATAATTCGGACATCGCTGACCCAGGCGATTTCGGCCTCGCCGTTGCGCTGGATGTCCCCGCGCTGGACGACAACGCCGGCTCCTCCGGTGGCCCCTAGGCCATTGCCATAGGCTGTGTTGTTGACAAGATCGATGTTGGAGGATGCGTTCTGAATGTTGAAGCCATGGCGGTCGTTGGCATAGGCGATGTTGTTTTCGTAAACGCCACCAATGACGCCATCTGCGACGAAGCCGTCCTTCCCATTGTGATGGGAGATGCAATCCTTGATCGTCACATCGTACGTGATCTCATGCGGGTTGAAGCCATACGAGGTGCAGTTTTTGATTTCGACGCCAGTCAGTGTGATGTTGGACTGAACCTCGCCCGAGGCCTCTTTGACACCGCAAATAAAGCCGGTCTGTTCCCCCGTGTTGTTGGCGCGGTTTCCGTCAATGGTGAGGTTGGCTACCGTGACGTTTTCAACATTGTCGAGCGCTGTGCGCACAATGCCATTGATCTTGGCGTTGAAGTTGTCAGCCAGCTTAATCGTGGTCTGTCCCATACCGGCGCCAACCAGTGCCACACCGGAGAGAAGCTCAACCGCACCCGCCGAGGGATTGGATTGATCTGCAGTGACAATATAAGTGCCCGAAGCAAGCTGGACCGTAACTTGAGGGGCATTAGGGTCTGTCTTGCGAGCGTCCAAATAGGCGGCATTCGCCTGCTCGATGGCCACTCTGATGGCCGCGGTATCCAGAACGGGATTGCCAGTTGGAGGCGCAACAGTAATTACTAATGGTTCCATGAAAGCGTTCCTCGCCGTTTCGATACCAGAAGTAGCGGCAGGGAAAATAGAACCCATTCCTCTTGAGTAGTAATTCCTTCTAAGTAAAACTATATATTCATTAGAGCGGCGGAACAATACTGAACTTATACTTACTGCTACCCGCAATTCCGAGACACATACATCCTCTTAAATTACTTTAGACTATAATGTATTATCTTATAAAAAACACGCTTGCTGTAAGTGCGAGTCCTCTTACTATCCTGCATCAGGCAGTCTGCTGTTGCGCGACATCAAGTCCCCACCTCAGGAGGCTGTCGGCCCGCCCTGGTGTTGCAGCCTCGACATAGACACGCAATTCCGGCGCGTTGCCGGACGGGCGGAAGTGCACAACCTCGCCATTGTTCGCCAGGATGCGCAGTCCATCGCGCCTGTCATGATTTGCAACACCGCCGAGGGGCGCGAGCAGTTCAGACAGAAACGCCTCATCCTTCTGCAGCCTGGTCACAAATGCGACACTCCGTTCCGTTGCTACATTTTTAAGACGATTGCTTGCGGCAGCCTTGAAGGCGAATTCTGCGCCAACATCCGCCAAGCGACGCTTCTTGGCCGCAACTTCTCCGAGAGTGCAGAGAATAGGCAGCATTGCATCACGGGTGGGTAGCGCCGCCAAGTGCCGTTCTTCCCGCACGATGTCGGAGCCGAGCAGAACACCGCCATTGGCCTCAAACCCTACGATGGCGCGTGCGCCGGAGCGCGCGGCTTCACCCATACCTTCGATCACATAAGGCGAACCCACCTTCGTTCGGATAACGTCCTTGAACGCACCGGAAGCCTCAAGGGCAGAATTTGACGTGACCGGCGTCACGATCACATCTGCTCCGAGATAACGCGCTGTGATCGCACCGACGAGATCGCCGCGCAGAAACGCACCTGTCCCGTCAGAGATCAGCGGGCGATCCGCATCGCCATCAGTGGAGACGATGGCATCGAGCTTCTGCTCGCCGGCCCATTGCTTGGCAAGGATCTCGTCCTCCTCACGCAGTGCTTCTGTGTCGACGGGGATGAAGCTTGTCGCACGTCCGAGCGGCACGGCTCGAGCGCCGAAGCTTTCGAGCATCTGTACGATGACGTCGCGTGCGACAGATGAGTGCTGATAGACACCAACCGTGAGACCGGACAGTGCCCCTGCTCCGAAGAAACCCTTGTAGCGGTGCTGATAAGCCGCGACGAGATCAATCTCCGGCGTTTCTGCCTGAACGTCCTTTGCGCTTGCCGGCACCGTCGTAATGTTGAGCTTCTCGTGCCAAGCGAGGATGGAAGTCTCGTCCTTCTTGTCAATCTCGCCCTGAACCCGGTAGAATTTCAGACCGTTGCGATCCTCGGGGATATGGCTGCCGGTGACCATGATCGCCGGCACGCCGAAGCGCATGCCGTGATACGCCAGAGCCGGAGTGGGAAGCGCACCACAATCGAGCGGCACGAGGCCTGACTCTCGAAGGGCGGCGCAGCAAAGCTGGGCAATGCTTGGGCTGCTGTCGCGCAGATCGCGGCCGACCAGCACGATATTCTTCGATGTCGCGGCCGAGCCATCCTCCTTTAACATCTCAGCAAAGGCGCGCGTATAGGAGAAGGCGGGCACGCCATTCAATTCGGTGACAAGCCCTCGCAGTCCACTGGTACCGAATTTAAGGGAGCCGTCGCCGGACGTCGCAATTTTGTTTGTATCAGTCTCGCTCATCAGCAGATTAATAGGGTCACAGCACCGTTTACGTCCAGACAGGCGTCGAGATCCTTCGTAGTACCTCCGGGATGCTCTCAGAGCCCTTTCGTATCACCCGGAAGGTGTAATCTGACGAGTCGAAATCAAATCCCGTTAATCAAGCGAATTAATTTAGAGCCAAGGAGTCTAGTATGCAGAGGAAAGGGCTTGGTTCACAGCAACTCTTCATGCACTCCGATACCCTCACACAGCATCGAGCCGCCAATAGCTCGATTTTTGGTGCTGTGATCGATACCTCCAGCTCCTGGAACATGAGCGGGACGTGTCTCCTCACACAAAATGACCTGGGATTGAGTGCCGTTTAGCTATGTTCTCGAACATTGACTTGCCCATAGCGCATGTCTTGGTGTGGCATCGTTCGGGGCCGGATCCATATTGGCTCCGGCTGGTTTGGACGGCAGCGATCCGATTGAGCTCGACGACTGGCAGCGCAGCGGCACTGGTGCAGTGATTGCACCCATCTTACCAAACCCTAACCCATTACGTTGCACGTCCAAGGAAAGAGTGCGCTGGCCAACCCTGGATTCGCTGTTCGAAAGCCAAGGCGACAGGGCCAATAAAGAATGGAAAGGCATGCATCACAATCCGCCCGACAATGAGCGTGATGCTTGCAACCATGGTGACACAGAGCAGAAGCGGAACGACAAGCTAGTCTACCTGCGAAGCATAAGGCGCATCTTTCGACAGGGTTGTTGTTCTGGCGAGAAGAGCCAGGGTAAGGACGACGAGAACAGGAAGAACATTCAGGAGCGGTCCTTTCAGAGTCAGGCTTGCCTGAACGTTCATCATGATGGATTGCAGAAGGTGCCCAAGGCTCTGCTGATGTTCCATCCGTGGAAGCGGAATAGCTATCATCACGGCTCCATACAAAGCGCATCCGACGATGACCGGGAGCAGCAACAGGAACGCTCTCCTCTGGGCGGGCCGCAGTAGCAGACGTACGGCGAACATCAATCCAAAGACGATGAGCACCTTCTCGTTCACAAGCGCCGAGACGCCCATGAGTGCGGAAAAGGCAGGCAACGAGTTCAGGGACAGAGCGCCGAAATAGATCTACAGGAGCGCCGGCGCGTCGAGGGCGCAGAGGGTTATATACTGGGACAGGATGAACGCCAGGGCGCTCGCCAGCAATGTGCCGAGCGGTCCACAACCAAACCGTGTTGCAGCCGCATGACTAGCAACGCTGACAGTTGCCACCATGCAGAGTTGGAAAGTACCACAAGCGCCTGTTTGGCCGAGATATAGGCCGGAGACCAATCTCCAGGAAGGTTGCTAAAGGTGATCATCGGGAGCAGCTTGAACGGAATTGCCGCCGCAATGGAGAGAACGCAGTAGGCCCAGGGCGCTCCCGGAACGGAGCCTTCGGAATGGCCTATCAGATGCACCCAGTCCGGGTACTCAAGCTCGGAGAAGAGGCAATCTCGGCCCCTGCTGGCGTGACGCAATCGGCCGCGCGCAAAGGCACCTATCGATCGCGAAAGACTATACGGGACCGCTCCACTTTCTAGGTCATCAACCACCCTCCTTCCAATCAGAGTCGGACGGCGTCCGCGTGAACATCTCTCCCGCCCGAAGTCAGACCCGCCCGATGCTGGAATAGGTGAAACCGTGCTTGCGCATCTCCTCGGGGCGGTAGACGTTGCGCAGATCCACCACCACGGGCTCGGTCAGCGCCGCCTTCAGCCGCTTGAGGTCGAGTGCCCGGAACATATCCCATTCGGTGACGATCACCAGCGCATCGGCTCCCTGAGCGCAGCCATAGGCGT
>NZ_QDAH01000076.1 GCF_003075415.1 Microvirga sp. KLBC 81
GCGGCACCGTCATGCATGAAGTGAATCACGAAAGCCGGTCCGGAGGAATCCCTCGCCCCCCAAACTGCCCCGCTTACTCTATGATGCTTGGGCCGAAGTCGCTCATGTGCATCAAGAACTGCCCCATCAAATTCGCCAACGCTACAAACGTGAGGCGTGGGCGATACGCGCCATTGATCCAACAATTCGCTTTTCTGTAGTTGATCTTATCACGCATCTCCCTGCGGCCATCGTGGGTGATCTGATGCATGCTCCATCATTGATCGGCGCTCTAGCATCAAAGCACGATACCGACGTCAGGCGGCCCGTCTTCATCGGCAGCCGTATGCGTGGCACTTGCTTCGTCGTTGCTAAAGCATCATGCTGTCAGGAGCGACTCCTATACCGCAACTGATATTGCCTATAAGGCCGAGCGTGATCGCGTCGCAACAGGATGCGGAACTCAGGATCAAATAATCGTCACGCTCGGAGGCGTACGCCTCCTCGATTTTGCGGCGTACAAAGAGTACCCTCGTACTATCACGGGAGCGCCGGAAGCGATGGACTACTATGTAGTCGTTGCCAGTCCCGGAGGGCGAACAGGGTATGATGACATTTCAGGGGATCTGATCAGAAGGAGCCAGATCAATGAGAGCCGGATAGCTGTATATAAGGATCTCAATAGATCAGTCCCGACTAAAATCTTTCATGCTTTGATTGATCGCGATCTCACAGCGTTGAAGGCTCTCTCGCGCTTCTCTACCGAAGCCATAAGGCATTTGGTTAATATTGATAACGATCCCGTTTCGAAGATGATACAAACTGCGGAGGAGCACGGCTCGGTATACGCGCGGCCGAGCGGCCCGCGCCCCCAAGGAGGCGTGATGGCAGCTCTTGCTTTAGACCTGTCCATCGCTCAGTCAGTGGCAGAGGCCCTAAAACCTTTGTCCGCTTTCGTTGCTGTTGATCGTCTCGGAAAATCAGGAACAGAAGCGTTCTCGTGCTAACGAAACAGTTCAAGTGCAACGGACATAAGGGACGGCACCGCGTGCGAACAACTGACTTGAACGTATTCAAAGATTGAGGCTTCATTACTCAAACACGGCTCACCTCTTTGTTCCGTTGATATTGTTTGGGATGGCTCAGTCATTCTTGGGAGCGGGTGTGCCGCTCCTAGAACGTTCCATTCACCCTTCTGATTTTGAAATCAGTACGCATTTTTTCGCGTATGCAATCGGGCGCATATTATCGGGACCATTTGCAAGGTTCATCAGACGAAGACCTGTCTCCGCGTCGCCAACTGTGTTGAGTATAGAGGTATGGTCGGCTCTCGGCATCACAGCAGCGATGTGGGGCTTCCTCTCGTTCTACTCTCTTGGCATCACGTTGGTATCTTCATTCTGCCTAGGGCTTTTCGCCGGACTCCTGCATGTGACGATGCAGGTGAGGATCAATCACGCGAAGACAGAATCGCACTCGTCAACTTTTGCTGAGGCATATCTATGGGTGAGTTTAGGAGTATTCGTTTTTCCGCTCTGGCTTGGTTATCTCCTCGCAGTACCGCTCCGTCCCATTTATGGTTTGGGACTTCCCGCAGCTTTCGTCGTCGTTGCTGGTTTGTTCTATGCTTGCGGTAGTTTCAAAAGTACGCGACCGTTTGCGCCGACAAAACGTGACGGTTTCTTCGCCACTCGACTATCTGCAACGGCATGGAAATTGCTAGCTCTGGTCGCCGTCAATAGTTGCTTTGAGTGGTCTTTCGGTTTCTGGGGCAGTTATTACGCCCAAACGAGATTCTCGCTCGAAGCGTCGGTTAGTGTCGGCATATCTTTTCATGACGATAATCGGAAGGCTCATCACCATTTTCGCTCTAAGAGCGTTGAGTCCTATTGTCGCCTACAGATACTACGCAGTCGCTGCGCTAGCGCTGATCGTGGCAATCATCGCGGCGCCGTCCTTTGACATGTTCCTCGTGTTATTTCCTGCCATCGGCCTTATATCCGGATGTCTTTTTCCGACCAATCTGGCATTGGCATCGGTGCGACTAGACGGCGAGTTCGAGGCATTTATTTCGAGATCAACGGTAGTTGGCGGTGTTGCTCTTTTGGTCTTTCCGCTCGCGCTCGGATCGTTGGCCCAGTTCATAGGGATTCAGGCGGCATTTGTAGCCGTTTCACTGACTTCCATGCTAATCGTACTCGCCATTTTAGCGGCTTTAACGGGTAATTCATGTTCAGCCCCGAAGTAGCTGGCATTACCCAACGACGAATTGAGCGACTTTCTTGTTGCCGAGTATGCGGTAGACCTGCATCCGCGATCAGTCGGCAGCCCTTGCAATGGCCGCTGGACCTTTGCGCTGCTCGTGGAAGCCCGTGATCTCGTCGCGGTCTGATCGGCACTTGCCGCCACGATAAATTCCTTTGGCTTTAGCTTTCTCAATGCCATATCGCTGCCGCTCCTTGATGAAGCGTCGCTCCATCCGAGCAACAATGCCGCGCAATGTCAGCACGATGCGCCCCATTTCGCATCATGTCGAAAGCTTCAATCAGGTACGCCTCAGGAACTCCAACTCGGGCGGCAACTCGATACCCTGTCGAGCAGGCCGCATCGCCTTGATGCAGGGTTTTTGCGGCGCGGGCGCCGTATCCGTGATCCAGGCGGGTTCACCATCGAGTGTTTCCAGAGCGCCTCCCGCTTCGGCATGAAGCATCGCCTCATCCAGCCATTGGGCCTGCTGGGCAGCGGAGAACTGGGACAGGTAGCGCAGATCCCCTTCTTGAAAGGAGACCTCCAGGTGCCCGCCACCCTTGTCGCTGATCTGGATCATGATCCGATCGAGCAGCCGTTCTTCGATGATGTATCCATCCATTTGGGCGGTGGTTACAGCACCGGTTTCCGTCACCAACCTCTTCATGCCACAACCTCTCTGAACAAGCAGATGCTCGTACTTGCGGGACGTCCAAGGCACAGGTGAGTATAGGCGCATCGCTCACGGGCGGTACGGGTTTGTTAGAACATCGTTAACCGTGAGCGCAACAAGCAGAGCTTGCCGCATGCGGTCTCATGGATCCCACGCTAGGCTTAGGGAGTTCCCCGATCAGTCAGTCACGTCGCACGATATCCCGCGGGCACGATCCATCATGCTTCGAGTCATCCTCCTCCTTACCCTCATTGCCACCTTCGTCTATGCGTACGGGGCCGTGCTCTCCAGTCGAGATCCGCTGCTTCGCAAGTTGAAGCGCATTCCGGTCCAAGCCGCTGTCTTTGCCATTCTGGCGCTTGCGGTGGTCTACGGGTTACGTGATGATCCGGAGGTCACCGACCTTCAAACATCCGCGCCAGTTCAGGTGTCTGATGTCGAAGCGACAGCAGCGATCACGCAGCCGGTTCTGCCGGAGCCGCTCCAGCCAAAAGATGCCGCCGCAGCCTGCATTGAGCATGCTCTGGACGAAGCACGCGCCACCGAAGACCTCGTTGCCGAGACTTGGTTGTCGTCGGTCCAAGGCTTCCTTGAGACGGCCCCGGGAGAAATTACTGTTCAATTTGCCGTAGGGCCAAGAGCCGGTCCCCCGAAGGGCCCTCAATGTCGGTCCGAGGCACGCCTTACCTGTACCGTCGCCGGACAAGACGTCAGACCCATCACGCCCGTACACATGACAGGGGCCCAGATCGCCTGCTGAGAGATACGCGCCGAAAGCAATGGTGCGTGCCCTATCTCCATTTCCGCCCATGCTTCGACCCTGCTGGCGATTAGCGATATTCCCTCAATACCGAAGCCCGGGTCGATGATTTGCGGCTGCACATCGAAGAGTTTCGCGAGGTGTGCGGAGTCGCGAGTTGAGTTTCAAACCACTTCCGAGCCGATGCACGTCTCACCGCCTGACCTTGCTGAGGCGGCCGCTCGCTCGTCGTGCACAAAGGGCGCTCGTCGCGTTGGAGCAGCCCCACGAGATGTGCAGCGACAGGCTCCACGAATATTTTCATGACGTGATGAAGATTACGAAGTCGCCCGGAATCGTTCAAAAGCCGTAAACCTCTGAGTGTACGGCTCCACGTCCCGGCGGTAGATCTCCTGCCGAAGAAACTTTAGCTCCGCCTCATAGGCATCCTCGGCCACGTCGATGAACCAGCATCTCAGGCGGCCGTCCTTGCCGTCGTTCCAGCGGTAGCCCCGCTTCTTGAGCGCATCCTTCATCTCAAAAGGAGAGCCTTCCGCCCAGACCCGCAGCAGGGTCTTGCGGGCCGAGGTCAGCAGGTGGGACATGGCATAGCCCGCATCATCCGGGAGGGGAGACGCCAGCACCTCCAGAAGGGCATGGCAGTCCTCGACGGCACGATGTCCCTGATGAAACCAGCCGCACTGGGACAGAAGGTAGCCGAGTTTCGAACCCTCGAAGCCGAAATCCGACCAGGATACCTCGGCATGCGAGCAGGCCCATGCCTTCAGGGCAAAGCCCTGCGCCAAGCGCTCGCAGAAGGGGCGATCAAAGCGGGCATTGTGGGCGATTACCAGATGGGCGGGCCGGATGAACGCCTCGACGGCATCCAAATCGATCGTCTGTCCGGTCACCATGTCGGGCGTGATCCCGGTCAGACGCGTGACTTCGGGCGTGATCGGGACTGAGGGTTCGCGCAAGGCATTGAAGGTGCCCACGACATCACCGATGCGGCCATCCTCGTCATACGAGAACGCCACCATGCCGATCTCGATGACCTCGTCCCGGGTGTGGTCGAGACCGGTGGTTTCGGTATCCACGATGACGGCGAGCCTTTCGCCCGGGACTGCCATGCGGGACGTGACCACGGAACGAGGCAGAAGGCGGCGCAGAACGCGGTACCGCCCGCTGGCTTCCAAGGCGTCGGCTGCCGTCTCAAAGTTGGCAGGGTCCAGGCGAAAGGTCCGCTTTTGTCCCTGCGGCTTTACCTGGCTGTCGGAGGTGACGGGCTTCCGGATCGGCGCCGCCGTCTCGCCCAATCCAAGAAACAGATCGGCCTGTCCCTGCATTCAGTCCCACCCTTTCGGCAGTCATTAAGTCATAGCTTTGATGAATGCTGGGAACCGTAAGGCGAGACTGGTGGCCATAAGGTTAAGGGCTGACCAAGGCTGCGAAGCGTGAGGCCATCCTGCGCAGTTCACCTCGCTGGGCATTGTCGGTACAGCACTGAGATCGATTCACATCAGACGGCGCTCCAGGATGTCCACTTGGCGAGACGAGAAAAACCAGAAGGCGCGCGGCCGACTCGAGAGATGCCTCTCCGAGTCCTTTCCCTCTTGCGTTCTGTCGCATGCTCTCCGGCAGCCGCTGATCCCACCGACACAGCGCAGAGCAGTCGAGTCGTATTGGCGGCACCATCCGCTCTTGGCTGACCGGCTGGCGCGAGCGCTCGCTGCCAAAAGCGGACAGCCTGCAGGGTGGCAGTGGCGTCTCGGAACTGATAATGGCTCCGGCTTGCCCCTATCTTTCCGCACGCCGCCTGCACCCTACAGAGAGGCCGCCTTTGCGCGTGGGCCGGGCCGTTGCTGCGTCTGTGGGCAGCCTGTCTACCGGCTCGGCTGGCACCGTGATCTCTGGGGAGACGGCAAGCCCAACAGGAATGCCGCTTGGCATGCCGCCTGTGTTGCTGCCTGGCAATTTTGGACCGGACCAACTGATTATCTCAGGGTGCTGAAACTGCGCCAGAAACGAAGATGTGCTGCGACCGGACGTCGCCTGCTTCGGACTGCCGAGGTAGACCACCGCGTTCCGCTGTTTGCCGTCTGGTCCGACCATCGTTCACGTTCCTGGCCGGAGTTGCTCGCCTTCTGGGGTGCGCCCAATCTTCAGGTGATCAATAAGGCGGCTCATCTGGAGAAGTGTGCCGAAGAAGCAGCCGAGCGATCGAAACGCCGGTCAGTCCTGTTGTCCCCGAACGAGAGCACTCCAGGAGAGTCCCAGCCCTGATGATCAGTGTGGGTCCCTCGATGTCATGTGCGAAGGTTTGTCACGAGTGAGTTCTAGAGCGTCGGACCCAAAGGTGGAATCCGCTTTTGGGATCGATGCTCATTGTCTGTGAGTAGTGCATCGTTCGTTGCGGAAAACCAGATCCGCTTTTCGCTGACGCGGCCCTTCGGGTCACTGGCGTGGCCCTTTGGATCGCTGATAAGGACCTTCGGTTCCGCACGATGCTCTAGCGGTACTTCATGTGGCTCCTCAGTGGCGCGATTCTGGCTTGTACCTCGCGGCTCTTCTTCCGGTTTTTTACCGTCGCTGATGTTGGTTGCCGCCGATCTTGAAGAAAGGTGCTAGAATCTGCTGCAAGGTCGTTTCGCCTGACAAACCTCATGGAGTGGAAGCATGAGTGATCGGTGGCAGTACCAATTGCGACTCTATCTTGCGGATGAGCTTGCCGAGGCCGCACGGCGCGACCCGGACACGCCGGCGCTCGCGCCACTGCACGAGGTCCTGGAGAAGCACGATGCGACCATGAAATGCCAGCTTGATGCCTTTGCAGACTATGTCGCGGAAGCGGAGGCTCAGGGGATCGAAGGTTATCCGCTTTATGAGTGGACGAAGGCTACGATCGAGGATGCTGTGAAGCGGGCAAAACATATCAAGGTATTTACCCTCCACATTAAGGGCCGGGAAGTATACTCGAATGAGGAGGCGGACGCTCTTGAGACCGATCTGCAACCCTTGGTGGATGGCACATCCATCACCCGGATGTCGCGCCATGACACAAACCCCGCAAATAACCCGCAGATGCCAGAACGCTTTCGCCGACCCCAGATCTAATTGACTTCAGCATCCGGACGGCACTCGATCTGCGCCCGAGCGTAGAGCAGCCGAATGTCTGCCTCTTGTACATTCCTGAGGCGCCTCCAGAACAGCTTTCAGGCGTTAACAGGACCCTTTGAGAAGGGCGGGTGGTTCGCCTTTATCCGGAGCCGCCCTTAGCTGAATTCGGGAACTCCGCTCATTCAAAGGCAAGCTGACATGGTCGGCTTGCCCAAGGATGATAAAGTCATTCACTTCGGATCACACCAAATCGCGCGATTATTTCATTCCATGCGCGTTCTGTGACGACGTTTCCGTTTTCGAAGGCCGTCAAAGGGCCAGCGAGATAGAAGAATCCCGATCCTTGCCCCGTGCGCTCCGACCCCTCGCGGCCTGGAGTCTCGGACGAGAAAAGTGGACTTGCACGTTTGGGATCCGTCCGATGCTCATTTTATGGAGGAGCGCATCGTCGGATGCGGAAAACCGGGTTCCCTTTTCGCTGGCGTGGCCCTTCGGGTCGCTGACGCGGACCTCCGGCTCCGCACGATGCGCTAGTCATCGGAGCGTCTGGTGAGAACCTCTTAGATGTGATCGAATGCCGCCAGGCGAGTCTGTGAGGTCTCCATGACAACGCATTGCCACTCGGCCATGTGCTCTTTACCCATGCCAGACTTCCTCAAGTGCTCGGCCTGTACGTCGAGGGTGTCACGCAGATCTGACATCGTAGCCTGCATGGCCTCGTCGTTCCCAGCGAGAGCGAAAGGAGGGATTGCCCGCAGGCTTGTTCCGATATCAGCCCATGTGTCTAGAACCATTTTAGTCCGAGCAGGAGAGTTCCTCTGGCTCGTGTAATCGTTTACACTCCCGCCTTCCTGGTGGCTCTAGCGCTTCCTCCTGATCCTACTCCGGTTCGTGATGACTAAGTTCGTTCCAGATCTCGGTGACGAGACTCTTCAAGCCTTGGTGGAGGCTCTGACCGAAAGCGGCCAAGCGGTATCTCTCTACGACGCAGAGGATCGTCTCCGGTACGCCAACAAGACCTACCAAGGCATGTTTTTAGGAGGCTATGAGGGGCCCTACACCTTCACTGAGATCCTGCGGAATGCGGCCAAGCACGGGTTGGGCGTGAGGATCGACGATCATGATGTGGAGGCCTTTATTGCCAGAACGCTGCCGCGGCGCAGAAGCGTGCCTCGAAAGGCATTCGAGACCGATCTTGTCGACGGCCGGTGGTTCTGGATGGATCACACCATCCTTCCAAATGGCTGGGTTCTGTCCGTTGGCACCGACATCACGGCGCTGAAGCACAACGAGAAAACCTTGCGCATGGCGCATGAGGAGGCCCTTGTGGCCGCGCGCACCGACCAACTCACCGGCCTGCCGAACCGCCGCCACATCTTCGAATTGCTCGATGAGGCGCTCACTTCGAAAGGGACAGTTTCAAGCCTATGCGTCGTCATCATCGATATCGACGGGTTCAAGGCAATCAACGACACCTACGGACATGATGCTGGCGACGCCGTCCTCGCACATTTCGCCCGGGTTTGTCGAGAGAGGGTGCGGGGTCAGGATCATTTGGGCCGGATGGGTGGCGAGGAGTTCCTGCTGATTCTGCCGGAAGTCAGGCTCGCCGACGCGGTACTGATCGTTGAACGAATTCGGAAGGGGCTTCCCCCGACCAGGCTCGGGGCCGGCGGCCTTGAGCTGCCTTACACCTTCAGTGCAGGGGTCACTGAGGCGCTACCGCGCGATGATCGTGTCTCTATTCTCCAGCGAGCGGACCACGCCCTGTACGCTGCCAAGGCGGATGGCCGCAACTGCACGAAAACCAGCTTCGAAGGGGAAACGCCTGTGACTTCGGCACACGTATTCTAGAGCCTCGGACGTGAAAAGTGGACTTGCACTTTTGGGCTTGACCCAATGCTCCCTTCTATAGAGCAGCGCATCGTTGATAGGGAACCGAAGGTCCGCGTCCGCGAATAACCGGGTCCACTTTCCCGCCCGATGCGCTAGGCAGTCTTGGAGTCGCGTGCACAACAGACATTTGCGGCTGGCACATTTGAGACCTTGGGCTGAGGGCAGCTAACAGCCTAAGCGGACGTTCGTGAAGGGCAGGGGACTTCCCAGTCTGACCCGGAGGAGATGTCGGTCGTACACCCATGGTCACCTGTGAGTACCACCTTCCTATGGAGCACAAGGTGCGTTTTCCACCGGTACACAGGCGAGGTGCGCATTTGCCTGCGTGACGGCTCCTCCCAATCAAAGGTAGGCAGTCGCCGGCGGATTGTAGCGGGAAGGTGATCGGCGTACCATAGCTCACGAGCAGGCACCCGTGTATCCGAGCCGGCGGAATATATCCAGGTCGGGCGCTTGCCCCTCTTGAAAGAACGGCAAGCGCGTTGTCGGCATCATTCGCTGGGCGACGGCGCGTTGATCCAAGGCGGACTGCTCTGATGGGCATCTCCGAACTGGGTGGGCCGCACCCCCGATCCGGTGGACCTCATCACCGATGGTCCGGGACCTCACGTTCAGGCGGCGAGGACGACACTCGTGCCTGCCTCGCTCCGCAAAAGGCCAAAGCAATGCCAGTGCAGCATCCAAGTTTCCAGGATCGCGCGAATGCCAGAAAGGCATTCGCCGAGACAGCGAGGTTTCCTCAGGCGCAGGCCTCACCACTATTGAAAGAGCGGGCGCAGTGTTGACCGTCCGCCGGAACGCTGGAGGCCGTGTTGCGGGTCTGGGCTGCGTCGAGCAGACCTTGCTCATTCCCTTTGCTGCACGTGCGCTCGCCCGCCGGCTCTTTCCCAACCGAGGCTTTGCTGATCCGGCTGCCGAAGCAATCGCCACGCGCCTCGCTTACGACCTCACTCCGTTCGAAGCTGATCGAGAGATGCTGCGCGGCTTAGTCGAGCGCAGCCTGGTGTTCGATCAGCTCTTGCGCAACTTTCTCAGGCAGCACCCCGAAGCTCAAGTGCTTAGCCTCGGGTCCGGTCTGTCGACCCAGTTCGAGCGGCTTGACAACGGTCAGCTCCATTGGGTGGATGTCGACCTTCCCAAGGTCGCGGAGTTGCGACGCACCCTCTTCCCGCCCCATCCGCGCAGGCGCCTCGTGATCGCCTCAGTCACCGAAGCAGGCTGGACCTCCAGTCTTGGAACTCTGCAAGGCCCGACTTTTGTGGTGGCCGAGGGTCTGTTGATGTATCTCGAGCGCGTTCAGGTTCTTCAGTTGGCGCGAGATCTCGCGGAGGTGCAAACGGGTGGCCCGACCGAGTTTGCCTACGACTATTATTGTGCCCAGATGGTGGGACAGGCTTGGCTGAACGCGTCTCTATGCCGGCTCGGGGCCGAGTTCAAATGGGGTCTGGCAGGCCCGGAGGAGCTTTCGCTCGGCGAGCCGCGCTGGCGCGTGATTGACACCTATCCGGTTATGGAGCGGCTGGGTTGGCCCTACCATATTCTCTGGCCGTGGTTTCGCTTATTCATGGGCGTTCGGCCCTATGGCATCGCACATTTGCGGCTCTCGAACGATGCCTCAGGAACATGCGGGTCGAGTCCTTGAAGAAAGTTCAGTGGCAATCGAGACCAGCCAACGGCAGTTCGGGCTACGATGCCGATAGCATCAGCGGCGATAACCTGTTCCCCTGTGCTCAGCTCTTCACCCGGACATAGCTGCCCGGCGCATCCTCGAGGGGGGTGAGCTTGCCCCCGCCGATTTCCCGGGCCGGGATGAGCCTCCTGTCCTGCGACTCGCTCCAGGCCTGCCAGTCGGGCCACCAGGAGCCCGGTTGTTCCTGCGCGGCTTCGAGCCAGGTCTCGAGCTCTCCCGCAGGTGGTCCACCAGTCCAGTATCGATACCGGTTGCGCGCCGGCGGGTTCACAACTCCGGCGATATGACCCGAGCCGGCAACGACAAACCGGACAGGACCACCAAGGAACTGTGCACCTAAGAACACAGACCGCGCTGGTGCGATATGGTCCTCCCGAGCCGCCAAGTGGTAGATCGGTATTTTGACCTTCGAGAGATCAAGGGTGACGCCACCCATCTGGATGCGCCTCTGCGAGAGATCATTGTTGATGTAGCAGTGCCGCAGATAGAAACGGTGGTTGGCTGCCGGGATACGGGTTGAATCCGAGTTCCAGTACAGCAGATCCAAAGGCAGCGGAGTCTTGCCTTTCATGTAAACGTCGACGACGTACGGCCAGATCAGATCATTCGAGCGCAGCAGGTTGAAGGCAGTCGTCATCCTGTGACTGTCGAAATACCCGTGCCGGGCCATGTCCCTCTCGATGGCGGCAACCTGTTCTTCGTCCATGAAGACTTTCAAATCACCGGCATGGCTGAAATCCACCTGGGTGGTGAGGAAGGTGGCACTCTTGACCCGCCTGTCCTGTGTCGCGGCCAAATAGGCCAGCGTGGCTGCAAGCAGGGTTCCGCCGACGCAGTAGCCGAGCGCATGGATCGCTCGCTCGCCGGTGGCTTGCTGGACTGCGCTCAGCGCCTCCAGGATGCCCTCGTGCATGTAGTCCTCGAAGGACTTGTTGGCGAGTTCCTTGCCGGGGTTCACCCAGGAGATCATGAAAACCGTTTGGCCCTGGTCCACCGCCCATTTGACGAACGACTTTTCAGGGCCGAGATCGAGGATGTAGTACTTGTTGATCCAGGGCGGCACGATCAGCAGCGGACGCTTCAGGACCTGCTCGGTCGTGGCCTCGTACTGGATGAGCTGCATCACGGCGTTCTGATAGATGACCTTGCCGGGGGTGATCGCCAGGTTCTTGCCGACCTCGAACTTGGTCGCATCGGTGTGCCGAATCTTGAGGCGACCGCTCCCGCGCTCGATGTCTTCGGCGAGGAGCTGCATGCCTCGCACCAAATTCTCTCCATCGGACGCGAAGGTCTCGTGCAGCAGCTCCGGGTTCGTGAACACCCAGTTTGATGGTGCGACCGCGTTGACGAGTTGCGTCATATAGAACCGGGCCTTGTTCCGGGTGTGTGGATCGAGACCTTCGACCGTATTGACCAGGGATTCGGCCCAGTGGGAGGTGATCAGGTACGATTGTCGTAGCAGATCGAAATAGGGGTTTTCTGACCAGGCGGGATGCTGAAACCGGGGATCTTGGGCAAGCGAGACGGCAAGTGGCCTTGCTTCCCCGGTCTCCAGTCCCATCAGCCGGCGCATCGAGGAGTGCCACAATTCAAAACAATTGTTCCAGAGCGCAACCTGGGCGTCCAAGACTTTGTAGGGCTGCTGCACCCAGGCTCGTTGGAGTTGAGTCAGTGTTCTGAAGGCCGGAGCGAGATCATCATACAGGGTAAAATGCGTCGGATTGACCGCATGGGGCTGTAGAAAGATTGCGGCCGCCTTGCCCGCTTCCTCACCCAGTCGTGCCATATTGTGCGCGAAACGCTGCGGGTTCCTGATTTCGAAGCCAAGGTTCCGTGCCGCCTCAAATTGTTCCTGGCCCATTCTGGCCTCAAGCAACTGGCTGTCACTGCCCAATGCAGGACAAGATCTCGACTAATAATACCATTATTTTGCTGTTAAGTATTAAACTTGTGTTAGCAAAAAGTGTCGGAGCGATTTTCATCCAGACTTAATACTCAATCGCTTTGGACCCGGGCATGTCAGCAAGACTTGCGCTTCTGGCGTACCGCTACAGGACTATGAGGCTTGACCTCCGCCGGACGCTGACTTTCCGCGCTCTGGCGAGGAGCGAGATACAGTGCATGTTCAGGTGGAGGGCAACGAACCTCGTTCCTGAGCGGCCTTGCACTCGCCGTACCTGTACGTCCCACTTGGGACGGGAGATCGTCCTGGGTGACGAGGCGATTGTTGAAGCGCTATCCGCCACAAGCAGCCCTCCCGTACTCCCGCGATGTGAGCCTCAAGCGGTGGGCTGACCCACAGGAGCACAACCCGTGACAGTCGCGGCGTCGGTCAAAGCCGTTGTGCGCTGATAGGGCGCCGCACAGATGCTTGCAGAACGTGCAGTCAGCCCGCAAAACAAGCAGCTATGCCGCAAGCCTGAGATTGAAGACCGCACCTGATCAGGTACAACTGAGAGGCGCTTCGTTGTGGCGGAAGGCGCCTATGATCTCCCTTGAAGACTTGATCGGCTTCTGCGATCTCACGCCTGAGGAAGTCCAAGTTGTGGCCGAGCACGAGCATGTCTCCCAGGCCACAGCGGCTGTGCTTGGCAATTACCTGCTCCAGAGCCAGCACGGGTGCCAAAAAATCCGGGACATGCTGATGGATGACATTCGCGCGGCCGTTCGACTGCACGATGTTCCTCATGCTCGGCAGCTCGTCTCGACGCTGCGGCACTTCCTGCACGAACATCCGAATGCCGCGATCCGCCACGCACAGCCTAGTTTGTGGCCCCGGAGGCTTCGACCCGGACGGCGAAGGCGGGGAGGTCGCTATCCCACACCTGATACTCCTTGCCTGTCGCCCGAACGCTAGCGCATCGTTCAGGCGGAAAACCGGGTCCACTTTTCCACACGATGCGCCAGTACCCGACGTAACCGGGAGGCGCGCCAATGAGCCGAGCCACCGCATGACGTTCCATGTACTCCGACATGTCGAGAGAGCCATTGCGTCCTCCTCGCCAAATCCCGTTTCGGCGGGGGCCTTGGCGTATTCGTTACTGGTGGCCAATAATAAAACCCGTTAGGATGCCCTCCACTGCTCGCCCGGGCCTTCGCCCCACTGATGGGCATCATTCCGCAGATAGCTTCGGTGACCTGGTGGGTAAGACCTGAGCCGCCAGAAAAAACCCAATCGAGCAGAGGAAAATCACGGCCCCGAACAGACTTGCCGCGCTCAGTACAAGGGTGAATCCGCTCCTCCCGTGGAGAAGTGCGATGAGCGGCACGGCCAGACCGCTCGTTGTGAACCCGAGGAAATAGCGCAAGCTGAATGCTCTGGCTCTGTAATGGGCCGGAACATATCGAGCGACCATTGCGTCGTTCACGACGACCTGCCCATAGATCGCCGCCATGGCGAGAGCCAAGCCGCCGAGCATCGGCATCCCGGTCGTCAGAGCTGCGAGGCCGAGCCCGAGGGGCTGCAGGATCGACAATCCGACAAAGATCCTCGGCAGCGTCAATCGATCGATGAGGCGCCCCATGAGCAGTTGCGTCAGAGCCCCGAATACGAACACGACAGTCGCGAGCGATCCGGTCAGGACAAGCGGTAGGCTGGATCCTGCGCGCTCGTCGATGATCTTGGGGAGGGCGATCGTAGTCATGTTGAACGTCATTCCGCCTGCTACGATTGCTATGGCAAACAGCAGAAAGAGCGTCATCGGACGACCAGCCGAAATGATCGAATTGGCACTGCCCGGCTTGCCTTGAGTATCGCCGTCGCCGGGCACGAGCTTGGTAAACGCGACGCCGGCAACAAGGCAAACAAGCCCAGGCAGGATGAAGGCGGCGCGCCAGCCGAAGCTCGCCGCCAGAAGAGCGGTGATCCCAGAGGCGAAAGCCGCGCCGAGGTTTCCCCACACCCCGTTCACTCCGAGGTCCCGCCCAAGATGACGGGTATGGGTCACCAACATTGTCGAGCCGATGGGATGATATATCGCCGAGAACACTCCGAGGACAAACAGCCAGAGGCTGAACACAAGGGGCGAGTTCGCCGTCGACAGCCCCAGGCACGCAACTCCACATCCGCCGAAGAAGAGTGCGAGAAGATTGCGCCGTCCTATACGATCTGCAAGCCAACCCATCGGCAATGAGAACAGGCCGAAGGCCACGAAGGCGCCGGTCGAAAGACCAATGAGGGTGGCATAGGACAGTTGCCGCTCTGCCGCGATTGCGATCACGGCTGTCGGGTAGATCAGAAGAACAAAGTGATCGAGCGCATGCGCGATGTTGACGAAGACAATGGTGCGGCGGGAAAGCAGGTCAGGAGACATCCTTCGCGTCCTCGTCAGGTTTCGTGCGCAACACTCCGCGGCTGCCCAATCCTTCCAGAATCCTCTACAGTCTAGCCTGAGGCTAGAGCATCGCATCGTTTGGTGCAGAAAACCGGGGCCACTTTTCGCTGACGCGGACCTTCGGTTCCGCACGATGCGCTAGGCCGCGCGATCGAAACTCGCAATGAAGTCGGCGAGACGTTCTCCCTGAATCAGGATGTGCTCCCGGAGGAGCCGCTCCGCCTGGTCGCTATCTCCTGCACGGATGGCATCAACGATGCCCTGGTGCTCCGCGAGTGAATTCGCCACCCGGCTGCGCGCTCGCAGCTGAAGCCTGCGATACGGCTTGAGACGGGCATGAAGCTGCTGGGCCTGCTCCGCCAGAAATGCGTTCTGACAAGCCTTGTAGATGACATGGTGGAAGCGCTCGTTTGCGTAGTAATACGCATCTGCGTTCTCCTGCGAGGCTTCGCGAACGCAATCCTCATGAGCTTTCTCAAGCTCCCGCTGCACCGGCTCGGTGATCCGGCGAGCTGCCAAGGCGCCACACATGCCTTCAAGAGCGGCCATAACCTCGAACCGCTCGACGACATCCTTGAAGCTAAGTGAGGCCACGAATGCACCTCGCCGGGGCTGCAACTCCACCAATCCGGACGAGGCGAGTTGCATCAGGGCCTCCCGTATCGGAGTGCGCGAAACCTCGAACCGGGCCGCTAAGCTCTGCTCATCCAGCCGATCTCCAGGACGAAACTTACCGGTAATAATATCCTGCTCGAGAGCATCCCTTAGGGCTTGAGCACGTCTCATCTCGCATATCCCTTCGCGTGCATCCTAAGCCCCAAGCATATAATCTTACAAGACATTTCTTGTATACAAGAGCGTTGACATATAATGCATGCTGGCGCAGTCTCTCATGCAAAGGAAAATGAGGGATCCGCCTGCGCAATCCCCGCGAGTTGGCCCGAAGCTGCTCGTCCGCCCGACGCAGAGGAGGAAACGGAGGAACCGGTGTCATGTCACCACAGCTGATCTCGATCTACGCACTCATCGCCATGTTCGTGGTCGCCACGATTCTGCCGATCAATATGGGGGTGCTGGCATTCGTCGGCGCTTTCCTGGTCGGAACCCTCGTCGCTGGCCAAACCACCAGCGCCATCATCGGTGGATTTCCTGGCGGCTTGTTCCTGACCCTGGTCGGGATCACCTTTCTCTTCGCCATTGCTCAGAACAACGGAACTATTGACTGGCTCGTTCGTCTGGCGGTCAGAGCCGTGCGGGGGCGGATTGTCGCCATCCCATGGATCATGTTCGGCATTTCAGCCGTACTGACGGCTGTCGGTGCGGTCAGCCCTGGCGCGGTGGCGATCATTGCGCCGATCGCATTGGGATTCGCGATCAAATATAGCATCAATCCGTTGCTGATGGGCCTGATGGTCATCCATGGTGCTCAGGCCGGCGGCTTCTCGCCGATCAGCATCTACGGCGGCATCACAAACCGGGTCGTGGCGAAAGCCGGCCTGCCGCTCAACGAGATCGTGACCTTTCTTGCGAGCTTCGGCGTCAACTTGGCCGTCGCCGTTCTGCTCTTCTTCGCTCTCGGCGGGCGCAGGCTCCTTCAGGCCAGGGCCGACGTGTCGGCGGGCCAAGTCAGCCAGGGTGCTACGGCCGCCGCGCCTGCACCGGCCCCTGTAGCACCTGCGGCTGTTGCGGGCACGGCTGGCAACTTGGCTCTGGCTGTTCCGCACGTTGCCATAGCGGTCCCGCAGGCAGGCCCTCAGGTCTACGGCGACGCCGAGTCCGAGGCTCTGACAGAAGAGAGGATGCTAAGCGACCGGCGCGACGATGCGCTGGCCAGTGGTGACGAAAGCGCTGATAGGTCGGCTGAAAGCCCGCATTGGTACCGGTTGTTGACTTTGGGCGGGATCATTCTGCTGGCGGTCCTCACGCTTGCCTTCAATCTCGATATCGGCTTCGTGGCGATCACCATCGGCCTTGGTCTGTCGCTGATCGCGCCGAACCTGCAGAAGCGTGCCATGGGGCAGGTTTCCTGGCCCGAGATCATGCTGATCACCGGTGTGAGCACTTACGTCGTCGTACTCGAGAAGATGGGAACCATCTCGTTTGTCGGCGACAGCGTGGCGGGTTTGGCTTCTCCGATGCTTGCGGCCCTTCTTCTGTGCTTCATCGGGGCTGTCGTCTCAGCCTTCGCGTCCTCAACGGCGGTCCTTGGTTCTCTGATTCCACTCGCCGTTCCGTTCCTGCAATCAGGTACCGGCGTCAGCCCGATCGGATTCATTGCCGCCATGGCTGTTGCTTCGACCATCGTCGATGTGAGCCCCTTCTCCACGAACGGCGCTCTCGTCCTGGCCAATGCCCAGGGCGTCGACCGCGACGCCTTCTTCCGCAAGCTCATGGCCTACGGCGCCATTGTCACGCTGGTCGCTCCGATCGTCGTCTGGGCTCTGTTCGTCGTGCTTTGATGCCAATCGTCTGTCGTTGATGAAGGAGAGGAACGTGAAGCTTACACGATCAATGGTCGGCCTGGAGGCAGCGCCTGCATTCCTCAGCGACCTCATTGACACGTTAACCGAGCGGGGGCGCTCCCTGCTCGGGCAGAAAGGAGGGCGGGAGATCGTTGCCAAAGACGCTCTCCCGACCGTGGGCGAGTTGCTGCTCTCGCGCAGGGGTGAAGCCTCGGGAGTGGCGCTCGCGCAAACTCTGTTGGCGAGTTACGGTGCCTCCGCGAGCGCGGACCGCCTTGCGTTCCTCCAGGCATTGGCCGATCGCTTTGGGCCTGATCGACGAAAGATCGAGCTTGCGATCGAAGCGGTCCGCCAGGATCAGGGAGCGGATGCTCTTGAGAGCCTGCATGCCGCAGCCGAGCCGCGGCGCCAGGAATTGATCAGGCGCCTGAACCTCGCGCCCGGCGGGACTGCCGCTCTGGTGCGAATGCGCGAGGAACTCCTCGGGTATCTTCCCAGCCATCCAGAGTTGAAGCGCGTCGACGCGGACTTCATTCATCTGTTCTCGTCCTGGTTCAATCGGGGGTTTCTGGTGCTGCGGCCGATCGACTGGACCACGCCGGCCAACATTCTGGAGAAGATCATCCGCTATGAGGCGGTGCATGCGATCCAGAACTGGGACGATCTGCGCAACCGCCTCCAGCCCGAGGATCGCCGCTGCTATGGCTTCTTCCATCCGCAGCTCGTCGACGAGCCGCTGATCTTCGTCGAGGTGGCGCTGACCAAGGACATCCCTGGCGCGATCGGTCCGCTGCTCGATCTGTCACGCACGCCGATCGCTGCGACCGAGGCAACGACAGCGGTATTCTACTCGATCTCCAACACGCAGAAGGGCCTCGGCGGGGTGTCCTTCGGCAACTTCCTCATCAAGCAGGTTGTCGAGAACCTCAAGCGCGAGCTGCCCAACTTGAAGACGTTCGTGACGCTCTCACCCGTTCCGGGCTTCGCACGCTGGCTGGAACATGAGCGCAAGACAGAGGAATCAGCCTGCCTGGATGCCGAGGCGAAGGAGGTGCTGATGACCCTGGATGATCCCGGCTGGAAAGATGATCCGGAGAAAGGTGAAAGCGTCCGCGCCGTCCTCCTCTCGGCTGCGGCCTACTACTTCCTGAAGGCAAGGGACGCTAAGGGCCGTCCCGTGGATCCGGTGGCCCGGTTCCATCTCGGCAACGGGGCACGGCTCGAGCGGTTGAACTTCCTCGGGGACGTCTCTTCGAAGGGCCTGAAGCAGTCGCACGGCTTGATGGTGAACTACCTCTATGCGCTCGACGAGATCGAGAAGAACCATGAGGCCTTTGCCGAGAAGGGCGTGGTTGTTGCTTCGCCCGTGGTCCGCAAGGCCTTGCGGACTGATCTTCCCTCCCGTGACCTAGTGCCTGCCCCATGACCGCAACACCCCACAATGCCTTTGCGGGGTCCATGCTCGACCCCCGATTTGGAGCCCTGATCATGAATGCAAACCTGTTTGACCGGCTCGAACGCTCGATTGCCGACCCTGCGAAAACAGCGATCACGACGCCTGCCGGCGAGACGGTCGGCTATGCCGACCTGATCGCGCTGTCCGGTCGGCTGGCCAATGTGCTCGTCGCCCGCGGGGTCAAGCCCGGCGACCGGGTCGCCGTGCAGGTCGAGAAGTCGGTGCCGGCTCTCGTGCTGTACCTTGCCACTGTCCGGGCGGGCGCCGTCTATCTGCCGCTCAACACCGCCTACACGCTGGCCGAGCTGGAGTACTTCATCGGCGATGCCGAGCCCGCCCTGGTTGTCTGCGATCCGGGCAACCGCACTGGGATCGAGCCCCTGGCCGCGAAGGTCGGGGCCAGTGTCGAAACGCTCGATGCCAAAGGGCAGGGCTCCCTCATGGAGGCTGCATCAAAGGCGTCGGAGACATTCGAGACGGTGCAGAGGGCCGGCGATGACCTGGCCGCGATCCTCTACACCTCGGGCACGACCGGCCGCTCGAAGGGCGCCATGCTGACCCATGACAATCTCGTCTCCAACGCCCTGACCCTGAAGGAGGTCTGGCGCTTCACGGCGGACGACGTGCTGATCCATGCCCTGCCGATCTATCACACCCACGGGCTCTTCGTGGCGAGCAACGTGACCCTGTTCTCGGGCGCATCGATGATCTTCCTGCCGAAGTTCGATGCGGATGAGATCCTCGGGCTGATGTCCCGCGCCACCGCCCTGATGGGGGTGCCGACCTTCTATGTGCGCCTGCTGCAGCATCCGGGCCTCACCAGGGAGGCGACGGCCGGGATGCGCCTGTTCGTGTCGGGCTCCGCGCCTCTGCTGGCCGAGACCCATCGCGAGTGGAGCGCCCGCACGGGCCATGCCATCCTCGAGCGCTACGGCATGACCGAGACGAACATGAACACCTCGAACCCGTATGACGGAGACAGAGTGCCCGGCGCCGTCGGCCTGCCGCTGCCCGGCGTGTCGGTGCGCGTCACCAATCCGGAAACCGGCGAGGAACTCGCGCGCAACGAGATCGGCATGATCGAGGTGAAGGGCCCGAACGTGTTCAAGGGCTACTGGCGCATGCCGGAGAAGACCGCCGCCGAGTTCCGTCCGGACGGCTTCTTCATCACGGGCGACCTCGGCAAGATCGACGAGCGCGGCTATGTGCACATCCTCGGGCGCGGCAAGGATCTGGTGATCACCGGCGGCTTCAACGTCTACCCGAAGGAGATCGAGGACGAGATCGACGCCATCCCGGGCGTGTTCGAGAGTGCGGTGATCGGCGTGCCGCACAAGGACTTCGGCGAGGGCGTCACAGCCGTCGTGGTCCGCTCGAAGGAGGCGCCCGTCGACGAGAAGACGATCCTGGCGGCGCTCGAAGGTCGTCTGGCGAAGTTCAAGCTGCCGAAGCGGGTCGTGTTCGTCGATGAGCTGCCGCGCAACACCATGGGCAAGGTGCAGAAGAACGTCCTGCGGGAGCAGTTTGCCGATCTCTATACGGCACCGGCACGTGCCTCGTAGGCCGCGACCTGCGAGCCATTCGTGAGTTTGCGGGGACCGTAGCCTGAGGCCTGCGGTCCCCGATTTGCTTTAGAGCATCGTGCGGAACCGAAGCTCGGCGTCAGCGAAAAGTGGCCCCGGTTTTCGCGGACGCGGACCTCCGGTTCCGCTTTCAACGATGCGCTGCTCTATGGAGGGAGCATCGGATCAATCCCAAAAGTGGATTCCACTTTTCACGTCCGATGCTTTAGCATGACGTTGAACGGAGAAACGCAATAATAGGTCTATCAGAGAGCGCTTGAATGAGAGGAACTGACGAGCGTTCATGCATCCATGTACTGGTGGCATAACGAACATGCAGCTTTCACTATTTTGAAGTGCCAAGCAGATAACTATATCACCTACAGGAAACGCTCAAGGACCACCAGAATTCCAGTTAGGAGTCCGTTCCTTGACGATCATTGCTCTTCTTCGCCATTCGCTGGCTAACCTACAACGCAGATCAGCTAAACTCGCGCAGCACAAGACCCGCTCCACCAGTGAGACCAGCTACGGCTTTTGGTCGACCCTGATTGCGGCGCGCCTGCAGGAGGCTGAACTCCTTGTGAATGGATATATTCAGCAGCCTGACAACACATCCGCTGGAGAGTCCGTCCGCCGACTGAATGGCTGGGCGTTCCATCGCTGATGGGATCGGCCATGGCCTCTGGCATGGCGCCAAGCTCTCTTCGGCAGCTCTCTTTGTCATCTGAGAAGTTCGACCGACGTCCAGAAGGTCGAACTTCTTCTAACGTCCCTTCCTAGCGCATCGTGCGGAACCGAAGGTCCGCGTCAGCGAAAAGTGGACCCGGTTTTCCGCACGATGCGCTAGGTGTTCAGTCCCGGCATGTGGTGGATTGGATTGAGCCTGAAGCGTTTTGGCTCGGCTGTCCAGATCTTGCAGAT
>NZ_QDAH01000077.1 GCF_003075415.1 Microvirga sp. KLBC 81
GGTTTCAACCTTGACGATGAGCTGGTTTCGATCGCCAACCCAGACAGGGTAGGACCGGATTGCCGTGATCTTCATGTTACGTGTTTCCTATTCGGATTACTTTGAGGAGCGTCCAGCGGCAGATCGCACCCTTGGCCGAGTCTCGCCGCTTGTCCGCATGTCCCGCGCCGCGCGGGCCATCCGCATCTGTTCGATGAGGTGCTCGCAGGCGCCCCTCACATGCTGTTCAGTGATCCGCGCAGCCTCGTTGGCGTCATGCTGCTTGATGGCTTCCAGAATGCCTCGGTGTTCGCGCGTAATCGCCTGCCAGCGGGCGCGGCTGATCGTGAAACCACGGCTGAGAATGTGCAGTACCTCACGCTGGCGGATCTCCAACTCGATGGCTTCGCGGTTGAAGTGCCGACTGTAGATGACCGTGTGGAACTGCTCGTTGACCCGCCGATAGCTCACGTAGTCATTCTTGGTCGCTTCGATCCGCTGCTGCAGCAGCTCGAGCGTCTGGATCTCCTGATCCGTCGCATTGTCCACGAACCAACGGGCCAGGTACGGTTCGATTAGAGCCCTGATGTCGAAGATGTTGCGAACAAAATCTTCGTCGACCGCGCGCACGCGAGCGCCTCGATTGTGCGAGATCACGACAATGCCTTCGCCCTGGAGCTGATGCAAAGCTTCACGGACGGGATTGCTGCTCGTTCCATAGCGTTTTGCCAATTCAGCGACAACAAGTCGCTCCTCCGGCTTGAGACGACCTTCGACAATGTCCTCTCGGATCAGGTCGTGGAGACGACGGTCTTTGGGGTGCTTCGGCTTACCGTCTGCTCGGCCAATATCTATCGAGGCGACTTCAATCTTCATACCAGCACTCTAGGGCGTTCCTGCACTCTGTACCTTGCCACAAAGTAGGTGACTCGCGCAAGAATCGTACGCGGGGATTGACAGATTGCGTACAATCTTAGAACCTCCATCCACAACAGCAAATAATAACAACGTTACAATTAGGAGGAGACAATGAAACGAAGGCATCTCCGATCCCGGATCGCCGCCCCCATCACGAGATGTGTCCGCTTGGGCTCATCGTGATGCCTGCCGCGCTTTGGCTTTCATCTTAAAACGAAGAACCGCCAGGTTGGGAAAGTCCCGCACCCGTGAAGGATTCGGGCCCGTGTAGCGGCCGGTTAGCAATGCTGCCGTCGAGCTGATTACAGCGCTTCGTATCGTACCTTGGAGAGGAGAACTCGCCTCATGGCACATCTGACAGACAAGGTTTTCAAGCTCCTGGAGGTGATCATGGCTGCCTCCCTCGCGGCGATGGTCGCTATGGTGTTCGGCAATGCGGTGCTGCGAAAGCTCTCCGACTATGACCTCGTGTTGTTTGGCGGCGGCATTCCGGTCTCGGAGGAGCTGTCCCGCATTATCTTCGTCTGGCTCACCTTCGTTGGTGCTGTTGTCGTGGCGCGGCAGAACGCTCACCTCGGCGTCGAGACCCTCGTGGCCCGCTTCGGCACGCGCGGCCGCACGATCTCAATGGTGATTTCTGATGTGTTTGTGGTGATCTGCTGCGCCGTATTCTTCTGGGGTACGTGGCGTCAGGCCCCGATTCACATGGACAACACCGCCCCAATCACCGGTATGTCGATGATCTGGGTCTACGGCTTCGGCTTTTTTGCGAGTTTCGGCATCGGCCTTATGTCGATCACCCGCATCTTCCGGGCGCTGACTGGTCGGCTCGATCCGGTGGAGCTGCGCCAGTTCGCGGGCGAATACGATGAAGATCTTACCCATTCTCCGAAGGGGCATCTTGAATGAGAGCGCCATCCTTCTTTGGGGCAGCGCATCACGTTTCCCATAAACGCATGATTCAACCGCCCGCCGAAAGGCCGTTCCGAACGAATCTCGCGGCCTGTTCGTCTGACCTCCTTTCAAGCGGTATTCACGCATGACTGTCGCGATCTTTCTCTTCAGCCTCATCGGCGCGATGGCAATCGGCATGCCCGTGGCCTTCGCTCTCATCGTCTGCAGCCTGGCACTGATGCTCTACATGGGCATCTTCGACAGTCAGATCGTAGCCCTGAAGCTTATAGAGGGTGCGGACAACTTCCAGCTCCTTGCCCTGCCGTTCTTCCTGCTTGCAGGCGAACTCATGAATGCAGGTGGCCTCTCGAAGCGCATCGTTAATTTTGCGGTCTCGCTCGTCGGGCACGTTCACGGCGGTTTGGGCTACGTGGCGATCTTCGCATCGGTCATTATGGCGGCGTTGTCGGGATCTGCGGCGGCGGACACAGCGGCGATCGCCGGAATCCTCATCCCAATGATGCGCGCCGCGCAGTACAACGTGCCCCGCTCGGCTGGCCTGATTGCCTCAGGCGGTATTATCGCGCCAGTGATCCCGCCTTCCGGCGGATTCATCGTGTTCGGCGTTGCAGCCAATGTCTCCATCACCCAGCTCTTCCTCGCGGGCATATTCCCGGGGCTCCTCATGGCCCTTTCACTCGTTCTCGCCTGGGCTCTCGTGGCGCGCCGTGACAACGTGAAAACCTTTACGCGGCAGCCGTGGTCGGCCCGTCTCAGAGCCTTCCTCGACGGCTTCTTTGCGCTGCTGATGCCTGTCATCATTCTCGGCTGCATCAAGTTTGGCTGGGCGACCCCAACAGAGGCAGCGGTCTTCGCTGCAGTCTATGCGCTCTTCGTGGGGCTGTTTATCTACCGTGAGCTGGAGTTCTCAAAGCTCTATGAGGTCTTTCTCATCTCGGCGAAAACGACAGCCGCCGTGATGTTTCTCGTCGCAGCGGCTCTGATCTCGGCATGGCTCATCACACAAGCCAACATTCCGGCGGAAATGGGCGTGCTTCTCGAAGGGCTTCGGGACAATCCGACGATCCTCCTGCTCGTCATGATGTTCCTTGTGATCCTTGTGGGGACCGCGCTCGACTTCACGCCGACTGTACTGATCCTCACCCCGATCCTCATGCCGCTCGTGAAGCAGGCCGGCATCAACGAGGTCTATTTCGGCGTGCTGTTCATCATGAACAATGCCATCGGCCTTATTACACCGCCGGTAGGCATCGTGCTCAATGTCGTCTCGGGTGTGGCGCGGGTGCCAATGAACGCTGTGATCAAGGGCGTCACGCCCTTCTTCATTGCACAAACCATTGTTCTGTTCGTGCTCGTGCTCCTGCCGCAATGGGTCATCGCTCCCCTGAACTGGCTGCGCGATCGGATCAGTTTCGTCGAGATGCTTCAGGCCATGTTTTGGTTCTGAACTCGCTTTTTCGCGAGGCGTCCGGCCAGCGCCCGCGATGGATGCCCTGTCCCGATACGGGGCATCCGTAGACCCGACCCTTGTCGCACAAGGGCTCAGGTTTTGAAGGTCAAGCCTGCCCGGTGACGCGCAGCCGCCGGGCAGGTCCCCTAAAGGAGGTGCTGCGACACGGACTTTTTTGGGAGGAAGTCATGAAATCCAAGCTCACATTCACGCTCGCCGCCGGTATTGCGACGGCTGTCCTTGCGGGCCCTGCCGCGGCCCAGTTCCAGGACCGCACGATCCGGGTATCGAACGGCGTCTATGCGGAACATCCAGTCAGCAATGGCATCACCAAGATGAATGCCTGCCTAGCTGAGAAGTCCGGTGGTAAGATGAAGCTGCAGCCGTTCTGGGGCGCGGCCCTCGGCAGCGACTTGCAAGCGACCCAGTCGGTCCGCACCGGCACGCTCGAGATGGTGATCACCTCAACCTCTCCGCTTGTGGGCATTGTACCCGCCCTTGGCGTGTTCGATTTGCCTTTCCTTTTCACGAGCGAGAAAGAGGCTGACGCGGTCCTCGACGGTCCGTTCGGCAAGTACATCGACGAAAAGCTTCCGGCTTTCGGCCTTGTAAACCTAGCCTACTGGGAGAACGGCTTCCGCAATCTCACCAACTCGCGGAAGCCGGTCACGAAGATGGATGATCTATCGGGCGTGAAGGTGCGGGTGATGCAGAATAACATCTTCCTCGACACCTTCCAGACATTGGGCGCCAACGCAGTCCCCATGGCTGGTGGCGAAGTCTTCACTGCCCTTGAGACCAAAGCGATCGACGGGCAGGAGAATCCGATCGTCAACATCGACACCTCGAAGTTCTACGAGGTGCAGAAGTATCTCTCTCTCACCAATCACGCCTACACGCCGTTCCTGGTTCTTTATTCCAAGCAGCTCTTCGAAAAGCTCTCACCGGAGGAGCAGAAGGCACTCCAGGAGTGTGCGGCTGTCGGACGCGACGAACAGCGCAAGGTCTCACGCGAAGTGACAAACAAGTCGTTGGAGCATCTGAAGCAGGAAGGTATGCAGATCAGCGAGCTTGCGCCCTCCGAGCAGGCCCGGATCCGCGAGGCTGTAAAGCCTGTCTATGAGCGCCATGCCGCAACCATTGGAAAAGAAACAATCGACAGGATCCAAGAGGAGCTCGCTAAAGTCCGGAAGCAATAATCACATCCTGAGCCTCCCGCATGTGCGGGAGGCTCCATGCTCTCCCCTGCCTCCGAAGGCCCTGCCCATGTAAATCGGCAGACGTAGATATCCCAGGCAATTCATGGACTGGGGACAGTACATCCTGCGCTTGTTCCAAAAGCAAACACGAAATGGAGTTCGGCCTCAGAGCTCGGACCCGCTAAGGACTCAATTGATGAAAATCACCGCCATCCACTGCTTCGCCGTTTGGGTAGGATTGCGTAATCAGCTCCTCGTGAAGGTCGAAACTGACGAAGGCATCTATGGCTGGGGCGAGTCTGGCCTGTCAGGTCGTGAGCGGGCTGTCATGGGTGCAATCGATCACTATCGCGAGTTCCTGATCGGCCGAGATCCGATGCGGGCTGGGGCCCTGTGGCAGGAACTCTATCGCAGTCAGTATTTCGAAGGAGGCCGAGTTCTCACGGCCGCAATCGGCGCGATCGACATTGCTTTGTATGACATCAAAGGCAAGGCCTTGGGTGTCCCTGTTTATCAACTCCTCGGGGGCAAGCACCGAGACCGCGTTCCAGCCTTTGCTACGGCTCCGGCTGATCCGGGTCCGGAGATGATCGAACAGGCCAAGCAATTGAGGGAGGCCGGGTGGACCTGCATACGTTTCGTGCCAGCCGAGCAGGGCTCAAAAGACATCTTCGAGCCTCGTGAGTCGATCGCGAAGACTGCACCGTGGATGGTGCGGGCGCGGGAAGAACTCGGCGAGGAGGTGGTGCTAGGCATCGATTATCATCACCGCCTGAGCGTCGCTGAGGCGGCGTCATTCTGCCAGAAGATGCCTAAGGGTACTCTGGATTTTATCGAGGAGCCGATCCGAGATGAGACGCCCGAGGCCTACGAGGCTCTGCGAAAGATGACGGACATTCCGTTTGCCATCGGCGAGGAGTTCTCGTCCAAGTGGCAATTCCTGCCCTATGTCGAGAGAGATATTCACCAGTTCAATCGCATCGATATCTGCAACGTAGGTGGGTTCACCGAAGCCATGAAGGTCGCTGGCTGGAGCGAAGCGCATTACGTTGACCTGATGCCGCACAATCCGTTGGGACCGATCTGCACCGCGGCCAGCATTCATATGGCCGCCGCTGTGCCTAACTTCTCCTGGCTGGAGTGCCGATCCTCGCCGGTTGAACAACTCGGCTTTGACGCCGCCGAAATCTTTCCCGTCCAGATCCGGCTCGACGGAAGCGACTATGTGGTTCCTGACACGCCAGGTCTCGGGGTCGACGTTGACGTGGATTTCGTACGCCGCCAAGACTTCCGCTTTTCCGAGCCTCCTCACCTGCGAAAACGCGACGGGAGCTATACCAACTGGTAACTGCCGAGGTAGAGTGTTCCAGCAACCGGAGCGGTTCTGTCGCGAACCGGAATCGGAGCCGCAAGATAGGGGTGAGCTTCGGTTGGCGTTCATGCGGCGAGGAACTCGAACTGCTCTGCGAGCGAGAGGTTTGGATGACAGGCGGATCTCCCCTGTGCTTTGCGGATCATGTGGACCATCTCGATGCCGCCCAAGGTTGAGCAAGCAGCGGCCATCATCTCCTCGAGATTGTGCAGGCTGAGATTGTCGGCCAGGGTCCGGCGGACGCAGGGCAGGATCACCGGGCGATCAAAATGCCGGCCCTTGAACACGCGATCCTCCGCCACTGGGACTTCCACCACAGTGGCTGAAACTCTCAAACAAACGGATTGCAACAGGATCAGGCCGACTAGGGCACAGTGAACTCATTCCCTCAGATGAAAGGCTCTTATCGTTTCATCGGTCCCGGAATACTAAAATTTGCGGGACAGCGGTCTAACGGACGACACTAAGATCTCCCGTGAGAGGGAAGAGATCGCGTCCTCGTAACAGAGCTCTTCCATCCCATCGATGGCAGCGGAGAAATCCGCAGGATCAATTTCCGGCTGCGGCAATGTCCCGGTCGCATCCGTGCACCCATCCCGGTTGTGATCGAAGAAGAATCGGCTCGACTGGAAATTCATCACCAGAAATGGCCTAGGTTCGAGCTGGCGCTCGCAGGCCATGTAGAATGCCACCATGTCATGAGGGCCGGTGGAGGCGTGGGAGTAGTGCAGTGCCTTGATCAATCTGCCGGTCGCCAGCACCCGAGGGTTGCTGCGTAAGACGAGTCCGTTCAGGTCCGGCATGGGCTGTTGTTCTGATGAGCAGGATTGCGCTGACGCTACATGGCGGACCGAACCGGCCAGACAGATACCTGCGAGAAGCAAAAGAACCGGAAGGCAGAGTAGGACCGCAAGCATCACAGTCTCCTCTCCTGAATCTGCCTATCATGCCTCTGCTCGGGTTCGGAGTTGGTGTTCCTGCACACTTGGCGGAACTTGTGCTTCGAATCCTATTCTGTCAGCATTTTTCAGGTCGGCACCTCTCACATTCCCAACAGGCGGGGGCCTTCCTGGCATGTACTGGTCGGAAAATTCACCTGCATCAATGGCGCTTGCGGGTCTCCCATGCCTCCCGGCCGTTTGTCAGCGGACAGCAAAGCTTTCCTTTGTCAGGACCTCGCGGCGTCTTGGCTCGATAAGTTTTTGGCGTGTAACCGCTGTAACCGGCCCTGAATTGGCAGGCAGATACGGGCAGCAAGAACCGTGGCAGAGGAGGCACAGGCAAAAAAATGGGCAGCCATGCTGCCCGTTTGGCCTTGCCCGTAGTTCGGGCAAGAACTACTTTTTGTAATGTAGCGCGGCGATTGGCGTCGCAGTGCTGCTGCCCTTCTTGGGCGTTTCCTCCCTAAACTTCGGGCCGCGTTGTTGCGGCCTTTTTTCTTAGCGAGGAAGCTAACCATGCCAATAGCTGTTGGCAACAGGAAAGCGACTCTGCTGAGGCTGACATAAAGTAGTAGCCGAGTGAGCCCAGGGTCTCTCGCCCTGCAGCAAGCGAATACATTCATTAAACAATGCGCCCAAGGACGATGATCGTGCCATGCCCGAGAAAGGATGCGGTACTTGGTCCTTGAAAGACGCGATCCGGCCTGCAGCACGGTCCGGTTTGACGTGCTTTCGGAACAGGAATGCCTATTCGGCGACGCATGCTTGGTCAGGGGACGGGGTTGGATCGGAATGGCGGGACGAAGACGGATCGAACCGCACCAAACCTATCAGGGCGCGACTGAAGCGTTCAATCCATTGCTCCGGAGGAAGCGTCGGCGAGGCCGTGCCATAAGAGGGCAGGGGGCTTGAAAGAGCATTTTTTCTCCATCTTCACAGTTTCGGCGCTGCTTAAGGTATAGGGCATGTATATGCGCCCATGGCTCAAATCCCTGGCCACAACAAAGCAAGCACCTCTCGTTCATCCCTGGTACATACCAGAACTGGTCGTCTCAGGACGTGTAATGCCAGCCTCCCCAGGCTGTTGTTCGAAGCTGGATGCTGGTCAGGGCTCCTGTTCGATCACAGCTGGTCTCACGGTGATATCCTTATGACACTCAAGCAATTGGCCCGTCTCCTGTTTGCCGGTACTGCCATTCCGCTCATAGCATCAGGCGCTGATGTTCACGGGATTGGTGCTCGCGCGCAGCCGCTGTCGCCTGTCCTGACCTACGTGCCGTTCCAAGGAAACCCAACGTGGCGGGACAGTACGCTTCGGTCGGCAGACCAAACCGGGCCCGTGCTGGCACAGGCTGAAGAACCGGAAGAGCGGAGGCGCCGGCGCGATCGGGAGAACCGAGATGAGGATCGGAGCGACCGGCGGGAGCGGCGCGAGGAGCGGCAACGGGACCATCAGCAACAGCAGGAGCAAGAACGTCAGCAGCGGCAGGAAGAGCGGCGGCGGGAGCGCGCGCGAGAAAGTCAGGAGCAGCAGCGCAAACAGCAGGATGACGATCGACGCAGGGAGCAGGAGCGAGAGCAGCGTGAGCGCCAGCGGCTCCAGGAACGCCAAGAGCAGCAACGCACGCAAGAACGCGAGCAGCGCCGCCAGGAGCAGGATCGGCGGCGGCAGGAGCGCCAACGGGAAGAACGTCAAGAGCAGGACAATGAGCGCCGTCGGGAGCAGTTTGACCGTCGGCTTGAGCGCCAGAGGGATCAGGAACGCGAACAGCGCGAGGAGCAGCGCCGCCAAGAGCAGGAGCGGGGGCAACGTCAACGGCAGCAAGAGCTGCAACAGCGCACCTTGGAGCGACAGCAGGAGCAGCGGCGGCTTGAGCAACAGCAAGAACAGGAACGTCAGCAGCGGACGCAAGAGCGCCAAGAACGCCAGCAACGGCTCGAACAGGAGCAACTGCGCGAGCAAGAGCGTCGATTGAGGGACCAGGAGCGCCAAAGAAGCCGGCAGCAGGAGCGGCTCGAACGTCAACTGGAGCAACAGCGGGATGAAGAGCGCCAAGAACTGCGAGAGCGCGAACGCGAGCGGCCGGATATCACTCCCCCGGACAACCGGAGCGGGCCTGGCCAGCGTGGAGGCTTTGCGCCTGGCTTCGATAACCGGCGCGACCTCCGTCTGGATGAACTCCGGGCGCTAAGACGCGAACGCGTCGAACAAGGTGGGCGTCGCACTATCATCGAGGAGCGGGATCGCGTCATCGTGCGCGAGGGAGACCGCTACATCATCCGCCATGATGAGACAGATCGGTTCCGGCGCGCCTATGGCGACGCGCAGGTCAGGCGCGAGCGGCGCGGCCAGAATGACGTCACGATCGTCCGCCGTCCAAACGGTGTCGAGATCGTCACGATCCGTGACCCTGATGGAAATCTTCTACGCCGGGTCCGGCGGGAGCCTGACGGGCGCCAAATCGTCCTGTTTGAGAACGCCGTGCCGGGTCGTCGCGGCCGTACCATCTTCGAGGAGGCTATCGTACTGCCACCACCCCAGATCACCATCCCGCGTGAGAGATACATTGTGGAGGTGGAGGAGGCGAGCCAGGAGGATTTGTACGAGGCCTTTACGGCTCCGCCGGTGGAGCGGATCGAGCGAACCTACACGCTTGATCAGGTGCGCCAGAGTCCTGCCCTTCGCGACAGGGTCCGGCGGGTCGACGTCGACACCGTCACCTTTGATTTCGGCTCTTGGGAACTCTCTGAGGAACAGGCGCGGGCCTTGACCGGGGTCGGACAGGCCTTGCGCCGAGCCATTGAGCGTAATCCAAGTGAGGTCTTCCTGATCGAGGGCCATACCGATGCGGTGGGGAGCGACATTGACAATCTCACGCTGTCGGACCGCCGGGCCGAGACGGTGGCAACGCTTCTGACTGAGATGTTTGGTGTCCCTGCTGAGAACCTCACAACACAGGGGTATGGCGAGCAATATCTCAAGATCAACACCCAGGAGGCGGAACGCCAGAACCGGCGTGTCACGATCCGCCGCATTACGCCTTTGTTGCGGAATGAGGCACGCCAGTAGCGGCGTGCCTTCGAGCATCAACTTTGCCACAGCGAAAGATGCACCCTGCTTGAACCCAATCCTCCTATGACTAGAGAGTCTGGAACAGGGCGGAGGCGTTTGCGCTCCATTAAGTTCAATTAAGTTCAATGCGCCATCAGCATGGGGCCGTCATCGACGCGAGGATGGTCCGGGTCGGATTGCGTCGCAAAGTCGGGGAAGGGACAAGAAAAGGACAGACGCTCGGCAGCGCGTTCATGCGGCGAGGAACTCGAACTGCTCTGCAAGCGAGAGGTTTGGATGACAGGCGGACCTCCGCCACTGGGACTTCCACCACAGTGGCTGAAACTCTCAAACAAAGGGTTCGTGACGGATCCCTGGGAGGGTGGTGAGCGCGTGCACGCCGCCCACGTTCTGACGTTCAGCCCGCAAACTCTCGATTAATGAGACATCCCCTTCATTGCACCTTCAGCGAACTACCTTTTTCTCCCGGAGGCTGCTTGGGCCGCTGGCTTTCTGTGAGCAGGGCGCTGATGGAATACTGCTGGTGGAACTCTCCTGTTGAGGATTTCACGCATGGCGAAGCTGGACTGTATCCGGGCGACCCGCGGCAGACGCGAAAGCTGAGTCCTGTGGATATGCTCGAAATATACATACACCTTCGGCTGGCTCAGCCCAGACCGGTCCGCAGCCGAGCTTATCGATTGCGCACAGCTTTTCGTCGACTCGGAGGACGGCTATGTCAGCTACGCCGACAGGCCAGGAAGCACGAAGCGCCTCATTTCGAGAGTACCGCCCCAAGGGAGCCTTCGTCACAAATCACGAATACCCCTTACGACATCGGTTTCGACGAGGGCGCCAAACGCCGGGACGGACGCCATCAAGTCTCCGGAATGGCGGGATTCTGCGTCGGGGCACCTGATGGAAGTCCAATTGACCGCCGTGCAACTGGCGGCATCCGGTGTGAACATCTATGAATTTCGGCGGCCGGAGAACCAGGTTCTCCCTGAGACCGAGCCAGGCTCTCACATTGACCTGCATCTGCCGAACGGACAAATCCGTCAGTATTCCCTTATCACTTGCGCACCGGAACCAACCCGCTACCTGATCGGTGTGAAACGCGATCCAAGAGGTTGTGGAGGCTCCATCTTTATTCACGACCAGCTACGGGTCGGGCAACTCATTTCGATCGGCCTGCCGCGGAACAACTTCCCGCTTCAGGAGAAAGGGGGCCAAAGTGTCCTCTTTGCCGGCGGCATCGGCATAACGCCAATTATGAGCATGATCGACCGGCTTACTGCCTTAGGTCGTCCCTGGGATCTCTACTGTAGCTACAAGTCGCGCTCGGAAGCGCTGTTTCTCGAGCGCCTGGAGGCTGATCCTTCGGTTCACCTGCATTTCGACGACGAGAACGGCGGACAGGTGCTCGACATCGTGAACGTGCTCAAGGAGCTGCCGACTGAAGCGCACCTCTATTGTTGTGGCCCGTCGCCGATGCTGTCCGCCTTCTTGGCGGCAGCAAAGGATTGGCCACAGGAGCAGGTCCATATTGAGCGTTTCTCCGCCGGCGAGAGTCCTGTGGACAGCAGGCCATTCGTCGTCGAACTCGCCCGCTCGAAAACGGAGCTTGTGGTTCCACCGAAGACGACCATCCTCGCGGCTCTCCGAAAGGCAGGAATTGATGTTCCGTCCTCTTGCGAGCAGGGTTTTTGCGGCTCCTGCGCCGTCCCGGTTATCTCCGGAATGCTCGATCATCGAGATCTCGTTCTGACAGTTGAGCAGCGCATGGCGAACGATGTGATCATGATCTGCTGCTCCGGTAGCAAATCGGATCGGCTCGTGCTGGATCTGTGACCGCGAGTTCCGGGACACTCGTCTCAACAGCTTCGTTGCATCAAACTCGGCAGCAGTACGGCGTCGAGGTCACATGGTGCGGGCGCGGTCGTCCAGTTCCTGCAATCGCCTGATCGCATCTGCTTCGGGTGAGCCGGCCTGGCGTCAATCGAGGCGCCTGCTCCATGAGCACCGGAAAGGCGCTTTGTTGCACGGACTGGATTATGCATGCATTGCGGCACTGTCGCAAACCCGCCGCTAACTCCACTCGACCTACGTCTCCGGCAAGCTCCGGAGGCGCACAATGTTCAAAGGCCGTCTGATCGACTGCCTGATCCAATTGGCTCTAGGGAGCTATGATCTATGGCTCGCAATGGGATTGTTGCCAGTATCGAGCGAAGCTCGTCCCGCAAGCCAGCCCTGTGGATAATCGAACTGCTGGAGGAGCTATCCGACGCGCACTGGCCAACACCGGTCACTGGACCCGAGCACGATCCTCCAGCCTTTGGAGCACTCAGCGCGGAACTGGGCAATCCAGAGGTCAAGCCCGATCGCAGGGATCCCTCGCTGTACTGATCCGGTAAGAGCCGGGGAGGGGCGTCCATTCGTGCCGCTCTCGGACTGGCCGGCCCCGGCGTTGCAGACACCTTGCCGCAAGACCACTTCAAGCCTTCGGTGTTTTCAACTGACGACAATCAGGCACAGGGACATGAGGAATCGGCATGCGTACCGATTGCATCTGTGTCACCGAGAAGGAGCCGACGGCATGACTGGCGCAGGAACTCATTGAGCCATGGTCAGGCGCAGGGAAGCGTTCGCGCCGGTCACCTTCGGCTGATCGAAGTTCAGGTTGCCCAATCGCCATGATTGAAGGATGACAGCACTATCGCTGATGGCTTTCGGCTTCACACCACCTTCACTGACGCGCTTGACGGTGAGGGCCTTTCCAGTCCAGTCGATTTCGACGCGGTCCGCCGGATGAAAACCGGAGTTGTCCCACAGCACTCTCGGCACTCGGATCGTTGTGTAGAACCGGTTCGAACGCTTGGCATCCGGAATGGACTTCACCACGACCGGAGTGGTCGTCGCCGTTCGCGTTCTGCCCGTATTCTTGCTTGGGTGACGAACCGTTCCGGGCGATGCTGCGTCTATCGCGTGTGTCGGCTCTGCTTCTGAGCTGACGTCTTGCTTCTGTTCCGTGTGCTGATCGATACCAGACGCAGGCTGTTGCGGGCTCGCGGCATCCGGCGGCCGAGGGATTGATCGGACCGCACTCATGAGGTCCTGAAGGCCGTCTGAGATCCTGTCGGACGATTGGACCATCAGAGGAGCGAGCCGTGCGATCGCTTCGATCTGCTGGCTTCCAAGAACGACCAGCTTGTTCATCTGCTCGGCCATGAGTTCCATGGTGGACCGGAGGCTTCTCAGGTCCGCCGCCATGCCAGTCAGAGCCTGCTCCACCTCAGGCGACAGGGCAGGGGCCGACACAGGCTGCCGTGCAGGATCTGGAGTGGTGGGGCGAGGGGACTGCGCCTCCTTGGGCCGGAAAACCTCCGCCGCCAGGGCCTCAGGCTTGCCCAGGTGCCGGGCCAGGATGTCTGCCGTGTCCTTGTGGCGCGCACTCATGGGAGGAGCCTCGCGATCCGGGTGCCGTGCCGGCGTTGCATAACCGCGGCGGGGAGTATCAGTGCTCCGGCGCTGTCCGCTATCTCTCGGTCTCGCCAGGCAAGCAGAGCACAGGTCATAGGAGCGATCCCGTCCCAGCAGCCAGCCACGATCCTTGAAGTAGCCTTTGACAACATCTGCGCAGGCTGTCGTAGACGATCCCGGCCCCATCCGAAGCACGGATCGCTTCCCCTAGTCGCTGTGAGGCATCATGGCGATCAGTAGCGTAGAGATCCGGGCGCTCTGCCTGCTGTCCCCGAATGTCCAAATAGAGACCATCCAAGCGGGTCGAATAGCTCCGATAAATCCGTCTCATTTCCGGAATGTTCCGCGCCACCGCCTCCCGACGGAGGTGATGTCCAACCTCGGCTGCGGCAGTTTCGATCTCCGCCACCGTATACCAAGCCCCGAGTTCGGGCGAGTTGAAGCGCATCCCAGTTGGGCTGACATGCAGGAATGCCGCCATCACGATGCTGGCGTTTGGCCGACCATAGACCCATTCGTGTTGAGGGAGACGCGCGATGCGTCCAGCCACTAGACGGTCATTGGTCCAGCCGACAAGGTCCATGACAGCCAGCAGATCGGCTGCCGTCGCTATCGTATCGAACAGCCCAATGGGCGGAAACTGAGAGGGAATGAGGCGGTAGGTCGGGAAGGGCGCTACGGAATAGACGTTGGTCACGAAAAATGGATCTCCGTGTCGTCGTAGGGTGAAAAATCCTTATCGACAACATTGGGCTCCATGTAGAGATCGCCGCGGGCAGCATCAGGAAGCGCCGCACCGTCAGGAGGCTGTCCTGGGCACCATCAGTCACGAGGTCCATCGGCGGGTGGCCGCCAAACACGGTCGCTCCATGAGGTCCGCGGAGCCAGGCGAGACCCTCCTGTTTCATTTCGCATAACAAAGATTATGGAACCTAAAGCCATATTTCCCCAAAACTGTGCGGTGTTCTCGGACGGCAGCATTTCCGGTCGCTACGCTCCCGCACCGGGGCGAATAGCCTCACTCAGCTCCCTGGGGCCATCGTTGGAGCTTTACATCGGCGTCCCTGACCGGGGACGCCTGATCGGAAACAGGCGGGAGCGGGACCAGCAACATCGATGCCAGCACCCAAGGAAAGCCATCCGGTGTCCAGACCTCGCTCCACTTCGATCCAACCTGGAGGAGGCGATCTTCGCTGCGGAGGAACTGACCGATGGGCTTGCCGGAGGCGGACGTCAGAGCCGCGATCCTGAAGGCAGCACCCGGCAGGCCCCGCCTTTCCAGCCACCCGCCACCCAAGCGCGGTTCGCGGCAGGTCGGCAGCGTCGTGGTCGAGCACAGAGCGTCGCGCGTCCTGATCCGCTGAGAGCGGGCTTCCGTTTCAACTGATCCCCTTACGAGGCAGTCCTACGGTTAGCTTCTTGTACACCCAAGATGCCTGAAGGCGATCTATCCCAACACATCCAAAGTTCGTCTCGACCGAGGGAGCCAAGCGACCTATCGTGGCACTCCCGTATCTGTGCCATTCTGAGTACCCATGGCGTCTTCCTCCTCCGTTCGGCGACCAAAGGCTCGCGTGCAGCCTCAGGCGGCCCCAACCGTCGACCTCAGCGCCGTCATCATGGCCGCCACGCCCGACGAGCCGCGGGTTCTCACCATCCGCGGTGAGCCTCACCACCTTGACGGCTTACCCTCTGGGCCCTTGCGATCCGAGCACCGGACGCTGGAGGCGGGATTGCGCACGTGGGTGGCCGAACAGACCCAGTTGACCTTAGGTTATGTCGAACAGCTCTACACGTTCGGGGATCGCGATCGCGCCGAGGCGGATCCCCAGGGGAGCGGGCATGCCCTGTCGATTGCCTATCTCGCCCTCGTGCGGGAGGCCAGTCCGGCCGGACTGGCGCATGCCGCCTGGCGGAACTGGTATGCCTATCTTCCCTGGGAGGACTGGCGGGCCGGCCGGCCTAAGGCGCTCGGGGTCATCGGACCCGCCCTGAAGGCGTGGGCACGAGCGGGCGGCAAGTCCTTGAGGCAGCTCCGCGAGGAGCGCATCGAACTCACGTTTGGGTTGGAATCCGGCACTTGGACCGATGAGCGGGTGCTCGAGCGCTATGAACTGCTCTACGAGGCGGGTCTCGTTCCTGAGGCCCTCCGCGACGCACAGCCACCCATCTCGTCAAAAGTACGGGTCGCGCCAGGTCTGCCGATGGCGCTGGACCACCGGCGCATCCTGGCCACGGCGATCGGCCGCCTGCGCGGTAAGATCAAATACCGGCCTGTCATCTTCGAGCTGATGCCCGCCTCCTTCACCCTGCTCGAACTCCAGAGAACAGTTGAGGCTCTGTCCGGCGTGCGCCTGCACAAGCAGAACTTCCGCCGCCTCGTCGAGATGCAAGGCCTAGTCGAGGAAACGGGGGAGGTCACTACGGAAACGGGCGGGCGCCCGGCCCGGCTTGTCCGCTTCCGGCGCGAGGTTCTGATTGAGCGCCCGGCACCGGGCGTGCGACTGCCCCGCCTGCGGTGAGCTATGCTTGAAGCAGATTGCGGGTTGACGTCTCCTTATACTCACGACTAGCATAAGCCATGTGCCGGCTCTGCAGCTGGTTTTGTTTTGATCCGCTAATGCTCAAAGAGAGTATAAATTCCATCCGCTAATGCTCGGAATGAGCATAGGAGGCTACCATGTCCGGTGCTGCTTCGATGGTGTCCACGTCCCTGCCCCTGCCCGAGCTGTACGCCCGCGTCAGGCACCACGTCCCGGCCATGGAATGGCCAATCTTTGCCAGCGACATCGAGGCCATCCTTACACTGAAGCGCGAACACAAGGCCGTCATTCTGGCCCACAACTATCAAACGCCCGAGATCTTCCACACGGTGGCCGACATCGTCGGCGACAGCCTGGCACTGGCCCGTGAAGCCATGAACACGGATGCTGACGTGATCGTGTTGGCTGGGGTCCACTTCATGGCCGAGACAGCCAAACTCCTCAACCCGGACAAGACGGTGCTGATCCCTGACGCCGAGGCCGGCTGTTCCCTCGCCGAGTCGATCACGTCAGAAGATGTGCGTCGGCTGCGAGCACGCTACCCGGGCGTTCCCGTGGTCACCTATGTGAACACGTCTGCCGCCGTGAAGGCGGAGTCGGACATCTGCTGCACCTCAGGCAACGCCAAAAAGGTCACTGAGTCGCTTGGCGTCGACCGTGTGATCATGCTGCCGGACGAGTTCCTGGCGCAGAACACGGCAGCCCAGGTGCCCGGGGTTGAGATCATCACCTGGGCGGGGCACTGCGAAGTGCATGAGCGCTTCACCGCCGAGGATATCCGCGCAGTGCGCGAGAGCTACCCGGACGTCGTGGTGCTGGCTCACCCTGAAGCCCCTCCGGAGGTGGTGGCGGAGGCGGACTTTGCTGGCTCAACCGCTGGGATGGCTGACTATGTCGGTAAACGGCGCCCGGCCCGTGTTGCCCTGGTGACCGAGTGCTCGATGAGCGACAACGTGGCGGCTCTTTATCCCGAGGTCGAGTTCGTGCGGCCCTGCAATCTCTGCCCGCACATGAAGCGCATCACCCTGCCCAAGATCCGGCAGGCTCTTGAGAAGCGCCAGCACGAGGTCACGATCGATCCCGCGGTGGCCGAGCGGGCCCGGCTGGCTGTCGAGCGCATGCTCGCTGTTCGTTGAGGTCTGACCATGAGACCAGCCAATCCGCGTGACCGTGTCGTGGTCGTGGGCGGCGGCATCGCGGGGCTGGCGACAGCCCTGCATCTGGCGCCGCTGCCCGTGACCTTGCTCGTTGCATCGCCTCTTGGACAGCAAGCCTCCACGCCTTTGGCGCAAGGTGGGATCGCGGCAGCCCTTGGGGCAGATGACCACCCTGCCCTGCACGCGGCTGATACCCTTCGGGCCGGTGCAGGTCTCAGCGATCCTGATGTCGCGGCTCGTGTCGCAGCCGCCGCGCCGGCCCGCATCGAATGGTTGGTTGCTCAAGACACCTCCTTTGATCGAACCGCGTCCGGTGACGAACTGATCTTAGGACAGGAAGCCGCGCACTCGCGCCGCCGGATCGTTCATGCGGATGGCGATCAAACCGGAAAACGTGTTCTGGAGGCCCTCATCCGCGCCGTCAGGAACGCTCCCTCCATTGAGATCATGGAGAACCACCGCGTCACCGATCTGGTGCTGGATGCAAACGATAGGGTGGCTGGTGTGTTCTGCGCCTCTTGGAGATCCGAAGGCGGCGATGAGCCTGTTTTGATCTCAGGGCGAGCCGTGGTGCTGGCCACAGGCGGCATCGGAGGTCTTTACGCGCACACCACCAATCCCCTGAGCGCACAGGGTGGAGGATTGGCGCTGGCGGCCCGTGCGGGAGCTGTCCTGCGCGATCTTGAGTTCGTTCAGTTCCATCCCACGGCGATTACGGCCGATCGTGATCCGATGCCGCTCGCCACCGAAGCCCTGCGCGGCGAAGGGGCAACGCTCGTCAACAGCCGCGATGAGCGTTTCATGCAAGACATCCCCGGTGCGGAACTGGCGCCTCGGGATGTGGTTGCCCGGACGATCTTTGCCCAGATCTGCGCCGGTGAGCGTGTGTTCCTCGACACGCGACTCGCACTTGGAGAACAGATCACCAAGAAGTTTCCTGGCGTGACAGCGCTGTGCCGGGCAGCCGGCATCGATCCGGTTCGTGATCCGATCCCCGTGCGCCCGGCCGCTCATTACCACATGGGCGGAATCAAGGTGGACGATCAGGGCCGCAGTTCTGTCGAAGGGCTCTGGGCTTGCGGTGAAGTATCCTCGACCGGCCTGCATGGGGCTAATCGGTTGGCAAGCAACTCGCTCCTCGAGGCGTTGGCCTATGCGGCTTGGATTGCTGACGCCATCAAAGGACAGGCACTCCGGTCGTCAATGGGGCACCCGCCCTCCCCTTCTCTTGCTGTGCGGCACCGATCTGCCTCTGATCAGCAGTTCCTGCGTCTAGGGCAGATCCGATCGATTATGGATCGGCAGGCCGGCGTGCTTCGTGATGAGGCTGGATTGAGGGCCGCGATCTGTCACTTCCGTGCGCAGGCGGTTGAAGGGCATACGGCAGGCGGATGCGACGCTGCCTTGGTTTGCCTCCTGATTGCCACAGCGGCTTACACCCGGCAGGAGAGCCGGGGTTCTCATCAGCGCCTGGATCACCCTGACCTGATGCCGGAACAGCACACAGAGACGACCCTCGATCAGGCGCTGCGCATCGCGGCTGAGATCGACAACCGGACAGCCGCGCCTGTCAGGAGAGTTGCATGAAACCGATCGTCACCACACAAGACGCTCTCGCTCCGCTCCCGCGCCTGCTGGTGGAGCCTATCGTGCGCGCGGCGCTGCTCGAGGATCTCGGCCGGGCTGGCGACATCACGACCGATGCTGTCATTCCCACAGAGGCTTGGCTGCGCGGGACCATTGACGCGCGTGAGCCCGGTGTTGTCGCTGGCGTGGATGTGGGACTCCTGGCGTTCACCCTGATCGACCCTGCCGTCACGGTTGTCATTGATCGTCCTGACGGCAGTCGGGTTAACCCAGGGGAGACCGTATTACGGGTGGAGGGCCCGGCACGGAGCATTCTCTCGGCGGAGCGCGTGGCTCTCAACCTGCTCTGCCGGCTGTCCGGAATCGCGACCGCGACCGCGGCTCTGGTCGATGCAGTTCGCTCACACGGACATGCCCGGATCGTCTGCACGCGCAAGACCACGCCGGGGCTGCGCGCGCTCGAGAAGCATGCCGTCCGGGCCGGTGGGGGAGCCAACCATCGCTTCGGTCTTGATGATGCGGTTCTGATCAAGGACAACCACATCGCGATCGCCGGAGGCGTCCGGGCTGCCCTCGAGAGGGCGCGTGCAGCCGTCGGTCATCTGGTCAAGATCGAGATCGAGGTGGACACTCTCGATCAGCTGGATGAGGCGCTGGAGGTTGGCGCCGATGCAGTTCTTCTCGACAACATGAACCCGGACACGCTCTCAGAAGCAGTGAGGCGGGTAAACAAGCGAGCCATCACCGAAGCATCCGGTCGGATCACAGTGGCGACAGCACCGGCAATTGCCGCAACAGGTGTGGATCTGATCTCAACAGGCTGGATCACGCACAGCGCTCCTATCCTCGACATGGGACTCGATGTGGCCTAGAGCAGTTTGCGAAATCTTGAAGCCACAATAAATGGCATTGTGCTCGATCGGTACTTTATTCCTCGCAGGGCTGCATTTGATGTTGGAGGCGCCTGCCAATCTTCAAAGTCCCGGGTCGGCTTGGCATCAGCGCTGCCGCGGCTGCAGAGCCCGCGCCAGGTCACGAATGACCGTATCCTCAATGCCGCGGTCACCGATCTCCTGATCCCTCTCGGTTTCCGGCTTCGGTACAGGAGCCTTCGAGAGTGGAGAGGCATTAGGCGCTGGTTGGTCCGACCCCACGGCTTGCCCCGGCAGCGGCCAGGTGGTGAACCGGTTCTCCAGCAGGTCGAGCAGGCTGTTGAGGGCTGCGTTGGTGAACTCAACCTCAGGAGCCTCCGGAGCAACACCCAGAGCCAGGCGCCGGCGCTCGTATGCGGGCTCGGCGCTGACCTCCGGCCCGAACCAGGAGAGAGGGTGAAAGTCCTGCTCGTCCTCCGGCGCAACCGTCATCATGACGAGATCAAGGGGACTGGGTCTGACGAAATGAACGACCTGGATCTCGCGCGCGCCAATCGATAGCCTGGTGCGCACGTACTCCACCTGACCCTGGCTGACAGCGAGCAGGGCCTGCGCATGGGCTAAAGGCAGGTCCGCCTGCTCCTCGGTGGGCCCATTCCCGCCAGCCTCGAGGATCAGGCTGCTGCAGGTCTCCCCGATCTGAACATACGTGCTTCGTTGCGGCTGACCGGGGAAGTAGCCCTCCAGCACGCGCTCGCCTCCCCTTCCCTTCTGGATCAGGCGCGCCAGAGACGGAGCAATGACAAACTGACGATGCGTGCGCACGCGATGAAGCCTCTCTCATAAGCTGTTTACGGGCTTTTGCCCTACCCTGAACTAGAGCGTGTCTTTGAGAGAAAAAGCGGCTTCCCGCTGATGGTCTGGCCCGCCGGGAAGCGCAGGCTTGGGGCGGCGGCTACAGCATCGGACGTGAAAAGTGGACTTGCCCTTTTGGGGCTCATCCGATGTTTTCTCCTTGAATGAGAGCATCGTTGAGAGCGGAAAACCGGATCCACTTTTCCGCACGATGCTCTAGGCTGTAGTGACCAATTAATCATTTGAGCCAGAGCATGATGCTGGCAAGTTTGACGAAGCCGAGGAAGTTGGTGGCGAGCTTGTCGTAGCGGGTGGCAATTCTCCGCCATTGCTTGAGC
>NZ_QDAH01000078.1 GCF_003075415.1 Microvirga sp. KLBC 81
AAGCGCAATCGCCTGTATATCTGCGCCACTACGTCACTCTATGCCATCATGCTTCCCGTGAATGGGGCGAAGACGTTCTAAAGCATCGGACCGAAAAGTGGATTCCACTTTTAAGCGGAAAACCGGGTCCACTTTTCCGTACGATGCTCTAGTCGTCCACCCCAGTGCGCCCTTCGATTGTCATGAGGGTGGCCGTCAGGACAGCGATGAGCTTCTCCTGCCCCTCGCGCTCGGCAAAGACATCCGTCTGCGCAAGTGTGAGCGTGCGCCCAGCCTTGATGACCCTTCCGCGTGCCACGATGCGCTCCCCATGGCTGGCGCAAGAAGATTAATTTTGAACTCGGCCGTGAGCACACCCGCCCCAGGCGGCATCAGGGTCAGAGCCGCGTAGCCGGCTGCCGAATCCGCAATGCTCGCCACAGCTCCCGCGTGCACGAACCCGTGCTGCTGCGCCACGGCAGGCGATGTCGGCAGAACGACGTCCACCAGCCCCGGCGAGACACGAGCGATGGATGCTCCCAGCGTCTCCATGAGTCCCTGCTTTGCGAAACTCGTCCGCACCCGCGCATCAAAGTTGGGGTCCTTCGGTGCCGAGTCATTCATGTTCGCGCCTCCACACTCAAGCTCATTAAGACAGCTTTCAGCCCCCTTGTGAATTGCACCCACTTCCCTCATTTATGCAGGCCATGAGTCACTCTGCCTCCCAATCCGCGAAAAAGGTGCGCTCGGGCGCGCTCGTCGGCATCGGCCTGATGCTGCTCGGCACCTTCATGTTTTCCGTCAACGATGTGATGGGCAAGTGGCTCGTTGCCACCTATTCCGTCGGCCAGGTTCTGCTGTTGCGCAGTATCGCCGCGCTGGCGATTCTTCTGCCGCTCATGCACCGGCAGAACATCCCACTCAAAGTTCCGCCGCAGTCCTGGCTCCATGCCGTCCGCATCCTGCTTTCTACACTCGAAGTCGCGTGCTTCTACTGGGCCGTCACCTACCTGCCGCTGGCTGACGTGATGACCTATTATCTCGCGGCCCCCATCTACGTGGCGGCCTTCGCGGTATTTTGGCTCGGCGAGAAGATCGATAGGCCTCGCATCCTCGCCATCGGCGTTGGCTTCATCGGCGTGCTGATTGCGCTCCGTCCCTCAACGGCGACGATCTCCTGGCCCGCCTTCATCGCCCTGGCTGGAAGCGTGTTCTATTCGCTTCTGATGATCACCACCCGCAAGCTGCGGGATACGGACGACGGCACACTGGTCTTGGGACAAATGCTCGGGAACCTGATCTTCGGCATCGCCGTCGCGCCTTTTGCATGGGTCACGCCGAGATGGCTCGATCTGGCCGGTCTTTTCCTTTTGGGCGTTGTGTCGATGGCGGCCCATGCGTGCGTGAATCGCTCGTTGAAGATTGCTCCGGCCTCTGTCGTCGCGCCGTACCAATATACGCTTATCATTTGGGCGATCGTGCTGGGTTATCTCGCCTTCGGCGATATCGTCGAGTTCTGGACCCTGGTGGGTGCCGCCGTCATCTGCACGGCAGGTCTGGTTCTGCTGCTTCTAGAACGTGAAGCCGCTCGACGCGGGCGCGTACCTAAGGATATCGAGGAGCCCGTGTTGCCGGAGGCTTAACCCAAAGACCAACGCGCTCTCCACAGACTGCCCAACAATCGCGCTTGACAGTTTCCGCCACGGGACCGTCAATGGTGCAACAAAAACACACATGGGGAGTGCGATGCGCCTCAAGCTCACAATCGCTGCCGCAACGGCAGGAATTCTGTTCGCCTCTGCGGCTTTCGCCCAGGACATCAAGATCGCTCTCATCGCCGGCAAGACCGGCCCGCTCGAGGCTTACGCCAAGCAGACCGAAGCCGGCTTCATGATGGGCCTTGAGTACCTCACCAAGGGCACCATGACTCTGAATGGCCGCAAGATCTCCGTGATCGTGAAGGACGACCAGCTCAAGGCCGATCTCGCCAAGACGCTGCTGGAGCAGGCCTATAACGACGACAATGTCGACATCGCTGTCGGCACCACCTCCTCCGCTGCGGCACTCGCCATGCTGCCGGTAGCGGAAGAGAACGGCAAGATCCTGATCGTCGAGCCCGCCGTGGCCGATGCGATCACGGGCGAGAAGTGGAACCGCTTCATCTTCCGCACCGCCCGCAACTCGACGCAGGACGCCTACGGCGCTGCGGCGGCCATTCCGGCCAGCGGCGATGTTTCCATCGCGACGCTCGCGCAAGACTACGCTTTCGGCAAAGACGGCGTTGCCGCTCTCAAGAACGCGCTCGCCGAGATCCGCCCGAACGCGAAGGTCGTGTTCGAGGAATATACGCCGCAGAACGCGACGGACTTCACCGCTTCCGCTCAGCGCATCTTCGACGCGCTGAAGGACAAGCCGGGCAAGAAGATCATCAACATCATCTGGGCCGGTCAGCATCCGCTGCCAAAGATCGCCGACCTGAAGCCTGAGCGCTTCGGGATCGAGATCGCACCGGGCGGCAACATCCTGCCCGTCATGCAGATCTACAAGAACTATCCCGGCATGGAAGGCGCGGTGTACTACTACTATGCTTTCCCGAAAAACCCGATGAACGACTGGCTCGTGGCCGAGCACCAGAAGCGCTTCAACGCTCCGCCGGACTTCTTCACCGCAGGTGGTTTCGCCGCTGCCTCCGCCGTCGTCACCGCCATCGAGAAGGCCGGCGGCACCGACACCGAGAAGCTGATCAAGGCCATGGAAGGCATGAGCTTCGAGACGCCGAAGGGCACCATGACCTTCCGCAAGGAAGATCACCAGGCGCTGCAGGCTATGTACCACTTCAAGGTCAAGGCCAACGGCAAGGACGCGAACGACCTGCTCGATCTCGTCGACACTATCCCTGCCGACAAGATGCCCGTTCCGGTTCGCAACAAGCGCTAAGCCAACCGTGACATCATCAGCAACGACAACGCCCGCGCTTGAAACGCGCGGGCTTACCATTCGCTTCGGTGGCCATGTGGCCGTCAACGACGTGTCGTGCCGGTTCATCCCTGGCACGCTCACGGCCATTGTCGGCCCGAACGGTGCCGGCAAGACAACCTACTTCAACCTGATCTCCGGTCAGCTGCGCGCCACGTCGGGACAGGTGCTGGTCGAGGGAGACGACATCACCTCCCTACCGCCTTCTGCCCGCGCCAAGCGCGGTTTGGGCCGCGCCTTTCAGCTCACCAATCTTTTCCCGGACCTGACCGCACTCGAGAACGTCCGCCTTGCCGTGCAGAGCCGCGCCGAGGCGGGCTGGTCCCTGTTCAAGGTCTGGAACAGCCGCCGCGATCTCATCGAGAAGGCGGAAGAGATCCTTGAGCGCGTGCGCTTGGGCGACAAGCGTCACATCGCACCGAAGGCGCTCTCGCATGGCGACCAGCGCAAGCTCGAAGTCGCGCTGCTCATCGCGATGGAGCCCAAGGTCTTCATGTTCGACGAGCCCACCGCCGGCATGAGCGTCGACGAGGTACCGACGGTCCTCGAACTCATTCACGACATCAAGCGGCGTGGCGACGCGACGGTGCTTCTCGTGGAGCACAAGATGGACGTGGTTCGCTCGCTTGCCGATCGCATCATCGTGCTGCACAACGGCGCTCTCGTCGCCGATGGCGATCCGGCTGAGGTCATCGCCTCGCCCGTGGTGCAGGAAGCTTATCTCGGTGTGGAAGTAGCGAATGGCTGAGCCTCTGCTGCACTTATCCGGCGTTCACACGCATATCGGGCCGTATCACATTCTGCACGGCGTGGACTTTACCGTTCCTGCAGGTCAGCTCACCATGCTGCTCGGCCGCAACGGTGCTGGCAAGACGACGACTCTGCGCACCATCATGGGCCTATGGCAGGCCTCGTCCGGGGCCATCCGGTTCGACGGCAACGACATCACGAAGAACAGCACGCCGGATATCGCGCGTGCCGGCATCGGCTACGTGCCTGAGACCATGGGCATCTTCACGGATCTCACCGTGCGCGAGAACATCGTCCTCGCTGCCCGCAGCGGCCCGGTGGATTCCGCGCGCCTCGATTGGATGCTCGGCCTCTTCCCGGCACTCAAGCGCTTCTGGAACCTGCCTGCGGGCAATCTCTCCGGTGGCCAGAAGCAGATGCTCGCAATTGCCCGCGCCATTGCCGAGCCGCGCCGCCTTCTGCTCATCGACGAGCCGACCAAGGGACTCGCGCCTGTGATGGTGCGCAGCATGATCGAGGCGTTCAAAGCCCTGAAGGCTGCCGGCGAGACGATCCTGCTCGTGGAACAGAATTTCTATGCGGCCTCCGCACTCGGCGACAATGTCGTCGTGATGGATGATGGACGCATCGTGCATTCCGGTGCCATGAGCGAGCTGGTGACGGACAAGAACCTGCAGCAGCGCCTGCTCGGCCTCTCCCTGGATGCTCACCAATGACCGATATGGCTGTCGAACCGACTGCATCGCCCGAGCCGCTTCCGCGCACTAAAACGGATTGGCTGCCGCTCGCGCTCGTGCCCGCGCTCGCACTTCTTGCCCTACCCTTCGTCGGCAGCGGCTCGACCTGGGTGACGCTCACGGTTGCGGGCCTTGCCATGGGCATGATGATCTTTCTCATGGCGTCCGGCCTCACGCTGGTGTTCGGCCTCATGGACATCATCAATTTCGGCCACGGCGTCTTCATCTCGCTTGGGGCCTATGCGACCCTTCTCGTGCTCGGTCCGCTCGCCGGTTGGGGGCAGGCGGATTCCGTCTGGCTGAACCTCGGGCTGCTCCTTCTCTGCATCCTGGCCGCCATGGGCGTCACCGGCATTGTCGGCGCAGTGTTCGAGCGCGTTATCGTACGCCCGGTCTATGGCAGCCATCTCAAGCAGATCCTGGTCACCATGGGCGGCCTGATCGTGGCCGAGCAGGCGATTCATGCCATCTGGGGCGCTTCGCCCATCCCACTTCCGCTGCCGCAAACCCTGCGTGGCGCCTTCGTCGTCGGCGATATCGTGATGGAGCGCTATCGCGTCGTGGCGGTAGGCATCGGACTTGTGGTATTCACCGGAATGCAGTTGCTGCTCAACCGCACCCGCATCGGCCTTCTGATCCGCGCAGGCGTCGAGAACCCTGAGATGGTCGAGGCGCTGGGTTATCGCATCCGCCGCCTCTTCGTCAGCGTGTTCGTGGCAGGCTCAGCGCTTGCTGGCCTCGGCGGTGTGATGTGGGCCTTCTATCGCCAGACGCTCACCGCAGGCATGGGCATGGAGGTGATGGTGCTGGTGTTCATCGTCATCATCATCGGCGGCCTCGGGTCCGTCGGTGGCTGCTTCGTCGGCTCCATCCTGGTTGCGCTGGTGGCCAACTATGTCGGTTTTATCGAGCCGAAGCTCGCCTTGATCTCCAACATCCTTGTCATGGCCCTCGTGCTGATCTGGCGTCCGCAGGGCCTCTTTCCGGTAGCGCGTCGATGAGCACATCCCCTGCCCTGCCCCTCGCCTTCGATGAGACCCGCAAAAGTGGCGGTGCCTTAAGCGGCATCCTGTCTTCGGACATGCCGCGCTCGAAGGTTCTGACCTTCATTCTGCTCGCCATTCTGGTGGTGCTGGCGGCAACACCCTTCCTGTTCTCCGGCAGCCAGCCATTGAGTACGGCCGCCAAGATCTGCGTCTTTATCGTGCTGGTCGCAAGCTACGATCTGCTGCTCGGTTATACAGGTATCGTCTCCTTCGCCCATACCATGTTCTTTGGTATTGGAGGCTATGGCATCGCCATCGCCCTGGAGCGTCTTGGCGCTGCCTGGACCTCTGTTGCCGTCGGTCTCGCAGCGGCTCTTGTGCTCTCCGCCGTGTTGGCTGTTGCGATTGGCCTTCTGTCGCTGCGTGTGCGTGCGATCTTCTTCTCGATGATTACGCTGGCGGTCGCCTCCGCCGTGGCGGTTCTAGCCTCGCAGCTTTCCGGCATTACTGGTGGCGAAGATGGCCTGTCATTCCAGTTGCCGAATGAGCTACGCCCAGCCTTCAGGCTCTTGGCCGAACCGATCCTCGGCGTCACCATCAATGGGCGTCTCGTCGCCTATTACATGGTGTTCTTCGTCGCCCTCCTGATGTTCCTTCTGCTCCTGCGCATCGTGAACTCCCCGTTCGGGCGCGTGCTGCAGGCTATCCGCGAGAACGAGTTCCGCGCCGAGGCTTTAGGCTATCGTGTGGTGGCGTATCGTACGACGGCCTCCGTCATCTCGGCTCTCATTGCCACGGTGGCCGGCGCCCTGATGGCCCTGTGGCTGCGCTACAATGGTCCGGATACGACGCTCTCCTTCTCCATCATGATCGACATCCTGCTCATGGTCGTGATCGGCGGCATGGGAACGATGTACGGTTCGGTGATCGGCGCTTCTCTCTTCGTTCTGGCCCAGAGCTACCTGCAGGTTCTAATGGAGGCCGGGAGCAAAGCGCTCGCCGGGGTGCCGGTGCTGCCGAACCTGATTCACCCGGATCGATGGCTGCTCTGGCTCGGTGCGCTATTCGTCATCAGCGTCTACGCGTTCCCGGGTGGCATCGTGGGGCGCTTGCGACAGACTAAGCAATAAAGGCTTGAGGCACGGAAACTTAGCCGGGTTACAGCGTTTTCTTCGAAAGAGCGGAGGAAGCGTCTATGAGTCGTGCCTTTGTTCGCGAGTCCGAAGGTGGTGAAGCCTTCGAGGATCTGCCTGACCGGACCCTAAGCCCGCATCATCTCGTCACGCCATCGGGACTTGCCCAGATGGATGCCGAGATCGAAACTCTGGAACGGCGCCTTGAGCAAGCGAAAGCAGTCGACGACAAGGCCGAGATGGCACGTCTCTCGCGCGACCTGCGCTACTGGTCGGTCAGGCGGGTTTCCGCCGAAGTCGTGCCTCCTCCCACCGACACGGCCTATGTGCGTTTTGGCGCCCTCGTGACCATCGAACGTGTGGATGGGCGACAACAGACCTATCGGATCGTAGGCGAGGATGAGGCCGATCCGGCGAAGGGAACTATCTCCTACGTCTCGCCGCTCGCCCAGGCCCTTATGGGAAAAGAGGTTGGCGACGTCATCCCCTTAGGATCGACGCAAGCCGAGATCATCACAATAGAGCCCTGAAGGTGCGGCAGCCTCAAACGCTGCCGTTCCCCTGTAGAGTAGCGTAATAAGCACGTTTGGCCTCATACATCCGCAGGTCGGCGCGCTTCACCACTGATTCCAGCCGCTCGCCAGGCTCGCTTGTCGCCAGTCCCATGGAAAAACCGAGCGGAAGGCCGGTGTAGAACTGGTTATTGACATCGAGCAGATTCTCGATGCTCTCCAGCACCCCCTTGGCGTCTCTCTCCTCCATTCCTGGCAGCAGCAGGGCGAACTCATCGCCGCCGATGCGAGCCGCGCACGAAGGCTTGTCGACCGCCTTGTTGAGCACCTCGCCCGCACGGCGCAGCAACGCATCCCCTGCAGCGTGACCCAGCTGATCGTTCGCCGTCTTTAACCCGTTGAGATCAATGATGACCACCGTCACAGGGAACGGACCCTTGCGCTCGAGGCGATTGAGCTCATCAACGTAGAAGGAACGGTTGTAGAGCTTGGTCAACACATCGTGCTTGCCGAGATATTCCAGGTAGGCCTCGGCGCGCTTGCGGGCCGTGATATCCGTCAGCGCCACCTGGACAAGCGACCAATCCTGCTCGTAGCCGGGAAGAACGGAGAACTGCAGGTGCAGGTGAAGCCCGTCGCCAGCCAGGGAGTAGTTCACCACTTCACGCTGCTGGAAAATTCTGCCGTGCCAGAGATCGATGAGCTGCTCCCGGAAATGCTCCTGCATTTCCTCTCGGAAAACCTCGCTGAGATTGCCAAGCAGGGTCTTCTTATCAGGCGCAGCAAAGAGCTCGAGGGTGTGCCGATTGACGTCAATGACGCGAATTTCGCTCATGCAGCGGGTGACGAATTCCGGATGCACATCCGTAAAGGTACGAAAGTTGCTGATCCCCTGGCGTCGCACGTCCTCAAGCAATTGCTTGACTGCACTGAAGTCCTCAACCCACAGTGACACAGGAGAGTGTTCGAAGAGGCCGCGCGCGTAGGCCTCGCTGACCGCCAGTTCGCGACGCGCTGTCTCTCTTTCCGTCACATCCTCGATAGCCACGAGAACGCGATCCCAGCCGTCTTCATGTCCCGGCAGGATCATTCCCTTCAGTTGAATGTCGAGGCGCTTTCCCGAAAGGGTGTAGTTAACGGTATTGCTGCCGAACTCAAGCTTGCCCTCCCATAACTGAACCAGCTCATCGATATGGGTCTTGAGCATGTCGGCGCGGAAAATCTGGGAGAGATTGTCAACCAGGTGTGTCAGGTTCTCGGCTTCGAACAGGCTGAGAGTCTTGCGATTGACCTTGATGACACGAATACGGCCCGAACAGGCGCGAACGCGCTCGGGATCGGCCTCAAGATGCGCCCTCAGGGAGGTCACGCCGTCAGCCCGCCACTCCTCGAAAAGCTGCTTCAGGCCGCTGTAATCTTCCAGCCATAGAGAAACGGGTGCCAAGTCGAACATGCCGGCGTCGTCTTGTTGATCATCCGAAACATGGACGCGCAGAGTGGTGGCGTTGGAATGGGGCATGGCAGGCCTGCAGGATAGTCGTAGTCTGGTCCATTCAGCCTACAGAGGCCACGTAATACTAGATCAGAGAGACAAACTTTTCCTGTCTTGGCTTAATTTTCACCCTGGAAGAGCGATCATGATTGCTATGGGGTTTATCCGATTGCCCCCCACGACTTCTGAGCGGCTTAGCCCCGCCGACCGCGCAGGCCAACCCGCGCCACCGGCAGGTCCGCCATAGGCTCGGCGGTTTTCTCACCGGAGGCCGAAACCCAACCCCTACCGGACTGGCGAGCCTCATAAGTGTGTCCCGTTTGGGAAGGCGGAAGGATGGACGGGCTGAGGTTGTCGAGTACTAGCTGCCCCCTGAGCGGTAGAAACCGTGAGAACCGCGTGAGCCACGCCCTGCGCGGTTGCGCCAACCGTGACGGACAAGACGGACGCCGGCCAGCCACGCTCGATCAGCATCTTGCGTTTCAGGATCGCGAAGTCCTCGCAATCACCTCTCCCACTCGTAGGAAGGGCCCAGACATCCTCACGCCCGTATTGTTCCAAGTCCGTCACTTCCACAATGGTGGAGTTCACATGGTGGTTGACCTTCTGCAGTTCAGCCATCCGCTCCGGCGTCAGAACAACCTGTCGCCCCGGCTTTGTCATGGCTGCGTGAATCGGTGAAGTCACAGCGAAAGCAAACACGCGGTACCCACGCGGCGCAGGATCGAAATCATCGGAGTGCCCCAATTGCTTCTTGCTGCGGGTACCTTGTCTATAGCCCCGCCTTGTTCGATCTTGTTTGGGAACAAGTCGGTGTATTGAGCCCAAAATGGGGCAGCTTGCCTGTTGCGGCGGAGCAGAAAGCTACCTTCCTGGTGGTGAAGGGAGGAGGAAATGAGATGCAAGCTAAGCAGCGTCCTCGCCTTGGCCTGTGCAATGTTGATCGCGCTCGGGGCGCCGCAGATAGCAACTGCATCAGAAGCTGCTTGGCAGCAATTACAGGCGGGCAGCTCGGTTGCGATCCTTCGCCACGCCCGCGCACCGGGCACAGGCGACCCTCAGAATTTCCGGCTGGAGGATTGTGCGACGCAACGCAATCTCTCCGATGCCGGGCGCGCTCAAGCGCAAGACATCGGCAGGCGCTTCAGGGAGCGTAAAGTTTCGGTCGAGCGTGTTCTCTCAAGTCGGTGGTGCCGCTCGCTGGAAACGGCTCGCCTTGCATTCGGCAACATGACCGAGCCTTTCCCACCCTTGGACTCGTTCTTCTCCGACCGACGACAGGAAGATGGACGGACGCAAGCCGTCCGCCGGACCATTGAGGAATGGCGTTCTCCTGGCGTTCTGGTGCTCGTGACGCATCAGGTCAACATCACCGCCCTAACAGGGATCTTTCCCACCGAGGGGGAGATCCTCGTGCTCAAGCCAAAGACATCGGGAGGCTTCGATCTCGTGGGTAGGATCAAACTCTAGAGCCTCGGACGTGAAAAGTGGAATGCACTTTTGGGTCCGATGTTCATCATCCGGGCTAGCGCCTCGTGCGGAACCGGAGGTCCGCGTCAGCGACCCGAAGGGCCACGCCCGTGAGAAGTGGATCCGGCTTTCCGCACAAGGCGCTAGAGGAGAGAAGGAAGACCTCAGGAATCCGCCCGCATCTCGTCGGCCACGCTTTGGCTCATGTAGGGATGGCCCGCCTCGTTCAGGGCCCGATCCAGTGCCTCGATAGCGGTCAGAATCTTCGAAAGCTCTTCCGCCATTTCCACCGAGGGAAGCGGCGCTTCCGCAATTTGCCGTGCCATTTCTCGACGGCGTTTCACAAGGCTCTCGCGCGCTGCATTCAGCTCCTGGATTTCCTCGGAAGTCATGGGTTCCTCATCATCTCAAGCGGTCTTAGGGATAAGTCCACTGGGCTGAATATGTTCGCATGCGACCTGCAAGCAAGTGGCGAACTGTGCTTCTCAAGCAAGCCTGTCCAACAGGGCCACGATAGGCTTCAACCGCTCGTCAGGCTCTTCTATGGAGCGTGCAAGGATCAGTCGCTCACCGCTCCAGCGAAGTTCGCCGCCGGAGCCCTCAACCACTTGTTCCAAGAGGGCTATGTCGACTGTTCCGGGCCGGAACGTTAGAGCGATGGCCTGTGGCCCGGCATCGATGCGCGCGATCCCCAGACGAACGCAGAGCTGCTTCAGTTCCGCCAGGTTGATGAGGTTCTGCAAGGATTGGGGCAAAGCTCCAAAGCGATCCTCGATCTCAGTTTCGAGATCCTCCACGTTCTCGAGTGGATCGAGCCGCGATATGCGCGCATAAAGATTGATCCGCGCCTCCGGGTCGTTGATGTAGCTGACCGGGATAGTTCCCTTGAGGCCGATATTGAGGTCAGGCGACCATGCATCCTCGATGCTCTCGCCACGCAATGCACGCCGCAGCATATGCTGGTAGAGGTCTGTTCCGATGAGCTTGATATGACCGGCCTGCTCCTCGCCAAGGAGAGAGCCGGCTCCCCGCTGGTCAAGATCCTGCGCGCTGATGGCAAACCCAGCACCGAGACGATCAAGCGCCACAAGCGTCCGCAAGCGCTTCTCGGTTGCCTTGGGAAGCACCTGATCGGGCTCTGTCAGTAGATAGGCGGTGCCCCGAATGCGTCCCCGTCCAACACGTCCCCGCAGCTGATGGAGTTGGGCGAGGCCGAAACGATCAGCCCGCCATACCAGCATGGTGTTCGCGCGGGGAACATCGAGGCCGCTCTCGATGATGTTTGTGGCCAGCAGAACATCTCCCTCTCCGTCCGCGAAACGGACCATTGCCTCGTCGGCTTCAGCGGGCGGCATCTGGCCATGGGCCACGATCAATTCGAGCTCAGGAACGAGCTTGATCAGTTGCTCCCTCATCGGCTCGATATCCTCGATCCGTGAACAAACGAGGAAGCTCTGCCCCGCACGTCGCTTTTCGCGCATGAGCGCTTCGCGCACCGTGGCTGGATCGAAGGATGCCAGGAAGGTGCGGATTGGCTGGCGCCGCGCCGGTGGTGTGGCGATGATGCTGATATCCTGGAGGCCAACAAGAGAAGATTGCAGGGTGCGTGGGATTGGCGTCGCAGTCAGCGTGAGCACGTGCCCACCACACCCTAATTGCCTGAGCTTACTTTTGTGAGCAGCCCCGAAACGCTGCTCCTCATCGATGATCACGATGCCAAGATCCTTAAAGCTGATCCCCTTCCCGGTGAGCGCATGGGTCCCCACCACGATCCTGATTGATCCATCAGCGAGGCCTTTCTTGACGCCCCGCGCCTCTGCAGGAGTGACCAGACGCGAGAGATGGGCAATTTCTATAGCCAATCCAGCAAACCGCCGCTGGAACGTCCGCAGATGCTGGCGGGCGAGGACCGTGGTGGGCGCGACCACAGCTACCTGCTTTCCAGACAAGGCGACAGCAGCCGCAGCGCGCAACGCGACCTCCGTCTTGCCGAAGCCAACATCGCCACAGACGAGACGGTCCATGGGATGCCCGGAGGCGAGGTCCTGCAGCACCTCCTCGATGGCGCGAGCCTGATCCGACGTTTCGGTAAACGCAAAGCGAGCAACGAAACGCTCATAATCCCGGCTTGGCGGAGTGATCGGATCGAGCTGAACGGCCCTGCGCTCGTCAACCAGAGACCTCAATCGCTTGGACGCGTCCTGGATCTCTGTTTCAATCGTCTCTCGGCGAGCAATCCATGCATCGCCATTCAGCCTATCCAATTTAACAGCGTCGAACGCCGAACCGTAACGCCAGATCTGGTCCATTTCCGTCGCGGGAACCATGATCTTTGCCTCATCTGCATAAGCCAAGCGGATAGCATCTTGGCCGTTCTGATCTCCAAGCGAAATTGCCTCGATGCCTTCCAATCTCCCGATGCCATGTTCGATGTGGACGACGGTATCACCAATGTGAAAGCCTAAATCCGTCTGCAGAGCCGACACCGAAGCTGCTTCAGGCGCAACCTCAGTACCGACACGGCTTCCGAGAACATCGTAGGCCGTAATGACTGCGGCTCCAGCATCATCGTCGATGAAGCCACCCCTGACATCCGCCTTGATGGAAAACCACCCTCGGGGTTCTCCATCGATCACATTACTCCAATTGTCCACGGCGGCTATTTTTGATCGAATGTTCTGCACTCTGCGTCGCAACCGATTGAGATCGCGCTCGGTCTCCGCGACAAGCACAATTCTCCGCTGCACTTTTTCTTGGGAATAGATGAAGCTGGACAATGCTTGCGCAGGCTTGGATGCACTTGCAAAGAACGGAACCTTGTTTTTGTTTGCTTCGGCTTCAGGAGCATCTCGAATGACCGTCAATTGCCTTGCATTCAGAACCTGCTGCCATTCGTTATCAAGAATGAAGAGCTGCTCGGGTTTAACTGCATGCTCCGCGCTGGTGCGGAAGTTGTTTCGACTTCCGTGGGCATCGGCAATCTGCTCCATGACGTTCTGCCGACGCCCTTCTGCCCTTTCTTCCATGACGATTTCAGCATCGGGCCAATAGTCGAACACAGTCTCCAGCTGTCTATAATACTCCGGCAGGCGGTGCTCCATTCCCGCGTAGCGTTCTCTGGACGAAGCATCATCACTCGCCGCGCTCAGAACGACTTCCGAGGCGGGCTCCAGCGTGATGCTGTCGACATACTCCTCCGTTCGTTGCGAGACAGGATCATAACGACGAATGGAAAGAATGGAGGAACCATCATGCTCCGCCCGGTAAGGCAACGGGCAATTGGCGGGAAAGAGATCGATAACCTGCCCGCGAATGGCCGCTTCTCCGGCCTCGTCGACTCTGTCGTCCAACACATAACCAGAGCGATGCAAAAAGTTCTCAAGCGCCTCCGGGACAAAAGCGTCGCCCGTCTTGAGAGAGAAAGTCGCGCTCGCCCATAGTTCCCTCGGAGGCACACGTTGGACGATTGCTGCTGGGCTGGTGATCAGCAGACGCGGGCCTTTCGCGGGCGCCGCCATTTGGCGGAGGACGGAGATTCTCTGCCCCATTACATCGCGCGAAGGCGACGCGCTGTCGTAGGGAAGACAGTCCCAGGGCGGCAGGATATGGACCTCCAGATCCGGAGACAGCCCTTTGACCGCGCTTACCAGCTGCTCAGCCCAGCGTTGCCCTTGCGCCAGATGGATGAGACCCTGCGTCCCGGCACGGTGCGCCAACGCGATTAGCCGCACCGCATGCAAGCCGACAAGCGGTGCGAGGAATAGATTATGATGCCCAAGGTCCTGAGAAGCGGCGGGCTCGGCGCGCATAGGATTCCTTTGAATGGGAGACGCTCTGAACAGAGCATCAACGCCCAGTATCCCTCGCAGTTGCAGAATTAGAGACTTCTTCTCCGTAGGAGGGCGCCGATCCGTGGGGCTCCAATCTCTGCCCTGCGCATCTCGAAAAGCGCATCCTGCATCACATCGATCGATGCGGCCGCCTGTGCACGGGACGCAGCAATCACCGCTGGATCGCGCGCGGAGAAGCGGTCTGCATCCCGCGCCAACTTCACGCAACATTGCTGAACGATGGAGCGCGCCTCCTTCAGTCGCGGCGTCGGCTGAGAGGACCGAACCATGTCATCACAGATCTTCAGCACATCGCGGGCGAGGTCCTCGCCAGAATATAGTCCGGAATAAGAGCGGATCATGCTGCGCGCGCCACTCAAGGAATGGCGAATCTCCTGCCGCAGAATGCTATCATCGCTCATCGTGAGGATCCGAAAGGACTGGTTGAGCCCGCTTATCAGGATGAGGGCCGATATACCTCAGGAACTCCAAGAGTTTCTTAGCCTTGCCCTCCTGAACCAGGCGCAGTTCTGGCGCGGATCAGTTCCGGCACGGGCGCATGATCTTGGGCGGCTGTCATGGATGAGCGGAGGCCAGCCTTCTGCAGCACCGGTCCAGCGATGATCCCCGCAAGAAATGCAAATGCAAGCATGACCAAAGCAACACGCCCATAGAGGGCCGCGAGATCCTTGAGTGCCATTCATCTCTCCCAGGACTGCTTCGTTCAAAGAATCATAGGAGTCACCACTGCGTCAGCCAAGCTCTGAGGCAACAATTCGCCCGAGCTCGATCCGGACAGAATTGAAAGTCCCCACGCAACCTATGGATTGAAAAACGGTTTTTCTCCTGACCTTATTGAAAAATACTTTTCCACAGCATGGTTAACGCGCAATATATTCATATACTTTGTTACAGCAAGCCGAGAGATTGCATTTGTTTCAAAACATCATGCGACAGGTCGGGAGCCCTATGAACATTTTGCCTGCAACATGATTGAAGCTGTCGAACCGGAATGAGAGCCGATGCCCCTTTCTCCTGCGTACCGTGCCTCTACGTCCCACCAAGACCTGGGCTCAGATTTCTTTGACATCGTCACACCTGCCGAGTTTCCAATCCATATTCTGCGATATCGCAACCAGCGCTGGGCCGAGCGGACAGGGCTTGCCGAGCTAACAGATGAGGAATGGATCTGGCACTTTGGCCTGTTCGCCCCGCTTCCCGGGAGTTTCGAGCAGGCCCTGGCCCTGCGCTATCACGGCCATCAGTTCCGAACCTATAATCCTTATCTCGGCGACGGACGCGGCTTTCTGTTCGCGCAGCTGCATGACATCAAGGATGGCAGGCTGCTCGACCTCGCCACCAAAGGAAGTGGACAGACACCCTGGTCGCGCCACGCTGATGGGCGCCTGACGCTGAAGGGTGGCGTTCGGGAGGTTCTGGCAACCGAGATGCTCGAAGCATTGGGTGTCAACACATCGAAGTCGTTAAGCTTGATCGAAACCGGCGAGGAGCTCGAGCGCGGCGACGAGCCTTCCCCCACCCGCTCATCGGTTCTCGTGCGCCTCAGTCACTCACATATCCGCATCGGCACATTCCAGCGCCTGCTCTATCTTGATGAGGCGCATAATATCAGCAAGCTGCTCGACTACACGATCACAACCTACATGCCCGAAATCTCGCGTGCCAGCGAAGCGGAGCGCGCGGCAGCTTTCGTCGAGGAAGTGTGTCGGCGCGTTGCACGCATGGGCGCTCAGTGGATGGCTGCAGGTTTCGTTCATGGTGTGCTCAATACCGACAACATCAACGTCACAGGCGAGAGTTTTGATTATGGCCCGTGGCGTTTTCTCCCCTCTTACGATCCAGGCTTTACCGCTGCCTATTTCGATGAGACAGGCCTCTATGCATTTGGGCGTCAGCCTGATGCTCTTTTGTGGAACCTGTTCAGGCTCGCTGAATGCTTTCTGCCGATCGCCGAGCAGAGCAAGCTCGAGGCCTCATTGGCCGCCTTCGAGCCTGCTCTTCATCAGGAATTCGCAGCTGCAATTCTCCGCCGCCTCGGTCTTTGTTCTGAAGGTCATGAGCAGGATGGCATGCTTGCCAAGAACCTATGGACATTCCTTCACAGCACGAGAGCTCCATTCGAGCAGACCTTCTTTGACTGGTTTGGCGGCTTGGAGCGCCTTGAACGCGCGACACGCAGCCCATCCGCCGAGTTTTACGCTCATCCCAGCTTCCAGCCATTTCGCCAGAATATCGAGGGTTTCAAGCCTCTCCCAAACCTTAGGCTCGACCACTCCTATTTTGCGAGGACGACGCCTTGTACGATGATAATTGAGGATGTTGAGGCAATCTGGGAGCCTATTGCTCGCACCGATGACTGGTCGGCCTTCAACGCTAAGCTGACGGAGATTGCGCTCATGGTCGAGGCTTATGATCTCTAGATCCCCGCGCCAATTACCGTTCAAGGCCTTCGGCCATATCAGGCAAATTATCCTACAGCGTGGCCTTTCATGCACTGACAGCCAACCGTGCAAAGAAAAATCGTAGTTATGTTTGCGGCTTGAAAATTGTTCCAGTTGCTGAGCTGTAATTTCTTCAACAACTTACGGGAACGATATTCCTAGACTTGCGTAATATAGCCACGCAAGTCGCCTTACAGCGACTTAGGCACATTAAACTCTTTCCAGTAGGTGAACAATGAAGCGTTCGCACGCTCTCGCTTTGTCCGGCGCTGCCCTCCTCGCAGTCCTTTCTTCTCCCTCATTCGCTCAAAACAACCGCTCTGGCATGCAATGCGTGCCCGATGTTGCGAATGCGTCCATGTACCAAAACTGCCGCCTTCGCGTCGTCGCGGGGGAGGAAGTGTGCCGCTGCGCCATACGTCCTCAAGCCTTGCGCCGCACGGATCGTATCCGCAACCAGGACCAGGATGATATCGCCACCGGCTCGATCAGTCGCGGCACGATCCTCGGGGGCGGCCAGTTTGGGGAAGGAACCCTTGGCACCGGCGCGTCCGCTGGTGGGGGAACTCTCAGCGGTGGAACCAGCGGCAATGGTGCCGTCGGTGGCACGGCAGGCGGTGGCGCTGCGGGAGCCGGCAACGGCGGCGCAGTTGCAGATAATGGTGGCACTGGCGGCAATACCGGTGGCGGCAGCACAGGTGGTAACGGCGGATCGGTTGGTAGTGGTACGTCCAATGGCAGCGACACCGACAATGGTCGATCGGGCAATTCCGGCCGTGGCAACGGCAACGGCAACAATGGCGGTGGCCATGGCAACAACGGCTATGGCAATGGCGGCGGCGATGGCAGCCCCAACGGTAAGGACGATACGTACCGCTAAACTCGCCTGACGCCTTTTTTGAGCCCCTGGCTCCTAACAGTGCCAGGGATTTTCTTGTTGGCAGAAGATATTCACCTGCTGCGCAGATTATTGTGGCGCTGCCGGGACACTGGGTGAAGGAGCCGCGCCCCCTGCTTCTGCATCACCGGTGCTATAGCGCCGCATCACAACAGCCGTGCGCTGCCCATCGCCTGGGATCTGAGTGTTCATGACGTAAGGTGGCCACGGATCGGAAGTGTGCACTGTCCGGTTCCAGGCCTGCGCCTCGCCTGCAGAGAGAGTGATCGTATCGCGGTGTTCCATGTAATCCACGCAACCGCCAAGCGATATGGCTGGGAGTACCAGGGTGGCCGAAATGGCGAGCCGGACCTTATTGCTTGACGACTTTTTTGACGGCATTGCGCTTTCCTGGCTTCAGCTCGATGATGTGTCCATAAGGTCCGATCACGCCCGCCCCTTCAGCAAAGCGCTTCTGCATGTCGCCATCGACTTCGAGCGAGCCGAGAAGGAAGAACTCGAGATCATTGCTGGGCTTTGCTGAATCGAGTGGTGTGCGAAGCGGTTGCCCCGGCTTGCCAGGCTTCACGAGACGTGGAGTCACGATGATGACGAGATCCGTCTCCTGCTCTTCGAAAGCGGAGGAACTGAACAGCGTACCGATAATGGGCAATTGTCCGAGCCACGGAACCTGCTCGCGGTTCTTCGAGTGGACACTCTGCAGCAAGCCCGCCATCGCAAAGCTCTGGCCATCTCGGATCTCGATCGAAGTGCTGGCGCGCCGGGTGATGAAACCTGGAATGGAAATCGAGCCCGTGCTGACGCGGGTCGATTCATCAACTTGGCTAACCTCAGGCTCAAGCTTGAGATTGATGATGCCATTCTCAAGCACAGTGGGTGTGAAGTTCAGGCGAACACCGTATTCTTTGTAGGTGACGCTCACTTGGTTGTCGTCAGCCGCAACAGGGATAGGGACTTCGCCACCGGCCAGGAAGCTTGCTTTCTCGCCTGAGAGAGCGACCAGGTTCGGCTCGGCGAGGCGCCGCGCCAATCCCTTCTCTTCGAGTGCCTGCACGAGAATGTCCGCGCTGATCCCGCCTCCGAGAAAGTTTGCGACCACCGTGCCGAAAGGAGTGCCGCCGCTGAGGAGCGGGTTGTAGGTGATGCCGGAAGTGCCGGTTCTCGGAGGATCGAAATTCCCGAGGGCAACTCCACGCCCGGATGTATCGCCGGCTTTACGCCCGAACCAGCTGATGCCGAGTTCTCGGGCCGCAGTACGGTTCGCCTCGATGAAACGGACTTCCAGCATGACCTGCTGGCCGCCCGTAACGCGCAAGGCGTTGATGACGCCATCTGAGCCATATTGCTCGGCAATCTCCAGAGCCTTACGAAGCGCGATCCCATCCGGAACCGTGCCACTCAGACGAAGACGCCCATTGATGGTTTCCGTTCTGATATTGGCCTGGGGGATGGTTTCCTGGATGGTTGCGGCGAGATCAGGCGTGTCGGCACCAACTTCCACGTTGACCGTTCCCAAAAGCTCTTCATCGGCTCCGTAAACCGCGACGTTGGTCCGCCCTTCCGCCTTGCCTAGCACGTAGAAAGAGCGTGCGGTGAGAGGAACGGCTGTTGCAATCTCAGGATTACCGACGACGACGCGTCCGACGTCTGTGGCGGTCTTGGCCGTCAGAAATTGGCCCTGAGCCACATTGATATCGCCGACAGCGCGTCCCTTGTTGAAACGCAGGAGTCTCTCCTGGGCCTGAGCCGATGGCAGCACTCCAACAGCGGCAGACAGGAGGGCGGCCAGTGCGAGAAGAGGCGCGATCTTGCTCAGCGCAGCACGGCAGCGCGCCGGATCAAACGTTGCTCGCATCACTGAAACCGCCTCTGATAAACAATACATTATTCTATTACGCCGTTCTAATTCTCCTCTGGACCACACGTCCAGCCGATCAGATGGCCTAGAACGCCAATACTTGGAGGCATGCATGGTTAAAGGGCCGTAAAGAACCGACGGTCTAGGCCGTCTGGCCTAGTCATAATCTAAGCTGGCTGGCCTTGGACCTCGAAAGCATAAGCCATGCGTCCGGGCTTGCGAGCGCCATTGATCCATTGCTACACCTCTAAGTGAATCGCACATCCAGTGCGGTGGAAAGATGCGTGGGGGACTGCAATGGGGGCACTCGAACGAAAGCTGGCATCAGCCCTGTTCGCGTGTACACTTCCCCTGTTAGCTGCCTGCAACGGCACCGGCCTTTCGAGCTTCGGCAATAGTACCGCAGAACTCGAGCTTCCCTCCTCCGTCGAGGAATATCCTGACAACGAGGTCTTCAAGGTTGCGAAGGTCCAATTCGCAGCGGGGAATTATGGGCATGCCGCGCGCTACTATGAGCGCACTGTGGAAGTGGAGCCGAACAATGGCGAAGCCTGGTTGGGCCTTGCCGCCTCTTACGACCGCGTGCGTCGTTTCGACTTAGCCGACAGGGCGTACCGGGAGGCTGGCCGCCTCATCGGAGACCGGGCCGAGTACTACAACAACATCGGCTACTCTTATCTTTTGCGCGGCGATGTGGTGAAGGCCCGCAGCAATTTCCTCAAAGCCCACGAACTCGATCCTTCGAGCGTCACGATCAACAACAACTTGGACCTCCTGAGGGATAACGTCGCTCGTTCAAGACGAGGCTGATTCAGGCCGAGTTTCAAAGCGGCGTTCGCCTTAGAGCATTTTTCGGCGAAATGGATCCGGTTCGCCGTCAAAAATGCAGCCTGAAAAAGACGAGAGCTGATTCCACGCAAGTGGAAACAGCTCTAGCACTACTTTGGCACTCCCATCATTGAGCCAAGGGTGAAGCGGGCCCGACAGATTGGACATCGCAGGCGCATGGCGTGCGCCAGATGATCAAGCAGCATGCGCCGGATGGCCGGCAGGCTCGGGGGCGGCGGCGGTTCCTGCGCTTTTTTTTCCCCGACCGGCGGCTTGCAACCGCAGATACTGCAGGAACAGGCAGGCGAT
>NZ_QDAH01000079.1 GCF_003075415.1 Microvirga sp. KLBC 81
GCAGCGGCGGGCCAGCGAGCAGATCGACCGTTGTGAGAGGGCTCTCAAGAGCCTCAAAGGCATCGTGTTCGGCTGACGAAGCTTTTGCGAGCCTGCTACCACCTTCAGCAGAGTCGTGGTGCTCGGAACCAACCGTGGCGGTTGGCGTAGCGTCGTTTCTTCGTCAGATCCTTCTGCCCTTCGAGCGTCTCGGCGGGGAGAGACCACCTCCCGGTAGCGACGGGTGTGCTTCTTGGCCGAAGGTCTCATGTTGACCTTACCGGCCATGAACCCTGCCTTCTGCAGTCCTGCAACGGCAGGCATCAAACCATGACAGGTCGCCACAAACACCTCATTACGAAAGGTACTTGAGAGATTTCGGCTGAACAGCGGTTGCCGATCCGTCTAACCCTGGGATGCCTTAGACTGTCTTCCTTGTGCGGCGCCCTTTGGCGGGAGCGGTATCTTTCGCAGCGGCTTTGACCTGGGCCGAGCCCTTCCTCCGCTGCTGACCGAGCCCCATGGTCTTGGCAAGCTCAGAGCGAGTCTTGGCATAGTTCGGTGCGACCATCGGATAATCGGCGGGCAGGCTCCACTTGGCGCGGTACTGCTCGGGCGTCATGCCGTAGGTAGTCCGCAGATGGCGCTTCAGCGACTTGAACGTTTTCCCGTCTTCCAGGCAGATGATATAGTCCGACGTTACCGATTTCTTCACCGGAACGGCGGGCACCAACTCAGCCTTCTCGCCTGTCTGGCCCTCTGCCGTTTTCGTCAGGGCGGCATAGACGGAGTTGAGCAGCGACGGCAGGTCTGTGGCCGGAACGGAGTTGTTGCTGACGTAGGCCGAGACGATATCGGCACAGAGTTCAATGTAGTTCGGAGAGGTTGTGCTCTCGCCCATGATGTCTTGTCCTCGCCACGCGGGATTAGCTTGGAGGCTGAGTAGAGCAATTGTTGCTCCGGCAGGATCAGCAGGATCAGCCCGCGCAGCACAAAGATGCCTGTGATCTTCGCCGCAGGTATGGCCTCGATCATGCGGTGGCAAGCAGTTTTTAAACGTTCATCTCAGAAGACTGCATTCTTTATTCTCATTTTTCCGTCGAGACATTCTGTAAACGATTACATCAACATCGGGGACCATCTGGCTGTAGAAGATTTCTGCGACAGGCTGGATCCAATCTATTTCTAACTTATTTTAGCTGCCGCTCAGGCGGCGCATGGAGATGGGATGCCTCATTCCAGGCAACGGCATGGCACGATCATTGATGCTGTGATGGCACACACGGCTCTGACTGCGATGGCGGCCGCCTAACCTGCTGTTATGTGAAGTATCCGAAACCAGAGATCACGGCCTGGGAAGGAACTGGAATATGGCCTTGAGGACTGTTCCCGGCCAGAGGCGATACAGGAGCACATCATACCCCGCTATTTCTTCCACATCTGCGACGGTGAAGAGGTTCTGGACGACGTAGGCACGGTCCTTGCCAGCCGAGAGGAAGCCCGCGCCCATGCAATTGTGGTCGCAGGCGAACTCCTCCGGGATGCTGGAAGGAAATTCTGGAGTGGCACCGAATGGCGGCTGCGGGTCACCGACGAGACGGGCACAAGAGTCTGTACTCTAAGGTTCTTGGCCGAGAACCATGGCGCGGACTGATCAATGCCGGTAGGAAGTCGGATTAGGACTTTGTGTAGGTGAGGGGTAAGAGGCGCTCAAAGGTTTGGCGGACCCTGCCGTAGCATTCGCACGACGCTCGTTCGAGACCGGCACGATCCTTCACCGTAATCCATCCTCGGCCCTGCTCGATAAGCCCTGCCGTTTGAAGCGTCCGCATGATAGCACTCACGGTCGAGCGCTGGACCCCCAGCATCTCGGCGAGGAGCTCATGGCTGAGCGAGAGAGTATCTCGGCCGACACGGTCGTGGGTGCTGAGAATCCAACGGCAGCAGCGCTCGTCGACCTGATGGACGGCGTTACAAGCCACGTTCTGAAGAACGCGCGCCGTTATTGCTTCTGAGAAGCGCTGGATCACATCTCGGATATTGCGGTGCGCTGAGATCGCCTTCTGCATCTGCTCAATGCCGATGCGTGATGCCGTGCCTGGAGTTTGGACAACATAGCGCCCGAAGGCATAGGGGGTGGTCGCCGTCGTTACCAGACCGATAACGCCCTCCCGCCCGGCGATGGACATTTCCGCCGAGGTCCCGTTGGTCATCACGGCAACGAGCACCACAACCGCGTCATGAGGGAAGTAGGTGTACCGGATGATCTCATCGGTCTCAAAGAGAACCTGACCACGTTGCAGGTTTACGATCTCCAGATGCGGTTCAAGATAGGCCAGACTCTCGGGAGCCAAAGCCGCTAGAAGCCGATTGGTGCAATGATCTCTAGGATCTCTAGGTGGTCTCGTCAGTTGCATCCGGACGATTGCAGCTCCTCTGCATTGTTGTCCTGCGACTGTTCCAAAGTCAGGCTTGGGATGCAACCCAATAGTTCCTGAAGCCAATTGATAATTCGTTCGAGTTCATCCGGCTTCAGCTGAAAGTGTCACGTTCGTATCCGTCCACAACCCCAGAATTTCCGAGTTCGCTGACCTCGCCTTGGAATATCCGCCTACAAGTTGGTAATGGTTGGCGCAAAAGCAGTAAGGCCGAAACCACCGCTCCGATCATTGGCTTATTGTCTCGCCAAGCATTCGCAGCTCATCCGCCGCCAGCCTTCCCGCCTCCTGTGGCGTCTTCGTCGACTTCACTCCCGGCAGGGCAAGGCACCCCTCATTGAGGCGCGATGATTCAGGTGCGGGAGAACAGGCATGACGATGCGATCCGGCCCCATTCAAAAGCCGCTGCTTGCCATCGGAGCGACATTCCTGTTCTTCATTGCGGGACAGGACGTCGCCCTGGCCCAGACAGCGGATTGCGAGAGGTACAAGGCTGAGCTTGCGTCCCTGAACCGCAGCGGCGCCTCGTCTCGCATGGCAGAGGCCAACGCGGCGCGGCACCGGGGCGAGATTGAGCGGCTGGCGGGCTACTACCGCGCCATCGGCTGTGACCGGGGCGGCTTCTTCTTTCGCCCACCGCCCGAATGCGGCCCGATTGCCGGCCGGATCCGCGCCTTGCAGGCGAGCTACCAATTGCTCGTTGGTCAGGCTGCGGATGCTGAGGCCGTCGGTGAACGCCAACGCCAGCTCAGGGCCGCCATCAACAGAGTGTGTGACGCCTCGGCAGAGCCGGAGTCCATTCCGACGACCAAGCCGATGGGTCGCGGGCGGCTGGTGTGCGTGCGGTCGTGCGATGGCGGCTACTTCCCTCTGGACAGCCAACCGAAGGGCCGAGAGAGCGCAGCGGCCCTATGCCGCGCCCTGTGTCCCAACGCGCAGGTGGTGGTCTTCCATGCGCCACATGAGGGCGGCATTGAGGAGGCAGTGTCTGAGACCGGTGAGCCGTACATGAAGCTACCCAACGCGCTACGCTACCGGAAAGCCTATGATCCGAGTTGCTCGTGTAAGAAGCCGGGTGAGAGCTGGGCCCATGTGCTGCGCAAGGCCGAAGGCATGATCGAGCGCAAGAAGAGCGACGTCCTGGTGACGGAAGCCATCTCTCAGCAGATGGCCAACCCGATGCTGCGGAGGCCCAAGGCCAAACGGGGCAAGCCCGAAGGCTCGACCATCAGTGCATCGACCGTTCAGCAGTCCTCCTCGCAGGATCCGGAGACGACAGGCAGCATTGAACCGGACACCGCGCCTCGTGTCAGGTTCGGCACGGGGATACGGGTGATCGCGCCTGACCTCATCCCTGTCCCGGTGCCATAGGTGGCGGAGGCAGGTCATGGAGCCAGGATCTATGAAGGTCCGGTCACGCCGCCGATGCGAAAATTCGGTTGCCCCGCCGTGAGGCGAGCCTGAGTCCCTTGGGCGCGATCTGGGCTCATTCGATCGACCGAGGCGGGACGAGCGCCTGCCAGCCTGTGCACCAGACTGGCGGGTGCGCTCGCGCTTACACGGATAGCCCGCCTGTTGGTTTCGGATGGTTGAGAAAGAAGCGCAGCATCTCCCGGCTGGCATCGGGTCCACGCGGCTCGGTGTACGAGCCGGCTGGGCTGCCGCCCGACCAGGCATGGCCTGCGCCATGAAGCACCCACTGTTCCAGCATCGGGTGCCCGCTGTCGTCGGTCTCGACCGTACGGGTGTACGTGATGCCGCCTGGCGCCTGACCGCGCGTGACCGTCGTGCGGAGATCCGACCCTGCCTTAGAATGGGCCATCACCTGATCACCATTGATCGGATTGACCGTCGTGTCACGGTCGCCATGGAAGACAATCGTCGGCACGGGCTGCCGGGCTCCGCTGGCCCGGGGAGCCCCACCCTGCCGCATCGCCGCAAATGCCGACGGCATATCGGTGGCTGCCCCACATGCGAGCCCGGAATGGACGCCCACCGCGGCATAGAGGTCCGGGTAGACCGATCCCATGATGGCCGCCGCCGCTCCGCCCGCTGACAGGCCAGCCACGTAGACCCGTCCCGTTTCAACGGCAAACTCGCTCATGATCTGACGGGTGATGCCTGCAATCAGCGAAGGCTCGCCCCGATCCCGCTGCTGATCGCTCTCGTTGAACCAGTTCCAGCACCTGGACACGTTGGCCGACTGAGCCTGCGCCGGATAGGCGACCAGAAACATCTGCTCCTCGGCCAACTGGTTCATCTTCGTGCCGGCGGCGAAGTCGTCCGGCGACTGAGTGCAGCCATGCAGCATCACCACGAGCGGAAGCGCCTGTCCGGTGTAGCCGCTCGGAACGTAGATCTTGTACGACCGGCTTCCCGCCTCATTGGCAAAGGATCGCTCTTCGAAGCTTGCTCCCTCCGGCAGAGAAGCGGGTGCGTGGACCGGCGCGTGTCCTGCCCTTCCAGCAAGGCCGCCTGGCGAGCCGAGCGGTCCCATACGGCCGAGGAAACCGCGCAGTGCCTCTGGCACCTCGGGCTGAGACATACCTCCTGCGGAAAAGTCAAACGCATGGGGAGCAGAGCGTGAGAAACCGAAATTCGGAGAGGTCCATGCTCCTCCCGTGGAGGACGGAGGAACCATGTCGATGATCGTTGAGGCGCGGCCTGTCCGCCATTGTCCTGGCTTACTCCCGCGCTCTTTTGATGTGGCGGACGGATGGATACTGGAAGTGTCTCCGCGGAGGATCGCCATGGCTTCTGCAAGCCGGCCCTCGCGAGTCAGGCGGGTTGCCTCCATCATGTCGATGTTGGGTTTGGCATTCATGAGATTGTTCCTGTGATCGGTGGGGGTCGGGCCAAGCGACAAGGTTGGCTGTTCCGTCGTCGGATAGGCTGGAAGGTGGTTTAGGGCTGGCGCGATCGGACCGGCTGGGCCCTCAGCGGATCCGATCCTTGAGCGCCTCTTTCACGGCCGCACTGGCATGCAGGGCGCCGAGAACATGGATGGAGGCGATGGTCCGGCGCGCCAGGTCGGGGGTGACATCGTTAGCGATACTGGCCAGCCCGAGAACCTGGATGTGCAGCACCTCGCCTGCCGCCTGGACCGCCTCCAGGTCGGCGCGGGTGTACTGGCGCAGGCCAAGGTCGAGCTGATGGCGGGCGACCGACTTCTTGACAGTGTCGTGATGCCGTTCGAGCTGGTTGCGAATGGCGGTCCGGATGAAGTCGGTGCGGTTTGAGTAGAATCCTTCTTGGACCAGAAGGTCGATATGGCCCAGATCGACAAAGCCGAGATTGATGGTGATCTTCTCGCTGTCTGCCGCCTTGGGCCGAAGCTCATGCACGTTGTTTGCCACCGCTGGTACTCCTCTTACCATCTGATTGGATGGTAATTGGATGGTGAAGATGGCAAGTTCAAGACCCGGTGCGGGATTCTCTGGCGAACCGATCCAGGCATCGACGACATGATCGAGGGCCGATATGCCGCCAAGCTCCATATGCTAAGTGCTGGATCGGATCCGGGAGCATTGCTCATGCAAGGCGCTCGATGACAGCGTCGATCGCTCCAAGCCGCGGAGTGCCGCGAACGAAGGCCCGCCGCAATCCTCCCATGTCGCAGTCAGAACTTCATCAACCTCAGTGCCGAGACCTCGCCGCCTGAGTTGAGCGAAACCCGCTGCGCCGGGCCTCGTTGAACCCCAGGACATGGAAGCGCAGAGCGAGCCGTCCCATGACAAGGACAGGTGCAGACATGGATCGCATCAACGACCGGCGCTCAAAGCCCGAGGGAGCCGCCAGTGCCGCTGATCGGGTCCATGGCAAAGCAGACAACGGTCTGAGTCACCAAGCTCCGGACCGCTCGCAACTGGAGCAGATCATTGCCGGCCTGACCGAGGGCGTGATCCTAGTCGAGCCGGACCACACCATCACTTACGCCAACGAGGCCGCGCTGGAGATGCACGGGGTCACCACCCTCGACGAGCTCGGCCGGACGGTTGACGAATATCGCAAGAACTTCGTCCTGCGCCATCAAAGCAGCCATCTGCTCGACCCTGGCCGCTATCCCATCGACCGCGTTGTGGCCGGCGAGGCCCTCGACGATGTCGTGGTCGTGGTGGCGCACAAATCCAATCAGGACCGGGACCGGACCCACCGCATTCGCAGCCTCGTCGTCACCGATCATGCGGGCAATCCCGATTGTCTCGTGCTCATCGTTCATGACGTCAGCGGAGAGACCGAGGCCGAGCACCGCTTCGAGCGGGCTTTCGCGGCCAATCCGGCGCCCGCCACGATCTGCCGCCTCACCGATCTGCGCTTCGTGAAGGTGAACGAGGGCTTTCTGGAGCTCACCGGCTACAAGCGCGAGGACGTGCTGGGTCGAAGCGTCTATGAGATTGACGTGCTGGAACGGGCCGAGCGCCGCAGCCTCGCACTCGAGCGGCTGCGCGCGGGCGAGACCATCCCGCAGATGGAAGCGTGTCTCACCGTGCCGAGCGATCCCGGAGGACGCCAAGTGGTGGTGGCAGGCCAGCCGATTGAGGTTGGCGAGGAGCCCTGCATGCTGTTCACCTTCGCGGACCTGGAGCCGCGCCGGAAGGCCGAGACGGCGTTGCGCCAGTCCGAGGAGCGCTTTGCCAAGGCCTTCCGCTTGGCTCCTGTGCCTACCATCATCAGCACCGCCGACGATCATCGGTTCATTGAGGTGAATGAGGCCTTCACGAGGGTGCTGGGCTATCAGGCACAGGACGTGGTCGGGTACCCCGCCGATGACATCGGTCTCTGGGTCGATGAGGAGGAACGCCGCCGCTTCGAAACCGAACTTGCTAGAGCAGGCAGCGTCAGGGACTTCGAGGCCTGCCTGCGTGTGAAAGGCGGCGGTGATATCGACTGTCTGGTCTCGGCCGAGACCATCACGCTGAGCGATCGGGCGTGTATCCTGTGCTCGTTCCAGGACATCACCGCCCGCAGGCGCTCGGAGGAAGAACTCGTCAAGGCCATTGAGGCGGTAATGGCGGACGCGTCCTGGTTCAGCCGGGGCGTGGTCGAGAAGCTTGCTGCCTTGCGCCACTCGCCCCGACCGGGACAGTCACCGGCACAGGTCGCCGCCAGTGTGGCCGATCTGACGCCGCGAGAACGCGAGGTGCTCACCCTCGTCTGCCAAGGCAAGAGCGACCCTGAGATCGGAACGGAGCTCAAGCTCGCCCGCAACACCGTGCGCAACCATGTCGCGTCCCTGTACCAGAAGCTCGGGGTCAACCGGCGCAGCGCCCTGATCGTTTGGGCCCGGGAGCGCGGAATCGGGAGTGAGGGTGTCGAGGCCAAGCTCCCGAAGGCGCCAAAAAGAGGTGCAGGAAAACCGGGTCGGGTAGTGCGGAACAACCACTGAAAAAATTGATGAACTTTAATGATTTTAACGGGTTAGCGGCCGTGATAAGACGGTGGGCGCAATGGTTGTCACGTGCACGCCATCCTAACCCGGAGGCTCTCATGGACAAGGATCGGATTGCAGGCAGCGCGAAGAAGACCAAGGGCTCCGTCAAGGAAGCCATCGGCAAGATCACAGGCGACAGCAAGACCCAGGCTGAAGGGTCTGCCGAGAAGACAGCAGGTCGGGCGCAGAACGTTGTCGGCAGCATGAAGGACACGGTGCGCGACGCCATCAAGCCCCGCTGACAAAAGCCCTGCTGCTGTTGCCGACAGAACGAAAGCAGCTCGGCTGACGCCGTACGGACCTGGTGACATCGAGCTCGTGAAGACAATACCTCATGGGCCGAGCCCTGCGGATAGAGGTGGTAATGCGCGCTGATCGTCACAACGCGCCAGTGGCGGCCTCCAGTCCAAGACAGATGACGGGCCACCACATCGTCCGGGAGGTCGGTTTTACAGGAGAACGACCATGATGACGCTGTCGAACCTGACTGGCACTATTCGGCATGACCGGTCCCCTCCCCTGCGCTCCGTGAGCCCGTCGGTCTCCGCTGCCTTGAACAACAGCATCCAAGCCCATCTCGGCCAGCACCTGCGGACCTGGTATGGCGACCCTGCCGAGGACAAACTCCCGCACAACCTTGCCCGGCTTCTCGATCGGGTGGCACAGGTTATCCGCGCCCGCACCGAACTGGCCGACCAAGCGTTCGTTGATGGAGTTCTAGCAAGCGTGACTTCGCTCCGGGCTTTCGCAATCTCGCTCACGCGGAATGGCGAGCAAGCCGAGGACCTCGTGCAGGAGACAGTGCTCAGAGCTATCAGCAAGCAGAAGCAGTTTGAAGCCGGCACGAACCTACAGGCCTGGCTCTTCACCATCCTGCGCAACCAGTTCTTCTCGGAACACCGCAAGTCTTTGCGCGAGGTGGAGGATGGGGACGGATCCTATGCCGCCACGATGGTCTGCATGCCGGACCAGGAGGAGAGGATCATGATCCATGATCTCGAAGCAGCGCTCCACAAGCTGCCTGACGGTCAGCGTGAGGCGCTCATGCTCGTGGGCGTAGAGGGATTGTCCTATGAGGAGGCCGCCCTGGTGCTTGGATGTGCGGTTGGCACTGTCAAGAGCCGGGTCAACCGGGCCAGAAGCTGTCTGGCCGAGCTCATGAGGCTCGCTGGCGAGGATGGCCTTGCCAGATCCCACCCTGCGGAAATGTGAGAACAGCCAGGCGCGGGAGAGCCAGAGGCAGCAGGCGTTCACGCCCGTAGTTCCGACGACAGACTAAAGCATCGGATCAATCCCAAAAGTGGATTCCACTTTTTCACGTCCGATGCCTTAGCTAAAGCGAATTTCGGATCAGTGTAGGCATAGCCGGCATGCCTGAACCAGCCTCGGGCATCCTTTGCGGTGATGGTGTCGCGGGCGGGCTTGAGTTCCGCCTCCAGGGCCTCAAGACTGCGCCCGGCTTGGGCCTTCAGGCGCTCTTTCATCTTAGCCCAGGCCTGCTCGATCGGGTTCAGGTCCGGCGAGTAGCGCGGCAGGTACGTCAGTCCAATCCCGGCCTGCTCGAGAAGCTGCCCGACTTCCGTGGCGCGATGTGGGCGCAGGTTGTCCATCACCAGAATGGCATCCGGCTTCACCTGCTGGAGTTTGGGCACCAGCACCTGCTCCAAATAGGCCAACAGCACGGAGGTCGAGGTTGACGCCTCGATGCTCATCGTCGCCACCAGGCCCTCACATGCGAGCGCACCCAGAACCGTCAGCCGCTGCCACGAGCCGAGCGGGACGGAGCCATACGCCCGCTGCCCGCGCAGTGCTCGGGCATGGGTGCGGGCCATCTTGGTGGTGATGCCGCTCTCATCGAGAAAGACCAGCCGTTCAGCCGGCATGCCGCTCATCTGCTGACGATAGGCCTCACGTTCACGGGCGATCTCGGGCCGCTCCCGCTCGGTCGCCCGGAGCGTCTTTTTTTCACCGTCAGCTTGAGACGCTGGAGCGTCCGACACATCACCGGACGGCTGACGCGTTTGCCGGTGAGCGCAACCAAGCGCTCGGCATACTGATCCAGGTACGCAGCGTTGCTCTCAGCCACGAGCGCCTGCAGCAGCGCCAGCTCCTTAGGTCCCAACACACTGGCAGGCCCGCCGCGGTGCGGCTTGGGGCTGCGCCGGCCTTCCTGGCGGGCTTGGCGGATCCAGTTGCAGACGGTGGCCGGGCACACACGAAAACGGCGAGCAATGGCGACTTGGCTACCCTCGCCTTGCTCGTAGGCGACCAAAACGCGTTCTCGCAAATCGGCGGAATAGGGCTGGGGCATGGCTCGCCTCCCGTGCCATATGCCGATCAACGCGCAGCCCGCTGCTTTGGATTCACATCAGATCGAAATCCGCTTTAACCTCTTCCATGGACGCCTCCCTCAAGTGGTGCTCAACACCTCCGCTTTGGCACACCAAGGCCGTTGGGGGCGTCCACCCCATCTGAACCAACAGAAAGACGTCCTGCTGCACGATTCCGATCCGGCTTCGCAGCGCCCGGAACTTTATGTCGCGAATGTCGACCCCATCGATCGTGATCGAGCCACCGTCGATCTCGTAGTAGCGCGGCAGCAGCGAGCAGATTGTCGTCTTGCCGGCTTCTGACGGTCCGACGAAGGCAATGGGTTTCTCCCGCGCGGATGGCAGATCGAGACTACCAAGAACGACCCGGCCAGCTGTATAACCGGACCGGACATTCGTGTATTCTATGTCTCCCTTGAGCTTACCCGGGTCGCGCGCCTAGACGGTCCGCAATGTCTGGACGAGTGTCCAGGAAGTCGATGTACCGCTTGAAGCCGGCGATGCCCTTCGGATAGGTTTCGATGACCGAGTTGATCTTTTTGATCGGCCGGAAAAAACTCCGACAAGCAGCAGGAAGCCGACAAAGCCACCTGCACTCAGCTCACTCCTGATCACGAGATACCTGCCTGCCACCATGACGACCCTCTGGATCAGACGCATGCTCAGATAGCTGAGCGAGGTCGATGCCACCATGACCCGGTAGGCTTCGAGCTTGGTGCTGCGGTAGCCCTGATTGTCTGCCGCGAAAAGGTGGCGCTCATGATCCTTATTGGCGAAGGCTTGGACCACGCGAATTCCGCCCGCATTCTCCTCACGAACTGACCGTGTGCGGCTGCTTCAGTGCCTTGCGGAAGAAGCGCCGGGCTGCCGCCCATCCCGTCTGGGTGAGAGCAGGAAATCGATTGTCTGCCCTATGGCATCAAGGGCACGGTAGAGATAAACCCATTCGTCCTTCCGGATATATGTCTCGTCGACCCGCCAGGAGCCATTCGTCGTGCGCAGATGAGGCGGACGCGCTTGTCCAGTTCGAGAGCGTAAGCCTGGATCCAGCGAAAGAGAGTCGTATGGTCCACTTGCACACCGCGATCAGAGAGCATGCGCTCAAGATCACGGTAGCTGATTGAGAATTGCAGGTATCAGCGCACTGCCCGCAGGATGATCTCCGCCGTGAGTTGCCGCCCCTTGAACGGGTTCTTGTTGTTTTGCTTTACCGCCAGCCCCTCTCGACGCCCTCGCGTCATAGCTCAGGCCAAGCAAGCTTCAAAACTGCAACAGAACCGGCCAAGCGGCGTCCCTCACGCTGGCGCACTGGCGGTAATAGTCGGAGCCATCATGCGCCCACGATTGATCAGAGCCGCCACGCAGGTCGCGAGCGATAATGCGGCGCGGTCCGACCTCCCTGCCTGGAGGCAGCATACATACTGCCGCATCAATTCGACCGTGACGTAATGGAAAGCCACGTCCGATCCTCGAGCTGGCCTCATCCGCCGGGAGGCCATCATAAGCTTTTCCAGGTATTGAGATTGTTCTATAGCCGGCTCCGCCAAGAACCCGCTCAGACCGCCGAACGTGTCTTCAAAGTGCCCCCACAGAAGAGCCAGGTTCTTTGCGACCTTATCCTGGTTGCTCGTTTCAAGCATCTGGAACTCGGCAAGGATGTCCCACGCCGGGTCGTGCTCCAACGCCCCTTCCTCTTCCCTGGCAAGAGGAGCGAAAGGGAGCAGAGCCTGCGCGTTCGAGAACACCGACGAGCGGACCGCATTCCACCCAGCAAACATCTTGGGAAGAGCTATTAGTGCAGTGACTAGAACGGTTTGATCAAGTGCCCCGCTGATCCGATGGAATGCTGGACGCGCTGCCTCCTGACATCTCGCGATTAACTGCAACTGGAGATGATAAATTTTATAGAATAACTCCAGTCTCTGAGCGAACCTATCGTTCGGTGGACTATCGACGTACCAAGGAAAGGTGAAGTCACTTCGGTCCTGAGGCGAGCTAGTCATAAAACTGGTGATCCGATCCGCAAATCGCTTTCGATGCGGTTTGGGTCATACATCTACAATGCTGGCAACTTTGAGGCTCCAGCAGCTGAATAAGAAAGTACATTTGATTGAGATGTGACTACGCGTCCGGAGCAGGATTATACGTATTAAATAGGTGTTCGATCCTACCTTTTGCTGACACTGGATGCTGCAGTTGGACTCCCTCACTGACGGGATAGGACGACCGCCACGTCCGAGTCTGAGGTTTCCCGTGCGAAATCATTCTGCTGGCCGACTACGCCGTCACTCTTAGTTCTCTGTGCATGGAAGCGTGTTGCTCGTCCGGAGTGAGGAGGAGCAATACCGACAAAGCTGCCGACGCCGCTGTCCGTGCTGCAAAGGGATCGGAAAGAGAAAGGGGCCGCGCCTGAACTCTGATCTGGTTCTGGTCTGCGGCCCCCTGGTCCGTGATGCCCCACAACAGGAGAGGCTACCCCTGAAGAGGTAGATCAAAAGGGCTGTATCAGCGCGTTGATTGGTTGTTTACTGTGGCTCATCAGCCATGATTTGCCCCTACGGCTGACCACTCAGAAGCGCCTTCGGGCGCTCTTCTTTTACGCGGCCGCCGCTGGGGGGACAGCATTGGTGCGGGTAGCGCAACAAGCCGTTTACGCCTTGCTGCTACACGCGAGCCAAGCTGAGTTGCGCATCAAGGCTCCAGAACAGAACCCCGTTCGGCTCTACCCCGGACGTGGTTTCGTCTTCCCTGGCTTCCGGGCCGGTGTCGCCCTAGGCCGTGCGGTCTGACCATCTCCCACGCTGTGGCCATGCCTCCTGGAGGGCAAAAGGCGAGGTGCTCCTCTATCCAATGCCGTCGCTAGAGCATCGGACCCAAAAGTGGACTTGCACTTTTGGGATCCATCCGATGCTTCCTTTCTGGAGTAGGGCATCGTTGGGTGCGGAAAACCGGGTCCACTTTTCGCTGACGCGGACCTTCGGTTCCGCACGATGCGCTAGCGCGCTTGGCGGATGGGCGTTTTCAGCGACCTGCTCCGGGGAGGCAAGGAATTGAGCCCGCCGCATCCGTGTCGTCGATGGCGTAAAACCGACTGATGCTGCCAGCCTGCCTCGCCTTTGCGAAGGGTGCATATTCGGGATCTTTCACGAATGCCTCAAGGTCATCCATAGAGGGGAACTGAAATTGGGCATGACGGGTCAGAAAGCCGGCATGAGCCCATTATTGATCCAGGGATCGCCTGACCTGATACAAACCTGTTTTGTGGCGGCCCGCCGAACTACGGCGTCTGAAGCCTATGCTCCAGGTATCGGGATGAAAGGCATCGATTTTGCCCATGGCCTCGGCCTTGCGGTTGCCGACTCTAGAAGCCCTCAGCGTGCGCTGCCGCACAGACCACCGGCAGGAGTGAAGAGTACAAACTGATAAAAATCAATATTCGTCAGGCATCAGATACAGCCTGATTGAAGGTGACGCGGGGGTCTGGCAGTGCGCTGGCTTGTATCCGCTCACGGGCAAGCGCCACAGTCAGTTTGGGACCTTGGCTGAAGGTGAATGCCATGTACGCATCCCTGCCCATGCTCATTCTCGGTCTGGCCGTCACGCTCGCCGGCTGCCAAGCGACGCCGCAGGAGGCGGCAAAACCTGATCGCCCTGTACTGGTGCAGTCGGTGGCCTTCGAGCCCCAGGCTCCGGAACGGACCTTTGTCGCGACCATCCGGCCTCGTGTCGAAAGCGATCTCGGCTTCCGCGTCGCCGGGAAAGTGGCCAAGCGCCTCGTCAGTGTCGGTGATGCGGTAAAAGTAGGCCAAGCGCTGGCTGCTCTCGACGCAACCGACCTGCGCCTCCAACGAGAGCAGGCCGAGGCTGAGGTGAGGGCCGCGTCCGCTGCGCTCCAGCAGGCCGAGGCCGAACTCCGGCGCATCCTCACCCTGAGGGGTCAGGGCTGGTCCACGACAGCTACCCTCGACCGCCAGCAAGCCGTCACCGAGGAGGCGCGGGGCCGCATGGCTCGCGCCGAGCGCGCCCTGCTGCTGGCCGAGAACGCTCTCTCCTACGCCACTCTCACCGCGGACATCGACGGCGTTGTCACCGCGACGCAGGTCGAGCCGGGGCACGTGGTCGACACCGGTAAGGTCGCCATCCGCATCGCGCGCTCATCGGAGAAGGAAGCAGTGATCGCTGTCCCTGAGGCCCAGATCGCTGCGGTCCGGACCGGCGTTGCGTCCCTCGCGCTCTGGTCGAACCCGGACAAGCGCTATCAGGCGACGTTGCGCGAGCTTTCGCCCTCGGCCGACCCGGCCACCCGCACCTATTTGGCCCGATTCTCGATCCCCGCCGCAGACGAACCGGTGCAGTTCGGCATGACGGCGACGGTCACGATCAGCGAGGCGGCCGCGTCGGAAGTCGCGCGCCTGCCATTGTCCTCTCTCCACAACCAGGGCGGCGGCCCGGCGGTTTGGGTGGTCGGCGCCGACAGCCGGCCAGTCCTGCGGCCGGTCACGATCGCGGCCTACCAGTCTCGTGACGTCCTGATCACCCAGGGGGTGAGCGACGGCGAGCACGTCGTCGTCCTGGGGGCGCAGAAGCTCGATCCGGGCCAGCGGGTCCGCATCGTCGAGGCACTGCAGTTCTAACCGTCTGGAGCCCAGCCATGAAGCGGTTCAACCTGTCCGAATGGGCCGTGCATCACCCGGCGCTCATCCTGTTCCTCATCCTCGCCATCAGCGTCGGCGGCCTTCTCTCCTTCCGCTCGCTCGGGCGCGCGGAGGATCCGAACTTTACCATCAAGAACGTGATCGTGACGGCGGTCTGGCCGGGTGCCACGGCGCAGGAGATGCAGGACCAGGTTGCGGATCCGATCGAGAAGAAGCTGCAGGAGCTGCCATGGTTCGACAAGGTGGTCACCTACGCCAAGCCCGGCTTCACGGCAATGAATGTCGGCTTTCGCGACAACACACCGGCCCGGGACGTGCCGCAGCTCTTCTATCAGCTGCGCAAGAAGCTCGACGACATCCGCGGTCAGCTTCCCAGCGACCTCATCGGTCCTAACGTGAACGACGAGTACGGGGATGTCGATTCCATCCTCTACATGCTGACCGGCGAGGGTGCCGACTTCGCGCAGCTCAAGAAGGTGGCCGAGGGATTGCGTCAGCAACTGCTGAAAGTTCCAGGGGTCACAAAGGTCAACCTGTATGGCGTGCAGGACGAGCGCATCTATGTCGAGTTCAGTCACGCGAAGCTGGCTACCTTGGGCATCTCCCCACAGGCCCTGTTCGAGTCGCTGCAGCGACAGAACGCTGTCGTGCCTGCCGGCACGGTTGAGACCAGCGCCCAACGGGTCCCCGTGCGTGTCACAGGGGCGCTCGACGGGGCGAAGGCCGTGGCGGAGACCCCGGTCGAGGCCGGTGGCCGCGTGTTCCGCCTCGGCGACATCGCGACCGTCACTCGTGGTTTTGAAGATCCTTCTGATTATCTGGTCCGCCAGCGCGGCCAGCCGGCTCTTGGCCTCGGTGTCGTCATGGCCAAGGGAGCGAACATCTTGGACTTTGGCCGGGAGGTGAATGCTGCGGCGGACGCCTTCATGCAGGCGGTGCCGCAGGGCATCAATATCGAGCAGGTCGCAGACCAGCCGAAGGTGGTCGACCATGCGATCCGTGAGTTCGAGCATTCGTTCCTCGAAGCCCTTGGCATTGTGCTTCTCGTCTCCTTCGTATCGCTGGGCTGGCGCACTGGCATCGTCGTAGCGCTCTCGGTTCCGCTCGTGCTCGCCATCACGTTTGCCGTGATGAGCCTGCTCGGCCTTGATCTCCACCGGATCACCCTCGGCGCCCTGATCATCGCCCTCGGCCTGCTGGTGGATGATGCGATCATTGCGGTGGAGATGATGACGGTGAAAATCGAGCAAGGATGGGACCGCATGCGCGCGGCGGCCTTCGCCTGGACCTCGACAGCCTTTCCCATGCTCACCGGAACACTGGTGACAGCTGCAGGCTTCCTTCCGGTCGGCTTCGCCAATTCGGCAGTCGGTGAATATGCCGGCGGCATCTTCTGGGTGGTGGCGATTGCCCTGGTTGCGTCGTGGCTGGTGGCGGTGATCTTCACCCCTTACATCGGGGTCAAGCTCTTGCCGCAGGCGCTTTCCGGACACACGCATGCAAATCCGCACGAGATTTACGAGACCCGCACCTATCGCGGCCTGCGCCGAATCGTGCAGGCCTGCGTGAATCGGCGCGGCCTCACGGTGCTGGCCACGATCGGCATCTTCGTGGCTTCTGTCGTTGCGTTCGGCCGGGTCCAGCAGCAGTTCTTCCCGCTCTCCGAGCGGCCAGAGCTGTTCTTCCAGATGCGCCTGCCCGAGGGCACGGCCATCGGCGTCACAACCGAGACGGCCCGACAGGCGGAGGCGATCCTCGGTGATGATCCCGATATCCTGACGCATACGACCTATATCGGCCAGGGCTCGCCGCGGTTCTGGCTCGGCCTCAACCCCCAGCTCCCGAACGAAGCCTTCGCGGAGATCGTGATTGTCGCCAGAGACGTGCCGGCGCGCGAGCGCATCAAGGCACGCATCGAAGATGCGGTGGCACAGGGTGCGCTCGCCGCAGCACGGGTGCGGGTCGACCGCTTCAATTTCGGTCCGCCGGTCGGCTTCCCGGTTCAGTTCCGCGTCGTCGGTCCAGACCCGATGACGGTACGCAGAATCGCGTCCGATGTCCGCGACGTCATGCGGACCAACGCCAACGTGGTCGATCCGCATCTCGAGTGGAACGAGTTGTCGCCGTCGGTGCGGCTCGTCGTGGATCAGGAGCGCGCCCGTGCGCTTGGGCTTGATCCGCAGACCGTGTCGCAGGCCCTGCAGACGCTTCTGTCCGGCTTCCCAGTCACTACGGTTCGCGACGGCACCGAGCGGGTCGAGGTCGTCGCCCGCGCGGCAACGCATGAGCGCCTTGATCTCGGCCGCATCGGCGACCTCACTGTCGTATCCAGCAATGGGCTTGCGGTGCCGCTCGCTCAGGTCGGCCGCATCGAGTACGCCCATGAGGAACCGATCCTCTGGCGGCGCAACCGTGACCTGTCGATTACAGTGCGCGCCGACGTGGTCGACGGGGTCCAGCCGCCGGACGCGACGAACCAGATCTGGCCGACCCTGGCCGGGATCCGCGGTCGGCTCGAGCCGGGCTATCGCCTCGAGATCGGCGGCGCAGTGGAAGAGTCGGCGAAAGGCAATGCCTCCATCTATGCGCTGTTCCCGCTGATGATCGGGGTGATGCTGACGCTGCTGATGATTCAGCTTCAGAGCTTCTCACGCCTGCTCCTCGTTTTTCTGACCGCGCCCCTTGGGCTGATTGGCGCATCGCTCGCGCTCAACCTGGCGAACCGACCGTTCGGCTTCGTGGCGCTGCTGGGCCTGATCGCGCTTGCCGGCATGATCATGCGCAACACCGTGATCCTGGTCGATCAGATCGAGACCGACGTGGCGCAGGGCGCGAGCCGGCGCGAGGCGATCGTGGAAGCAACGGTGCGGCGCGCCCGTCCTGTGGTGCTCACCGGGCTGGCCGCAATCCTGGCGATGATCCCGCTCTCCTCATCGGCGTTCTGGGGACCGATGGCCTTTACTATCATGGGAGGTCTGCTTGTCGCCACCTTCCTGACCCTGCTCTTCCTGCCGGCGCTCTATGCGCTGTGGTTCCGTAAGCGCCTCGATGAGCGTGGCTCCGGATCTCGGTTGGCGGAGGAGCCCGGGACAGGCGAAGCCGAAGGAATGGACCGACAGCCCTCGCTGCCTGCTGCCGCAGAGTAGGTGCTCTCGGGGCTGACCATTGTGCTCGAAGCCGAGTAGGTGTCGGTGGCTCGTTGACGAATGATGAATTTTATCATAGGTTTAGCTATGGATGCTGACGCTGCCCTCACCTCGGCTGAGCCCGACACCCGCGGCCGTATCGTCGACACAGCCGAGCGGTTATTCCGGCAGATCGGCTATCAGAAAACCACCGTGGCGGACATTGCCAAGGCGCTCCGGATGAGTCCGGCGAACGTGTACCGCTTTTTCGACTCCAAGAAGGCGATCAATGAGGCAGTCGCCGAGCGCCTGATGCGCGAGGTCGAGAGTGCCCTCAAGGCCATTGCGTGCCGGGATGCGCCGGCCGCGATCCGGCTGCGGGACATGATCGCGACCATGCACCAGATGACGGCGGTCTTGTATACTGACGAGCTGCGCATGCATGAAATGGTCGAACGGGCGCTGAGCGAGAGCTGGCAGGTCGTCCATGCCCACCTCGAGCGCAAGAATGCGATCTTCCAGCGAGTCGTCGAGGACGGGATCGAGACCGGCGAGTTCGCGCCGGCCGATCCTGTGATCGCATCGCGGTGTGTTCAGGTTGCCCTGATCCGCTTCTGCCATCCCGCACTCCTTGTGCAGTGCGCCGGGGAGCCAGGTCCATCCTTGGACCAGATGACGGAATTCATACTGGCTGGCTTGGGCTGCCGCACCCAAATGGCTTTCCATCCCAACCATCAAGAGGGCTGAGGCGGATAATGAGCTTGACGCTTCTATATCCGCGATTGTTTCCGTCCGTGTCGCCCTTGAAGACAGGGCGCGAGCTTCATGAAGCCACGAGAGTGGGACCGGTGCTCGCCCGTAAAAGTCGGCTCCGTTGATAAGGCCTACGGTCGGATAAGCTGGTGAGACTGGCACTCGCTTGCCCAATGGATCTACAGCCTCGGACGTGAAAAGTGGATTTGCACTTTTGGGACCCATCCGATGCTTTCTCTTTCAAGCAGAGCATCGTTGAGAGCGGAACCGGAGGTCCGCACGATGCTCTAGCTATTTCTGGAATAGCACAGAGCGTCAGTCCTCAGGTTCTATTGGAGGCTCTGTCGCATTAACTGCGTGAGGCACATCGGTAGCGTGCTTTCCCTGTGCGACTGCCACTATATGCTGTGGCTTGGCAGGTTAATGCAACAAAGCCGCCAAATTGGCCTTATCGTTATTTGGAAATAGCAGGTGATCTGCTTAACAATTATGTTCTGATAGCTGCACAGGCCTATGAGCAGGATTCATGAATTGATCTGAGGCACTCATCCCGGGCCTTTTACTGGACCAACTATGCGGACGCGAACTGCCCTTGGACCTGCCGCCATATGTGATCCACGACCTATGCAACTTTCCGGGCTTGATGAGTTTGTTGGGCGAAGGCGTTCGG
>NZ_QDAH01000080.1 GCF_003075415.1 Microvirga sp. KLBC 81
AAGAGAAGCTGCGCTTTGCCATCCGTGAGGGCGGGCGTACCGTCGGCGCCGGCGTCGTCGCCGCCGTGATGGACTAAGACGAAATCAGGTGGCGGTTTATCCGCCACCTGTCGACCCGCTCGCAGGAGTGTAGCTCAATCGGCTAGAGCACCGGTCTCCAAAACCGGGGGTTGGGGGTTCGAGTCCCTCCACTCCTGCCAGCGGGTCGACAAAGCGGACGTTTTCGATTAAGAGGCGTCCCCAAGATGGTTTGAACAGGTGGCGCGAGGCTAAGAACAGCCTCGCGCCCCTTCAATTTGGGCTCAAGCGTGCCCTTAGGGACGTTCGCAGCCTCTCATAAGCCTGTGGACGCAAGCGAAATGGCGAAGACGAACCCGTTCGATTTCATACAGCAGGTCCGCTCGGAAGCCGCGAAGGTGACCTGGCCGACGCGCAAGGAGACCATGATCACCACCGCCATGGTGTTCGTGATGGTCGTGGTGGCGAGCGTATTCTTTCTGGTCGTCGATCAGGCGATCGGCTGGGGCGTTCGCTCGGTGATCCTTGGGCTTGGCGGTTAAGGGGTGGATGGCATGACGAAGCGTTGGTATATCGTCCACGCCTACTCGAATTTTGAAAACAAAGTGGCTCAGTCGATCAAGGACCAGGCAGCGCAGCGCGGCCTGGAGGACAAGTTCGACGAGGTCATGGTGCCGACCGAGAAGGTTGTCGAGGTGCGCCGCGGCCGTAAGGTCGATACTGAGCGCAAGTTCTTCCCAGGCTATGTCCTGGTGAAGTGCGACCTGACCGACGAAGTCTATCACCTCATCAAGAATACGCCGAAGGTGACGGGCTTTCTGGGCGCCGACAAGGCCAAGCCGGTTCCGATTCCGGACCGCGAGGCCGAGCGCATCAAGGGGCAGGTGGCCGAGGGGGTCGATCACCCGAAGCCGTCCGTCAGCTTCGAAGTCGGCGAGCAGGTGCGCGTTTCCGACGGCCCGTTTGCGTCCTTCAACGGCGTCGTCGAGGAGGTCGACCACGCCCGGGCCCGCCTCAAGGTGGCGGTGTCCATCTTCGGCCGCGCCACGCCGGTCGAACTCGAATACGGCCAGGTCGAAAAGATCTGATCCGTCTGAAAGCGGTGGCTTCAACCCTGCCGCTTTCCTGGCTTCTCTATGAGGCCATTCATCCGCGGGAGGTCTGCCCGGTCGCCAGCCGGGAGCAACGGACTGTACCGCGATCTGCAACTACCGCCTCGTTCGGTTGGCTCCGGGCGGGTGGTCCATTGGGAGCAGTCCTATGGCAAAGAAAATTTCGGGCTATGTTAAGCTGCAAGTGCCCGCCGGCGCGGCCAACCCGTCGCCGCCGATCGGACCTGCGCTGGGTCAGCGCGGTTTGAACATCATGGAATTCTGCAAGGCCTTCAACGCGAAGACCGCGCAGATGGAGAAGGGCACTCCGATCCCGGTGATCATCACCGCCTATCAGGATCGTTCCTTCACCTTCGAGATGAAGCAGCCCCCGGTCTCGTACTTCCTGAAGAAGGCCGCGAAGATCGACAAGGGTTCGCAGACTCCCGGTAAGGGCGGCACCGTCGGCCGTGTCACCCGCGACCAGATCCGCGAGATCGCCGAGAAGAAGATGGCCGATCTCAACTGCGACACCGTTGAATCCGCTATGGCCATGATCGAGGGCTCCGCGCGCTCGATGGGCATGGAAGTGGCATAAGGAGGGCACGATGGCTAAGGAAGGTAAGCGCATCCGCGCCGCCCGCGAGGGCATCGATGCCAACAAGCTGTATCCGCTTCAGGATGCGGTGAAGCTGATCAAGGAACGCGCCAAGGCGAAGTTCGACGAGACTATCGAGATCTCGATGAACCTGGGCGTCGATCCTCGTCACGCCGACCAGATGGTCCGTGGCGTCTGCAACCTGCCGAACGGCTCTGGCCGTACGGTGCGCGTTGCTGTGTTCGCCCGTGGCGCCAAGGCCGATGAGGCCAAGGCTGCCGGTGCCGACATCGTGGGTGCCGAGGAACTCTTCGAGACCGTCAACGGCGGCACGATCGAGTTCGATCGCTGCATCGCCACCCCGGACATGATGGGCCTCGTCGGCCGTCTCGGTAAGGTGCTCGGCCCGCGTGGCCTGATGCCGAACCCGCGCGTCGGCACGGTGACAATGGACGTCAAGGGTGCCGTCGAAGCCGCCAAGGGCGGCGCCGTCGAGTTCCGCGTCGAGAAGGCTGGCATCGTCCACGCCGGTATCGGCAAGGCCTCTTTCGACGAGGGCAAGCTCGTGGAGAACATCAAGGCTTTCGCCGATGCCGTCTCCAAGGCGAAGCCCACGGGCGCGAAGGGCACCTACATCCAGCGCATCGCCGTTTCCTCGACGATGGGCCCGGGCGTGAAGGTCGATCCCGCTTCGGTGCTGAGCGCTTAAGGCGAGCGGTTCGCTAAAAGAAGTGGCCCGGTGCTCAAGTGCCGGGCCTTTTTGTTTCACGAGACTAGACGTCGGGCTGTTGTTGCTTCCGGTCGAGAGGTTCCAGTAATGACCGACAGGTCCGCCGCTCTCCTCCAAAGACTCGAACGGCATAGATTCTGGGTGGCGTCCATCGGCTTCAGAGGAGAGCAGTTGATTGCGTCAGATCTGGATCTCACCGGTATCGACCTGAAAAGACACGAACTGAGCTAAGCCGAAATTCCAGGGCGCCGATTGGTCGGGGGGCGGCTTGCCGGAGCGAACCTGTCGGGCAGTAATCTCGGTTCGGCGAAGCTCGCTGGCGCGGACCTGGGCGATTCAGTGCTCGCCAAAGCCAATCCTGATTATGCGGATCTATCCAATGCCTGCCTTGTCGGTGCCAATCTGCGACGCGTGAGCCTCTTCGAAGCAAAGCTGGCCTATGCTGACCTACGCGGCATCGACCCGCGTGGTGCCTATATGCATGGCGCCGACCTTCGTTGGGCCAATTTGGAAGACGCGGACCTGACTGGAGCAACGCTGACAGCTTGCCTCTTCAACGAGGTTCCCTGAGGTGGGCTTTGCCCATTCCGTTGCCTAACTGAAGGGTTTAAAAGGGCAAGGCGCGATACTAAGTTGCGCAAATAAATCGCGAAATGTCTCGCAAAAGCCTCTTGGCAATCAGTCTAAGAAGGCTTATTAGAACGCGTTGAGTTTCCAACATATGCCGAAGCTGCGCTTTTGCGCGTGCTTCTGGCTGCGAATCCACTCCGGAGACGGAGTGGTGACAGGCCGGCGGGTCAAAGGGCAACCTTTGGCGCGTTCCGGCTATGTCCTGTCCGAGACTGCAGGCGCCGGCTTGTCCGGCTTAATTCGTGAGGGCCTGCATAGACGGGGAAGCCGAGTTTCATGCCTGTTCAACGCAGGTAGCGAGTATCGGTTCGAACCATCTCACCCTTTGCGCCGCTAGGCGTGACAGGGGGACAGGGCTTGCGAGAGCGCCGTTCCGGTGCCTCAGGTGCAAGCCTGGGCCTTGAACGGCAGGTGCAACCGGCGGACATATTCCGCCAACCGGAGAGAGCCCAGTGGATAGAGCAGCAAAAAGCGAGCTCGTCTCGACACTCGGCGACGTGTTTAGCAACACGAGCGTCGTTGTCGTGGCCCACTATGCTGGCCTGACGGTCGCTGACATGCAGAAGCTGCGCACGCAGATGAAGCAGGCCGGCGCCACCGTGAAGGTCGCGAAGAACCGCCTCGCCAAGATCGCTCTCGAAGGCACGGACGTCGCGTCCATCTCGGGCCTTCTGAAAGGTCCGACCCTGATCGCTTACTCGAGCGATCCGGTCGCGGCTCCCAAGGTCGCTGTCGATTTCGCCAAGGGTAACGACAAGCTCGTTATCCTCGGTGGCGCGATGGGCACGACCGCTCTGAACGTGGACGGAGTGAAGGCGCTTGCCACCCTTCCGTCCCTCGATGAACTGCGCGCTAAGCTGGTCGGCCTCATCCAGGCTCCGGCCACGAAGATCGCTCAGCTCAGCACGGCGCCGGCGGCAAAGCTCGCCCGTGTGTTCGGAGCCTATGCCAAGACAGGCGAAGCGGCGTGAGGCCGTAACCTCAATCACTAACCCGTTCGAACCGAACTTAAGGATCCAAAAATGGCTGATCTTGCCAAGCTCGTTGACGATCTGTCGTCGCTGACCGTTCTCGAGGCCGCCGAGCTCTCGAAGATGCTCGAAGAGAAGTGGGGCGTTTCCGCTGCCGCTGCCGTGGCCGTCGCTGCTGCTCCTGGCGCTGGCGGTGCCGCTGCTGCTCCGGCTGAAGAGAAGACCGAGTTCACGGTCGTTCTCGCCGCTGCCGGCGACAAGAAGATCGAGGTCATCAAGGAAGTCCGTGGCATCACGGGCCTCGGCCTCAAGGAAGCTAAGGACCTCGTCGAAGGCGCGCCGAAGCCCGTCAAGGAAGGCGCTTCCAAGGACGAAGCCGAGAAGATCAAGGCGACCCTCGAGAAGGTCGGCGCCAAGGTCGAGCTTAAGTAATTTTGCGGCCTTCGGGCCGCAGGGTTACCCCCGAGAAATCGGGGCTCAAAAACACGCGGTCCCAGGCATTTTTGCTTGGGGCCGTTGTGTCGTCAAAGAGGCAAGGCTTCTGCGGCGGCACCGAGAAGGGCTCGCAACGAGCCCGGATTTGTCCGGAAAAACCGGCGCTTTTCGCCGGGCGGCTAATCCAGGGTCCCGATCCCCGGGGTTCTCGATTAGGCGTGTATGAGGAACGAGGTCCAGATGGCCAATACACTGATCGGCCGGAAGCGCATTCGCAAGTTCTTCGGGAAAATCAAGGAAGTGGCGGAGATGCCGAACCTCATTGAGGTTCAGAAGGCATCTTACGACCAGTTCCTGATGGTCGAAGAGCCAAAGGGCGGCCGGCCGGAAGACGGCTTGCAAGCCGTCTTCAAATCGGTTTTTCCGATTTCGGACTTTTCGAACACTGCTCTGCTCGAATTCGTGAAATACACGTTCGAGTCCCCGAAATACGACGTTGACGAGTGCCGTCAGCGCGGCATGACCTTTGCCGCTCCGCTGAAGGTGACGCTGCGTCTCATCGTGTTCGATGTGGACCCGGATACCGGCGCCCGCTCCGTAAAGGACATCAAGGAGCAGGACGTCTACATGGGCGACATGCCGCTCATGACGGACAACGGTACCTTCATCGTTAACGGCACCGAGCGCGTCATCGTCTCGCAGATGCACCGTTCGCCGGGCGTGTTCTTCGACCATGACAAGGGCAAGACGCACTCCTCCGGCAAGCTGCTGTTCGCGGCCCGCATCATCCCGTATCGCGGTTCCTGGCTCGACATCGAGTTCGACGCCAAGGACATCGTGTATGCCCGTATCGACCGTAAGCGTAAGATTCCGGTCACGTCGCTGCTCTACGCTCTAGGCCTTGACGGCGAGGAGATCCTCAACACCTTCTACAACCGTATCGTCTACACCAAGACGAAGGATGGCTGGACCATCCCTTACGACGCGGAGCGCATGAAGGGCTTCAAGGCTTCCGTCGACCTCATCGACGCGAAGACTGGCGAAGTCGTGCTCGAGGCCGGCAAGAAGCTGACCGCTCGCGCTGCCCGCCAGCTCGCCGAGAAGGGCCTCAAGGCCTTGCGCGTGACGGACGAGGATCTCGTCGGCCAGTACATCGCCGAGGATCTCGTCAATCCGCAGACGGGTGAGATCTACGCCGAGGCCGGCGACGAGATCGAGATGACGGTTGACGCCAAGACCGGCGATCGCAAGGGCAACCTGGTCGACCTGATCAGCCTGGGCTACACCGAGATCCCGGTTCTCGATATCGACCACGTCACCGTTGGTCCTTACGTCCGCAACACGCTGGCCATCGACAAGGCTTCCTCCCGCGAGGACGCTCTGTTCGACATTTACCGCGTCATGCGTCCTGGCGAGCCGCCGATCCTCGAGACGGCAGAAGCCATGTTCAACTCGCTGTTCTTCGACGCCGAGCGCTATGACCTCTCGGCGGTCGGCCGCGTGAAGATGAATATGCGCCTCGACCTCGATGCCGAGGACACCGTGCGCACGCTGCGTCGCGAGGACATTCTCGCGGTGACGAAGGCGCTCGTGGACCTGCGCGACGGCAAGGGCGAGATCGATGACATCGACCACCTCGGCAACCGCCGTGTGCGTTCGGTCGGCGAGCTCATGGAGAATCAGTACCGTCTCGGCCTGCTGCGCATGGAGCGCGCGATCAAGGAGCGCATGTCGTCTGTCGATATCGACACCGTCATGCCGCAGGACCTGATCAACGCGAAGCCTGCCGCTGCTGCCGTGCGCGAGTTCTTCGGCTCCTCGCAGCTCTCGCAGTTCATGGACCAGACCAACCCGCTCTCCGAGGTCACGCACAAGCGTCGTCTCTCGGCTCTTGGCCCGGGCGGTCTGACCCGCGAGCGCGCCGGCTTCGAGGTGCGCGACGTGCACCCGACGCACTACGGCCGTATCTGTCCGATCGAGACGCCGGAAGGCCCGAACATCGGTCTGATCAACTCGCTGGCCACCTTCGCTCGCGTGAACAAGTACGGCTTCATCGAGACGCCGTTCCGCCGCGTGCGCGACAGCCGCGTCACGGACGAGGTCGTGTACCTCTCCGCCATGGAAGAGGCGAAGTACAACATCGCCCAGGCGAACTCGCCGCTGGATGCCAAGGGCACGCTCACCGAAGAGCTGGTGATCTGCCGCCGCGCTGGTGAAAACATCGTGGTTGCGCCTGATCGCGTGGACCTGATGGAAGTGTCGCCGAAGCAGCTCGTGTCGGTCGCTGCCGCGCTCATCCCGTTCCTCGAGAACGACGACGCGAACCGCGCTCTCATGGGCTCGAACATGCAGCGTCAGGCCGTGCCTCTGGTTCAGGCGGACGCTCCGTTCGTCGGCACCGGCATGGAAGCGGTCGTGGCCCGTGACTCCGGCGCTGCGATTGCAGCCCGCCGCACCGGCATCGTCGACCAGGTGGACGCGACCCGTATCGTTATCCGCGCGACGGAAAACACGGATCCGACCCGCCCTGGCGTCGATATCTACCGCCTGCAGAAGTTCCAGCGCTCCAACCAGTCGACCTGCATCACGCAGAAGCCGCTGGTCCGCGCCGGCGACATGGTCCGCAAGGGCGACATCATCGCCGACGGCCCTTCGACGGAGTACGGCGAGCTGGCTCTCGGCCGCAACGTGCTCGTCGCGTTCATGCCTTGGAACGGCTACAACTTCGAAGACTCGATCCTCCTCTCCGAGCGCATCGTGAAGGAAGACGTGTTCACCTCGATCCACATCGAGGAGTTCGAAGTGATGGCCCGCGATACGAAGCTGGGTCCTGAGGAAATCACGCGCGACATCCCGAACGTGTCGGAAGAGGCGCTGAAGAACCTCGACGAAGCCGGTATCGTGTACATCGGCGCCGAAGTCCATGCAGGCGACATCCTCGTCGGCAAGATCACGCCGAAGGGCGAAAGCCCGATGACGCCGGAAGAGAAGCTCCTGCGCGCCATCTTCGGTGAGAAGGCTTCCGACGTTCGAGACACCTCGCTGCGCGTGCCCCCGGGCGTGACCGGCACCATCGTCGAAGTCCGTGTCTTCAACCGTCACGGCGTCGACAAGGACGAGCGTGCCCAGGCTATCGAGCGCGAAGAAATCGAGCGTCTCGCCAAGGACCGTGATGACGAGCAGGCGATCCTGGACCGCAACACCTATGCGCGTCTGGCCGAGATCCTGAACGGCAAGAAGGGCGTGGCCGGGCCGAAGGGCTACAAGAAGGACACGGCGATCACCCGCGAGCTCCTCAACGAGTATCCGCGGTCGCAGTGGTGGCAGTTCGCGGTCGAGGACGATGCTCTGATGACCGAGATCGAGGCCATGCAGAAGCAGTACGACGAGTCGAAGAAGCGCCTCGAACAGCGCTTCCTCGACAAGGTCGAGAAGCTGCAGCGCGGCGACGAGCTTCCGCCCGGCGTCATGAAGATGGTCAAGGTCTTCGTGGCCGTGAAGCGCAAGATCCAGCCCGGCGACAAGATGGCCGGCCGTCACGGCAACAAGGGTGTCGTGTCGCGCATCGTTCCGATCGAGGACATGCCGTTCCTCGAGGACGGCACCCATGCGGATATCGTGCTCAACCCGCTCGGCGTGCCGAGCCGCATGAACGTGGGGCAGATCCTCGAGACGCATCTCGGCTGGGCTGCTGCCGGTCTCGGCAAGCAGGTCGCTCAGGCTGTCGATGCCTACATGAGGTCCGGCAAGTCCAAGGGCCTGCGCGATGAACTCGTGTCGATCTACGGCAACCTGCCGGAGATCGAGCAGGCATCCGACGAGGAGCTGGTGGAACTCGGCAACAAGCTGCGTCGCGGTGTTCCCTTCGCCACGCCCGTCTTCGACGGTGCGAAGGAGGCGGACATCGAAGCCATGCTCCAGAAGGCTGGCCTCGACCCGTCGGGTCAGGTCACGCTGTATGACGGCAAGACCGGCGAGCCTTTCGATCGCAAGGTCACGGTGGGCTACATCTACATGCTGAAGCTCCACCACCTCGTGGACGACAAGATCCACGCCCGCTCCATCGGTCCCTACAGCCTCGTTACCCAGCAGCCGCTGGGCGGCAAGGCCCAGTTCGGTGGCCAGCGCTTCGGCGAAATGGAGGTCTGGGCGCTCGAGGCTTACGGTGCCGCCTACACCCTTCAGGAAATGCTCACGGTCAAGTCCGATGACGTGGCCGGCCGTACCAAGGTCTACGAAGCCATCGTTCGTGGCGACGACACCTTCGAGTCGGGCATTCCGGAGAGCTTCAACGTTCTCGTGAAGGAAATGCGTTCGCTCGGCCTGAACGTCGAACTGACCAATTCCAAGAAGGCTGCCAACGAGGCGGAGCAACTGCCTCCGTCCGAGGCCGCCGAGTAAGGTGCGAAAGCGCTTTTGAATTCGAGGTTAGGCCGCGACATTCGAGCCGCGGCCCCATGCAATTGCCGGTGAGGGTGCTTATGTGAGCGCCCTTCAGCCCAGGAGACGGCGATGAATCAAGAGGTCATGAATCTCTTCAACCAGACGGCTCAGCCGCAGAGCTTCGATCAGATCAAAATCTCGATCGCAAGCCCTGAGAAGATTCTGTCCTGGTCCTACGGCGAAATCAAAAAGCCCGAGACCATCAACTACCGCACGTTCAAGCCCGAGCGCGACGGCTTGTTCTGCGCGCGCATCTTCGGCCCGATCAAGGATTACGAGTGCTTGTGCGGCAAGTACAAGCGCATGAAGTACAAGGGCGTGATCTGCGAGAAGTGCGGCGTCGAAGTCACGCTCGCTCGCGTCCGTCGCGACCGCATGGGTCACATCGAGCTGGCGGCTCCGGTCGCTCACATCTGGTTCCTCAAGTCCCTGCCGAGCCGCATTGGTCTGCTGCTCGACATGACCCTGAAGGATCTGGAGCGCATCCTCTATTTCGAATCCTACATCGTCGTCGATGCCGGCCTGACGCCCCTCAAGGACCGTCAGTTGCTGACCGAGGAAGAGTACATCCGCGCCCAGGACGAGTACGGCGAGGACAGCTTCACCGCCATGATCGGCGCGGAAGCCATCCGTCGCATCCTGCAGGAGCTCGACCTTGAGAAGACGGCCCAGGACATCCGTGAGGAAATCGCGGTCACCACTTCGGAGCTGAAGCCGAAGAAGCTCATGAAGCGCCTCAAGATCATCGAGGCGTTCATCCAGTCGGGCAACAAGCCCGAGTGGATGATCATGACCGTCGTTCCGGTGATCCCGCCGGATCTGCGTCCGCTCGTGCCACTCGACGGCGGCCGCTTCGCGACGTCCGATCTGAACGACCTGTACCGCCGTGTCATCAACCGCAACAACCGCCTGAAGCGGCTCATGGAGCTGCGCGCTCCGGACATCATCGTCCGCAACGAGAAGCGCATGCTGCAGGAGGCGGTCGACGCCCTGTTCGACAACGGCCGCCGCGGCCGCGTCATCACCGGCGCCAACAAGCGTCCGCTGAAGTCGCTCGCCGACATGCTGAAGGGCAAGCAGGGTCGCTTCCGCCAGAACCTGCTCGGCAAGCGCGTCGACTACTCGGGCCGTTCGGTCATCGTGGTGGGTCCGGAGCTCAAGCTGCATCAATGCGGCCTGCCGAAGAAGATGGCTCTCGAACTCTTCAAGCCGTTCATCTACGCCAAGCTCGACGCGCGCGGCCTGTCCGCCACCGTCAAGCAGGCGAAGAAGCTGGTCGAGAAGGAGAAGCCCGAGGTTTGGGATATCCTGGACGAGGTCATCCGCGAGCATCCGGTGCTGCTCAACCGCGCTCCTACGCTCCACCGCCTCGGCATCCAGGCCTTCGAGCCCACCCTCATCGAGGGCAAGGCGATCCAGCTGCACCCGCTCGTCTGCGCCGCGTTCAACGCGGACTTCGACGGCGACCAGATGGCCGTCCACGTGCCGCTCTCGCTCGAGGCTCAGCTCGAAGCCCGCGTGCTGATGATGTCCACCAACAACATCCTGCACCCGGCCAACGGTCAGCCGATCATCGTGCCGTCACAGGACATCGTTCTGGGCCTCTATTATCTCTCCATCGTCTCCGACGGCCAGCCCGGCCAGGGCAAGGCCTTCGCCGACATGGGCGAAATCGAGCATGCTCTGAACGAGAAGGTCATCACGCTCCACTCCAAGATCCGCTACCGCTGGGAAGGCGTGGGTGAGGACGGCAAGCCCTACACCAAGATCGTCGACACGACCCCCGGTCGCGTCATGCTCTCGCGCCTGCTGCCGAAGCATCCGGCTCTGTCCTTCGACGTCGTGAACAAGCTCATGACGAAGAAGGAAATCTCCAACATGATCGATGCCGTGTACCGGCACTGCGGTCAGAAGGAGTCGGTGATCTTCTGCGATCGCATCATGGGCCTGGGCTTCTACAATGCGTTCCGTGCCGGCATCTCGTTCGGCAAGGATGACATGGTGATCCCGGAGAACAAGTGGCAGATCGTCGAGGAGACCCGTGCCCTCGCGAAGGACTACGAGCAGCAGTACCAGGACGGCCTCATCACCCAGGGTGAGAAGTACAACAAGGTCGTCGACGCCTGGGCGAAGTGCTCGGATCGCCTCGCCGCCGAGATGATGAACCGCATCTCGACCGTCCAGAAGGACGATCAGGGTCGCGACAAGCCGGTCAACTCGATCTACATGATGTCCCACTCGGGCGCTCGTGGTTCGCCGGCTCAGATGAAGCAGCTCGCCGCCATGCGTGGCCTCATGGCCAAGCCGTCGGGCGAGATCATCGAGACGCCGATCATCTCGAACTTCAAGGAAGGCCTGGACGTTCTCGAGTACTTCAACTCGACCCACGGCGCCCGCAAGGGTCTGGCTGACACCGCGCTCAAGACTGCGAACTCGGGTTACCTGACCCGCCGTCTCGTGGACGTGGCGCAGGACGCGGTCATCCGTGAGACGGATTGCGGTACCGAGAGGGGCATCAAGATGCGCGCCATCATCGACGCCGGCCAGGTGGTCGCGTCGCTGGCGTCCCGTATCCTGGGCCGTTCCACGGCCGAGGATCTGGTGGCCCAGGATGGCACCGTGATCGTGCCCAAAGGCACGATGATCGAGGAGCATCACCTTGAAGCCATTGGCGCTGCCGGCATCCAGGAAGTGAAGATCCGTTCGGTGCTCGTCTGCGAGTCCAAGAACGGCGTCTGCGCCACCTGCTACGGTCGCGATCTGGCTCGCGGTACTCCGGTCAACCACGGCGAGGCTGTCGGCGTGATCGCTGCTCAGTCCATCGGCGAGCCGGGCACCCAGCTGACGATGCGTACCTTCCACATCGGTGGCGCGGCTCAGATCGCCGACTCGTCCTTCATCGAGTCGAGCTTCGAGGGCATGATCGGCTTCCGCAACAAGAACATTGCGCGCAACTCCGACGGCGACCTCGTCGTCATGGGCCGCAACGTGGCTGTTGTGATCACCGGTCCGGACGGCACCGAGCGTGCGGTTCACCGCCTGCAATACGGCTCGCGTCTGAAGGTGGACGAGGGCGACACGATCAAGCGCGGTCAGCGCATCGCGGAGTGGGATCCTTACTCCCGTCCGATCCTGACCGAGATCGAAGGCACCGTTGGCTACGAGGATCTCGTGGACGGCGCGTCGATGATCGAGTCCATGGACGAGTCCACCGGCATCGCCAAGCGCGTGGTCATCGACTGGCGCGGGTCGGCCCGTACGGCCGACCTCCGTCCGGCCGTGATCATCGAGGGCAAGGGCGGCAAGGTTGCCAAGCTCGCCCGCGGCGGTGACGCCCGTTACCTCCTGCCCGTGGACGCGATCCTCGCGGTCGATCCCGGCTCGAAGGTCAAGGCTGGTGACGTTCTGGCGCGTGTCTCGACCGAGAGCGCCAAGACCCGCGACATCACGGGCGGTCTGCCGCGCGTGGCGGAGCTGTTCGAGGCTCGTCGTCCGAAAGATGCGGCCATCATCGCGGAGAAGTCCGGCACGATCCAGTTCGGCCGCGACTACAAGAGCAAGCGTCGCCTGACGCTGAACCCGCACGATGGTTCGGAGCCGGTGGAGTACCTGATCCCGAAGGGCAAACACATCCACCTGCAGGACGGTGACGTGGTCGAGATCGGCGACTTCATCGTGGACGGCAATCCGGCCCCGCACGACATCCTTGCGATCAAGGGCGTCGAGGAGCTGGCAGCCTACCTCGTGAATGAGATCCAGGAGGTCTATCGTCTCCAGGGCGTGCTCATCAACGACAAGCACATCGAGGTGATCGTTCGCCAGATGCTGCAGAAGGTTGAGATTACCGAAGGCGGCGATAGCGAGTTCCTCACCGGCGAGCAGGTCGACCGCCTCGAGTTCGAGGAGGCCAACGAGCGCCTCGTGGCCGAGAAGAAGAAGCCCGCCGAAGGCGTGCCGGTTCTGCTCGGTATCACCAAGGCCTCGCTGCAGACCCGCTCCTTCATCTCGGCGGCGTCCTTCCAGGAGACCACCCGCGTCCTCACCGAAGCGGCGGTCAACGGCAAGGTCGATACCCTCGAGGGCCTCAAGGAGAACGTCATCGTCGGCAGCCTCATTCCGGCTGGCACGGGTGCCATGACAGCCCAGATCAAGGCCGTGGCCTCCCACCGCGACGAGCTGATCCTTCAGCAGAAGCGCTCCGAGTCGGCTGCCCAGGTCAACGAGCTGCCCCCGGCAGCCGAGTAACCTGGCAAGGCTTCATTGAGATTGAAAAGGCCGCCTTCGGGCGGCCTTTTTTGTTGGGATAAAAGTCTCGGGAGAAGGTTTATTGCAACATTGTTCTTGTCACTGAACGGGAATTTGGTATCCTGTTACTGACCACACGGGGGGTGCCATGACTGTGCCCGTCTTGGTGGGGGCTCAGCTCCACCTCAACACGTTGACTGCCGGTTATCAGGGGCACGTCAAGATCGAGTCCTTGAAGGACGGAGGCTTTGTCGCCGTTTGGGAGGACCATAGCCAGATCGGTCAAAGCACCAAGGTTATCCGAGGCCAAGTCTTCAATGCCGATGGCACCAAGAAAGGTGCCGAATTGGTCATCAGCGGGACTTCTCAGGAGATGCGTGGCTGGCCAAGCATTGCTGTGCTCAACGATGGCCGGTTTGTTGTCGCATGGACTGAAAACTCCAGTTTCGGGACTCTCGCAAGAGTTTACGATAAGGACGGCGTTCCTGCAGGTGATCCATTCTCTGTCGCCACGTCGGTCGTCAGCGCACCAACGCAATCATCCATTGCTGCTCTCGCCAACGGAGGCTTCGTCGTCTCTTCCACATCTTGGAGCAATTTTTCGGACAGCGACATCACGGCCCAGGCCTTTGATGCTAATCTCCAACGCATCGGGAGCCAGGTTCGCGTCAATACCACAACAACCGACAGCCAGCTGGAATCCTATGCCATTCGCTTCGGGCAAGGATATGCTGTCTTCTATGACGACTACAGTAGCAGCCCTGACGACCCGGTTGCCTTCACTCTTCGAGGGCGGATCCTGGCGGCCGATGGACAAGAGGTCAAAGCCGAATTTCTTGTTCCCAACGCAGGTCTTGGCCGCAAGGGATCATCATCCGCCACATCCCTGGCAAATGGCAACTTCGTCGTGACATGGACAACCGACGGCAGCGGCACGGTCGACACCAGGGGGCAGGTCTTCAGGGCCGATGGCTCCAAGCTCGGCGCAGAGTTCCTTGTCGCCGGTGGGGCCGATACTCAGCTCTACCCGGTCGTCACGGCGCTCCCCAGCGGCAGGTTTGCTGTCACCTATGATCATATCGTCGAGCCGACCGAGTCGGATCCGGGACGGACCGAGATCCGCTTGGCTGTTTTCAATGCGGATGGGACACGCTACCTGGAAACCGATTTCCTCGTCGCTTCCTTCGCGACGGCTTGGCACGAAAAGCCCGATATCACGCTCCTGGCCGGCGGCAAGCTTCTGATCGCCTGGGAAAATTCACTCACCGTTCCAGAGGATGCCGGTGGTGGCGTCTATGCTCAGATCGTGGACATAGGCGAAAATCCCAGCGGTCCGACAGACATCGAACTGAGCAATGTGGCTGCTCCCCAAGAGATGTCACTTGCCGATACGGTAGTCGGAGATTTAGCTGCGACAGGTCCAATTGGGAGCAGTTTTGCCTTCCAGATCCAAAAAGCGGACGGGACATGGGATAGCTCGGACGGTCGGTTCAAGATCGAAGGAAGCCAGCTCAAAGTCGCCAATGGTCTGCTGCTCGATTACGAGCAGGCCAAGTCACATACCGTCAGGATCAAGGTTACGGACGGCGACGGACGCAGCTACGAGGAGAGTTTCTTTATCGGGGTGACTGATCTTAACCTCGAGCGGATTGTCGGCACGTCGGGCAACGATATCTTCGTTGGTGGGTCAAGCAATGATATCATGTATGGTGGCGCCGGCAACGATACGCTCAAAGGCGGAGGCGGCGCGGATCGCCTGAACGGTGATACTGGCAACGACACCTATTACGTCGACAGCAGATATGACATCATCGGCGAAGCCTCTGCCGGAGGCACTGCCGATCAGGTTTATACCTCGGTAAGCTATTCCTTGGGCCTTTACGTCGAGCGCCTCTTCGCCATCGGCACAGGTGCCCTTACACTCACGGGAAGCAAACTGAGTAACGCTATTACTGGCAATGGTGCCGCTAATCGGCTCTATGGCAATGCAGGAAACGACACCGTCAATGGCGGGGCGGGCAACGATACGCTCTCGGGCGGTTCAGGCTCCGACAAATTCATCTTCAATTCGGCGCTGAATGGCCGGTATAACCTTGACGCGATCACAGATTTCGACCCGCGCTACGACACCATCCTGCTGGAAAATGCAATCTTTCGGAAGCTCCTCAAGACTGGCACCTTGAGCAGCGCCTTCTTCAAGGTAGCCACGCGGGCCACGGATGCGAACGATTATATCATCTACAATAAAGGCACTGGTTGCCTGTACTACGACGCTGACGGTTCTGGGCGGGGAGGGGCAGTCGCCTTCGCTAAGTTCAAAGAAGGAACAGCGCTGACCCATGCTGATCTATATGTCGTCTAGGTGAAAGCAGGCTGCCGGTGGAGGGGCCGCACTCAGACGGCCACGGGACTCGTAAGGGAGGGCGAGGCCGAGGCTTGAAGGCCACAGAAACCCTAAACTGTGGTCTTGCCGCTCTTGAAGAGCGGCGCAGGTGGTACAATCTAGGCCTGAGGCGGGAGGGGGCGACTCTCGGTCCGATCCTTTCCGGTTGGTTAGCGGAAATCTGTTGACTTTCCCCGACTCGGGCGCTAGAGAGACCGGACTTTCCGGCTGGCCGTAGGTTTCCGCGAGTTGAAGCGCCTAGTTTCGACCCATGCCACCTAAACGCTGCCGAACTCAACCTTGACTGACACATGTCAGATTTAGGGCACGACCGCGGTGCCAGATCATCGTGGTCCTCTGCAATCGCACCGCGCCAAGGGCTTTTCCGAGCCAATGGCGTGGCTTCGTTTTGTGCAACCTGATGGGTCCGCAGAAACGTTGGTGCGGCGTTAAACCGTTTGAGACACACAAAGGCCACCTCGGTGGCTGGTGAAAGAGGGCACAGGATGCCAACGATCTCTCAGCTGATCCGCAAGCCGCGGACGGCGCAAAAGAGCCGGAATAAGGTTCCCGCGCTTGAGGCCTGCCCGCAGAAGCGCGGCGTGTGCACGCGCGTTTACACCACGACCCCGAAGAAGCCGAACTCGGCTCTCCGTAAGGTCGCCAAGGTTCGCCTGACCAATGGCTTCGAAGTCATCGGTTACATCCCGGGCGAGGGCCACAACCTTCAAGAGCACTCCGTGGTCATGATCCGCGGCGGTCGTGTGAAGGACCTTCCGGGTGTTCGCTACCACGTTCTCCGCGGTGTCCTCGACACCCAGGGCGTGAAAAATCGTAAGCAGCGTCGTTCGAAGTACGGCGCGAAGCGGCCGAAGTAAGCCGTCAACAACAACTAGGTCGGAGCTCGCTCATGTCCCGCCGCCATAGCGCCGAAAAGCGTGAGATCATCCCGGATCCCAAGTTCGGTGATGTCGTCGTCACGAAGTTCATGAACTCCATCATGTACGACGGCAAGAAGTCCGCCGCCGAGCGTATCGTTTACGGTGCGTTCGACGTCGTCGAAAACCGTGCCAAGGCCAACCCGCTTGAGGTCTTCAAGCAGGCCCTCGACAACGTCGCCCCGGCGATCGAGGTTCGTTCCCGCCGCGTTGGTGGTGCGACGTACCAGGTCCCGGTCGAAGTTCGTGCCGAGCGCCGTCAGGCTCTCGCGATCCGCTGGATCATCCAGGCTGCTCGCGGCCGCAACGACAAGACCATGGTCGAGCGTCTCTCCGCCGAGCTGCTCGACGCCTCGAACAACCGCGGCAATGCCGTGAAGAAGCGCGAAGATACCCACCGTATGGCCGAAGCCAACCGTGCGTTCTCGCACTACCGCTGGTAACGGTAAGGAGCTTAAGCGATGCCCCGCTCGCACGCGATTGAGGACTACCGCAACTTCGGCATCATGGCTCACATCGATGCCGGCAAGACGACGACGACTGAGCGCATCCTGTACTACACCGGTAAGTCCCACAAGATCGGTGAAGTGCACGAGGGTGCCGCTACCATGGACTGGATGGAGCAGGAGCAGGAGCGTGGCATCACGATCACGTCCGCTGCGACCACCTGCTTCTGGAACGGCAAGCGTCTGAACATCATCGACACCCCCGGCCACGTCGACTTCACCATCGAGGTGGAGCGCAGCCTGCGCGTCCTCGACGGTGCTGTCTGTGTGCTCGACGGCAACCAGGGTGTCGAGCCCCAGACCGAAACCGTTTGGCGCCAGGCCGACAAGTACGATGTTCCGCGTATCGTGTTCGTCAACAAGATGGACAAGACCGGCGCGAACTTCTTCAAGTGTGTGGCCGACATCATCGACCGCGTGGCCGGCAAGCCTGTCTGCCTCCAGCTCCCCATCGGTGCTGAGAGCGACTTCAAGGGCGTGATCGACCTGATCAAGATGAAGGGCATCGTCTGGTCCGGTGAGGCTCTCGGTGCGAGCTTCAGCGAGGTGGAGATCCCGGCTGACCTGCTCGATCAGGCCAAGGAATATCGCGGCAAGCTCGTCGAGGCTGCGGTCGAGATGGACGACGAGGCCATGATGGCCTACCTGGACGGTCAGGAGCCGGACGAGGCGACCCTGCGCCGCCTGATCCGCACCGCCGTGCAGCGTCGCGCCTTCCACCCGGTGCTCTGCGGTTCCGCGTTCAAGAACAAGGGCGTTCAGCCGCTCCTCGACGCTGTCGTCGACTTCCTGCCGTCTCCCATCGATCGCGGCGAGATCAAGGGAATCGACTTCAAGACCGAGGAGGAGACGGTCCGTAAGCCTTCCGACGAAGAGCCGTTCTCCATGCTCGCCTTCAAGATCATGGACGATCCCTTCGTGGGCACGATCACCTTCTGCCGCGTGTACTCCGGCAAGGTCGAGTCTGGCGCTTCGATCCTGAACTCGACCCGCGACAAGAAGGAGCGCGTCGGCCGCATGCTCCTCATGCATGCGAACAACCGCGAAGACATCAAGGAAGCCTATGCCGGCGACATCGTCGCTCTGGCTGGCCTCAAGGAAGTCCGCACCGGTGACACGCTCTGCGATCCCAACAAGGCCGTGATCCTCGAAAAGATGGAGTTCCCCGAGCCCGTCATCGAGATCGCCATCGAGCCGAAGTCGAAGGCGGACCAGGAGAAGCTCGGTTTGGCTCTCGCCAAGCTCGCTGCTGAGGACCCGTCCTTCCGCGTCTCCACCGACACCGAGTCTGGCCAGACGATCCTGAAGGGCATGGGCGAACTGCACCTCGACATCAAGGTCGACATTCTCCGTCGTACCTACAAGGTCGACGCGAACATCGGTGCTCCGCAGGTGGCTTATCGTGAGACGATCACGAAGAAGACCGAAGTGGACTACACCCACAAGAAGCAGACCGGCGGTACGGGCCAGTTCGCTCGCGTGAAGCTGGTTGTTCAGCCGAACGAGACGGGTGCTGGCTTCTCCTTCGAGTCGAAGATCGTCGGTGGTGCGGTTCCGAAGGAATACATCCCGGGCGTCGAAAAGGGCCTGCAGTCGGTCGTGGGTGCTGGTGTCATCGCCGGCTTCCCGGTGGTCGATCTCAAGGTCGAGCTCATCGACGGCGCCTTCCACGAAGTCGACTCGTCGGCCCTGGCCTTCGAAATCGCCTCTCGCGCGGCTCTCCGTGAAGCTCTCCAGAAGGGCTCCTCGGTTCTGCTCGAGCCGGTGATGAAGGTCGAGGTTGTGACCCCAGAGGACTACACGGGTTCGGTCATCGGCGACCTCAACTCCCGTCGTGGCCAGATCCAGGGTCAGGACATGCGCGGCAATGCCGTGGTCATCAATGCGATGGTCCCGCTCGCCAACATGTTCGGCTACGTGAACACCCTGCGCTCCATGAGCCAGGGCCGGGCCAACTACACCATGCAGTTCGACCACTACGAACAGGTGCCGTCGAACGTGGCTGCCGAGGTTCAGGCGAAGTACGCCTGAACCCACTAAAGCGAATATTGGAATATCAAAGGAACGGGTGCCACGATGGCGAAGGAAAAGTTTGAGCGGACGAAGCCGCACTGCAACATCGGGACGATTGGTCACGTCGACCATGGCAAGAC